>PAOI01000035.1 GCA_002707985.1 Sphingomonas sp. | reverse complement strand
AGCGACTGGCGGAGAGCGACAAGCCCGAGATCCGGACGGCGGCGAAAGATGCGCTGAAATGGGAAAATCGCTGGGACGGTGTTCAGGCGCAGCAGGAGGCGGAAAATGCCGCCACTGCCGGCGAAAAGCTCCGCATCCTGCCGACCGAGGTGGCGTTGCCGGATTCGCTTTCGGAAGTGATTGGCGGTGTCTGGGGCTGCGCGCGCGATCGCGGATGCACCTTGCTCTACACCGAAGGGGCGGATGAGGCGTTCGTGCTTCCCAATGATTGTTTCGCCGCGCCGGAGCAGCCGGTCGAAGCGCAATCGAAGCCTGAGTCCAATCCCCGCGCGGTGCTGGAACCGGCGCCCTTCTATGGCGTGGGATGCAAGGGTACGCGTCTGGTTCGCACCGATGATGGCTGGGCCAATGTCTCCGCGCTGGATGCCGAGCGCGGCGAAGCCCAGTCCGCGCGTCTTCGCGAGGGTTTTGCCAGGGGCGACATCGAAATCCGCACGGTCGAAAGCCGCCAGATCTTCGTTGGCGGGGAGCCGGTGGGCGAGCCTTTCGAATAGACATGCGCGAATAGCATTGCGCGCCCGCGCGTGGCGGTGCTAGCCGCCGAAGCATGTCCGTAGACCAGAACACTGTGCGCAAGGTGGCGAGCCTTGCCCGCATCGCGATCACCGACGCGGAAGCCGAACGGCTGACGCCAGAGCTCAACAATATCCTCGGCTGGGTAGAGCAGCTGGGCGAGGTGGATACGTCGTCGGTTGAGCCGATGACGGCTGTCATCCCCAACACGCTGCGCCTGCGCGACGATGTCGTCACTGAGGGCGACCAGCGCGATGCCGTCCTCGCCAATGCGCCGCAGGGCGAACATGGCTTCTTCACCGTGCCGAAGGTGGTGGAATGATGTTCGCGCACCCGTCCTACACCCACACCGTTGGGGCTGAGCTTGTCGAAGCCCCGTCCTTCTTCTGCGCGCCGATAAGCAAGGCAGAACAGCGCTTCGACAGGCTCAGCGCAAACGGAGCATTTTCGGGCAACGGAGGCCGCGCATGACCGACGTAACCGATCTGGGCGTCGCCGCATTGCGCGACGGCATCCGCACCAAGGCCTTTTCCGCACGCGAGGTCGCCGACGCCTTCATCGTCAAGGTGAGCAAGGCAAAGGCGCTCAATGCCTTCATCGTCGAAACCCCCGATCACGCCATCGCCGCTGCCAAGGCCGCCGATGACGCGGTCGCGGCGGGCGAGACGCTGAAGCCGCTTGCCGGCGTGCCGATCGGCATGAAGGACCTGTTCTGCACCAAGGGCGTGCAGACCACGGCGGCCAGCCACATGCTGGAAGGCTTCATCCCCCAGTATGAATCGACCGTTTCGCGCCATTTGTGGGAAGCCGGCGCGGGGATGCTGGGCAAGCTCAACCTCGATCAGTTCGCCATGGGTTCGTCCAATGAGACGAGCTATTTCGGCAATGTGATCTCGCCCTGGCGGCGGGGTGGCGGCGACAATGCCCCGCTGGCACCGGGCGGCAGCTCGGGCGGCAGCTCCTCGGCGATCGCGGCGCGCATCGTGCCGGCGGCGACCGGCACCGATACCGGCGGTTCGATCCGTCAGCCTGCGGCCTTTACCGGCATTTCGGGGATCAAGCCGACCTATGGCCGCTGTTCGCGCTGGGGCGTGGTGGCTTTCGCCAGCTCGCTCGATCAGGCCGGGCCGATGGCGCATGACGTCAAGGATTGCGCGATCATGCTCGAAGCCATGGCGGGCTTCGATCCCAAGGACGCTACGTCGCTCGAACTGCCGGTCCCCAAATGGGAGGCGGGCCTCAATTCCGACATGCGCGGCAAGAAGATCGGTATTCCCAAGGAATATCGCGTCGACAATATGCCCGCCGAAATCGATGCCTTGTGGCAGCAGGGTATCGACTGGATGAAGGATGCTGGCGCCGAAATCGTCGAGGTTTCGCTGCCGCACACCAAATATGCGCTGCCGGCCTATTACATCATCGCGCCCGCCGAATGTTCTTCGAACCTCGCCCGCTATGATGGCGTCCGCTATGGCCTGCGTGAACTTCCCGAAGGCGCGAACCTTCAGGAAATGTATGCCGCGACGCGCGCCGCCGGGTTCGGCGACGAAGTGAAGCGCCGCATCATGATCGGCACCTATGTGCTCTCCGCCGGTTTCTACGATGCCTATTACACGCAGGCGCAAAAGGTCCGCACGCTGATCGCGCGCGACTTTGAAAATGCGTGGATGGAATGCGACTATCTGCTGACGCCGACCGCGCCGAGCGCCGCCTTCGCGCTGGGCGAGAAATCGGACGATCCGCTGGCGATGTATCTGAACGACGTCTTCACTGTGCCCAGCTCGCTCGCCGGCCTGCCCGCGATGAGCGTGCCTGGCGGTCTCGACAAGAGCGGCCTGCCGCTCGGCCTTCAGATCATCGGCAAGCCGCTCGACGAACAGGGCGTGCTGAATGCCGGTCTGGCGATCGAACAACGTGCCGGGTTTACCGCACGGCCCGAGGCCTGGTGGTGAGTTTTTTGGTTCCGTTCGTGTCGAGCGCAGTCGAGACACGGTTTCGGAACGCTTGTGATACGTCCCTCGACTTCGCTCGGGACGAACGGTGAGAAAATGACGGAATCAACCTACCGCATCCATGGCGACACTGGCGAATGGGAGGTCGTGATCGGCCTTGAAGTCCATGCGCAGGTGACGACGCAGGCCAAGCTGTTTTCGGGCGCGCCGACCGCGTTCGGGGCGGAGCCGAATACGCAGGTCAGCCTGGTCGACGCGGCGATGCCCGGCATGTTGCCCGTGCCCAATCGCGAATGCATCCGCCAGGCGGTGCGCACCGGCATGGCGCTGGGCGCGGTGATCAACAAATATAGCCGCTTCGATCGCAAGAATTATTTCTACGCCGATCTGCCGCAGGGCTATCAGATCAGCCAGCTCTATCACCCGCTGGTGGGCGAGGGCGCGATCGACGTCCAACTGGACGAGAAAGACCCCGATTCGCCGACCAAGACGATCGGTATCGAGCGGATTCACGTCGAGCAGGACGCCGGCAAGCTGATGCACGATCAGCATCCGACGCGCTCCTATGTAGACTTGAACCGCACCGGCGTGGCGCTGATGGAAATCGTCAGCCGCCCCGACATGCGCTCGCCGCAGGAAGCCGGTGCCTATCTTTCCAAGCTCCGCTCGATCCTGCGCTATGTCGGGTCGTGCGACGGCAATATGGATCAGGGTTCGATGCGCGCCGACGTCAATGTCAGCGTGCGCAAGCCCGGCGGCGAACTCGGAACGCGTACCGAAACGAAAAACGTCAACTCGGTCCGCTTCGTCATGCAGGCGATCGAGAGCGAAGCGCAGCGTCAGGTCGAAGTGATCGAGAGCGGCGGAAAGATCGTTCAGGAAACCCGCCTGTTCGATCCGGACAAGGGCGAAACCCGGTCGATGCGGTCAAAGGAAGACGCGCATGACTATCGCTATTTCCCCGATCCCGATCTGCTGCCGCTCGAACTCGACGATGCGTTTCTCGACGAATGCAAGGCGAGCCTGCCCGAGCTGCCCGATGCCAAGCGTCGTCGCTATGAAGGCGATCTGGGGCTGACCGCGTATAACGCCGCCGTACTGACCGCCGATGCCGCCACGGCGCGCTGGTTCGAAGCGCTGCTCGCCGAAAGCGCGCGGGTGCAGGGCAAGGGCGAACCCGAAGTCGCGCGTGCCGCGGCGAACTGGCTGATCTCCGATCTGTTCGGCGCGCTCAATCGCCTTGGCGAGAGCCTCGAAACCAGCCCGGTTTCGCCCGAACAGGGCGCCGAATTGCTCGCGCTGATCGCCGATGGCACCATCTCCAACACGATCGGCAAGCAGGTGTTCGAGATCATGCTCGAAACCGGCGACAAGCCCGGCAAGATCGTCGAGGAAAAGGGGCTGAAGCAGACCAGCGATACCGGTGCGATCGAAAAGGTGATTGCCGACATCATGGCCGCCAATGAGGACAAGGTCGTCGAATATCGCGGCGGCAAGGACAAGCTGTTCGGCTTCTTCGTCGGTCAGACGATGAAGGCGATGCAGGGCAAGGCCAATCCGCAGGTCGTCAACGAATTGCTGAAAAAGGCGCTCGGCTGAACCACCGACATGGTTAGCGGAATCTGATCGCGAATCTGCGTTTAAATACGCGGGTTCGCGATGCTTCGCGTTGCGCTATTGTGCGCATTCCAGGGCCTGAATGATTGCGATGCGGAGGCGAAGCAATGTCGGCCGATGGACCGAAACCTGTCACCAATGACGCGGCCTATATGGTCGACTATGTGAAGGTGCGTCCCTTCTTCAACTCGGCCTATGTCATTCGCGGCAAGGATGACGTGCGCACGGCCGAAATCCCCGATGTGGTGGTGTCGATCTCCGACGCTGCCCGCGCGGCCTATGCCGGGATGACCGCGCAGCAGATCAGCGAAATCGGCAAATATCGTCAGGTCGGCGAAGTGTCCGAGGATCAGGCGCCGATGCCCGATGCCCCGCCGCGCCAATCGGCCACACCGCCGACGCCGCAGGTACAGGCGCCTCAGGGCACCCCCGGCGTTGCCGACGACAGCTTCCCCGACGTCTAAGACCGCCTAAACGAACAGTGCGACAAACTGCGTAGCCGTGGCGATCGCTTCGCCGCGGCTGTTGTGGATGCTCATCTGCTGCCCGCTCGATCCCGACTGGACGTGATCGCTGGTGGTGCGCAACAGCCACCAGCCATCCTCGGTCTCGGGCTGTTCGACCAGCAGGTTGATCTGCCAGTTCATCGAACTGAGCGGCCCGAATTCGCGGAACAGGCGCATCGCGGCGGGGGGCAGGACGTCGCCGATCACTGCCAGCTCCACCATCGGATCGAGCCCCGTGCGATCGCGCAGCCGCGCCCAGCGCGACATATGCGCGACGCCCTGCTGTTCTTCGCCGGTCGAGCGGATATCGAAGTTGCGAACGAAGCTCGGCGCCATCGAGGGGATATCGGTGGGTGGTTTGCGCAGGGGGATCTGTGCGGGATCCAGGCTGCGCGGCGGCAGTTCCACATGCGATTCGCGCGCATGCATGAAAATGAACGTGATCCGCACGCCCAGCGCGCCGTCGGACACGACATCCGCCTGAATATAGGCGGCGGTGCGCCCGCGCCGCAGCAGCTCGGTCCGGATTTCCGCTTCGCCCGATACCGGCCCGACAAACGCAATCTGCGCCGATCGCAGCGGCGGCAGATCGGGCCAGCGCCGCTTGACCACTGCCAGCGCCAGCGCCGTGGTCAGCCCGCCATAGGCGGTGCGCCCCTGTTTCCAGCCATCGGGAATAAGGATGCGCGGCGCTTCGATATCGGGCAAGGAAGCGATCAGCGCAGGGAGAGAAGGAATGTCGTCCGTCATGGCGGCATCCTTGCCAGCGGATTCGTTCCGGTGCCAGCAAAAAAGGTTTCGAATGGAAACGGAAAATAGCGCGCCGACCGGCAGCCGCTGGAGACTGATCGGGCCGGGGCTGGTCGCGGCGGCGACGGGTGTGGGCGCCGGCGATCTGGTTGCAACGCTGATCGCCGGCACGCGGTTCGGCTATGCGCTGCTATGGGCGGCGATCATCGGCTGCATCGTCAAGATCGCGCTGGCCGAAGGAGTGGGCCGCTATCACCTCGTCAGCCGGCGCACCATCTTTCAGGGGTGGCAGTCGCTGGGCCGCTGGACCGCTTGGTATTTCGGTGCCTACATCATCGTCTGGGGCTTCATCTATGGCGCGACGGCGATGAGCGCGACTGCGCTGCCGCTCGCCGCGATGATGCCGTTCCTCCCGCTCTGGGGCTGGGCGATTCTCGCCGGGCTTACCGGCTTCGTCTTCGTCTGGTTCAATCACTATCCTGCGTTCGAGGCCGTGATGAAGCTGCTCGTCGCGGTGATGTTCGTGGTGATGGTCGGTCTCGCGATATTAGTGATGCCGCATCTGGGCGAAGTGGCGAGCGGCCTTGCGCCGAGCGTGCCAGCGGGTTCGCTCTTCTACACGCTCGGTCTGATCGGCGGGGTGGGGGGCACGATTACGATCGCCGCCTATGGATATTGGACGCATGCCAAGGGCTGGCGTGGCCCGGCCTGGCTGGGCGTGATGCGGCTCGACAACAGTGTCGCCTATGCCGTGACCGGCGTGTTCGTGATCGCGATGCTGATCGTCGGCGCGGAACTCCTTTATGGTGCGCAGGTTGCGCTCGCATCGGGCGGCAAGGGGCTGGTCGATCTCAGCGACATCCTCGCCGATCGATTCGGGCGTCCGATCGCGATGGCGTTCCTGATCGGCTTCGCGGCCAGCGCCTTTTCCTCGCTGCTCGGCGTATGGCAGGGCGTCAGCCTGATGTTCGCCGATTTCGTCGCGCATGTCGGCGGACGCGAAGAGCCGGACCCGGAGCGCAGCCTGCCGTACCGCGCCTATCTGCTCTGGCTCACCTTCCCGCCGATGCTGCTGCTGTTCCTTGGCAAGCCGTTCTTTCTCGTCATCCTCTATGGCGCGTTCGGCGCGTTTTTCATGCCGTTCCTCGCGGTCACGCTGCTCCTGCTGCTCAACCGGGGCGACATGCCGGTGGAGGGCCGCAACGGATGGCTCTCCAACCTCGTGCTGGGCGCTGCGGCCTTGCTCTTCGTGGCGCTATGCGGGCAGGAACTGATCGGAATGTTCGGATAGGGGAGACGGGGATGCGGTGGATTGCGGCGATCGGAGCGATGCTGATGCTGGCGGCGGCATTGCTCATTGGGCCGGCACGGGCGCAGGAAGTGGTGCAGCAACTGCCGCCGCCCGCCACCGATCGCGTCGCGCTCGATACCAGCGCGGGCCGCATCGTGCTGGAGATAGAGACCGATCGCGCGCCGGTCACCGCCGCGAATTTCCTGCGCTATGTCGATCATCACCGGCTCGACGGCGTGAAATTCTATCGCGTGGTGAAGGTCGATACCCGCTGGGGCTTTGTCCAGTTCGGCGTCCAGAACGCGCGTGATCGCGTCTATCCGCCGATCGCGCACGAACCGACGACGCAGACCGGCCTGACGCACAGCGACGGCACCATCACCGTCGCCCGCGCCGAGCCGGGAACCGGGCAGGGCGAGTTCGTGATCGTGCTCGGCGATCAGAGCGGCGCGTTCGACGCCCATCGCGATGCCGAGGGCGATGGCGACAAGCTGGGCAACGCCGCATTCGGCCGCGTGGTCGAGGGGATGGACGTGTTGCTGTCGATCTTCGACGCGCCGGTTTCCGACACCGCGACGATACAGGGCGTGTTTCAGGGTCAGGTGCCCGAGGAACCGGTGACGATTTTGAAGGCGGAGCGGGTGGCGGAGTAATTACCTATTGGCGTCACCCCGGCCTTGAGCCGGGGTCCAGCTGCCTTTCTCGACCGACCGAAGAACAGAAGAAGCTGGATCCCGGGTCAAGCCCGGGATGACGCGCATTGTGAATGACTACCCCAACAGCACCATCGCCAGCACGCTGAGCGTCGCCACCGAAATCAGCGTCGAGATCAGGATCACCCGCGCGGTCAGCGCGACGTCACGCTCGTAGAGCTGGGCCGCCATGAACGGCCCGGTACCGGTCGGCATGGCCGCGAGCAGCAGCGCGGCGGCGGCCCATTCGCGCGACATCGGCAGGATCAGCAGCATCGCCGCCGTCACTGCGGGTTGCACCAGCAGCTTGAGGGTCGTCGTGATCACGGTGGGGCCGACCGGCGCGCTGGGGCGCGGGATCGCCAGAAACGCCCCGATCGTCACCAGCGCCACCGGCGTGGTCGACGCGCCCAGCATCGTCAGGAACGTCTTGGCAGGGGCAGGCATGCCGAGCCCCAGGGCATTCCATATCAACCCCGCGACCGGCGCGAAGACGAGCGGATTGCGGATCACGCCGATTGCCACGCGGCCCAGCGTCCTGCCGATTCCTGCACCGCGGTGGATGTCGAACTCGACCAGCGCGACCGAAATCGCGAAGAGCAGGAACACCGTCAGCATCGAAGCGAGCATCGCCGCGGCGACGCCCAGCGTGCCGAGCAGTCCGCCGAGCAGCGGGATGCCCAGATAGGCGGTGTTCGAATAGCCTGCGGCCAGCCCCTGGATCGCGCGTTCGCCGAGCGGGCTGCGGCGTGAGAAGAACAGCGACAGGCCGAACGTGACGGCCATCCCGACCGCAAAGACGGCGACGAACCGCGCCTGCCCGAGCAGCGCCCAGTCCGCCTCTGCCATGAAATCGAACATCAGCGCGGGCAATGCCAGCCACACGACATAGTGGTTGAGCAGCGCGACGCCGTCTTCGCCAACGACGCGAAGTCGGCCGAATGCAAAGCCGGCGGCGATGATCGCGAAGATGGGAAGGACAACCGGAAGAACGGACAAGGAGCGGCCCCGTTGCAGCTATGGTCGCCCCATTAGCGGCCGGTTTGCCGGCTGTCACATGCAGGAAACGGGTTCGCGGATACGGTATTCGCAACGGTGCAAATGACCAATTGATGACAAGTAATTGTTGGTGCGCTTTATTTGCTTGCCAAGTTACCGGCCGTGATTATCCCCTTCGATCATGGCGGCGCGCACGCGCTGTCGTGAAATATTGGGGGGAATATGAAACTGATCTGCGCCGCTGCATTTGCGGCTGGTGTGGTTGGCGTTCCTGTGCTGCATGCGCAGGAAACGGTAGAAGCAGCTGCACCGATCACCGAAGCGACCGATGTCGCGATTTCCGAATCAAGGGCGGAAGATCAGCAGGGAGCGCGTGATGTCGCTTCCGAAGCGGCGCCGGTCTATCTTGCCGACAGCGCATCACCTTTTGGTCCAACGGACGTAACCAACGCCGACGCTGCGAATGTCGAAATGCCCGATATGGTGTTCACCGCGACGCCATCGGACAGGGAAGACTATGACAAATATTATGTCTTCCACCGCGACGAAACCGATTTCGCCACGGCCTATGCCGATATCCGCGAATGCGACGGCTATGCCAGCGGTTTGCGTAGTTCGATCGGCTATCAACCGGCCTATTATCCCTATACCGGCACGATCGCCGGGTCGGTCGGCAGTGCGCTGGGGAGTGTGCTGGCCGACGCAATCTATGGATCGGGAGAACGCCGCGCGCTTCGTCGTACCAACATGCGGAACTGCATGTTCTACAAGGGATATGGCCGATACGGCCTGCCAAAGGATGTGTGGCAGACCTTCAATTTTGAAGAGGGCAACCGGCATGTAAAGGCCGGGCCGCGTGACATCATGCTGCGCCAGCAGGCGCTGGTCGCCTCGTCCTGGGAACCGCAAGGCGCGGAGTTGGGCCAATGAACCGCGCAATGATTTCCGCGCTGCTGCTGGCAGCCCTCACCCAGCCGGTCGTCATGGCGAAGGGGATGACCCGCGATGACGATTACGTGTTCGTCGATCACAAGGCGGTCAGGGACAAGCCGGACGCACAGCTCGATCCTGCCAAGGCCTATCTGATGTATCGGCTGAACGGCATATCGCCCCTCTATCTGATCAAGGAGCCGACCGAGGCCGATCTGGCCGAATATGCCCGACTGCGCGGTGAGGCGCTGGCCGAGGCTCAGGAGGACTATCCGAAGGATCGCACGCGCTACGAACGGCGGCTGCAACGCTGGAATCTCAATCCTGTTGGCGACCCTCCGGAGGAACCGGTCGAGCCGACCGACGAGAATTTCGAATTCACGCCGATCGAACAGCTCGAAATGTTCAGCATAGGGCCGCTCAATCGCTTCGCCAAGAACACCGTTTCGGTCTATCTGGAGGAGCTCCCGCCGGGTACCTATCGAATTTATGGTCTTTTGAGGCAGCCGAACGGTGACGCCCGGCCCGGCCTGTGCTTCTGCATGGGCAGCGTCAGATTCGAAGTGCGCGCGGGCGAAGTCACCGATCTCGGTTTTCTGGACATGCCCGCACTCAATGCGATGCAGGATCCGACCGACCATGAAACGCCACTGCGCGTGTTCGGATCGCTTCCCGAGGGCGTGGACCTGGATTCGCGCATCGTCGCCAGCGGTTTGCCGTTACGCGCCGCAGACCTGCACCCGGCCGGCAAATTGCCGAATTATTTTGGAGTCGCGACATACCGCATCCCGGCGATACCCGGTGTGATCGCCTATGATCGCGACCGGATCATCGATCTGACCGCAAAGCAGTAAAGCGCATGGAGCAGCCCCGGGGAATGTCCACGATTCCCCGGGCTCATCTTTGGCCACGCCAATCATTACAAATATCGTTACTGCGTTGTCATGATCGCAAAAGCGGGTCAGTTTTCGCGGCATGAATAGTCCGGTTCATGCGCTCGCCCGGCCGATCATCGCGATTGCGATATCCGCGGCCACCCTGTTTCTTCCCGGCGCTGTCGCGCAGGCTCAGACGTCCGCCGCCACCGAATGTTCGGCAAGCGCGATGGCGCCCTGTGTCGCCAAGGCAAAGGCAATGAAGGACCGGCGCGAATATCGCGCTGCTGCCGATTATCTGGAGCCGGCCTGCCGACGCGGCATTAGCGATGCCTGCCACGAATTGTGGCCGCTGCTGCTTCAGGCGCAATATGGCATTCGCGACGGCGCGCGTTTCTATGCCATTTACGATCAGGCCTGTGCGGCCGGTGACGCCGATGCATGCGGTGACGCGGCGCTGGTCGCGGCGGGCTATTCCGGCGAAGTGCCCTCAGGGCCTTATAACGATTATCGCAAGGTGCGCCGCTATGGCGAACCGGGATGCCGGGGCAACGATCTCGAAGCCTGCTATGCCATGCTGCGGCTCTATGCCGACCCGGAATCGCCGTTTCGCAATCCGGATCAGGGCGTCATCTATGCGCGGAAAACCTGCCAGATGGGCGAGCCGACCTCCTGCGCGATCGGCAGCAACCTGATCGGCGACATGTCGACCACCGTTTTTGCGCAACGTTCAGCCGAAGCGCTGTGGTTCTCGGAAAAAGCCTGTGGCCATGGTGCGCAGGATTTCTGTGATTCGCTGCCGAACCTGCGGACGCTGGCTTCGCGCGTGCGGCAATATGGTCCGAACGACGCCTATCACATGTTCATCGTCGATCAGGGATTCAGCTTCAATAATTGGGGCGGATCGGTCGCCTATGCCGTCAATGAGGCGCGCAATCAGGCTTCGACCCGCTATGCGATCACGCGCGTCGCCGAACTGGGCCGGATGAACTACGTGAACCAGAATGATCTCTACACGATCGAACATTATTATGGCGGCGAACGGGCAGGGCAGCTTGCGCGCACCGAACTGGCGCGACGCCAGCGGCTTAACGAACGCGAGCGGCAGCGCGCCGAGGCCGAACGCCAGCGCGCGGCGCAAAGTTCAGGCCCCTATGTCGGCAGCGGCTCTTCCCGATCGGGCGGGTATCGACCGCCGCCGCGCAGCGGCGTTGTCCGGTGCACCACCTATGAAGGCTATGGCGGCGGCACCGTGTGCAAGGAGGACTGAGCCGCGGTTCAGGCCACCGGCTGGCCCGGGGCGATGCCCGGGTCCGGCTGGCCGGGATCGGGAACATCGATATCGGGCCCGATCGGCGTCACTTCCGGCCCCGGTTCGGTAGGTTGACCCGGCTGGGCAGGCTGCGGCGGGGTTTCCGGCGGCGGCTGAGTCGGTTCTGCGGGGGCAGGCCGGGGCCGCGTTTCGGGCGGAATAGGGGGCTCTACGGGCATGTTTTCAACTCCTGTTCGTCGCAATCAACGAACTGTCCCGCATTCGAGTTGCTTGCCGAACTTGCTACGGCGCGCATGACTGCTATAGACGCCGCCGATCGGCGGTGTCCCCTGCGGGCGTGGCGGAACTGGTAGACGCGCTGGATTTAGGTTCCAGTATCGAAAGATGTGGGGGTTCGACTCCCTTCGCCCGCACCAGGACTGTTGCGCTATGTGAGCGCGGACGGCGCCTTTTTCCGGATTCAAGCACGAAAGCGTGGAAATGCAGACTGTCGAGACGTTGAACGAGGGCCTGAAGCGCGCCTATACGATGACCATCACCCCGAAGGATGTCGACGCCCGCGTCGATGCCGAGGTGAAGCGCCTTGCACCGCAGATCCGCATGCCCGGTTTCCGCCCCGGCAAGGTGCCTGCGAATCTGATTCGCAAGATGCATGGCGAGGCGCTGGCCGCCGACGCGCTCAATACGACGATTCAGGAAGGCGTTCAGAAGCTGATCGCCGAAAAACAGCTGCGCCCGGCCATGGCGCCGTCGGTCAACCTCGCTGACGGCTATGAGCCCGGCAAGGACGCCGAAGTGAAGGTCGAGCTGGAAGTGCTGCCCGAGGTGCCGACGCCGTCGATCGAAGGGCTCAAGCTCGAACGCCTGGTCGTTCCGGTCGCCGACGAGAAGGTCGATGAGCAGGTCGAGCAGATCGCCAGCCAGCAGAAGAGCTGGGAAGACGCGCCCAAGACCCGCAAGGCGAAGGAAGGCGACATGGTCGTCATGGATTTCGCAGGCAAGGTCGACGGCGTCGCCTTTGACGGCGGCACCGGCGAGGACATGTCGATCGAAATCGGTTCGGGCCGTCTGATCCCGGGCTTCGAAGACCAGCTGGTGGGCGTGAAGGCAGGCGACGAAAAGACGATCGAAGTCACTTTCCCCGAGGAATATGGCGTTGCCGATCTGGCCGGAAAGCCGGCGACGTTCGATCTCGTCATCAAGACGATCAAGGTCGCGGGCGAAAGCAAGATCGACGATGATTTCGCCAAGAATATGGGTCTGGAGAGCCTTGAGCAGCTCAAGGGCCTGATCAAGGGCCAGATCGAGCAGGAACATAACGGCCTCACTCGCACCTATATGAAGCGCAAGCTGCTCGATCAGCTCGCCGCGGGCCATGATTTCGAAGTGCCGCCGTCGATGGTCGACGCGGAATTCGATCAGATCTGGCACCAGCTGCAGCACGAAGCCGAGCATGAGGATGATGCCGAGGCGGCCAAGGCCGATCTCGAAAAGGAACGCGACGATTATCGTGCGATCGCCGAGCGCCGCGTCCGCCTGGGCCTCCTGCTTTCGGAAATCGGCAATGCCAATGGCGTCGAAGTGAGCCAGCAGGAAATGAACCGGCTGATCATGCAGGCGGCACAGCAGTATCGCCCGGAAGATCGCGAGCGGTTCTTCCAATATGTCCAGCAGGAGCCGATGGCCGCCGCTCAGCTGCGTGCGCCGCTGTTCGAGGACAAGGTCGTCGACTTCTTGTTCGACAAGGCCGAAATCACCGAACGCGAAGTGAGCCGCGAAGAACTCGAAGCGGCGATCGAGAGCGAAGAAGGCGCGGTTCCGCACGTCCATGGTCCGGACTGCGACCACGACCATGACGACAAGCCGGCCAAGAAGCCTGCGGCGAAGAAGGCCGCTGCCAAAAAGGCCGAGCCTGCCGAAGCCAAGGAAGAAGCTCCGGCGAAGAAGCCGGCTGCGAAAAAGGCACCGGCCAAGAAGGCTGATGCCGCAGAAGGCGAAGAAAAGCCTGCGGCAAAGAAGCCTGCAGCCAAGAAACCGGCCGCCAAGAAGGCTCCGGCGAAGAAGGCTGACGCCGACAGCTGATTTCACAGGTTCGGAAACGGGAAACAGGGCGGGGGAAGCTGCGGTTTCACCCCGCCTTTTTCTTTTTCGCGGGGAAGGGCGCAGCGACGTCCCTCCGCCATCCTTTCGTCCAGCACCCGTCGCCCCTGCGCAGGCAGGGGCCCATGTCTGCACCGTCTCGCGATGCAAATGACACATGCAGGCGAATTCCTGTGTCAGCGGCGGTAAATCGCGGCACAGCGATAGGCCTCTGCCTGCGCAGCGGCGACGAAGACGGGAACCGGCGCGCGCAATGCGGCGGGTGCGATCTCCTGCGGCGCCACAGCAGAAAAATATCGAAACCGGCGCCGTCTCGCCCTATGGCGACGCGATGACGCCTCGCATTGCCGTAATCCTGCCTTGCTATAACGAAGAAGCCGCGATCGCGAAGACGGTCGGCGAATTCCGCGCCGCGCTGCCCGATGCGGCGATCTATGTCTATGACAACAACAGCAGCGACGGGACGATGCGCGTTGCCGCGGCAGCGGGGGCGATCGTCCGCAGCGAACGGATGCAGGGCAAGGGCCATGTCGTCCGTCGGATGTTCGCCGATGTCGATGCCGACATCTATGTGATGGCCGATGGCGACGCGACCTATGACACGGCGGCGGCGCCGGCGATGGTCGAACGGTTGCTGGGCGAAGGGCTCGACATGGTCGTCGGCGCGCGCGTCCATGAAGCGGCGGAGGCCTATCGGCGCGGCCATGTGCTGGGCAACCGGATGATGACCGGCGTGCTCGCCGGACTGTTCGGGCGGAGCTTTACCGATATTTTCTCCGGCTATCGGGTGTTTTCGCGGCGTTTCGTGAAGAGTTTTCCTGCGCTCAGCCGCGGATTCGAAACCGAGACGGAGATCAGCGTCCACGCGCTCGAACTGCGAATGCCGGTGGGCGAAATCGAAACCCGCTATTTCGCGCGGCTCGAAGGATCGCATTCGAAACTGTCCACCTATCGCGACGGGCTGCGCATCGCGCGCACCATCGCGACGCTGTACCGGGTGGAGCGGCCGATGCTGTTCTTCGGATGGATTGCAGTCGCGCTGGCGGCGGTTTCGATCCTTCTCGCGTTCCCGCTGGCGCTCACTTATTGGCAAACCGGGCTGGTTCCGCGCCTGCCCACCGCAGTGCTCAGCACGGGGCTGATGCTGCTCGCCTTTCTCAGCGGCTTTTGCGGCCTGATCCTCGATACGGTGGTGCGCGGCCGGCGTGAGGTGCGCCGGCTTGCCTATCTGGCGGTGCCGGGCCCGCTCGCCGTTCGCGACGAGCAACGCTAGCACGCATTGACCAACCGACTGTCGCGGTCACGGGCCTGTCCTACAGGCGCAGTTTGTGCCATCGCGGGTGAATGGCGATGCTGCGATTATCCTTCCCGGCCTCGCGCGGGGGCGCGTGCGTACGCGCGTCGTGGCGCGAATCGGTGCGAACTTTGTACGCAAAACCGCCATTTTCGTCATTCGTGCCAAAGCATCCCTAACCGGGCCAATCCCCCCTTGCGCCCCGCGATCCGAGCGCCGATGTAAGGGCGGGCAAAACAGAAATAAGAGATTTCCCGACATGCATCCCCTTTCCGGCCAAATGACCTTCGACCCCGAAACCGGAGCGCTGGTCCCCATCGTCATCGAACAGTCGAGCCGTGGCGAACGCAGCTTCGACATCTTTTCGCGCTTGCTGCGCGAACGCATCGTGTTCGTGACCGGACCGGTCGAAGACAATATGGCGTCGCTGATCACTGCCCAGTTGTTGTTCCTCGAATCGGAAAATCCGAAGAAGGACATCTGGATGTACATCAATTCGCCCGGTGGCGTGGTGACCGCCGGCATGGCGATCCACGATACCATGCAGTATATCCGCCCGCGCGTCGGCACCGTCTGCATCGGTCAGGCCGCGTCGATGGGCAGCTTCCTGCTGGCTGCGGGCGAACCGGGCCTGCGAGTCGCGCTGACCAATGCGCGAATCATGATCCACCAGCCATCGGGTGGTGCGCAGGGCATGGCAAGCGACATCGAGATTCAGGCCAAGGAAATTCTGCGCATCCGTGCGCGCATGAATGACCTATATGTAAAATATACCGGCCAGCCTCTCGAAAAGATCGAAAAGGCGATGGATCGCGACACGTTCCTTTCGGCCGATGAAGCCAAGGCGTTCGGCCTGGTCGACGATGTTTTTGAAAAGCGTCCCGCCGTTTCCGAGGATACGTCAGGCGCTGCTTAACGGTTGGTGGCCTATTGGCCTTCAATCCGCGTAAGGCCGGCATGCGCGGATATCGGGACGGGCAGAGGCTCTGTCCGCCCGATTTTGGATTGCCGGATGCGTGCCCGCGTGTAGGATGGCGGGTGGATTGTTGCGCCCCGATGGGCGCCAAGGGTGAACTGAATGCCAAATCTTCAAGGCGGCGATTCGAAGAGCACGCTATATTGCTCCTTCTGCGGCAAGAGCCAGCATGAGGTGCGCAAGCTGATTGCCGGGCCGACCGTCTTCATCTGCGACGAATGCGTCGAACTGTGCAACGACATCATCCGGGAAGAAACCAAGTCCGCTTTGGTTTCGAAAAAGGATGGTGGCGTGCCGACGCCGCAGGAAATCTGCGACGTGCTCGATGATTATGTCATCGGCCAGAAACAGGCCAAGCGCGTCCTCTCGGTCGCGGTCCACAACCATTACAAGCGGCTCAATCACGGTGCCAAGGGTGCCGATGTCGAGCTTGCCAAGTCGAACATCCTGCTCGTCGGCCCCACCGGCTGCGGCAAGACGTTGCTTGCGCAGACGCTGGCGCGCATCCTCGATGTGCCGTTCACCATGGCCGATGCGACGACGCTTACCGAAGCGGGCTATGTCGGTGAGGATGTCGAAAACATCATTCTGAAGCTGCTGCAGGCATCGGATTACAATGTCGAACGCGCGCAGCGCGGCATCGTCTATATCGACGAAATCGACAAGATCAGCCGCAAGGCCGAAAACCCCTCGATCACGCGCGACGTGTCGGGCGAGGGCGTGCAGCAAGCGCTGCTCAAGCTGATGGAAGGCACGACCGCCAGCGTTCCGCCGCAGGGCGGCCGCAAGCATCCGCAGCAGGAGTTCCTGCAGGTCGATACGACCAACATCCTGTTCATCTGCGGCGGCGCGTTCTCGGGTCTCGAAAAGATCATCGGCGATCGCCTTCAGGGCAAGTCGATCGGTTTCGGCGCCTATGTCGCGGCTCCCGAGGAGCGCAAGACCGGCGAAGTGCTGCGTCAGACCGAGCCGGAAGATCTGCTCAAGTTCGGCCTGATCCCCGAATTTGTCGGCCGCCTGCCGGTGATCGCGACGCTCGAGGATCTCGATATCGACGCGCTGGTCAAGATCCTGACCGAGCCGCGCAACGCTCTGGTGAAACAATATCAGAAGCTGTTCGACATGGAATCGGTCCAGCTCGGCTTCAACGATGACGCGCTTCAGGCGATCGCCAAGAAGGCGATCGAGCGGAAGACCGGCGCGCGCGGGCTGCGTTCGATCCTCGAAGGCATCTTGCTCGATACGATGTTCGACTTGCCGGGCATGGATGGCGTCGACGAAGTCATTATCGACAAGGACGTCGTCGAAGGCCGCAAGGAACCGGTCCGCGTCTATACGAAAAAGGAAAAGGCCGGCGGCGCCGCCTGAATAACCTGCAATAAATTATAGATAAGGGCGGATGGCGTTGCTTTCCGCCCTTTCTTTTTGACATGAGAATCTGTGGATAAACTGGGGTTATCCGCAGGTTAACCTGATCTGGATCGATACTCGTAACGCTGGGTGCGGGATGTGCTCGTCGCCAACCCGGATCGCGAAATCATTCAGACGAGGAATTTGGTGCGTTTTTATCAGGCCAGTTCGTTCTTGTTTCCCGGCAGCTATCGGCTGCGCATCTTCACCATCTGTTTCGTTGCGACGCATCTGCCGCTGCTTTCCCTGATCGGATGGGAATTGTGGAACGGTCAGGCGGACTGGACTTCGACCATCGTCGTACTGCTGGCGACGCTTGCCGGAACGGGTTTTGCCCTTGCGGCGATCCATGCGCTGCTGGTGCCGCTGCACATCGCTTCCGATGCCCTGGGGCAGCTGGAAAGCGGCGGGACAGTCGAGCGTCTCCCGACCGGCGGTCGCGATGTGATCGGGCGGTTGCTGGCGAGCGTCAATCGTGCGGCGCAGGCAACCGATCAGCTTGTGCGGTCGCTCGACGACCGGGCCAATACCGATCCGCTGACGGGGCTTCGCAACCGGCGCGGGTTCCTGCAGGCGGTGGCGCAACGCCGTCTCGATAAGGGCGCCGCGGTCGCGCTGATCGACCTCGACCATTTCAAGCGCGTCAACGATGCCATGGGGCATGGCGAAGGCGATCGCGTGTTGATTGCCTTCGCCGCGGCGCTGGAGGCCGGACTGCGCCGCCATGATCTGTGCGGGCGCTGGGGCGGCGAGGAATTCGTCGTGCTGTTCGCCGATGTCGATGTGGCCGAAGCGATGCTGATTCTCGATCGCCTGACCTTTCAGATGGAATGCAATCCCATCGGCCTGCTCGACGGCGCGCCGATCACTTTCTCCGCCGGAGTCGCGAATTTCGATGATCCGGCGCTGGAGGACGCGATCCAGCGCGCCGACCGCGCGCTCTATGCCGCCAAAAGCCAGGGGCGAAACTGCGTCAGATCGGATCGCGTCTGATCGCAAGACGGCTTTGCTTCGCGCCGATCCCGTGAGACACAGCAGGGATCGTGACGGCCACAGCATCCCCATCGCATACCGCAGCCACCGCTGACGCTCCCGTTCGCCGCCAGCGCCGTCGCGATTTCGGGCGCTCGCTGCGCTGGCTGGAGCTAGGCGCGCTCGCCTATGCCATATCGCTTGCGGCCGCGATCTGGTTCAATGCCGATCCCGCCAATGTGCTGGCGCCGGTGGTGGGGCCCAGCGTGCTGCTGACCCCGGTATTCGGCATGCCCTGGGTGGTGATGAGCCTGCATCGCCGCGGGCGCATCCGCCGGGCGGTCTATTTCCTTATCCTGCTTCCGATCGCGCATGCCGCCGCCAATTATCTGGCATGGCTCTATGCAACAGAAAATTACCGGTTCGTCACCGATGGGCTGGCGTTTCAGCGACATATGATCAGCGGCGCGATCGGCGGCGCGGTCGGGGCGGCATTGTCGCTGGCGCTGCTGGTCCCGCTGCGTCTGGCGCCCTATCGGCGCAGCAGTTTCTGGTTCGCATTCTGGGGCACAATCGTCCTGGCGGCGGTCGGGTCGTGGGGCATGGCATGGGGGCTGGAATGGACCGACCCGATGGTGCCGCAGGATGATGCCGGCAAGCTGATCGTCTGGTTCCTCTGCGTTCATCTGCCGTGGCAAGCGGTGTTCGCGCTGTTTCTGGCCGGGATGATGCGGATACCGGTCAAGAATCGACGCCCTGCGGTGCCGCCGGTCCGTTCAGCGCCTGCCACGGGATGACCGACCATTCCGGATTGTCGCAGGCGCGCATCACCCGGGCGAAAGAGGCACCGAGATACAGTCCTTGCTGCGTCGCATACCAGGCGGGGAAGTTCCAGACATCGGCATCGGTATAATCGCAACCGTCGTCGTCTTCGGGAACGCGCATGGCATCGGGATAATGACGTTCGAGCAGCGCGACCACGCCCGGACCGAATGTTTCGCTGCGATAGCCGTACCACGCGCTGGTCTGCGCGGCGGGAACGTCCCCGTCGCCGAAACGGAGAAGATCGTCGAGTTCCAGCTCGGCACCGGTGCCTGCCGAATAGCTGTGCCCTTCGATACCGAAATCAGGGTGCGCCGTGCCTGCACAGCCCCAGGACGCATTCCAGCGATAGCTTATGATCGTATCGCCCAGATACGGCGCGCTGGCAGTGTCGTTCTCGACCCCCGAGCCGCCGTCCCAGCCGGGGCAGCCGAACCACCAGTCGATATGCGACCATTGTGTCTGCGTCAGCGCGGCATTGACACGCATCAGCACCGCTTTCGGATATCCGCTTTCGATACGAAACAGCCGGGTGCCCGACCGCGCCTCGCTATACCAGCGTATCGTTCTTCCGCCGATCGTCTGCTGCTCGCCCGGGGTCAGGGTGAGGCTTGCCAGGCGCAGCCGCTGATATTCGGTCAGTCCCTCGGGAAAACCGGGGTTGGACGCGGGGGCACTCGCCTGCGACAGCGTAACCACAAAGCGCCGACCGGCCTTGGTCGTCAGCGTTCCGGACAGTCCGTCCGCGATGCGATGCAACGCAAGCTTGTCTTCCGTTGTGCGCGATTCGAGCGTCAGCGTGTCGCCGCGCCAAGCGCCCGTCAGCGGAATGTCGAAGCCGGTGCGATTATAGAAATACTGGCCCGAGACGCCGTCGTCGTTCGATTCGAGATAAACCACCACAGGGGACGTCCCGACAGTGCCGGAATAGGTCTGCGTCTCATCCGCCATCGCCGGCGCCGCCGCGAAAGCCAGGACAGCCACCGCGATCGCCATCAGCTTCCCGATCATTCGCATCGGTTTCCTTCCGTTTTCTCCGCCGGCCCGGTGATTAGCGGCGGCGCATCGCATAGGCCTGATAGGCGTCGATCTGATCCGACTGGCGCAGCAATCGGGCATGCGGATCGATCAGCACATGTGCCGATGCCGGCACGTTCAGCGTGGCAGTGCCGTCGGACATCGGCACCAGCCGAATCTCGCCATCGACCTGTATCTCGATCGGCAGCGGGAAGGGGCCATCGCCCGGAACCTGCCAGCGGAGCGTCAGCGTGTCGCCGTTCCGTTCTTCGACGATTTTGGGCAGCACCGCCTGATAGAGATAGACGTTGAAGAACCAGTCGTAATTCTTCCCCGTCACGTCATTGACGATGTCCATATATTCGCGGGTCGAGCTGAACCGCGGCTCGAAATTGCCCGGGCGCGGATCGGCGCGGCCATAAACCAGCCGTCGCGTCACTTCGAAAAAGGCGTCGTCGCCGATCGTGTTGCGCAACGTGTGCAACACCCACGCACCCTTCACATAGATGTCATTGCCGGGGCCGCCATTTTCGGCCTCATAGACCTGTTCTTCGGTGCGGACCTGACCCGAAACGATCGGGTGCTGGTTCATGATGCCGCGACGGAATTCGTCCATCATCACTTCGTACCGGGCGTCGCCCTCGCGCCACAGGCCATAGAGCGGCTGCATATATTGCGCATAGCCTTCATGGATCCAGTAATCGTCCCAATTGGCCGCCGTCACCTGATTGCCGAACCATTCATGCGCCAGCTCATGCTGGAACAGGTCGTCGAAGCCATTGTAACTCTTGGCGAAGCTATTGCCGTACGCGTTGATCGTCTGGTGCTCCATGCCCAGATAGGGCGTCTCGACAATCGCGAGCTTTTCGTCGCCCCAGGGATAGGGGCCGATCAGCGTTTCGAAGAAATCGAGCGTCGGCGCGAATTCATCGAACACCCCCTGCGCGCCGGCTTCGTGGCCGGGCAGGTGCCAGAAATAGAGCGCGATATCGTTGCCGTACTGGCTGTGATAGCTGCCCGAAATCTCCTTGTACGGCCCGACATTGAGCATCAGCGAATAGGGATTGGGGCTTTTCGCGTGCCAGTTCCACGTCGTCCGCCCGTCGCTATGCTCATCGACGCCGACCAGCGTGCCGTTGGCCGGTGCCTTGAGCCCTGCCGGCACCGTGAAATGCAAATCGACGGCGTTCGCTTCGCCCTCGGGAAAGTCGAGACACGGATAGAGGAGGTCGCAGCCATAGCCTTCGCTGGTGGAGGCGATCCATGGCTTGCCGTCCTGCGTATGCGCCCAGACCATGCCGTCGTCCCACGGCGCGCGCACCGCGACGTGCGGCGTGCCGGCATAGGTGATCTTCACTTTCGCCGTCGCGCCCGCGCGGAGCGGACGGCGCAATGTGATCGCAAGCTGTCCTTCGGGGTTACTCCATTGCGACGCTGCAAGAGCGCGCCCGTCGACGCTGATCGCGGAAACGGGCAGGTTCTTGTCGAGGTCGATGAGCAGGCGCGGCACCGTGCGATCGGTGGTCAGCGTCAGCGTGGCGACGCCCGCGATCCGTTGCCCCTCAGGAAACACTTCGATCGCAAGGTCGAGGTGCTTCAGCCGAAGCCCCGCCTGTTCGGCGGGCCGCTCGCCACCGGAAATCTGGGTCTGCTCGGTGATCGGCGGCTCGCCCCGACGCAGCGTCTGAGCGTCGGCAGCGGCAGGAACCAGCGCCGACGCGACAAGAAGGGCGGCGGCAAAACGCGTAACAGTCATCAATGGGCTCCCTGAGCGCGCTGCATCATATAGGTCTGAAAGGCATCGACCTGATCGGACTGCATCAGGATCTTCGATTCCGGATCGACGATGACATGCGCGCCTTGCGGCACGGTGATCGATCCCGTGCCGTCCGTCATCGGCAATGTCGTGACGTCGCCGTTCACCGAAATGTCGACCGGCATGGGGAAGGGCTTGTCGCCTTCGGTCTGCCAAGTGAAGGTGACCGTATCGCCGTCGCGGCTTTGCACAAGCTTGGGCAGCGCGGCGGAATAGAGATAGACGTCGAAGAACCACTGATAATCGCCGCCGGCTTCCTGATTGACGAAGCCGATATATTCGGGCGTGCTGCGATAGACCGGCTCGAAATTGCCCGGTTTGGGATCGGTACGGCCATAGATTGCGAGACGCAGCGAATTGAAGAACGCTTCGTCGCCGATCAGTCCGCGAAGCGTGTGCAGCACCCACGCGCCCTTGGAATAAATGTCGCCGGCAGGCCCCTCATAATAAACGTCGCTGGCGCTTTGCGGCGTGCCGGACACGATCGGATGCTGGTTGCGGATGCCCGGACGCATGTCGAGCATCATCTTGATGTAGCGGCCATGGCCCTCGCGCCATTCGCCGTAGAGCGGCTGCATATAGCTGCCGGTCCCTTCGTGGAGCCAGAAATCGTCCCAGTTGCTGGCGGTCAGCTGATTGGCGAACCATTCATGCGCGAATTCATGCTGGAACAGGTCGTCGAACCCGTTCGCGGTCTTCGCATAATTATTGCCATAGGCGTTGATCGACTGGTGCTCCATGCCCTTGTGCTGGGTTTCGACCACGCCCAGCTTCTGGCTGGCAAAGGGGTAGGGGCCGATCACGCTTTCGAAGAAATCGAGCGTCGGTGCGAATTCGGCGAACAGCTGTTCCGGCTTGTCGCCTTCATTGGGCAAGTGCCAGAAAAACATAGGAATATCGTTGCCATAGCGGCTGTGATAGGTCCCCGAAATCTCTTCATAGGGCCCGACATTCAGCGCGACGCCATAGAGCGTCGGATGTTCGGCATGCCAGTTCCAGGTGGTCCGTCCGTCGGGCAGCGTATCCATCCCCTTGAACACGCCATTGGACGGCGCGCTCAGCCCTTGCGGCACGGTGATATGGAGATCGACGAAATCGGGTTCGTAGGTGGGATAATCGATGCACGGCCAGAACATGTCGCATCCCTGCATCTGAACTGCCGTAGCGATCCAGGGTTTGCCGTCGGGCGTGGTCGCCCATACGAAACCGCCGATCCACGGTGCCCGAACTGCGACATGCGGCTGTCCGGCATAGCTGATCTGCGCGGCTACGCTTTCGCCGGCGGCGAGCGGTCGGGGCAGCATGACCGTCATCCGGCCTTCGGGATTGCTCCATGCCGATTCGGGCAGTGCGGTTCCGTCGATGCGGATCGCCGATACCGGCAGATTGCGGTCGAGATCGATCACCAGCCGGTCGGTCGCTTCCTTTGCCGTGAAATGCAGCGTCGCGACGCCTGCGATCGCATGGCGATCGGGAAATATCTCGAACTTCAGGTCCGCCGAATCGAATCGTACCTTTTCCTGTGCGGGATCGAGCGGCCCGCCGGAATTGGCGGTCTGCTGAGTCAGTTCCGGTTCGCCGGGACCCGGAAGTCCGCCACTATCCTGCGCCTGAACGGGTTGAATCGTGAGCGCCGCGATCGAGGCGGCAAGCATCAGGGAAATGCGGGCCATGGGGGTCTCCGGTCCGTTAGAAGCGAGGAAAAGGGCGTCTGGTTGCCCCGGTGATTGATGCCCGGCATGCAAGCACCATATAAATAGGAAGAGGCGCCGTGATTGGCGCGGCTGGAGTATCCATGAAGCAATCCTACCCCGTTCTGCCCCTGCGCGACATCGTCGTCTTCCCGCATATGATCGTGCCGCTGTTTGTCGGCCGCGACAAGTCGGTTGCCGCGCTGGAAGCCGCCATGGCCGACGACAAGGAGATTTTCCTGGTCGCGCAGCTCGATCCTGCCGAGGATGATCCGAGCCGCGATGACCTGTATGATGTCGGGGTTTCGGCCGAAGTTCTCCAGCTGCTCAAGCTGCCCGACGGCACGGTTCGCGTGCTGGTCGCCGGCAAGGAACGCGGCACGCTCGACGCGATCGAAGAACGCGACGGTTATCTGGTCGCCGATGTCTCGCCCGCCGAAACCGGCGATCCGGCGCTTGAGGATAGCGCCGATCGCATGGATGAGGGCGTCGAAGGTGCGGCCGAGCGGCTGAGCCCCGACGTCAAGGCGTTGATGCGCTCGGTCGTCGATCAGTTCGAAAATTATGCCAAGCTCAATCGCAAGCTGCCGGCTGAAACCGCGGTTCAGCTCGGCGAGCTTGAGGAACCTTCGCGCCTTGCCGATGCGATCGCGGCCAATATCGCGGTCAAGGTCGCCGACAAACAGTCGCTGCTGGTCGAGGCCGACCCGGTCAAGCGGCTCGAAATGGTGTTTGCCTTCATGGAAGGCGAGCTGGGCGTGCTGCAGGTCGAAAAGAAGATCCGCAGCCGCGTGAAGCGCCAGATGGAGAAGACCCAGCGCGAATATTATCTCAACGAACAGCTCAAGGCGATTCAGCGCGAGCTGGGCAATGAGGGCGAAGAAGGCGAAGGCGACGAGATCGCCGAACTGACTCAGAAGATCGCGACGCTCAAGCTGTCGAAGGAAGCGCGCACCAAGGCGACGAGCGAGCTCAAGAAGCTCAAGACGATGGCGCCGATGAGCGCCGAGGCGACCGTCGTGCGCAATTATCTCGACGTGCTGCTGGGTCTGCCCTGGGGCAAGAAATCGAAGCTCAAAAAGGATTTGGTCGAGGCCGAGGGCGTGCTCGACGAGGATCATTATGCGCTGGAAAAGGTGAAGGACCGGATCGTCGAATATCTCGCGGTTCAGGCGCGCACCAACAAGCTGAAGGGGCCGATCCTGTGCCTCGTCGGCCCGCCGGGCGTCGGCAAGACCAGCCTCGGCAAATCGATCGCCAAGGCGACCGGCCGCGAATTCATCCGCCAGTCGCTGGGTGGCGTGCGCGACGAGGCCGAGATTCGCGGCCACCGCCGCACCTATATCGGATCGCTGCCGGGCAAGATCGTCACCAACCTGAAAAAGGCCGGTACGTCGAACCCGCTGTTCCTGCTCGACGAGATCGACAAGCTGGGTCAGGATTTCCGCGGCGATCCGGCGTCGGCGCTGCTCGAAGTGCTCGATCCCGAACAGAACAACAAGTTCAACGACCATTATCTCGAGATCGATATCGATCTGTCGGACGTCATGTTCGTGTGCACGGCCAATTCGCTCAACCTGCCGCAGCCGCTGCTCGACCGCATGGAGATCATCCGGCTCGAAGGTTATACCGAGGATGAGAAGGTCGAGATTGCCGAGCGTCACCTGATCGCCAAGCAGGTCGAGGCGCACGGCCTGAAGGAAGGCGAGTTCGAGCTCACCACCGAAGGGCTGCGCGACCTGATCCGCTATTATACGCGCGAAGCGGGCGTTCGTACGCTCGAGCGCGAGATCGCGAAGCTGGCGCGCAAGGCGCTGCGCCAGATTCTGGAAGGCAAGGTGGAAAGCGTCGTGGTGACGCCGGAAAACCTCGCCGATTTTTCGGGCGTGCGCAAATATCGTCACGGCCTGGGCGAGGAAGAGCATCAGATCGGCGCGGTCACCGGTCTTGCCTGGACCGAAGTCGGTGGCGAGCTGCTGACGATCGAAAGCGTCACCGTGCCCGGCAAGGGCGCGATCAGGACGACCGGCAAGCTGGGCGATGTGATGAAGGAATCGGTCGAGGCGGCGTTCAGCTTCGTCCGTGCCCGCGCGCCGAGCTATGGAATCAAACCGAGCTTGTTTGCGCGGAAGGATATTCATGTTCACTTGCCTGAGGGGGCGGTGCCCAAGGATGGCCCTTCGGCCGGTATCGGGCTGGTGACGTCGATTGTTTCGACGCTGACCGGCGTTGCGGTGCGCAAGGATGTGGCGATGACCGGTGAGGTGACGTTGCGCGGGCGCGTGCTGCCGATCGGCGGGCTGAAGGAAAAGCTGCTCGCGGCGCTGCGCGGCGGCATCAAGACAGTGCTGATCCCGACCGAGAACGAAAAGGATCTGGTTGAGATTCCGGCGAATATCCGGGAAGGGCTCAAGATCGTTCCGGTCGCGCATGTCGATGAGGTGCTGCGCCTGGCGCTCACCGATTCGCTGACGGCGATCGACTGGACCGATGCGGATGAACTTGCAGCCCAACCGCCCGCAGGAGTTTCGGGCATCGGCGACACATTACCGCATTGATCTTCGCGGCGAGTTGTTTATGGGGGCGCTTCCCGCCGAGGGTTGCTCGCGCGTTCGTCATTTTTTGGCGGAATTGTGGCGTGATTTCCTTTGACAGTGGGGGTCTTAGCGGCCTTACTGTCATATCGGCTTTCGTCGATTCCAAGATTCCAGTTATTTCAGTACAGGGGGTTCCCAGCGAATGAACAAGCAAGAACTGATCGGATTGGTTGCCGATACCGCAAGCTTGAGCAAGGGCGATGCCAGCAAGGCCGTGGAAGCCGTGTTCGATTCGATTTCGACCGCGCTGAAGAAGGGCGACGAAGTTCGTCTGGTCGGCTTCGGCACTTTCTCGGTCAGCAAGCGCAAGGCTTCGGTGGGTCGCAACCCGCGCACCGGCGAAGAAATGACCATCAAGGCGTCGAACCAGCCGAAGTTCAAGGCCGGCAAGGGCCTGAAGGACGCGGTCAACTGATCTGCGCGCTGCCGGGGCTGGACAAGCCCCGGTTGCTTGCCTAGAGGCACGCCTCCCATCGCGCGAGGCGCTGCTTCGTTATGGGTTCGGGCGCGTAGCTCAGTGGTAGAGCACTGTGTTCACACCGCAGGGGTCGCAAGTTCAATCCTTGCCGCGCCCACCATTCAAAAAGCCCGTCGGACCCCAGGGTTCGGCGGGCTTTTTGATGCGTGCTTGCCTGTAGCAGCAGTCGCATGGACAAGGTTTCTGTAACCGGTTACAAAAATTGCCGACAACAGAATCGAGAGAGGATCGCAATGGCCGCTGCCCGCGCCCCCGCTGGCGCCTGTGATTCGCCATTGCGTTTCGTGATGGCGGTAATGCTGGCGCTGCTGATGCTGTTTCCCGCCACGCTGCATGCGCAAACGCCGCAACGCGTGATGGACGCTGCGGTACAATCGCCCGACGGTCGACTGGAAGTGCGCGTCGACACCCAGGCCGATATTGCCCGCTATGCCGTCTATCGCGACGGACAGCCGGTGATCGCCCCATCGAAGCTGGGTTTCCTGCTCAACGGATCGGGCAAGTTCGAACACGGCATCTTCCTGGGAGCGCCCGATTATCGCGACGGGCATGAAGAATGGGATCAGCCCTGGGGCGAGAAGCGCCATATCGCGATGGACTATCGCGAAATGCGGGTGCCCCTGCTCGAACAGGTCAAGGACAAGCGCCGAATCGACCTGGTGATTCGCGCGTTCGACACCGGGATCGGCTTCCGCTTCGAATTTCCGCCGCAGCCGCAATTCGACGGCCCGATCGCGATCGACGACGAACTTACCGAATTCAACATCGCCGGTGCGGGCGATACCTGGTGGATTCCCGCCGGGGAATGGAACCGATACGAATATATCTACAACAAGACACCGATCGATCAGGTTGGCACTGCGCATACGCCGTTCACGATCCGGCGCGCCGATGGACTGCATCTCGCGATCCATGAAGCCGCGCTGGTCGATTATGCCGGCATGTGGCTCCAGCGGATCGACGGGCAGCGCTTTCGCTCGCATCTGGCGCCGGGGCCTTCGGGTCCGTCGGTAATACGCGACGCGCCGTTCCATACGCCGTGGCGGACGATCCAGATCGCGGACGATGCCGCCGGCCTCTATGCCGCGTCGGACATGACGCTGGCGCTCAACGAACCGAACAAGCTGGGCGACGTAAGCTGGGTAAAGCCGATGAAATATATCGGCATCTGGTGGGCGATGCAGATCGGCGACTGGACCTGGGAAGCCGGGCCGCGCCACGGCGCGACGACCGAACACGCCAAACGCTATATCGATTTCGCTGCCGCCAACGGCTTTGGCGGCGTGCTGATCGAAGGGTGGAACAAAGGCTGGGAAGGCAACTGGATCGGCGACAGCGGGCGGAACTTGGATTTCACCCACGCCTATCCCGATTTCGATATCGAAGCGGTCGCGGCCTATGCCCGGTCAAAGGGTGTCGAACTGATCGGCCACCACGAAACCGCCGGCAATGTCGGTCGCTATGAAGACCAGATGGCCGATGCTTATGCCCTGGACGAACGGCTGGGCGTCCATGCGGTCAAGACGGGCTATGTCGCCGATGCGGGGGGCGTGTTGCGTCAGGGACCGGATGGCGAGAATGTGTGGGAGTGGCATGACGGCCAATATATGGCCAACCACCATGTCCGCGTCGCCGAACTCGCGGCGCGCCACCATGTCGGCATCGACGCGCATGAACCGATCAAGGACACTGGCCTGCGCCGCACCTATCCCAATCTGCTGAGCCGCGAAGGCGCGCGGGGCATGGAATATGCCGCATGGGGCGAGCCGACCAATCCGCCCTCGCACGAGCCGACCCTGGTGTTCACGCGGATGCTGTCCGGACCGATGGATTATACCCCCGGTGTCGTCAGCCTGACCGGCAAGGAAGGCCGCGCCATTCCCTCGACGCTCGCCCGCCAGCTTGCCTATTATGTCGTGCTCTACAGCCCGGTGCAGATGGCTGCGGACCTGCCCGAAAATTACGAAAAGGCGCCGCGCGCGCTCGACTTCATCCGTCAGGTGCCGGTCGATTGGGAACGCAGCATCGTGCTGGGCGGCGAGATCGGCGAGTTCGCCGTTTTCGCGCGGCAGGAGCGCGGCGCCGACAATTGGTATGTCGGCGGCATCACCGACGACCATGCCCGCAGCTTCGATGTCGATTTCAGCTTCCTGCCGCCCGGCAAGCGCTATAGCGTCACGCTATGGCAGGATGGCGAGACAGGCGGGATTGACGGCGACCGGTTCGCAATGGATGTGAGAACGTTCACAGTGACGTCCGAAGACAAGCGTATAGTAGCAATGAAAGCGGGTGGCGGCTTCGCTATGTCGCTGCAGCCCGTCGAATAAACACCCCAGGGGGAGGAAGACACATGGTTTCAGTAGCAGGTCAGGGACCACAGGCGGGAGGCGGCGCCGGCAAGCAGTCGTTCGGCTTGCTGGTCATCGTCGTCGCGGTGTTCTTCCTGTTCGGGGGCATCACCAATCTGAACGACGTCCTCATCCCCAAGCTGAAGGGGCTGTTCGACCTTAACTATGCCCAGAGCATGCTGGTGCAGTTCGCGTTCTTCACCAGCTATGCGATCTTCTCGATCCCGGCCGGCATGTTGATGAAAAAGCTCGGCTATTTCCGGGGCATCGTGCTGGGATTCGCCATCATGGCGGCGGGCTGCCTGCTGTTCCTGCCGGCGGCCTATTCCAGCATCTACTGGGGCTTCCTGGCCGCGTTGTTCATGGTGGGCGGCGGCATCACGCTGCTTCAGGTGGCAGTGAACCCGCTCATCATTTCGCTCGGGCCGCCCCAGTCGGCGCATAGCCGCCTGACCTTCGCGCAGTTCTTCAATTCCGTCGGCGTGTTCCTGATGGTCCGCTTCGGTGCGGAATTGATTCTGGGCGAAGAAGCCGCACCGATGCCCGAAGGACTCAGCGGCGCGTCGCTGCGTGCCTATCAGGCGCAGGAAACCTCGGTCATCGCCCACACCTATATCGGGCTCGCGATCGTCCTGGTGCTGATCGCGGCATTCTTCTGGTGGAAACGTGGTCTGCTCGGCGATCAGAAGGTCGAAGAGACCAAGGTCGAAGGTACATTCGCGCTTCTCAAGCGCCCGCGCCTTGCGTTCGGCGTGCTCGGCATCTTCGTCTATGTCGGCGCCGAAGTCGCCATTGCCAGCCTGATGATCAATTATCTCGAGGATACGCGTACGCTGGGACTCGACCCGCGTTCGGCGGGCGTCATGCTTTCCTATTACTGGCTCGGCGCGCTGATCGGGCGCATGCTCGGCGGGTTCCTGCTGCGCATCATCAAGCCCGGCCTGTTGCTGGCAATCTTCGGCTGCATCAACATCGTGCTGCTCGCGATCTCCGCGAACACCAGCGGCGAAATGGCGGGCTATTCGATCGTGGCCATCGGCCTGTTCAACTCGATCATGTTCCCGACCATCTTCAGCCTCGCGACCGAGGGACTGAACGAACAGGCGCCGCAGGCTTCCGGCCTGCTCTGCACTGCGATCGTGGGCGGCGCACTGGTGCCGTTGGCGACCGGCGCGATGGCAGACGCGGCGGGCCTCGCCATGGCGCTGGTCATTCCGGCGATCTGCTATGGCGTGATCGCGGCGTTCGGCATCTATGGCTGGCGGAACAAGGTGGCACCCGAAGAGCCGTTCATTCCCGAAGAACGGCCGGTGTTCGAATAAACCAAGCCCACCGGGCCGGCTCCGCAAGGACCGGCCCGGAACCGCACAGGAAAAAGGCCCCGCATCCGGCTCGATGCGGGGCCTTTTTCATGGCCGGTCGGTTTGCGAGCGGCGGCGCTAGTGCACCGCAGGCCCGTCGCTGTCGCGATATTGACGGCGCAGGCGGATCAGTTCCTGCTTCATGTCGGCAATGCGCGCCTGCTGTGCCGGATCGTCAATCCGGTTGTGCATTTCATGCGGATCGGTGGCGAGATCGTAGAATTCCCACGCATTGATGTCCGGGCCGTAGAAGCGGATCAGCTTATAGCGGCCGTCCGTCACGCCATAATGCGCTCGAACGCTGTGGAAGCCGGGATATTCGTAATAATGATAATAGACCGACCGCCGCCAGTCGGCGGGCGTGTCGCCCTCCGCCACCTGGCGCAGCGATCGTCCCTGAATGGCGGGATCGGCGGGCACGCCGGCATAATCGAGGAAGGTCGGCGCATAATCGATATTCTGGACCATCGCCGAAACGGTCGATCCGGCCGAAATATGCCCCGGATATTGTATCAGCAGCGGTGTACGGAATGACTCTTCGTACATGAACCGCTTGTCGAACCAGCCATGTTCGCCAAGGTAGAAGCCCTGATCGGAAGTATAGACGACGATCGTATTGCGATCGAGGCCGGTTTCCCGAAGATAGTCGAGCAGTTCGCCGACGCTGTCGTCCACCGCGGCGACGGTGCCCAGATATTCGCGCATGTACCGCTGATATTTCCAGACGGCGAGGTCGCGTCCGGTAAGGTTCGCGGCGTTCATCGCATCATTGTCCGCCTGATGCAGGCGATCCCATTCGGCACGTTGCTGCGGCGTCATCCGGTCGAACGCGCCCGGCCAGCGATTATAGCGCAGCGCACTGGAACCCACTGCCGTCGTCATCTTGAGGTCGTGCCCCTCATACATGTCGCGGTAGATGTTCATTTCCTGCGCGCCGGCGGCCTGACGCCCGGCATAGCCATCGAAATAATTGACCGGGACCGGAAATTCGACGCCCTGATATTTCTGCACATAACGCAGCGGCGGCATGAAATTGCGGTGCGGCGCCTTGTGATGAACCATCAGCACGAAGGGCTTGTCCGGATCGCGCCGGTGTTTCAGCCAGTCGAGGCTGAAATCGGTGATCAGATCGGTTGCATAGCCTTCGACCCGCGACTTGCCCTGCGGCGTGATGAAATCGGGGTTATAATATTCGCCCTGATCGTCGAGCACTTTCCATTCGTCGAATTCCAGCCCGACCGGCGTGTGGCTCAGATGCCATTTGCCAAAGAATGCGGTCTGATATCCGGCACGGTGAAAGGCTCGCGGCCAGGTCCATTGATTGTTGTCGAACGTCTGACCGTTCTGGTTGAACCCGTTCACATTGCCGAACTTGCCGGTCAGCATCGCGGCGCGGCTGGGTCCACACAGCGAGTTGGTGACGAAGCTTTGATCGAATCGCGCGCCGTTGCGGGCGATACGGTCGATATTGGGCGTCGGCGCCAGCCGCGACACCGGCGATCCATAGGCGGAGATCGCCTGATAGGCGTGATCGTCCGACATGATGAAGAGGATATTGGGCCGCTGCTGCTGTGCGGTTTGCCGGGGCGGGCCGGCAAGGGGGGCGGGAGAGGGGGCTGCATCGCGTGCCGTTCGCGCCTGCGGGGTGCACGAAATGACGGCGGGTGCGAGCGCGCTCAACAGGATCAGGCGATAGCGCATGTCCTTCCCTCTCCCTGACTGGTTCGACGATTATTGCGTCAGCGTGAAATCGGCCTCCTGACCATTGTCGTCCGAAGACGTGCCGATCCACAGTTTGAACGCGCCCGGCTCGCTGCCGAAGCTGTTGTCGGCGCGTGTGAAGGCGAGGTCAGCGTCGGTCAGGGTGAAGCTGACGGTGCGGCTTTCGCCCGCCTTGAGCGCGATCTTTTCGAAGCCCTTGAGCTGGCGGACCGGACGGACCACCGATCCCACCAGATCGCGGATATAGAGCTGGACCACTTCCTCGCCATCGCGTGCGCCGGTGTTGGTCACCGTCACGCTGGCGGTGAGCGGCTGGCCCGGGCGGATCGTGTCGGTCGACAGCGTCACCGGCGAATAGGCGAAGCTGGTGTAGCTGAGGCCATGGCCGAACGCCCATTGCGGCTCGTTCGGCGTGTTCAGATAGCGCGAACGATATTTCTGACCGTGCACGTCGGGCGTGTAGGGCCGGCCGGTATTGTCGGCATTGTAGTAGAGCGGCACTTGCCCGACATCGCGCGGGAAGGTCATCGGCAGCTTGCCCGACGGGTTGTAATCGCCGAACAGAACATCGGCGACGGCATAGCCGCCCTGAGTGCCGGGATACCAGGCCTCCAGGATCGCCGGCACATGCTCGGCGGCCCAGGGGATCGTGTTGGGGCGACCGCTCATCAGCACCAGGATCACCGGCTTGCCGGTCGCGACGAGCTGTTCGAGCAGCGCCTGCTGGTTACCCGGCAGATCGAGCGAGGTCCGGCTGGCGGCTTCGCCGGTCATGTCCCAGCGTTCGCCCATCACCGCGACAACGACATCGGAATTGCGGGCGGCGGCGAGCGCTTCGTCAAAGCCTTCGGTCTTGCCGCCATCTTCGAACGCATAGCTGGCGCCCTTGGCATAGGTGACCGTGACGCCTTCGCCCGCCCGTTCGCGAATGCCCTGCAGCGACGTGATCGGACGCGTCTGGCGGTCGCCGGCGGCCGACCAGCTGCCGATCATGTCAGTCTTGCTGTCGGCGAGCGGGCCGATCACTGCGATCGAGCGCGCGGTCGCCGCGATCGGCAGCGTGTCGCCTTCATTCTTGAGCAGGACCATGGAGCGGCGCGCGACATCGCGCGCGGCTTCGAGGAAATCGGGGCGATAGAGCGTCGCCTTCTGCCGTTCCTCGTCGCTGTAGCGATAGGGATCCTCGAACAGGCCGAGCCGGTACTTCATTTCCAGCACGCGGCGGACGGCGGTGTCGACGGTTTCCTCGCTGACGCGACCCGATTCGACCAGCTCCTTCAGATGGTCGAGGAACGCGGCGCCCTGCATGTCCATGTCGACACCGGCGTTGATCGCCTGTTCGGCGGCCTGCGCCAGATCTGCCGAATAACCGTGCGGAATCATTTCGTTGATCGACGTGTAATCGGTTACGACGAAACCGTTAAAGCCCCATTGGTCGCGCAGGATGTCGGTCAGCAACATCTTGCTTCCGGTCGCAGGGATGCCGTCCAACGCATTGAAAGCCGTCATGAAAGTTGCAACACCGGCGTCGCGTGCTGCCTTGAACGGCGGCAGATAGACGTCGTTCAGGCGACGCATCGACATGTCGGTCGTGTTATAGTCGCGCCCGGCCTCTGCGGCGCCATAGGCTGCAAAATGCTTGGCGGTCGCCAGAATGGTGTCGGGGCGCGAAAGATCGTCGCCCTGATAGCCGCGGACATTGGCTTCGGCGATACGGCTGCCCAGATAGGTGTCCTCACCGGCGCCTTCCGACACGCGGCCCCAGCGCGGGTCGCGCGCGATGTCGACCATCGGGGCGAAGGTCCAGTGAATACCCTCTGCCGACGCTTCCTGTGCGGAGATGCGCGCGGCCAGTTCGATCGCCTTCATGTCCCAGCTCGCCGCTTCGCCGAGCGAGATCGGGAAGATGGTGCGGTGGCCATGGATCACGTCATATCCGAACAGCAACGGAATGCCGAGCCGGGTCTCCTCGACCGCGAGACGCTGAAGTTCCCGTGTATATTCAGCGGTATAGGCATTGAAGATCGATCCGACGCGACCCGCGCGGATATCGTTCTTATACCCTTCGCGCATCGTCGGGCCGGTCGATTCCCAGTCGCTGGTAAGCTGAGTCAGCTGCCCGATTTTTTCCTCGAGCGTCATCTTCGCCAAGAGTTCGTCGAGGAACCGGTCCATCGCCGGATCGGCGGCTTCCCAGCCGGCGCGGGCAGGCGCCTGGGCATGCGAGGTCGGAGCATCCTGTCCGAAGCCGGGCGTGACGGGGATGACCGCAGTCGATCCGAGCAACGCAATGGACGCCAGGATTGCAAACGGCGCCTTTCCAGTGACGGGCATCAATTCCACTCCCCCAAATCATGATTGTTTTGCGCACGGGGCAGGGCCCGCCATGCGCCGCCGGACGTTCCCGGCGTTGGTAGCGTGGAAAGTCTATACAGCCACATTGAAACCGGTTACAACGAAAAACGAAGCAAGTGATCGACTCGCGCACGGACGCAAGAATCCGTTGGCGAATCGTACGCGTCGAGGTGCGTTAGGTGCCCGGCGTTGGGGAGGAAACAAAATGGGGATTCCGAAAATTATGACTCGTAGTGTGACCAGTGCGCCCGCTAAGCGGCGCGCGGGGCGACTTGCTGCGTCGCTCGTTTTCAGCAGTGCGGCGGCAGCGATTGCCGTCGGCATCGCAACGCCGGCCTCGGCGCAGGTTTCGAGCGCGTCGCTGCGCGGCACGATTTCGCTTGATGCGGGCACGACCGCCAGCGAAGTCACCATCATCGAAGTGAATACCGGTTTCCGGCGTACCTCGACCGTCGCCGCAAACGGGGGCTATTCCTTCGCTTCGTTGCAGCCGGGCCGGTATCGCCTGGAAATCACCACCTCGAACGGCGTGCGTTCGACGGACGAATTCACGCTGGCCGTCGGGCAGGATGCACAGCTGAATTTCGATTTTTCGACTCCGGAACTGGCGAGCAGCGACGAGATCGTCGTTACCGCGGGTCAGATCCAGACGCTCGAAGGCGGCGAAGTCGGCGCCACGGTCAGCCAGCGCCTGATTCAGACGCTGCCGCAGAACAGCCGCAACTTCCTCGCTTTTGCCGATCTCGCTCCCGGCATTCAGGTGCAGACCGGTTCGAACGGCAACGTGTCGATCCAGGGCGGCGCGCAGGCGAGCCGCACCTCGAACGTCTATATCGATGGCGTCGGCCAGAAGGATTATGTCCTCAAGAACGGTATTACCGGGCAGGATTCGAGCCGCGGCAATCCGTTCCCGCAGCTGGCGATCGGCGAATATCGCGTCATCAGTTCCAACTATAAGGCGGAGTTCGACCAGGTTAGTTCGGTGGCGATCACGGCCGTGACGCGGTCGGGCACCAATGAATTCCATGGCGAAGCGTTCTTCGACTATACCGACCAGAGCCTGCGTCACACGACGCCTCTCGAAGAATCGAATGGCGGCACCAAGGCTGAAACGCGCGACATGCAGTTCGGCGTTGCGCTGGGTGGCCCGATCATTCAGGACAAGATGCACTTCTTCGTGACGTACGAAGGCAAGCGCCAGCAGCAGCCGACCGACATTTATCCGGGCGGAAGCTACGCGGTATCGGATTTTCCGAGTGAATATCAGGGCCTGTTCGGTGCGGACTATACCAAGTTCAACGAAGACCTGATCTTCGGCAAGATCGATTTCTCGCCGTCCGATGCTGACCTGATCGAACTTTCGGTCAAGATCCGTCGCGAAACGCAGGAAGGTGGTTTTGGGGGTCAGAATGCGCGCACGCGCCTGATCAACACCAACAATGACGAAACGCGCGGCTTGTTGCGCTGGGAGCATACCAGCGACAGCTGGATCAACGATCTGCGTATTACCTATGAAGATTCCGCATGGCAGCCGACCCCGGCGAGCTTTGGAAACGGGTATAATTTCTACACTGCTGGAACCAATCCGACCTTCCTGCTTGGCACCGGTTCGGGCGCCAATTATCAGGACAAGGGCCAGAAGGGCTGGGGTATCCAGAACGACTTCACCTATACCGGTGTTGTCGGGCACACGATCAAAGCGGGCGTGAAGGCGAAGTGGGTCACGCTGAACACGCTTCAGCGCAACAACACTAACGCCCAATATTATTACAACACTGAATATCCGGGTGGTTCGTTCAACGATGAAACCCCGTATCGCCTGGTGTTCGGCGTTCCGGTGGATGGTGTCGGCGACGGCAGCGTGGAATCGAAGAACTTCCAGCTGGGCATCTATGTCCAGGACGACTGGGAAGTGAATGATCGACTGACGCTCAACATCGGTCTGCGTTGGGATTATGAGGAAACGCCGTCCTACCTCAACTTCGTCACGCCGAGTGACGTGGTGACCGCGACGTCGTCAGCCAACTATCCGAACCTGGACAATGCTAATTACGACATTGCCGATTATATTTCGACCGGTGACAATCGTCACCCGTTCTACGGCGCGTTCCAGCCGCGTATCGGCTTCACCTATGCGCTCGATGATGAGCACCGGTTCGAACTTTTCGGCGGCTATGGACGTTCCTATGATCGCAACCAGTTCGATTATCTCCAGCTGGAGCGCTCACAGGGTTCGTTCAAGACGCTGACCTATAACTTTGATACCGGCGATCCCGATCACTCGTGCTCGGGCGCGAACTGCATCGCCTGGGACCCGATCTACCTGACGCAGGAAGGCCGCGACATGCTCGCGACCAGCACCACGGGCGGTGGTCGCGAAATCGACCTGATTTCGAACGACCTGAAGATGCCCTATTCGGATCAGTTCAGCCTTGGCGTCCGCGGACGCTTCGGTGCGCTGCGCCCCGAAATCGGCTATTCGCACGTCGCCAGCCGCAATGGTTTCGCATTCCTGCTCGGTAACCGCCGCCCGGACGGAAGCTTCTTTGCGACTGGTGAAATCCTGGGTTCGCCCTGGGGCTTTGCTCCAAGCGGTTATGGCAGCATCATTCTGGGGACCAATGGCCTTGAGACCAATGCGGACTCAGCGTTCCTGAAGCTGACCAAGGACTATACGGAGTCATCGCCCTGGAGCCTGAACTTCGTTTACACGTTCACGCTGGCCGAAGAGAATCGGAAGTTCGGCGAACATTACTCGCTCGATTATCCGTCGCTGGACGACTATCCGTTCCTGCGGTCAGCCGGCGTTTCGAAGCATCAGATTGTCGCCGCTGCAAGCGCCGACCTTCCGTTCGGCTTCACTGCCTCGACCAAGATCACGCTGCGTTCGCCGCCGTACATCTATGGGTTTGTTGGTACCGACAACACGGATCGTGTTCCGGCCGTCGTCGAAGGCGACAACAAGCATCCGTTCATTATCGGCGATCTGTGGGCCTATCGTCAGGTTGACTTTGCACTCAGCAAGACAATTCCGTTCCACTTCATCGGCGACGATGCCGGTTTGTCGTTACGCGTCGACGTGCTGAACCTGTTCAATACGGACAACTTCACCAGCTATAATTCGAATGGTGCTGATGCGGCGTTCGGACAGGTCAACAGTCTGACGATGGGCGGCAATCCGCCGCGGACGTTCAAGTTTTCCGCCAGCATGGCTTTCTAAAGTCATGTCTCCTCTCGCCGCGCGGCTCCCTTTCAATGGCCGCGCGGCGATTTTTCATTTCCGGCCGGGAGTAGGTTCGTTTGTCGTTGCGTAGCTTGATTGTCGCTCTCGCTGTCGGCTCGATGCTGACATCCTGTACCGCGCAGCAAGGCGCACCGGGGAATGTGGCGGTTTCGCCGAGCCCCACTGCAACGACCCCCGCCGGTCCCGTCGATACCCAGCAGCAATTCGTTGCCGAGCTGGAGCGTCGGACGTTCGATTATTTCTGGGACACCACCGATACGCAGCGCTGCCTGGCGCCCGATCGCTGGCCCAGCAATCCCTTTTCCAGCGTCGCGGCAACCGGCTTTGCGCTCACTGCCTATGCCATCGGCGCGGATCGCGGTTATGTGAGCCGCGAGGAGGCCGCCAAGCGCACCCGGGACTGTCTTGCCTTTTACTGGAATGCTCCGCAGGGGCCGGAAGCCTCCGGCGTCACCGGCTATAAGGGCTTCTTCTATCACTTTCTGAAAAATGACGACGGTACGCGCTACGGCAATACCGAGCTGTCGACCGTCGATACGACGCTGTTCCTGGGCGGCGCATTGTTCGCGCAGGGCTATTTCGATCGCGACACTCCGGTCGAGGCCGAGATCCGGGATCTGGCAGAGAAAATCTATTCGCGCGTCGACTGGCAATGGGCGCAGCGCAACACCACCGGTACGCAGGCGCGCAACCTGACCGACAGCCATGGTATCGCGATGGGCTGGCGTCCGGAGAATGGTTTCACGACGCATGACTGGGTCGGCTATAACGAAGGCATGCTGGTCTATGTGCTGGCATTGGGTTCGCCGACCCATGCAGTGAACAAGGATGCGTGGGATCAGGGTTGGGCAGCCAACCTGGAAGCCGACTGGGCGACCTATTACGGCAAGACCTTCCTCCAGTTTGAACCGCTGTTCGGGCATCAATATTCGCACGTCTGGGTCGATTTCCGCGGCATCCAGGACGAATTCATGCGGTCCAAGGGATCGGATTATTTCGAGAACAGCCGCCTCGCGACGCTCGCCCAGCGCGATTATGGCGCNGACAATCCCAATGACTGGGTCGGNTATTCGTCGGACATCTGGGGNTGGACNGCCAGCGACGGCCCGCANGGCTCGCGTGACAAGCACAGCGTCAATGGCAAGCCGCGCACCTTCATGACCTATTCCGCGCGCGGCGTCAGCGCGATCCGTGTGGTCGATGACGGNACCNTNGTTCCCACGGCGGCGGGCGGATCGGTGGCGTTCGCGCCCGAAGTGACCATCCCCGCGCTGATGGCGATGCGCGAACGCTATGGCGACCGCATCTACACCAAATACGGGTTCAAGGATGCGTTCAACCCCAGCTTCACCTTCACGCAGGATACGGTGACCACCGGCACTGTCGATGCGCAGACCGGATGGGNGGCACGCGACTATCTGGGCATTGATCAGGGCCCGATTCTGGCGATGATCGAGAACCACCGCTCCGGGCTGATCTGGGAAGTGACGCGTCAGAACCCGCACATCATCCGGGGCTTGCGCCGGATCGGCTTTACCGGNGGCTGGCTGGACGACGCTCCGGCGGAATAAGGGGCGGGTTCAGCCGCCCCAGTTGATCGTCACCAGAACCGGATAGTGATCGGAAGGCAGGCGCCCGCCCTCCTGAAAGGTCAGCACGCCATAGCGCAGGATCCGCGCGGCCCGCCCAAGCAGGATATGGTCGATCGGCGCGGCTTCGTTCTTCGTGATGTCGAAACCGGTAAAGGTGCCGGTNGGNCCGAAGGGCGGCGTTTCGCTGANGTCGCGCGCATCGATCAGCGCNGGGGTGTCGCCNGTTTNGCCCGTCAGTGCCNGCATCGGTGCGGAATCGGACGTCGCGTTGAAATCGCCGGTGANGAAGGTCAGTTCGTCGGGCGNNCCATGTTCGGCCATCCAGCGGCGGATCATCTGCGCGCTGTTCAGGCGAGCGACTTCGCCGATATGGTCGAAATGGGTGTTCATCATCCAGAAGGTCCGGCCGCTGTCCCGGTCGCGGAAATGGCCCCAGGTGGCGATGCGCGGATAGGCCGCATCCCATCCCTTGGACGGCGTGTCGGGCGTCTCCGACAGCCAGAAAGTGCCTGAATCGAGCAGCTCGAACCGGTCGCGGCGATAGAAGATCGGCGAATATTCGCCCGCNGCGGCGCCATCGTCGCGACCNACNCCGATCACGGCATAATCGGGCAGGGCGGCCTCGACGTCGCGCTTCTGATGATCGAGCACTTCCTGCATGCCGATCAGATCGGGCTGTTCATAGCGCAGCACCGACGCGAACAGCGCGCTGCGATGCGCCCAGGCATTGTCGCCGTCCGATGCGAGGTCGAGCCGCATGTTCCAGCTCATCACTTGCAGCGAAAGCGTGTCGGGACGCGCGCTGGCNGGTGCCGCCAGCATCGCGAGCAGCAGCGCCGCCGCACGGATCAGGTTACGCATCGATTACTCCGTTGTTCGCGATGATTCGGCTGTAGAGCGCGGCGCTGTCCTTGGGCGTGCGCTTCTGGGTCGCNTAATCGACATGGACGATGCCGAAACGCTTGGCATAGCCCAGCGACCATTCGAGATTGTCGAGCAGCGACCACGCCATATAGCCGCGAATATCGGCNCCCGCCGCGATCGCTTCGCCNACNGCGGCGATATGNCTGCGCAGATAATCGCAGCGCTGCGGATCGGGCACGCCCTCCGGGCCNGCCACCGNAGGATCGGCGAAGGCNGCGCCGTTTTCGGTCACATAGATCGGCATGTCCGGATAGCGGCGCGCCANCGCGATCAGCATGTCGCGAAACGCNTCCGGCGCCACTTCCCATCCGGTTTCGGTATAGGTGGCGCCCGCTTGCGGAACCACGGCGCTTCGCGTCGGAAAGCTCTCCGGNTCGTCGCNGACNACNGCGCGGGTGTAGTAATTGATGCCGATGAAATCGATCGGCTGGTGGATCAGGCGCAGATCCTCCGCCGGCCATTCGGGCCATGCCTCGCCATAGACATCGGCAAGTTCGGGCGGATAGGCGCCGGTCAGCGCCGGTTCGATATAATGGCGGTTCATCTGCGCATCGGCGCGGGCGGTTGCGGCGAGATCGGCTTCGCTGTCGCTNGCGGGATATTTGGGNTCGATATTGACGACCAGCCCGATNTCGCCNTCGCCGATCGCGCGATAGGNCTGCACCGCCTTGCCATGCGCGCGCATCAGATTGTGCGCGGCAATGGGCGCTTCGAAGACATTGCGGTGCCCCGGCGCGACCGTGCCGTTCAGATAGCCGCCATCGGCGACCACCCACGGTTCGTTGAGCGTCACCCAGCGCTTCACCCGATCGCCGAGCGCGCGATAGAGAATGCTGGCATAATCGGCGAACCAGTCGGCAATGTCGGGATTGAGCCATCCGCCGCGATCGTCGAGCGCGACCGGCAAATCCCAGTGGAAAAGCGTCAGCATCGGCGCGATGCCGTTTTCGAGCAGCCGATCGACCAGCCTGCTGTAGAAATCGATGCCGGCNGCGTTCACCGGCCCGCGCCCCTCGGGCTGGATACGGCCCCATGCNGTNCTGAAACGATAGGCCTGAAGCCCCAGATCGCGCATCAGCGCCACGTCCGCTTCCCAGCGGCGATAATGATCCGCNGCAATGTCGCCGGTGTCGCCGCGCGCGACCATCATCCTGCCGTCATGGGTATAACGCTGCCAGATGCTCGGCCCCGCGCCGTCGGCCAGCGGCGATCCTTCGATCTGATAGGCGGCGGTTGCTGCGCCCCAGAGAAAATCCTTTGGAAAGCTTCCGGCACTCATCGGCTGGGGCACACTCCGTTGCGGCGTATTGAAACCGGTTTCACTGCTTTACGCTGCCCGATAGCAGCCCGTCGAGGTAGAAGCGTTGCAGCACAAGAAAAAGCGCGAGCGCGGGCAGGGTGGTGATCACCGATCCGGCCATCATCACTTCCAGATCCTCGGCATGTTCGCGGCTGAACGCGGCCAGCGCGACCGGCAGGGTATAAAGATCCTGATCGGACAGGATGATCAGCGGCCAGAGAAAATCGTTCCAGCAGCCGAGGAATACGAACAGCGCGAGCGTCACCAGAATCGGTGCCAGCGTCGGCAAGACGATATGACGCAGGATCGCTATTTCCGATGCGCCGTCGAGCCGTGCGGCCTCGATCATCTCCTGCGGGATGGCGAGGCAATATTGGCGGACGAGGAAGATGCCGAAGATGCCCGCCAGCCAGGGAACGAGCACGCCGGCATAGCTGTTCACCAGCCCCAGAAANTTGAGCTCGAGAAACAGCGGCAGCATGCCGATCTGNCCGGGCANGANGATCGCCACGACCAGCANCCACTGGATCGTGACGCGCCCCGAAAAGCGCAGCTTTGCCAGCGCATATCCCGCCGGAACGGTAAAGATCAGCGCGAGCAGCGTCGCGAGCGTCGAAATCACCAGACTGTTGAGCAGATAGGTGCCGATGCCGTAGTTCCGAAACAGCTGCGCATAATTGGCCAGCGTTGGCGAGGAGGGCAGCAGNGGNGGCGGCGCATGNGCGGCTTCGCCCGGCTGCATGAAACTNGCCGATATCATCCACAGCAGCGGCAGCGCCGTGAACAGCGCGACAAGGGCCGCCAGCCCCGTGACGAGCATCTCGCGCGGCTTCATCGCAGGTTCCTGCGCACGAGCAGCAGCTCGACCAGCGTCACGGCGCAGATGCAGAGGAACAGCAGCACCGCGACGGCGGCGCCCGACCCCAGATTCCACCATTTGAAGCCTTCCTCATACATGAAATAGAGGATGGTGACGGTCGATTGCGCCGGGCCGCCTTCGGTCATCACATAGGGTTCGGCGAACAGCTGGAACATCGATGCGATGGTGAGGACGGTGACCAGCAGGAAGGCCGGTGCCACTGCCGGCAGGATCACATGGCGCAGCCTGCCGATCCGCCCCGCGCCATCGAGCCGTGCGGCTTCGTCCAGCTCGCGCGGGACGAGCTGCAGCGCGGCGAGGAAGATGATCATGTTGTACCCGAACGTTTTCCACGCGACGAACAGCAGGATCGCCGGTGTCGATGCCGTGGGGCTGCCCAGCCAGTCGACCGGACCGAGCCCGATCCAGCCGAGCATCCAGTTCACCAGCCCATATTCGGTGTTGAACAGATATCGCCACACCACCGCAGTCGCAACCAGGGTCGTGACATAGGGCGCGAACAGGATCACGCGCCACACTGGTCGCCAGCGCAGATAGCGATGATTGATCAGCAACGCGGCGGCGAACGACATGCCGACGACCAGCGGTGTGCCGAAGACCACATAGCGCCCGGAATTCAGCACTGCGTTCCAGAACAACGGGTTCTGCAGCAGATCGGCATAGTTGCGCAGCCCAATGAAGCGCAGATTGCGCAGGTCCGCCAGCGCATAGATGTCGAAATCGGTGAGGCTGAGGAACAGCGAGGCAAAGGCCGGAACGACGAAGAACAGCAGGATCGCGATCAGCGCCGGTGCGCTCATCGCCCATCCCGCCCGGCTTTCGGCGGCGCGTTGCGGAACGATCATGACANGCGATCCCGTTCGATCATCCAGCGACGCTTTTCGAGCAGATCGTCTGCGCGGCGGTTCATTTCGGCCGCCGCTGCCGCGACAGTGAAGTCNCCGCGCACCATGCGGTCGGCGACGAACTGCATCTCGGTGACGATCCGCTCCCATTCCGGAACCTTGGNNAGTGGGCGTGCATGGTNGAGCTGTGTCTCGAACGGCTCGACGACCGGATCGTCGGCAAGACCCGCCGCTTGCCATGCCGACATGCGCGCGGGCAGATCGCCGGTCGCGCGCTGAAACGCCNCCTGCGCCTCNGGCTGAAGCAGCGCCGAAATCAGCTGCCAAGAACGGTCCTCCTGTTCGGGATGCCCGCGAAACACCGCCAGGCTCGATCCGCCGGGCGCGGCATAGCCGATGCCGCCGGGGCCNGGGACNGGCGTNGTGGCCCATTTGTCCTGCATCTCGGCGGGAAGCCGCGCGCGCATGTCGCCGATCGTCCAGGGGCCGGAAATATAGACGGCATAGGTACCGCGACCGAATTCCTGCCACCGGTTCGAGATGTTCGTGCCCGAAATNCGCGGTGCCAGCCGATCGTCGAACAGCGATTTGTAGAAACCCAGCGCCTCAAGAAACGCAGGTTCGCCGAAATTGCCGCGCGTATCCTGTTCGCGCAGCAGCGATGCGCCGCTGGAAAGCGCAAGCGTGAGCAGATGCTCATATTCGTCGAGCGGCATCAGGATCGCGAACCCGTTGTCTCCGGCTTGCGCCCGCAGGGCATGGAGCGCCCGCTTCCACTCCGGCCATGCCAGCGGCAGGCGCGCATATCCCGCGCGGGCCAACAGGTCGCTGCGATAGAATTGGACGCGCGTGTCGACATACCACGGGATCGCGACCAGCCGGTCCTCGATACGGTTGGTATTCACCACGGCGGGAAACTGATCCTCTGCGAGACGCGCGACATCGCTGGGCACCGGCACAAGCGCGCCGATCGCATCGAGCTCGGCGAGCCAGCTGTTGCCGATCTGGCCGACATTGGGGAGCGACCCGCCGGTAAAGGACGTCAGCAGTTTCTCATGCGCCGCACTCCATGGCAGCGCCTGAACGTCGATCGCAGTCTCGGCATGGGGAAAGTCGAGCAGGTGCAGCATGTCGGGAAGTGCGGCCGCTTCGTTCCCCATCGCCCAGAGCGAGATCGGATCGCGCGGGGAGCGCCCGCACGCGCCGAGCAGCGGCAGGGCGGCGAGGCCGCCGCAGAACTGGCGCCGGGTGGCGCGGGGAAAGGGTGGCAAAGCCATCAGTCAGAGGCGCCGGGCGCCTTTGCCGCATCGCGCTGTCCGGTCGAACCGCGCACGATCAGCGAAGGCACGCTGACGTTGGATTGCGACGCATCGAGTGTTTCGCCGCCCAGCATGCGGAGCAGCAACAGCATCGCCGTCGATCCCAGCCGGTCGATATGCACCTGCATCGTCGTCAGCTGCGGTTTGATGTGGCGGGCGAGCGGGATATCGTCGAAACCGGAAACCGCCGCATCATGGGGTACGCGCATTCCGCGGGCCTCCAGTTCGGCGATGCAGCCGACCGCCATCACGTCGTTCGCTGCGAAGACGGCATCGAAGCCGGTCTTGCCGCTAACGAGCATGTCGGCGGCATGCTTGCCGCCTTCCTCGGTGAAATCGCCCGGCAGGATCATCGGATTACGCTGCCCCGCATGTTCGCGAAGCGCGTCGCGAAAGCCGCGCAGCCGCTCGCGCGCGTCGAAATTATGCGCGGGGCCACAGATATGGACGATCTTCTGATATCCCTGTTCGACCAGATGCTGCGTCATCGCATAGGCGCCGGCATAATTGTCGATCGTCACGCAGGGCAGGTTGAGCGCAGGATCCTGATAGTTGAGCAGCACCGTCGGCGTCACGCCGTCGAGGCACGCCTTGAGCTCGTCGATATTTGCATTGGGCGGCATGAACAGCAGCCCGTCGATCCGCCCGCGCATCGCCTGAACCGCGCTGGCGGTTTCATAGGCGCTGCCGCGCATGTTGCTGAGCAACAGGTGCAGTCCCGAACGATGGGCGATCAGATCGATCCCGCGCACCAGCTCGGAAAAGAACTCGCCAAACAGATCGGGCAGGATGACGCCGATCGTATCGGTCTTGCGCCGGGTGAGGCTGCGTGCGCCGCTGTGCGGCACGTACCGCAATTCCTGTGCCGCGCGCTGGACCTTCTCGCGCATCGCCGGCGTCACATTGCTGTGCCCGTTGAGCGCGCGCGAGGCGGATGCAACCGAAACGCCTGCGGCGCGCGCCACGTCGCGAATTGTGCTCATGCGGTTTCCTTCAGCATTTCAGTGTCCAGTCGCGATCCGTTTTCACCGAAGAGGTGCAGTGCGGACGCATCGATCGAAAGGTGTAGGGGCGTGCCGGGCGCCGGCGCGCAATCGCCCGAACGCTGCCAGACCAACGCGCCGATGCCGTCCGCGACGATGTGGATGTTGGTCCTGCTGCCCAGCCGCTCGACCAGCCGCACGGTGGCGTCGATACGCATCGGCCCGTTGCCATGCTCGATCAGGTCCTGTGGCCGGATACCGATGGTCAATGGTGCGCCGTGTTTGGAGGCGGCTCCTGTCAGCGGTACGGCAAGCGTCTTGCCGGATGGCAGCATGACATTTGTCACGCCATCGCGTGTTTCGATCAGCGTGCCGGTGATCAGGTTCATTTCCGGCATGCCCAGGAACCGCGCGACGAACAGGTTGGCCGGGCGCGCATAGAGCTCTGACGGCGTGCCGATCTGTTCGATCCGCCCCTTATTCATCACGATCAGCGTGTCCGCCATCGTCATCGCTTCGACCTGATCGTGCGTGACGTAGAGCGTAGTCGTGCGCAATTGCTGATGCCGGGTGATGAAATCCAGTCGGACGCGTGCGCGCAGGCCCGCATCGAGGTTCGACAGCGGCTCGTCGAACAGGAAGACCGCAGGTTTGCGCACGATCGCACGGCCAATCGCGACGCGCTGGCGCTGGCCGCCCGAAAGCTGACCGGGCTTGCGATCGATCACGTCGGCAAGGTCGAGCATTTCGGCGACCTGCCGTACCGCCTGATCGATGGCATTGGCGGGTTCGTGCCGCATGCGCAGGGCGAACGCCATATTCTCGCGCACCGTCAGATGCGGGTAGAGCGCGTAGGACTGGAACACCATCGCGATGTCGCGCTGGCCCGGCGGCAGGCGGGTGATGTCGCGGGCGCCGAGATGGATCGCGCCCTGGTCGAGCGGCTCGAGCCCCGCAATGGCACGCAGCAGAGTCGATTTGCCGCAACCGGACGGGCCGACCACGACCGCGAACGATCCGTCGGCGATGTCCAGCGACACCCGGTCGAGTATCTGCCGAGCGGAGAAGGACTTGCACGCCTCCTCTATTCTTAGTCCGCTCATTTCCGCTCCCGGCGCCCCTGCTGCGCGCGATGTAACGGGTTTCAGCCGGGATTACAAAAGCCGTTGCGGGATGACGCGACGCGGCGCGATGTTCATAAGGCGCGGAATGGCCAGCGAAGCGAATATCTCCGACCGATATGAAGGCATGCGCCGCATTGCGGGCGGCAGTTTCGCGATGGGATCGACCCGTTTCTATCCCGAGGAGGCGCCGGTCCGGAATGTTGCCGTCGATTCGTTCTGGATCGACGAAACGCCGGTCACCAATCGCCAGTTCGCGCGCTTCGTCGATGAAACCGAGCATGTAACAACCGCGGAACAGGGTTTCGACCTGGCGCTCTATGCCGATATCGATCCTGCGGATGCGCGGCCCGGTTCGCTCGTGTTCCAGCGCGCGCCGGTCCCGGTCGACTTATCCGATCCGTCGCAATGGTGGGAGTTTTGCTATGGCGCCAGCTGGCGGCACCCGCTCGGCCCGGACAGCGATCTGACGGGGCTCGACGATCATCCCGTCGTCCATGTCACGGCAACCGATGCCGAAGCCTATGCGCGATGGGCAGGGAAGGCGCTGCCGACCGAGGCTGAATGGGAATATGCCGCGCGCGGCGGGATCGATGGCGCGGAATATGCCTGGGGCGACGAACTCGCTCCCGATGGGGCGATGCTCGCCAATTACTGGCAGGGGCTGTTTCCGTTCGCCAACCAGATGCTCGATGGTTGGGAGCGGACTTCGCCGGTCGGAACCTATCCGGCCAATGGCCATGGCCTCTACGACATGGTCGGCAATGTGTGGGAATGGACCGCCGACTGGTATCGGGTGCGCGAAACCAACGGAAAGCCGGCGCGATCCTGTTGCGCGCCGGAACATAATCCCGGGGGCGGGCGGCGGCGCGACAGTTTCGATCCGGCGACGCCCGGCGTGCGCGTGCCCCGGCGGGTGATCAAGGGCGGATCGCATCTTTGCGCCGCGAATTACTGCCAGCGATACCGCCCCGCCGCGCGCCATCCGCAGATGATCGATTCCTCAACCAGTCATATCGGTTTCCGCTGCATCCGCCGCGCCTGACTCTTCCGCTGTCGAGCGCTGCTGTTGCGCAAACGCATCGCCGGATCACCGAAAAATTCCGAAGCGATTATTTCGTCGCTGCCGCACGCGTCCTGATGCGCCGCGAAAACGACACCGATGGCTGGTTTCCGCCATCCCTCTGGCCGGTGTCATAAAGCAGTAATCAAAGAGTCTCCGAATCGTCCCTGAAGCCGCACGGCGGCGTCACCTGCCGCCCCTAGGCGCCGGTTCCGTGATCGGCCGGGGGCATCCGAGTCGATCCGACCGAATGCGTCTTTCAGCCAGTCGGCCCCGACTCGGAACGGAGAATTTATGGCCAGCATCAAACGCCTTAGCCTTATCCTGATGACCACCTGCGCAGGCGCCGCCCTTTCGGCGTGCGACGGCGCGAGCGACATCGCATCGCCGGGTACCGGCGGCAATGTCATCATCAACAATCCCACCCCGACCCCGACCCCGACCCCCACGCCGACTCCGACGCCGGTCGTCACGCCGGCAAATGCCTGCCCGACGATCGCCGACCCGCAGGGCCTGACCGAAGGCGATGGTTCGCAGCGCACGATCACTGGCACCACCGGCGAATATCTGATCTGCACGCTGCCCGCGCGCATCAATGTATCGATCAATCTGCCCAACATCGAAGGCCTGGTGTATCGTCTCGCCGGTCGCGTCGATGTCGGCACCGATCAGGGCGCGACGTCGACCAACACTGCCGTGACGCTGTCGATCGAACCGGGCGTTGTCATTTATGGCGGCACTGGCGTCTCGTGGCTCGCCGTCAACCGCGGCAACAAGATCAACGCGGTGGGTACGCCGGACAAGCCGATCATCTTTACCAGCCGCGACAATGTGGCTGGCATCGCGACCGAAAATTCTTCGGGCCAGTGGGGCGGCGTCGTGCTGATGGGCCGCGCGCCGATCACCGATTGCACGATCACGCCGGGCGCAACGCCGGGCACGGCGGCCTGCGAACGCCAGACCGAAGGCGCGGTTGATCCGGCCGTTTATGGTGGCGCCAACAGCGCCGACAGCAGCGGCACGATGCAATATGTGCAGATCCGCTATTCGGGCTATGTCCTTTCGTCGAACAACGAGCTCCAGTCGCTGACGACCGAAGGCGTCGGCACCGGCACGACGCTTGACCACATCATGTCGTACAACAGCTCGGACGACGCGGTCGAAATGTTCGGCGGCAGCGTCAACATGAAGTATTTCGTGGCCGTCGGCGCCGAGGACGACAACCTCGATACCGACACCGGCGTTCAGGCGAACCTCCAGTTCGTTCTGGCGGCGCAGCGCCCGGGCATCGGCGATGCCATGATCGAAGCCGACTCGGACAATTCGGCCGATGGCGACACCCCGCGCCAGGACACCCGCCTGGCGAACTTCACGTTCCTCCAGCGCTCGACCTCGGGCAGCGATCTTGCTGCAATGCTGATCCGTGGCGGTGCCGATTATGCGCTGGCGAACGGCGTGGTCGTCAGCCCCGATCTCACCTGCCTGCGCATCAGCCGCCCGCAGACCGTCGCCACCACCGGCACCGACGAAAACGGTCCGCCGCTGTTCCGCTCGGTCGCCATGCAGTGCGGCACGCCGAAATATCTGGGTGCCGGCGGCGTGACCGACGCCGAGGTGGCCGCCGTGTTCGGCGCGGGTGCGAACAACAACAGCGACACCCACAGCCCGACGCTGAGCGGCTTCGTCAACGGCGCCAATGAAACCGCCGTGACTGCCTTCGACGTCACGACGCTGAGCGCCTTCTTCTCCAACACGACGTATATCGGCGCGGTGAAGGACTCGAGCGACACCTGGTGGGAAGGCTGGACCTGCACCAGCTCGACGCTCGCATTCGCCGGCTCCAGCGCCTGCACGTCGCTTCCGACGAACTAAGGCGCTTTCCGACGCTACAGGGCGGGGCGGCGCTGAAAGGCGACGCTCCGCCCCATTTCAATTTCATGGGGGTAAGGCGATGATGAAGCCGCTGCGGCTCGCTCATATTTTGATGTTCACGACCGCGCTGGTCGCGCCGGGCGTGGTTCATGCTCAGGATGCCGCCGGCCAGGATGTGCCGAACACGGCGCAGACGACGCCGCAGGAAGAGGAAGCACCCGATATCTCGGTGCCGGGGGCCGAAATCGTCGTGCGCGGCAACGCCTTCAATATCCAACAGGATACGCCCGAAGTCGTGTCGGTGCTGTCGACCGCCGACATCGCGCGCACCGGCGAAGGCGACATCGCCGGCGCCCTGTCGCGCGTGACCGGCCTCAGCGTCGTCAGCGGCGGCTTTGTCTATGTCCGCGGTCTGGGCGATCGCTATTCGCTGGCGTTGCTCAACGGCTCGCCGCTGCCCAGCCCCGAGCCGCTCAAGCGCGTCGTGCCGCTCGACATCTTTCCGACCAACGTCATTTCCTCCTCGCTGGTGCAGAAGACCTATTCGGTCAATTATCCCGGCGAATTCGGCGGCGGCGTGATCAACCTGACCACCAAATCGGTGCCTGAGGAAACCTATCTCACCGTCAGCGGCAGCATCGGCGGCGATACGTTCACCACCGGCAATCTGGGCTATGTCTATCGCGGCAGTTCGCAGGACTGGATCGGTTTCGACAATGGCGTGCGCGACATTCCGCCGGCGCTTCAGGACTTTTTCGACAGCGGCAAGCGGATCAGCGATCTGACGCAGAGCGAGCAGGAAGCGATCGGTCAGCAGCTGATCACCGGCAATAATTCGGTGCTTCAGCGCAACAAGCATATGGCGCCCAACTGGAGCGCTGGGCTGACCGCCGGAACCGCCTTCGATCTGGGCGACGATCTGCGCCTCGGCGTTATTGCCACTGCCGGGTACAGCAACAAGTTCCGCACGCGCGAGACGACGCAGCAAACGCCGTCTTCGGCCGATCTTTCCGAGAAGGAACTCGATTTCACGCGCGTGATCACCGACGAACATGTCGTCGTCGACGGGATGCTCGGCTTCGGTCTGGAATTCGGCGAGAACCGCATCCGCTGGACCAACCTCTATATCCGCGACACGCTCAAACAGGCGCGTCTGGGCACCGGCACCCGCGCCACGTCGGCGGCGGGCGCAACCTTCATGCAGCAGGATACGGCCTGGTACGAACGCCAGCTGTTCGACAGCCAGCTGGTCGGCGAGTTCAAATCCAGCGATGCCGGCCTGTCGGTCGACTGGCGGCTTGCCTACGCCAATTCGCAGCGCGAATCGCCTGATGAGATCAGCTTCGAATATTATCGCAGCAACCGCGCCAACGATCCCTATGGCGACCTGTTCATCAACCGTCTCAACAATGGTCAGAACGGATCGGCGTCGATTGCCTTTTCGGATCTCAACGAGGATCTGTGGTCGGGCGGCGTCGATGTCTCCTATGCCCTAACGCCATCGATCACGGTGTCGGCGGGCTATGCCTTCTCGAATACCGAGCGTGATTCGAGCCGCCGCGAGTTTCAGTTCGTTGCGCCGAACAACGGGCAGAATTTCCCGCCTGCGGTGCTGCGCCCCGATCTGCTGCTCGGCGATGCGATCATCGATTATTATAATATCGGCCTGATCGAAACGACCGAGAGCGATCCCGCATTCACTGCGCGGCTGCGCACCGATGCGGGCTATTTCCAGTTCAATGCGGAGCTGATGGAAGGGCTCACGCTCAACGGCGGCGTCCGCTATGAGGCCGCTCTGCAGACGGTGAACCCGATCGAAGTCTTCACGGTGCCCTCCAATTCGGGTGCATCGACGGCGCTCGACAACAGCTATTGGCTGCCGGCCGCTACGCTGACCTGGGAATTCACGGAAAACATGCAGCTGCGCCTGAACGCGTCGAAAACGATCGCGCGTCCGCAGTTCCGCGAATTGCTGTTCCAGCAATATTATGATCCCGAATCCAACCGCCTCTATCGCGGCAACCCGCGTTTGCAGGACAGCCAGCTCTATAACGCGGAAGCGCGTGTCGAATGGTATCCGGCAAGCGGGCAGCGGCTGTCGGCGGCCGGTTTCTTCAAGCGGATCGACAATCCGATCGAAACCTATACGGGCTTCACCGACAATGTGACCGAAACCAGCTTCGCCAACGCGCCCAAGGCAAATCTCTATGGTGCCGAGCTGGAAATGCAGAAATATTTCGACGTGTTCGGATCGCGCCGGATCGTCGCGATCGCCAACTACACCTACACTCATTCGGAACTGAAGGTGGGAAGCGGCGACACTGTCGAAACCTATACCTCCGGCACTCAGCCTGCGCTCAACGTGTTTCAGGACGGCGTCGCACTGACGGGCCAGTCCGATCATCTGGTCAATTTCCAGGTCGGGCTGGAGGATCAGGACCATCTGTCGCAACAGACGTTCCTGGTTTCCTATGCCAGCAAGCGCGTCACCAGCCGTGCGCCGTTCGGTCAGCCCGATATCTACGAATATCCCGGCGTCCGGCTGGATTTCGTGGCGCGGCAGGGGATCAGCCTGGGCGGCATCGAAGCCGAGCTGAAGCTGGAAATCCGCAACATCCTGGGCACCGATTACAAGGAATATCAGGAAAACGGCGACAACCGCATCTACTACAACCTCTACAAGGTCGGGACGAGCGGTTCGCTGGGGCTCAGCGTCACCTTCTGACCCAACAGGTCGGCGGGTTCGCGCGACCCCCGGCCTTGCCGAACCGAAAACGGCAGTCGCGACACTCGCGGCTGCCGTTTTTCGTCGCCATGGATCGGCATGATCGCACCGGTGCGTCACAAAAGCGAAACGCCATTGTCACGCATGCTTCCTAGTTTCGCAAAAGAGGGAGTTTTATGCGATCGAGTGGCGAGGGCGTATTGCTGTCCGGGCGGGACGAGCAATCGGGACAGAGGGCGCCCGGCGATAGCATCGCTGCATTCGAATCGCTGCTGATGCGCGCCCGTGCGCTGGGTGCCGACGCCGTGCATTTCGAGCCGCTGGGCGAAGAATATTCGGTGCGGGCGCGGATTTCGGGCGCGCTGGTCGAAATGCTGCGCGCCGGGCCCGGCGAAGCAGCGTCGCTGATCGCGGCGGCCAGGCGCTCGGCCGAACCGGATGGGAGCTATAGCCTCCATGCCCGCAGCTTTGCCGATGGCGAAAGATTGCTGCTGACCTTGCCGCCAGAGCCGGATCTGCGCGTTCCGCTTTCGGCGCTCGGTATGCCGGCGCCGCTCGCCGATCTCATCGAAGCCACGACGGCGCGGGGCAGGGGGCTGGTCCTGTTCGCCGGTCCGGCGGAAGCAGGGATCGCGCGATCGCTGGAAACGGTTACGGCGCTGGCGTCACGCGGTGTGCGCAGAATTCTGCGGCGGGCCGAAGAACCGGACGCACGCGCTTCGATCCGCACGCTGCTCGATCTCGACCCGGATGTGCTGCGGATCGATGCGCTCGGGCCGGGCGACTTTGCCGATCCCGCACTGGTTGCTGCGGCAGAGGACAGGCTGGTGCCGGCGGGGATCGACGCGCCCAATACCGTCGCGGCGATATCGCTGCTCGTTGCGCGGCATCCCGATCGCTTCGGTGTTGCGACCAACCTGCGCATCGTGGTGGCGCAGCGGCTTGCGCGTCGCCTGTGCTCCCGATGCCGGGTGCCGCAACAGGCGACGGGATCGGAATCGGCGTTGCTCGGCTTCGATTCGGGTTCGGTCGTCTATGCTCCCGGGGGCTGCGAAGCGTGCGGCGGCACGGGCTATGTGGGGAATATCGGCGTGTTCGGCTGGGTCCGGATCGATTCGGCGATGGCACGGCTGATCGACGGCGGCGCCGACGCGGTGCTGCTGACGCGGCATGCCGGGCTGACAGGGCCGAGCCTGGGCACAACGGCCCGTGCGCTGGTCCGTGAAGGCGTCATCACGGCGTCGGAGGCTGTCCGTATTTCGCGCGAGACGACATCGGCCGTGACGAGTTAGCCATAAGGCCGAAACCAGTGCAGACCATGCTTGCGCTCCGCTTCCGCTCCGGCTAAGCGCGCATCCTTCACGGCGATCGTAGCTCAGTTGGTTAGAGCACCGGTTTGTGGTACCGGGGGTCGTGGGTTCAAGTCCCATCGGTCGCCCCATTTATATGGTCCGTGTTGGCCCCTCCCGATCCGTTTCCGATCCGCGTGCCGAAGGGATGGGACCCGCGGCCCGCAGGTCTTGTGGGAGTTGTAAGGCGTGCCGGACTGGGGCTTTCCCGATTTTGACGACCATGAGGGCGTCCATCTCTTCACCGATCCCGATTCGGGCCTGCGCGCAGTAATCGCGATCCATTCCACCGCGCTCGGTCCGGCGGCGGGCGGCGTGCGCTACTGGCATTATGCCGACAGCAGCGCCGCCATCACCGATGCGCTGCGCCTTTCGCGGGGCATGAGCTACAAGAACGCAATGGCCGGGCTGCCGATGGGTGGCGGCAAGGGCGTTGTTCTGGCGCCCGAGCCGGGCGGCACGATCACCCACGCACAGCTTGAAGCGTTCGGCCGCGCGGTCGAATCGCTCTGCGGTCGCTATGTCACTGCCGAAGATGTCGGCATGTCCGAAGAGCGGATGAAAGTGATCGCCAGCCAGACGCGCCATGTGTCGGGTCTGCCCGTAGCGGCGGGCAGCGCGGGCGGCGATCCCGGTCCCTACACCGCGATGGGCGTCTATCTGGGCGTCAAGGCAGCCGCGAAGCGCGGACTGGGCGCCGATTCGATGCAGGGCGTGCATGTCGCGATTCAGGGTGTCGGCAGCGTCGGCGGCGGGCTGGCACGATTGCTGGCAAAGGACGGGGCGAAGCTGACGCTCGCCGACGTCAATGCCGACAAGGCGGCGGCGCTGGCGGCGGAACTTGGCGCGGAAACGACGTCAGCCGATGCGATCCTGACGATGGAAGCCGATATCGTCAGCCCCAACGCGCTCGGCGCGATCCTGACCGAAGCCAGCATCCCGCAATTGCAGTGCAAAGTGGTGTCGGGCGGTGCGAACAATCAGCTCGCGACGCGCCTCGACGGACGGCGGCTGCACGCGCGCGGCATTCTCTATTCGCCCGATTACGTCATCAACGCGGGCGGCATCATCAATGTCGGTCTCGAATATCTGGGGCAGGGCGATCGGGCCGAAGTCGAAGCGCGGATCGCGCGCATTCCCGATCGGCTGACGCAGGTGTGGGACGAAAGCGAAAGCAGCGGCGATCCGGAAAGCGAAGTCGCTGATCGCATCGCGCAACAACTGATCGGTCGCGGCTGAGCGCTCCGGCGTCAGGAGGCGCCGGGGCCGACCGACAAACGACTGAGCAGCGCCTCGATGCGCTGCTGACGATGCGCTTCTTCAAACGCGATCGCGGCCCGCTCACAGTCTTCGCCCAGGGCGGCGACATGGCCCTGCTGGCGTTCCTCGTTCCGCTGCGTGGCGGCAAGGCGCGAACATTGTTCAGACAGGCGGCGCAGTTCGTCGGCGTCGCGTTCGCTGAGCTTGCCGTACAGATCGATCAGTTCGGCGACCTGCGAATCTTCCATTTCCACGGCAAAGCGAATCCCGGCGAACGGCCCCGCGCCCCATGCCGTGTGGCAGTAAAGCGGTGGGAAATGTCCGATCATCAGCCACAAAGTGGTTTCCGGCGGTAGCGGCGTGCGCGTCATCAGCCGACACCCGCCAGTGGAAAGGTCCAGCAGCCTGGCCGGTTCACGCACCCGTCCGGGAATGCGGATCGATACTGCAGCCTTTAACGCGAAACGACCGCTGCTACGGCGATCAACGCGAAATTCTTCATTCATTCCTGCTACCCCACCCCGAGGCGGAAGCATGAACCCCAACCCTTGCCGGAACCTCGCCAAACATGGTGAATCGGCCATAGGGCATGGCGCTGTTCCCCACGCGGGAAAGCACTGGCGCGCAAGGAAGAACAGCGTGCTGGGCGATGGGCAGGCGGCGGCGTTGCACATTGCCGCAATCCGCAAGTGGATTCTCGTCGCGAAGCTCGGTAGAGCGGCCCGCAACGTGCTGCACGCTCTCGCCAATCCCACGCGCTTCCTGAAGCTCGCGCGCCCGCTGACGCCCCTGTTCTTCTGGGTGGGGACGGCGCTTGCGCTGTTCGGTGCCTGGGCGGGCCTGACGCAGACACCGCCCGATTATCTGCAGGGCGAAAGCGTCCGAATCCTCTATATCCACGTACCCGCCGCTTGGCTGGGCATGGGCGGCTGGAGCGGCGTCGCCGTGGCAAGCCTCGTCTATCTGATCTGGCGCCATCCGCTGGCGAGCATCGCCGCGCGGGCGGTGGCCCCTGCCGGCGCGCTGTTCGCCATATTGTGCCTCATCACTGGATCAATCTGGGGGCGCCCGACCTGGGGCACCTGGTGGGAATGGGACGGACGGTTGACCAGCATGCTGCTGCTCTTCTTCGTCTATCTCGCCTATATCGCACTCGCCCGCGCCGATGCCGATCGGGGCGGAGACGGGCGTGTGCCGGCGCTGTTCGGCGTCGCGGGCACGGTGCTGCTCCCGATCATCCGCTATTCGGTGGTGTGGTGGAACACGCTGCATCAGGGGCAGAGCATCGGGCTGACCAGCTCGAAAATCGATGCGTCGATGCTGTGGCCGCTCTGGTTCACACTATTCGGATTTACGTTCTTTTTTGCCGGTATCGCCCTGATGCGGATGCGGACCCTGCTCGCGCAGGCAAAGGTCGAGGCGCGGATGAAGCGGATGGCGCAATCATGAACCACTGGGCATTCATCACGGCGGCCTATGTCATTACGCTGGCGGGCGCGGCTGCGCTGGCGCTGCAAAGCTGGCATGCGATGCGCAGGGCCGAAGCGGCTGCCGAAGCGTTGAGGAAAAAGCGGTGAAACCAAAGCATCAACGGATGCTGCTCGCCGGTCTCGCGCTGGTGGCAGTGCTTGGCGCAGCCGGTCTCGCCTTGTCCGGCCTGAAGGATGAGGCCGCGTTTTTCTATGCACCCGCCGATGCCAGAGCGGCACCGCCCGAACCGGGCCGCGCGGTCCGGCTGGGCGGCATGGTCGCGTCGGGATCGATTCAGCGTGCCAAGGACGGCGTGACGATCCATTTCATCGTCACCGACGGCAAGGACAGCGTTCCGGTCAGCTTCACCGGCGTGGCGCCCGATCTGTTCAAGGAAGATTCGGGCGTCGTCGCCGAAGGGCATTTCAATGCCGATGGCAGCTTCACCGCCACCAATCTGCTCGCCAAACATGATGAGCGCTATATGCCGCCCGAAGTGGCCGGTGCGATGCACAAGAGCGAGACGCTGGAGCCATGATCGCGGAAGCAGGGCTGGCGGCATTGTGGCTCGCTGCGGCGATGGCGATTCTGCAACTCGGCGTCGCATGGGCGGGTGCGAGCGCGAGCAGCGATGCGTCGCTCTACCTGCGCGCGACGCGCGGCGTGGCGCTGGTTCAGGGCGTGCTGGTGGCGATCGCCTTCGCGATGCTGCTGTGGGTCTTCGCGCGATCGGACATGTCGGTGCTGCTGGTCGCCGAGAACAGCCATTCGATGAAGCCGATGCTCTACAAGATCGCCGGCGCCTGGGGAAATCACGAAGGGTCGATGCTGCTCTGGGTCACGGTGCTGGCCGTGGCCGGCGGAGCCGTGGCGTTTTTCGAACGGCAGCTGCAGCCGCGCACGCTTGCGGCGACGCTGGGCGCGCAGGCGGCGATCGGGCTCGGCTTCTATGCCTTTCTGCTGTTTGCCTCCAATCCCTTTACCCGGCTCGATCCGCCGCCGCTCGACGGGCAGGGGCTCAATCCGCTGCTTCAGGACCCCGGCCTCGCCTTCCATCCGCCGACGCTCTATTTCGGTTATGTCGGGCTGTCGGTGGCGTTTTCCTTTGCGGTCGGTGCGCTGCTCGTTCGCGATGTCGGCCCCGCCTTTGCCCGCGCGATGCGCCCCTGGGTGCTTGCGGCCTGGATATTCCTGACGATCGGCATCACTGCAGGCAGCTATTGGGCCTATTATGAGCTCGGCTGGGGCGGCTGGTGGTTCTGGGACCCGGTCGAGAACGCGTCGTTGATGCCGTGGCTGGCGGCGACGGCATTGCTCCATTCGGTAACCGTGCTGGCAACGCGCGACGGGCTGCGCGCGTGGACGCTGATGCTCGCCGTCGTGGCGTTTTCGATGTCGATGATCGGCACGTTCCTCGTTCGCTCGGGCATCCTGACCAGCGTGCACGCCTTTGCTGTCGATCCGTTGCGCGGCAGCTTCATCCTCGTCCTGCTCGCGCTCTATATCGGCGGAGCGTTGCTGTTGTTCGCGACGCGGGTCGGGACAGTGAAACAGGGGGCGACGTTCGAACTGGTCAGCCGCGAAGGCGCGCTGGTGGTCAACAATCTGCTGCTCAGCGTCATTCTGGGCGTCGTGCTGATCGGCACGCTCTATCCGCTGCTGGCGCAGGCGATGGACGTCCAGCTTTCGATCGGCCCGCCCTTCTTCAACAAGGCGACGGTGCCGGTGGCGCTCGCGCTCGTGGTCGCGACCGTTGCCGGACCGCTGCTGCGCTGGCGGCGCGACAATTGGCGCGCGCTGGGCGGGCGCATGGCGATCCCGTTGCTTTCGGCAGTAGTCGCGGCGGTGCTGCTGCTGATCCTCACGCCCGACGCGGGGCTCTATCCGATCCTCGGCATCAGCTTCGCCGCCGGGCTTGCGGTGGGCAGCCTGATGCCGCTTATCGGCCGCAATCTGCGCCGCACGCCGCTCCATATCTGGGGCATGGCGATCGCGCATCTGGGCGTTGCGGTGTCGATCCTCGGCATGGCGGCGGACAGCGGCTTCACACGCGAGCGGCTGGCGGCGATTCCGATTGGCGAAACGCTGGAAGTCGGACCGTTTTCGGCGAAGCTGGCCGATGTGGCACCGACGATCGGCCCCAACTGGTCCGCGCTCGAAGCGCGCCTGGAGGTCCGGCGCGGCGACGGGCGCATGTTCCTGCTTCGCCCGCAACAGCGGTTCTTCTCCAATCCGGTGACCTCCACCAGCGAAGCCGCGCTCGCGACCCGCTGGGACGGCCAGCTTTATGCCGTACTCGGCAACGGCAGCGACAATGGCCGCTGGCAGTTGCGGCTGTGGTGGAAGCCGTTCGTGACCCTGATCTGGGCCGGTGGCGGGCTGATCGCATTCGGTGGGGCATTGTCGCTGATCGGACGCTTGTGGCGTGAGCGCCGCAAGCGGAAGGGCGAGGGGGAAGCGGCATGAGGCGCGCGCTCATCTGGCTGCCGCTCGTCCTGTTCGTGCTGATGCTCGGGCTGGTCGTCAGCGGTATCGTGAAACCGGGCGACCGCGCCGTGCGATCGGCAATGGTCGGCAAGCCGGTGCCGGCGCTCGACCTGCCTGCGCTTGTCACGGGCAAGCCGGGGGTCAGTACGGCCGCTCTGGCAACCGGCGAACCGATCCTGCTCAACCTGTTCGCCAGCTGGTGCATCCCGTGCATCGCGGAAGCGCCGCAGCTGATGCAGCTCAAGCAGCAGGGCGTCAAAATCTATGGCGTTGCCGTGCGCGACACGCCCGAAGCGATGGCGAAATTCCTGGGCGAAAATGGCGATCCCTATGCGGCGATCGGCGACGATGGCGCGAGCCAGGTGAGCATTGCGCTCGGCTCGTCGGGCGTGCCGGAGACCTATGTGATCGACGGCAGGGGCAAGATCGTGCTTCAGCATATCGGCTATATCGGCGAACAGGATATGGCCGAAATCCGGGCGGCGCTGGAGAAGGCGCGATGATCCGCTCGCGCATTCCGATCGCATCGGCGGCTGCGCTCCTGCTGGCGACTGGTGTTTTCGTGTCGCCGATCTTCGCGCAGTCGAACCGCCCGCCCGCGGAACTCGCCTATACGCAGCTCGCCGATCCCGATCAGGAGGCGAAGGCGCAGTCGCTGATGGAGGAGCTGCGCTGTCTGGTCTGTCAGGGCCAGTCGATTGCCGACAGCGACGCCGAAATGGCGGGTGACATGCGCGCACTGGTTCGCCAGCGAATTGCGGCGGGCGAAAGTCCCGACTCGATTCGCGCATGGCTGATCGAACGCTATGGCGATTATGTCACCTATGATCCGCCGTTCAGCTGGATCACCGCGCCGTTGTGGATCGCGCCGTTGCTGTTTCTGGCGATCGGCATTTTCATCGCACGGCGCAGCTTTCGGCGGAGGCGCGCGCAATGATCGGCTGGTTCCTGTTGCTGCTGCTCGCGCTCGGCGCGATCCTGATCCTCTGGCGAATGGGTTTTCCGGGCAAGCTCGGCACCTTCGCACTGGCGGCGCTGGTGTTCGGCGCGGCGGGCTATGCCTGGCAGGGTAGCCCGGGGCTGAAAGGCGATCCGGTTTCGGCTCAGAAGGAAATCGTGCCGGTCGATCCGGTGCTGATCGATCTGCGCAACAAGATGTTCGGCGAGCTGACTTCCGCGCGCGGCTATCTGATCGCGTCGGACGCGATGATGAGCAAGGGCGACAGCGAAAAGGCGGTCATCTGGCTGATCGGCGGCGTGCGTAAGGATCCAGCCGATGCGTCGTTATGGACCTGGCTGGGCTTCACCATGGCGCAGCATGACGGGATGATCACGCCGCCGGCGCAAATGGCGTTCGACAAGGCGCTGGCGCTGTGGCCCGATCATCCGGGTCCGCCCTTCTTCATGGGGCTTGCGTTGATCCGCGCCAATGATTTCGTCGGCGCGCGCCGCTGGTGGGCGAAGGCGCTGGAGCTTACCCCGGAAGACGCGACCTATCGCGACGAGATCGGACAGCGGCTGATGCTTCTCGATCGCCTGCTGACGCAGGCTGGTGTCGATCCCCGTACGGGTGCGGCGGCCCCGGCGCTGGAGGGGGGGAGTGCGCCGGAACCGCCGACCTCTGCGCGCTGAGGGGCGCTCAGCGCGACCAGGCTTCGAAAGGAAGATCGAGCGCTTCGGCGACTGCCTGATGCCGGATCTTCCCGTCGGAAACATTTAGACCATTTGCGAGATGCGGATCGGCGGCCATCGCCGCGTCCGCGCCCTTGTTCGCGATCGCCAGCACGAATGGCAGGGTCGCGTTGTTGAGCGCAAAGGCTGACGTGCGCGCGACTGCGCCCGGCATGTTCGCCACGCAATAGTGAATGACGCCGTCGATCTCATAGACCGGATCGTCATGGGTCGTCGCTTTCGATGTTTCGAAACAACCGCCCTGATCGATGGCGATATCGACCAGCACGCTGCCGCGCTTCATCGTCTTCAGCATGTCGCGCGTGACCAGCTTGGGCGCAGCGGCACCGGGGACCAGCACCGCGCCGATCACCAGATGCGCCTTTTCCACCGCTGCGGCGACTGCGGCCTTGCTGGCATAGGCGGTCTTGATCTGGCTGCCGAAATGCATGTCGAGTTCGGCGAGGCGATCATTGTTGATGTCGTAAATGGTGACGTCGGCACGCAGCCCCGTCGCCATCTGCGCCGCATTGATACCGGCAACGCCGCCACCCAGGATCGCGACTCGCGCCGGGGCAACGCCGGGCACGCCACCCAGCAGGATGCCGCGGCCGCCCTGTTCCTTTTCCAGATAATGCGCGCCGACCTGAACCGACATGCGGCCGGCAACTTCGCTCATCGGCTTGAGCAGTGGCAGCGAGCGGCTGGGCGAGGTCACGGTTTCATAGGCGATGCACGTCGCGCCCGATGCCATCAGCCCTTCGGCCTGCGGCTTGTCAGCGGCGAGGTGGAGATAGGTGAACAGCGTGTGGCGCGGCTCCAGCAGCGCGATTTCCTGCGCCTGCGGTTCCTTCACCTTCACGATCATATCGGCGGTCGCGAACACGGCGGCGGCATCGGGCAGAATCTGCGCGCCGACCGCAACATAGTCGTCGTCTTCGAAATCGATGCCATGCCCGGCAGTCGATTCGATGAATACCTCATGTCCGGCGGCGACCAGTTCGGCGACCGACGGNGGCGTCAGACCCACGCGATATTCGTGATTTTTGATTTCCCGAGGAACACCGATCCGCATCACATTCTCCCGTTCTTGTGTCGGGCGATATAGTGCGATTCAACGGGTAAATCCGTGCAAAGTTGCATCGNCGNNACNGTCGTGNCACAGTGTTCATGCAATACTGACGTTGATTCCGGTGAAATCATGCAGATTGACAGGATCGATCGAAAAATTCTGAAGATGCTGGCGCGCGATGCCCGTGCGTCGGTTACCGATATCGCGGCCCGGGCCGGGCTGTCGCAATCGGCATGTACGCGGCGCATTCAGGCNNTGGAGGCGGCGGGCTATCTGCTCGGCTATGGCGCCTATCTGGGGCATCGACGCCTNGGTTTTCGCGTGACCGCGCTGGTCGACATCACGNTGGGCACGCAGGTGGAAGAGGATCTCGCGCAATTCGAGCGCGCGGTGGCGGANATCGACGGCGTGGTCGAATGCGCGCTGGTGTCGGGAAGCCAGGANTACCGGCTCAAGATATTNTGCCGCGATCTGGACGATTATGANCGNNTGCACCGCGAACGNCTGGGCCGNCTTCCCGGAGTCGTGACCATCAACAGCAGCTTTGTTTTGCGATCCGTGCCCACCCGAGTGGAGGCNGACGCGCTGTTCGGATCGGAAGAATGACGGNAATCCGTGCCTTTTTCNGANTGNAGGCTCCACCGTTGCGGTGCAACAGGGCGCGTGCTAACGCCGCGCGTCCCGAGACGAGAAGAAACCGGTCGCACATGACCAAGTTGCATTTTCAATCGGCCCGAACGAGCCGTCCGTGAGCGAAACCGACGGCAAGCCCGGGGCGGCTGCCGAGATCCTGCCTGACGAACATGGAGCCCATGCGCATCCGCAGGGGCTGTGGAAACTTGCGATCGCCGCAGTCGGTGTCGTGTTCGGCGATATCGGCACCAGCCCGCTCTATGCGTTCCGCGAAACNTTTGCGGGCCATCACCGGCTCGATCTGGATACCCTGCACATCATGGGCGTCATCAGCCTGATGTTCTGGTCGATGATGATCGTCGTGACGCTGAAATATGTCACGATCATCATGCGCGCGGATAACAAGGGCGAGGGTGGCAGCCTGGCGCTGCTGGCGCTGATATCGGGCCGTACCAAGGAACGGCGCTGGACGCGGGGCATCATCCTGCTCGGCGTGTTCGCGACGGCGCTATTCTATGGCGACAGCATGATTACCCCCGCCGTGTCGGTGCTCGGNGCGGTCGAGGGGCTTTCGGTCGCTTCCCCGGCGTTTGCCGACTGGGTGATNCCGCTCGCGATCATCATTCTGGTCGGCCTGTTCGCGATCCAGCGGACCGGCACGGCGCGCGTCGGTGCCTTTTTCGGCCCGATCATGCTGATCTATTTCGCGACGATCGCAGTGCTGGGCATCCTCAGCATCCTCAAGACGCCGCAGGTGCTCCAGGCCTTTTCGCCGCATTTCGCCGTGTTGTTCTTTGCCCATGATCCGCTGGCGGCTTTCCTCGCTTTGGGGTCGGTGGTGCTGGCCGTGACCGGTGCCGAGGCGCTCTATGCCGATATGGGCCATTTCGGCCGCAACCCGATCCGTGTTTCCTGGCTGGTTTTCGTCCTGCCGGCATTGATGTGCAATTATATGGGGCAGGGGGCGCTGCTGATCCGCGACGGCGTGATCGCGTTGGAAAGCCCGTTCTACCTGCTCGCGCCGCAAAGCCTGCAGCTGCCNCTGGTCGGCATCGCAACGGCGGCGGCGATCATTGCGTCTCAGGCCGTGATTTCGGGGGCATTTTCGGTAACGCAACAGGCGATCCAGCTGGGCTTCATGCCGCGCCTGCGCATCGAACACACCAGCGCCGCCACNGCGGGCCAGATCTATATTCCGTTGATCAACTGGCTGCTGATGGCGATGGTGCTGTTGCTGGTGGTGACGTTCCAGAGCTCGTCGAACCTCACTTCGGCATATGGCATCGCCGTTACCGGTGCGATGCTGATCGACACCTGCCTGCTTGGCGTCGTCCTGTTCGTGCTGTGGAAGTGGAAGAAGCGCTACGCCATTCCGCTGCTCGCGCTCTTCCTGCTGGTCGATGGCGCCTATTTCGCGGCGAACCTTACCAAGGTTCCTGATGGCGGCTGGTTCCCNCTGACGGTCGGCTTCGTGATCTTCGGCCTGCTCACCACCTGGTCGAAGGGCCGCAAGCTGATGATGGAGCGGCTGCGCGAAAGCGCGATGCCGGTAAAGATCTTCATCGAAAGCGCGGCAAATTCGGCAACCCGCGTCGGGGGCACGGCCGTGTTCATGACCTCGACTCCCGAAGGGGTGCCGCACGCGCTGTTGCACAACCTCAAGCACAACAAGGTGCTGCACGAGCGAGTGATCCTGCTCACGGTCAAGATCATCGACGAGCCGTTCGTCGCCGAAAAGAAGCGCGTCGAGATCGAGGATCTCGGCAAGGGCTTNCACCGCATGGTGATCCGNTANGGCTTCATGCAGGATGCCGATGTGCCTGCGGCGCTNAAGCGNGTGCATAGCTGTGGCGATGAGTTCAAGATGATGGACACCAGCTTCTTCCTCGCCCGCCAGACGCTGCTCCCCTCGGCCAAGCCGGGGATGATGGTGTGGCGCGAAAAGGTCTTCGCCTGGATGCTGCGCAATGCNGAAAGCGCGATGGAGTTCTTCAAGCTGCCGACCAATCGAGTCGTCGAACTGGGCAGCCAGGTCGAGATTTGAACGAAGCAACCGCCGATCCCGCGCCGCTGATCGTCACGGCGCTGTTCGGCGCGCAGGATTTCGCTTGGCTCGACGGATTGCGGCGGCGCCACTTCCCACCCGAGCGGAACCTGGTCCCGGCGCATTGCACGTTGTTCCATCATCTGCCGCCCGGCCTTGGCCCGGAGCTCAAGCAACGCTTGTCGGCGGCGACGCGCGGAATTCCGGCCCCGGCGGCACGGATCGCGGGCGTTATCGATCTGGGCGGCGGCGTGGCGCTGCGAATCGATTGCCCCGGGCTGGAGGAGATTCGCGACGAACTCGCCGACGCATTCGCGCCGCTGCTGTTGCCCCAGGACCGCGCCGGCTGGCGACCGCATGTCACGATCCAGAACAAGGTCGACCGACCGGCCGCGCGCCGACTGCTTACGCAAATGCGCGCGGATTTCGTACCCATGCCGCTGCAAATCGCCGGGCTGGCAAGCTGGTGGTATCGCGGCGGACCATGGGACGCGCATTCCCGGCATATGTTCGCTTGACCCGTCCGCGCGACCGACTTATGTCGCGCGCTCGCTTCGACGCGAAGCCCTTTTGGGGCGGAGTAGCTCAGCTGGTTAGAGCAGCGGAATCATAATCCGCGTGTCGGGGGTTCAAGTCCCTCCTCCGCTACCATTTACATCCTCTCCCCCTTGGCCATGGCGCTGCGCGATGACGCGCCGCCGCTTGCCTGACCGGCAGGAACGCCGCGCGACCGGATGGCAGCCCGAAACACCCACATGCACCGGCCCCCATCTTCCGACACAGGTAACAGGTGCGAGCCGCCACGACGCCCTAGGCATATATTCGCCTGACTGTTATCATATTCGCCATGCTGTCATTTGAACGAGAACAGCAGGGGAGAGGATAATGGCGAAATTATTACCCACCACGCTTGTGGGATCCTATGCCATGCCCGACTGGCTGATCGACCGGGCAAAGCTCGCCGGACGCTTTCCGCCGCGGGTGCGCGCGCAGGAATTGTGGCGGCCCGATCCGCACTATCTGGAAGAAGCGCAGGACGATGCGACCATCGTCGCCATCCATATGCAGGAGCGGGCGGGGCTCGACATCATCACCGACGGCGAAATGCGGCGCGAAAGCTATTCGAACCGCTTTGCCACTGCGCTGGAAGGCGTGGACCTCGACAATCCGGGCACTGCGCTGGATCGCAGCGGCCACCCCAATCCCGTGCCGCGCATCAGCGGGCGTATCCGGCGCAAGCATCCGGTGCAGGTCCGCGACGTCGAATTTCTGCGCCGGCACACCGATCTGCCGATCAAGATCACCGTGCCCGGCCCCTTCACCATGACTCAGCAGGCGCAGAACGACTTCTATGCCAGCGAAGAGGAAATGGCGCTCGACTACGCCGCGGCAGTGAACGAGGAAATCCTCGATCTCTTCGCGGCGGGCGCGGACATCGTCCAGATCGACGAACCCTATCTTCAGGCGCGCGCGGAAAAGGCACGCGCATATGGCCCGGCGGCGATCGACCGTGCGCTGGAAGGGGTCACGGGCACCACCGCGCTGCATCTCTGCTTCGGCTATGCCGCGATCATTCATGGCGACCGGCCCAAGGGCTATGACTATCTGGGCGAACTGGCCGTGACGCGCGTCGATCAGGTTTCGGTCGAAACCGCGCAACCCAATCTCGACCCGGCCGAGCTTCGCCCGCTGCACGACAAGCAAATTCTGGTTGGCGTGCTCGATCTCAACGATCCCGAAATCGAAACGCCCGATGTGGTGGCGCAACGCATCCGCCGCGCCATGCAGGAAGTGCCGGTGGAGCGGATCATCGTCGCGCCTGATTGCGGCTTCAAATATGTGCCGCGCGACATCGCCTATGGAAAGATGCGCGCGATGGTCGAAGGCGCCACGCTCGTCCGTGAGTCGCTGTAGCCGATGCGCGGCATTCCGGCGCGGATCCGGCGGGCGAACGGACTGATTGCCATGCTCGCGCTTGCCGCCTGCGCGCCGCGCGAAGCGGTGCCGCCGGGGCCGACGCCCGCGCCGCTGGCGGTCTATGGCAGCACTGCGACGATGGAGATCGCTCCCGTGCTGCTTGCCGCGCGCGATTTCTATCCGGGCGGCACCAGCGTCACCGATGGCGGCATCCCGAATCTGTTCGGCATAACCGCTTCCTATGGCGGCGAGCCCGGCGTTGCCGATGTGGCAACGCATGCCGAAACCCAGGCGCTGCGCTATTCGGTCGAACATCCCGGAATTCGGATCATCCTGACCGTGACGGAGGGGCATTATCGCATCGTCGCCCGACGCTCGGCGGGGATTGCGAGCCTTGCGGACCTGAAGGGCAAGCGCATCGCGACGCTGGCGAATACATCGGCCGGCTATTTTCTCGCGCGGATGCTGGAGCAGGCGGGCCTGCGCTTTTCCGATGTCGAGGCGGTGCGCATTTCGCCGCTGGCGGACATCGCAGGCGCGCTCGACCGCGGCGAAGTCGATGCGGTGGCGATATGGGAACCGCATAGCGCCGATGCGGCTGCGGTCCTCGGCGACGATATGATCGCCTTTAGCGGCAGCGGCATTTACCGCGAGTTGTTCAATCTCAACACGACCGAGGAAAATCTGGCCGATCCGGTAAAGCGGCGGCGGATCGTGGCCTTCGTCCGGTCGCTCTTCGCCGCGAAGGATGCGATCGTCCGCAATCCCGGCGACGCGCAGGCGCTGGTCGTCGATCGCGCGGGCTTCGTTCACGATCAGGTCGCCGGCGCCTGGTCGCATCTGACATTCCCGATGTCGCTTCCCGACGATCTGCTCGATACGCTGGTGCGTGAGGAAGCCTGGCTTGCTGAACAGGACGGACGCGCGGCGCGTTCGCGCGAAGAACTCGCCAGGTTGATCGATCCCACCGTCCTGGCCGAGGCGCTGGCGCAATGAGCGCGGAGGATGCCGGATATGACCCGGGGCAGCCGCGGATCACCGGCGGCGGGCCGCACCGATGCCATCCCGCAACGGTTTCGAATATAACCAACGCGATTCAACAATGCGATATTTTTGCCTTGTATCGAGAGCTGCATATGCCATAAACAAGCGGCGTTTGTTATTCTGCAATTGCGAACATCGTCCGATCGGCAGAAGCGCGAACGTCAAAAAGGCCAGTCTCGACGTCTGATCGAAGCGGCAAGGAAACCGGGTCAACGACAATCAGTCGGACTCGCATTTTTCAGGGGAGAGGGGACCAAATGGCACGCAATATACATCGCCGTCCGCGGGCTTGGATTCGCGGCATGCTCGCAACCACGGCGTTGACCGCCACGGCCTTCGCCGGAAGCGCCGCCCTGGCGCAGGATTCTTCGCAGGAAACCACCGAACATCCGGCCGAGGCCGAAGCATTCTCGCCGGAAATCGTCGTCAGCGCGTCGCGTACGGCGTCCAGCGGCCTTGATGCACCCACCCCGACTCAGGTGGTGGGCGACGAAGTGATCGCGCGCCAGGCCGCGCCGACGGTCATGGAAGTGCTCAACCAGAACCCGACGTTCAAAGCGACGCGTTCGCCGGGCGCCAATGCGACCAACACGTCCAGTCCGGCACAGGCCACCGCCGATCTGCGCGCGCTGGGCGGTCAGCGTACGCTGGTGCTCGTCAACCAGTCACGCGTGGTGCCGTTCGCGCCCGCCAGCAATCTGGGCGTGCCGACAACCACCGACCTCAACCTGTTCCCGACGATGATGATCGACCGGGTCGACGTCGTGACCGGCGGCGCATCGGCAATCTATGGTTCGGACGCGGTTTCGGGCGTCGTCAACATCCTGATGAAGCAGGAATATGACGGCATCGGCGTGACGTTGCAGTCGGGCATTTCCGAAGAGGGTGATTATCGCACGCTGCGTGCGGGCTTCATCGCCGGCCAGAATTTCGACAATGACCGGCTGAAGGTCGTGTTCAGCGCCGATTATTCGGACAATACCGGCGTGCCAGACATTTATTCGCGCGACTGGGGTCGCGAGGAATGGATGATCGTCAGCAACGGTCAGCGCGCCACCAATGGCGGCCCGGCCTATATCCTGGCGCCCAACGTGCATAACAGCCTGGGTCAGGGTGGTGTCATTACCAGCAACATCCCGGGTCTGTACAACATGACCTTCAATTCGGACGGCAGCCTGCGCCCGTTCGACAAGGGAGCGATCTTCGGCGGTTCGACGATGATCGGCGGTGAGGGTACGTCGATCATCACCGACACCGCGCTTGTCCCTGCGGTCGAGCGTCTGACGACCTATGGCAGCGCCTATTATGAATTCTCCAATTCGCTGACCGGCTATATCGAAGGCGGCTATTCCTGGTCAAAGGGCACGCTGGAGGGCGTTCCGATCCGTTTGTCGAGCATCACCATCCAGCGCGACAATGCCTATATCCCGCCGGAAGTGCTCGCGCTTCTGCCGGCGACGACCACCAGCTTCACGATGAGCCGGATCGCCACCGATGTGCGGAACAACCTCTATGAAATCACCAACGCGACGCCGCACGGCGTGGTGGGGCTGAAGGGTTCGTTCGCGGATACGTGGAAGTGGGACGCGCATGTTTCCTATGGCGTCAACAACTATGCGTCGCGCACCTATTACAATCCGATCAGCGCCAATCTGGGTTTCGCGGTGGACGCAGTGCGCGACCCGGCGACCAACGAGATCGTCTGTCGTGCCGTCCTGCAGGGCAATCCGGCCGCGGCCGGATGCCAGCCGCTCAATTTCTTCGGCCCGGGCAATGTCGATGACGATGCGCTCAACTATATCTGGGGCGAAGGGCTGTCAGAGGTCAAATATGACCAGTTCACGGTCGGCTTCAATGTCGTCGGTGACGTCTTCTCGACCTGGGCGGGCCCGGTGGTGGTCGCGGTCGGCGGGGAATATCGTCGCGAAACCCAGAAGCTGACTGCGGATCCCGTGGCGACCAACAACGGCTTCCTTACTGCTGGTAACGCTGTGCCCTATTCGGGCAGCTTCGACGTCAAGGAAGGCTATATCGAAGCCACCGTGCCGCTGGCGGCGAACACGCCGGGCCTGCAGCGTCTCGATCTCAACGGCGCCGTCCGTTATGCCGATTACAGCTCGGTCGGCGGACAGACCGCGTGGAAAGTCGGTGGCGTTTGGGAGCCGTTCGACGGTTTCAACATCCGCGTCGCACGCTCGCACGACATTCGCGCGCCCGCCATCAACGAACTCGCGAGCCCGGGTAGCAACGTCACCAACAATGTGACGCTGGTTGTCGATGGCGTGACCAAAAACGCCGTCATTCCGCAGAATACGAGCGCGGGTAATCCGAATGCGGAAGCCGAATATGCCGACACCTGGACCGCAGGTTTTGCCTATCGCGGCCGCGGCGCGCTGAGCGGTTTCGGCCTCTCTGCCGATTATTACCACATCACCATCGGCAACGCGATTACCAACCTGTCGACAGTGAACATCGCCAATCTCTGCAGCTCGGGCGACAGCTATTTCTGCAGCCTGTTCACATATGGACCGGACACGAGCACCGCCGATCCGAACGACCGTATCCATACCGGTCTGGTCGCCGGCTCGCTCAACGTGGGTGCGTTCGAACAGGAAGGCATCGACGCGACGCTGAGCTATCGCACGAGCGCGGGCTTCCTTGGCCAGGGCGGTCGCTACAGCATGTCGGCGAGCGGTACCTATATTTTCCACGCCTATGTCGACTCGGGCACCGGCGCGGCGCCGGTCGATCGCGCGGGTGAAAATGGCTGGGCCAATCTGGGCGCCATTCCCACCTTCCGCGGCAATCTTTCGCAGACGATCGGTAGCGACGGCTGGGAGCTGACGCTGCAGACCATCTTCATCAGCAAGGGCGTGCAGGACGTGACGTACAACACGCTGCCGACCAACACGATCAACACCAATCGTGTGCCGCCGGTGACCTATTTCAATCTGTTCGGAAAGATATTCGCCGGTGATGACCAGGAGTTCGAGTTCTTCTGGGCGGTCAACAATCTGTTCGACAAGGATCCGCCGCCCACGCCGTACATCATCCTCAACGGACCGGTGAACGGGCAATATTACGACAAGGTGGGTCGCAATTTCATGGTCGGAGCGCGGATGCGCTTCCGGTAAGCTTACCTCCAAACTCGCAAAGGGCGCCCCCGCGAGGAGGCGCCCTTTTTTTATGCCGGTGTCATTTGCTCCGCCGCGTTGCGGACGGCCATCCGCGATCAGCTGAAATTGAGCTGTTCGCCGCCCTTGAACAGGTTGGTCAGTTCGCGCAGCGTGCACAGCCAGCGGCCTTCGCCTTCGTCCCAGCGAAAGGTTTCGCTGGCGCGGCTGAGGCGCGTCAGCACGCGGCTTTCCAGCGGTGCCTCGCCATCGGCGGCCCATAGCAGCATGTACCAATTGGCGGTGGCGCCGCCTTCACCGTCGAATTCGGCGCGGAAGTTGCTGTAGGCATGGACGGCGACGCGCGCGCCGCGATCCTCGCGCCAGCCATAGAATTTCTGGATTTCGTCGCGACCGACAAGGTTGAGCCGGCCCGAGCGATACACGCCCTCGGGTGCGTAATATTCGGCGGCGTTGCGCCCCCAATTGGTGTCGACATCGTGCCAGAAGTCCGCCAGCCCCATTTCGAGTTCGGCGGTCGCAATGGCACGCTCCCTGCGGTTCATGTCCGGATTCTCCCTAGGTGAAAAACAGCTGCATGGCGGTCGCATCGATCCGGCGCCGCGTTTCGGCGTCGGGCACGAGTCGGTGATAAAGGGCGATCGTGTCGGCGAAACATATCTTCGTTTCCCAGTTCACGAACGGCGCGTCGCTGCCCCACACGATGCGTTCGGGTCCGGCCTCGCTCAGAAAGCGCGCGGCGCATTCCTCTGCGATGGGAAGGGGCATGCGGAAACCGGCGGATATCTTCACCCAGGCATGGCCCTGTTGCAGTGCGCGCAGAACCGCGTCGGTGCCGTCCCGCCGCTCGCGCGCTTCGCGCGACGGGACACCGAAATGATCGACCACCAGCCGGACGCCGCTGTCCGCAAAGCGCGGCAGCAGATGAGGAAGGCTGGCGCCCCCCGCGAGCAATTCGACATGCATGCCGCAATCGGCCAGCCGGCGCAGGAACCCGCGATAGGGCTCGCTCGACAGGTCGGGAAATTCGACCATGCGACGCCATTGCAGCCGCACGCCGACCACGCCGCGACTGGCGAGGGCACGCAACGTCGCCGCATCGGTTTCGGGCTGCAGGATCACTGTTGCGCGCAGCCGCGCATGCGCGTCGAGCGCCGCCAGCGTATAGTCGTTATTATCGCCGAACAGGCTGGCCGCGGCGATCACGCCATGACTGATCCCGTGCGCATCGAGATCTGCGAGATATTGCGCGACAGGATAGTCATAGTCCGGTCGCGAATGCGCGTCGGCGGCAAAACCCATCGCGCGGGTGAAGATATGCGCATGGGCGTCGACGCGTGGCGTGTGTTCGCCCGCCGCCGGGTCAGCCATGGCCGGGACGACGCACCACCTGCGGGGCTCCCTTGAGGCTCATCAGCCAGAAGGTGAAGATGCCTGCCGAGGCAAGCGGGATGCCCAGCATCGCGAAGATGCCGATCGGCCCCATGCCGTTGTTGAGCACGAAATTGCCGAACAGCGGCGCGCCGATCGACGCCACGCGCGCCGCGCCATAGGCCCAGCCCACGCCGGTCGCGCGGCTGCGCGCGGGATACAGCGATGCCGCGAGCGCGGGGATGCTCGCCTGTCCGCCATGCTGGAACATCGCCATCATCGCCACCGCGACGAACATGCCCGCGCCCGGAGCGAGCACGCCGATCATCACCGATCCCAGCGCGGCGAGCAGGAACGTCCCCGTCATCACGCGTTTGAACCCCAGCCGGTCGATGAAAAAGCCGATGCAGAGCATGCCGATGAAACCGGCGATCGTGTTGACGCCGTTGATCAGTGCGACATTGTCCCAGGAAAGGCCGACCACATCCTTGAAGATCGTGGTTTTCCACACGCCGGCGGTGATGAACACGAAGCTGGAGATCGCGATCGCCCACATCAGGAATGTCTTGCCGATACGCCCCTTGCCGAACACGTCGGAAAGGATTGTCTTCATTGCGGTACGCTCGGCCTGGGGAGGGGCCTCCAGCATGATGACGTCGGCGCCCTCGGGCTGCATGCGACGCACCAGCGCGGGGATGGCGGGATCGTCGGGATTGCGTGCGACCAATGCGCGCAGCGATTCGGGCAGCATGAAGAAGATGAAGGGCAGCAGGATGGCCGGCATCAGCACTGCGATCCAGAATGCGCCACGCCACCCGAATGGTTCGAGGATGAATCCCTGCATCAACGCGCCCAGCAGCGCGCCGATCATCGTGCCGCTGACCGTGATCGTGCTCATCGTCGATCGCAGCCGCCGAGGCGCAGTTTCGGAGGTCAGCGTTACCAGAATCGGGATCATTGCCGTGCCGCAGAAACCGGCGGCAAAGCGACAGAGCGTGAAGGGCAGCAGCGACTTGGTGAACAGGATCGCCAGTGCGCTCAGCATCATGCCGGTGTAGCAGAACAGCAAAAGCCGTGGTCGGCCCACTCGGTCGGCGAGCGGCGGGATCACGAACGCGCCCGCGAGCATGCCGATCTGTTGCGCGACCATCGCCGACGTGATCGCCGTGCGCTCGACCCCGAAATCGCGCGCAAGGTCGGGCAACACCCATCCGACGACATAGAGTTCATAACCGTCGATTGCGGTAAGGGCAGTGCAGAGGATCAGGATACCCAGATGGAATCGGCTGAACTTCAATCCGTCGAGGAAGCTGTCCACATCCATCGACCGCGAACCCGTACCGTCCATAACGTCCCCTCTCCAGCGCCGCCTGTTTTCGATTCGGGCCGGCCCGATTTCGACAGCTACTCGACTTTATCATATGTCGTTTGCTATATACAAACGCTCAATGCCGCTTGTATATCAGCTAGGCTTAGCAATCCTTTGGTATTGAGCATAGACGGTGTACGCAGTTTCCGGGGATCGAAATGTCGGTCGATAATCTGATCACGGTGCCGAGATTCGACGTGTCGGACGGGTGGGAACAGGCGCCGTCGGGCGTGACGCATCGCGACGTGACCGGTGTCGCCGTCGATTCCCGCGATCGCGTCTATCTGTTCACGCGCTTCCCCCATCGCATCCTTATTTATGATCGCGACGGCGGGTTCATCGGGTCGTGGGGCGACGATATTTTCACCATGGCACATGGGCTGACCATCGGGCCCGACGATCGCGTCTATTGCGTCGATAATGGTGATCACAGCATCCGCGTCTTCACGCTGGACGGCGATCCGATCATGATGCTGGGCGTGCCGGGACAGGCATCGGACACCGGCTATGATCCCAGGCCTCCGTTCGAAGTCCATGCGTGCGAGTGCATTGCCTATCCCGGCGGACCGTTCAATCGCTGCACCAATCTGGCGGTTGCGCCCAATGGCGAGCTGTTCGTCGCGGACGGCTATGGCAATTGCCGGGTCCATCGTTTCTCCGCAGAAGGCGACCTGATTCAGTCCTGGGGCGAGATCGGCACCGGCCCGGGCGAGTTTCATCTGCCGCATGGCATCGCCTGCGACGCGGCGGGCAGGGTGCTTGTCTGCGACCGGGAAAATGACCGGATCCAGATTTTCTCGGCGGACGGCGCGTTTATCGATCAATGGACCGATGTGCAGCGGCCCTGCGACCTGGCGATCGATGCCGATGGTCTGATCTATGTCGCCGAGCTGTGGCGACCCAAGGGCAAGAAGAGCTTCGTCCATGGCGAGATGCTGACCGACCATCCCGGCCGCGTCAGCGTGCTCGCCCCCGACGGCACCGTGCTCGATCGCTGGGGCGGCGTTTCCGAAGGGCGGCATCTGCCCGGCAATTTCATCGCGCCGCATGGCATCGCGGTCGACAGTCGCGGCGACGTCTATGTCGCCGAGGTTCCCTACAGTTTCGCGATCCGCCCGGGCTGGATTCCCGAAGCGCATGGCGACCATCAGATTCAGAAATTCGTGCGGCGGCGCTGAAAGCCGACTGCAGAGCAAAGGAGAGACAGATAATGCGGCGTTCCACCGATCATATTCTGACCACTCATGGCGGCAATTTGCCGCGTCCGGCCGATCTCGACGCGTTGCTGGCCGATGCGGACAACAAGCAGGCCGAGATTGCCGAACGCCTGCCGCTGGCAGTCGAGGAAGTGGTCGAAAAGCAGATCGCGTGCGGCGTCGATGTGATCAACGATGGCGAATATGTGAAGGCCGCCAATATGGGCAGCTACACCAGCTATATCGCCGCGCGCATCACCGGCTGGGAAACGATGCCGCGCGATCCCGCCGCTGCGCCCAAGCGCGCCGGGCCCGGCGAACGCGACAAAAGGGATTTCCCCGGCTTTTATGAGTCGGGCCTGTGGTTCGCAGGTGCCGGTGGTCCCGTTCGCCCCGGCTTCATGACGCCCGGCAAGGCGCCGCAGCGCCCGCCGATGGAAAAGGTGTGCACCGGTCCGCTCACCTATGTCGGTCACGAAGCGATCGGCAAGGATATCGCTGCACTGAAAAAGGGGCTGGAAGGCAAGGACGGCGTCGATGGCTTCATCGCCGCGCTTGGTCCGCTGAGCGCCGGAGCCGGCGCGCGCAACGCCTATTACAAGGACGAGCGCGACTATATGATGGCCGTCGCTGCCGCGATGCGCGAGGAATATAAGGCTGTCACCGATGCGGGCCTGATCGTCCAGATCGACGAGCCGGAATTCGCCACCAGCTGGATGTTCTATCCCGAATGGTCGGTCGATCAGTATCGCGATTATCTGAATTTCGCTGTCGAGGTCATCAACCACGCGCTTGAGGGGCTGCCCGAAGAGCAGGTCCGTTTCCACATGTGCTGGGGCAGCGGCCATCGCCCGCACGTCCATGACATCGAGCTGCGCCACATCGTCGACCTGCTGCTCAAGGTGAATGCGCAATGCTACACCTTCGAAGCGAGCAACCCGCGCCATTCGCATGAATATCATGTGTGGGAAGACGTGAAGCTGCCCGAAGGCAAGATCATCTGCCCCGGCGTGGTCGGCCACTACACCGATCTGGTCGAACATCCCGAGCTGGTCGCCGAACGGCTGGTCAATTTCGGCAAGCTGGTCGGCATGGAAAATCTGCAGGGCGGCACCGATTGCGGCATCGGCTCACGCGTCGGCCATCCTGAGATCGTCTGGGCGAAGCTCAAGGCCATGTCGGAAGGCGCGGCGATCGCGAGCGAGCGGCTGAAGCGCGGCTGATACAGGCGGGCGCCCGCGCGGCGCCCGTCCGCCACTGGACACTATCGTCCCGATCGGACACTAAGTGCCGATGGGGAAAGTCACGCGTTCGAAATCCGTCAGCGATGCGCCGTCAATTCTGTATCTGGTCAAGCAGGTGCAATATAAGGCCTATGTCCGGCTGGAATCGATATTACAGCCACTTGGCGTTACGGCAGTTCAGTTCCGCATCCTGACGACGCTTTCGACCCGTCCGAACATGTCGTCGGCGTCGCTGGCGCGTCTGTATGACGTCAAGCCGCAGACGATGATCAAGCAGATCGCGATCCTGGAGACAAAGGGGCTGATCGGCCGCAGCGTCAGCAAGGCGAACAAGCGGCGGCTCGACCTTACCCTTACCGACAGCGGCACCGCGATCGTGAAGCAGCTCGGCAAGGATACGCGCGCGCTGGAACGGGAATTGCTGAGCCCGCTCGACGCGGACGAGCAGGATCAGATGCGCGGCTATCTGCTCCGGTTGCTCGCATCGCTCAGCGGCATCGACGACGAATCGGAGGACGGCGAGCTGGCCGAAGAGTTCACCCGCGAGCATCGTCGCCCCGGCGTGCAGCGGCTCTAGTCGCACGGCCCCTCGGCGCGGAATGCTGGTTTAATCAGCCAGGCTGATTATGATGGCCCCGATCCGTTCGGAAGGGGCCGGTTATGTTGCAATCGCTCGGTTATGTCATGGTCGCCACTGCGCGCGGCGACGACTGGGCCGATTTCGCTTCCGGCCTGTTGGGAATGCAGGTTGCCGAACGTTCGGCGAGCGGGTTCGATCTGCGCACCGATGACCGCGCCGCGCGATTGCTGGTCGAGCGGGACGCCGCCGAAGCAGTGACTGCGATGGGCTGGGAAGTCGCCGATGCCGATGCGCTGGCCGCACTGGCGGCGCGTCTTTCGAATGCCGGACATCGCGTCGAACAGGGGACGAGCGGCGAGGCGGAGCGCCGCCGCGTTCGCGATTTCGTCGCCACCTGCGATCCGGCGGGCAATCGGCTGGAATTCTTCCACGGCGCAGCGTTGGCGTCGGTGCCCTTTACGCCGGGGCGTGCCGTCAGCGGGTTCCGCACGGGGGCGCTGGGGCTGGGCCATGTCGTGCTCACGACGCAGTCGCTCGACGTGCTGATCCCCTTTTACGTCGATCTGCTCGGCTTCCGGCTGAGCGATTATGCACTGCGCCCGTTCAAGGCATATTTCTTCCACCTCAACGCACGCCATCACAGCTTCGCCGGGATCGAAACCGGGCGCGAGGGGTTCCACCATCTGATGGTCGAGCTCAATTCGCTAGACGATGTCGGGCAGGGCTATGATCTGGCGCAGCTGGAGGAAGGGCGGATCGGCGTCACGCTGGGGCGGCACAGCAACGATTTCATGACGTCCTTCTATGCCCGCACGCCATCCGGCTTCATGATCGAATATGGCTGGGGCGGGCGTTCGATCGACCCGACGAACTGGGAGCCGTTCGAATGCGACTATGGCCCCAGCCTGTGGGGGCATGAGCGCGGCTGGCTCACCGACGAACAGCGCGAGGTTGCCCGCCGGTTGCGCCTCAACGCCGCAGCAGAGGGGCGCCGGGCGCCCGATTTCGTGCGGGGCAACGATTAACGCGCACCGGTTCGCCCCGGCCAGGCGCGGTCAGCTTTTCTCGGCCTCGCCGCCGCCATGGGCGCCCATCCGTTCCGAAATCGACGCGGTCGCATTGAGCACCAGCTTCTGGAATTCCTTGAGCCGGGTCTTGGTCACGAAGTCGGTCGGGCCGAGCAGCGTCAGCGTCGCCGCGACCTGATGGCTGTAATCGAATATCGGCGCGGCCACGCCCGCGAAATTGCGATGGAGCATGCCGACCGTCGATCCGAAGCCATTGGCCCGCACTTCGGCGATCCGCTGGGCGAGTTCGGCCTCGGAAGGCGTGCTCACATTCTCGCGGTTCTTGTCATAGGCCTGCTGCGCATCGAGCGCGCGCTGGGTTTCATATTCGGGCAGATGGGCCAGGAAGACGAGACCGGTCGCCGTCGTCGTCAGCGGCAGGATATAGCCGAGGCGGATCTGGAACGCGCCCTGCAACTGGCCGTCGGCCTTGGCGACGATGCAGGGACCGCGATCGCCCCATAGCGACAGATAGATGGCGCAATCGGTCTTGTCGCGCAGCTCGGTCATCACTTCCTGCGCGATATCGACGACATCGAGCTGGCGGATCGCCGCGAGGCCCAGCTGGATCGCGAAGGAGCCCAGGCCGTAATGGCCGGTCTCGGGGTCCTGATACGCCATATTCTCGCGTACGAAGCTGACGAGATAGAGGTGGACCTTGCTCGACGGCATGCCCGCGCGCGCGGCGATTTCACGCAGCGGCAGCGCGCCTTCGGCCATGCGAAGCACGCGTAATACACGAAACCCCACTTCGATCGACTGGACACGCCTGCGCGATTGTTCCGTGTCTGCGGGCATATCCTCTTGCTACTCCGTCATGGATTACTTTCCTGTCTTCTGCCGCCGCCGATCCGATCTGTCCATTACTGACATCAAGTTTAATGGCTACGCGAAAGCGCCGACCGGGCGTGGAGCCTGATCGGCGCGTAAACCGGAATGAGCTGTCGGTCAGCTCGCGGCCAGGCTGGCTTGTTTGCGCGCGTTCCAGATTTTCAGCGTCTCATGCGCTTCGCCCGCCGCCTTGGCGAGGAAGCCGGGCTCCTCGGTCCGCGCGGCGATTTCAAGGCGCAGGCCGTTGGGATCGAAGAAATAGATCGACCGGACGAAGCCGTGATTGACCAGCGGGGTGGTCTTCACACCATGCTCCTCCAGCCGCTTGCGCATCGCATCGACGCTTTCGATCGAGTCAGTCTCGATCGCGAAATGCTGCACCCAGTCGGGCGTGTTGGGGGAGGGGGCGGGCATTTCCTCGCCGCCCAGATCGAAAAAGGCGACATAGGAACCGTCGCCCAGTTCAAAGAAGAAATGGACATAGGGCGTTTCCTCGCCAGTGCTGGGCACGCGTTCGGAAAGCATGCAGTTCACCAGCGGCAGGCCGAGAATATCCTCGTAAAAATGCCGGGTCTCCTCCGCGTCGCGGCACGGATAGGCGAAATGATACAGGCCTTTCAGCGGTCGTGGGTCAGTCATTGCATGCTCCTTTTGCCCCGCTGATATCACCGGCGCCCGGGCGTGCGGGTCACCCCGAAAGGGGGACGGCCTGCTTTTGCGCGCCCTGCGCTTCGTCCTGCATCATTTCGATGAATCGCTGAAGCGCGGCGGATCCGTCGCGCTTGCGCCAGACCAGCTGGACCTGAAATTTCAGTCCCAGATCAGAAATCGGCACCAGCCGGATGTTGTGCGCCGGCGGATTGGAGCCGGACGCAGTGACGAAGCCGATGCCCATGCCCACCGAAACCAGGCTGAGCAGGATCGAATTGGTCGTGCATTCCTGAACGATGCGCGGCGCACGGCCGCTCTGGATCAGTGCCGCCATCAGCCGGTCGTAATAGCCGGGCGCGGTCTGGCGCGTCGGGCCGAGCACCGGTTCGTCGGCCAGTTCGGCCATCGTCACCGATTTGCGCGCGGCGAGCGGGTGGCTTTCGTGCACCGCCAGCATCGTCTCGCCAAACCCCAGCGGCGCGCATTCGAGCACGCCGTCATCGCGGTCGTCGAGATGCGCGTCATAGACCAGCCCGACGTCGAGCGTGCCTTCCTTCAGCGCCCGAATCTGTGCCATCGATCCCATCGACCGCAATTCCAGCACGACCGCGGGTTCGCTTTCGCGGAACTGGCGCAGGCCGTGCGAGATGAAATCATGCGCGGCAATGATTTCGCTCAGCCCCACCCGGATGGTACCCAGATGCCCCGTGCCCAGCCGGCGCGCGCGATCCACCGCGCGATCTACGCGGGAGAGGATTTCCTCGACATCGGCGAGGAAAATCCGTCCGGCGTCGGAAAGCCGCACACCGCGCGGAAGCCGCTCGAACAGTTCGACACCCAGTTCGGATTCGAGGTCGCGGATCTGTCGCGTGAGCGCTGGTTGCGCGACGCGCAGCGCGATTGCGGCGCGCCCGAAATGTTCTTCGCGACCGATGGCGCGGAAATAGCGGAGGTGGCGCAGTTCCATCACTCACCCATAGTTTTCAGGTATCAAAATCTCAAGAACAAAGAATTGGACGTATCAGTCGCCGGGAAACAGGTTGCACGCAACGAACCAAATTCGAGTGGAGAGCGATGCAGACCGAAATTCTGGAAGACCTGCGTTTCGGGACGCTGTCGACACTCGATGTTCTGGGCACCGAAATCGAAATGTTTCGGGCGGGCGAAGGCGACCCGCTGTTGTTCCTCCACGGCACCGACGGACTGGAAGGTTCCGGCGCGATCCTTCAGGCGCTGGCCCGCGACTTTACCGTCTATGCGCCGTCGCATCCCGGTTTCGGCGGTTCGGCGCGTCCGCAGCGGCTCAATCGGGTCGACGATCTCGGCTATTTCTATCTCGATCTGCTCGACCTTCTGTCGCTGCGCAGCCCCGTGGTCGCGGGAACTTCGTTCGGCGCATGGGTGGCGGCGGAAACCTTGACCAAGGAACCGGCGCGCGCGTCGCATCTGGTGATGGCTTCACCGCTCGGTCTGCCGACCGCGGACCGGCGCGAACAGCATGTCGCCGATATCTTCATGCTCTCGCGTCAGGAACTCGGTCGCCGGATGCAGGTGAGCGATCCGCTTCCCGGCACCGACATGGCGACTTTGGCGAAAATGCCCGAGCCGCAATTGCGCCGCCTGATGCGCAACGACGAAGCGGCGAGCCTCTATGGCTGGACGCCCTATATGAGCAATCCCAAGCTTGGCGACCGGCTGCATCGCATCGCCGCGCCCACATTGGTGCTGTGGGGTGCCGACGATGCGATCGTCAGCCAGCGCTATCGCGACGACTGGGCGAAGGCGCTTCCCCAGGCGACGTTCGAGACCGTGGCCGATGCGGGCCACCGCATCCATGCCGATCAGCCCCAGAATCTTGCCGCGCGCATCGCCGCCTTCGCCGCAGCCTGACACCCCGTCCCGGAGACGCACATGAAAATCTGGCAGTTCACCGAACAGGCCTATTACCCCGCATTCGAAGTGCCGGGCGCGATGCGCGTCACGCTGCCGCAGCATCATTGCGAGCCGCAGGAGGCGGGGCGGCTGCTCAATCGCTATCTCGACGAATATATGCTGGCCGACGAGCTGGGGCTGAACATCATGGTGAACGAACACCATGCGGCGGCCACCTGTATGTCGACATCGTGCATGACGACGCTGGCGATCCTGGCGCGTCAGACCAGCAAGGCGCGGTTGCTCGCGCTCGGCATTCCGCTCGCCAACCGGTCCAATCCCCTGCGCGTCGCCGAAGAGATTGCGATGGTCGATTGCATCTCGGGCGGGCGGCTCGAAGTCGGATTCGTCAAGGGCGCTGCCTATGAGCTGTTCATGTCGAACCGTCAGCCGACCGGATTCATGGACCGGTTCTGGGAAGCGCATGACCTGATCATCGAAGCGCTGACCAATCAGGGCGACAATTTCACCTGGGAAGGTGAGCATTTCCATTACCGCACCGCCAGCCTGTGGCCGCGCCCGATCCAGCAGCCGCATCCGCCGTTGTGGATGACGGCGTCCTCGGCAAGCAGCGCGCGCCAATATGGCCGTCGCGGCGATGTGTGCGCGACGTTCCTGTCTGGCGCAGTCGCGAGTTCGGTGTTCGCGGGGTATCGCGAAGCCTTTGTCGAGGCGCACGGGCATCAGCCGGGCCAGGACAAGCTCGCCTATCTGGCGCTGGTCGCCTGCGCCGACGATCGCGAGACTGCGTTCAAGCGCGCAGAGGCGATGAAAAGCTATTTCACCACCGCCGCGCGGCTCGATCCGCAATTCCGCAATCCGTTGGGGTTCAATCCGGTCGAGGCGAATATCCGGATGCTTCAGGCGGGTGCCAACGCGATGCGTCCGCGGATGCGCAACGGCAAGCCGCTGCCCGTCGACGGGTCGATCGAGGAATATATGGACGCGGGCCTGTTCTTCGTCGGCACGCCCGATGACGTGTACGAACAGCTGGTTCGCTTCCATGCGGAAACCGGCGGGGTCGGCAATCTGCTGATGATGGGGCAGGCGGGCGAGCTGGACCATAAGGACACGGCGGATAATCTGACGCTGGTCGCGCGCGAAGTCGCACCGCGGCTCGCCGAACTGCCGGATATGCCGCTCGAGGTACGCTATGAGGCCGTCGGCTGAGCCGAGAATCCGGATGCCGGTCTATGCGGACGGCATCGAAGACTATGTCGCCATGTTCCGTGCCCAGCCTGCGGCACCGGACATGGCGCAGATGCGGCTGTTCGGCGATCTGGGCGGGGCGCGCTTTGCCGAGGGGCTGAACCCGCGTGTCCGCCGGTTCGACAGCCAGATCGCAGCGGCGAAGCGCGAGATTCCCCTGCGCATCTATGATCCGGGCGGCACCGGTGCGCGCCCGGCGATCTGCTATTTCCATGGCGGCGGCTTTTCGCTCGGCAGCATCGAAAGCTTCGATGTCATCGGCGCGATGCTGGCGGAATCGACCGGCGCGGTGGTTGCGAGTGTCGAATATCGCCGCCTTCCCGACGCCGATTATCGCGAGGCGCAGGCCGATTGTGACGAGGGGTTTGCCTGGCTGGTGCGACAGGCGGGGACGCTGAATATCGATCCGGACCATGTGGTGCTTGCAGGCGACAGTGCCGGCGCGCTGCTGGCGTTCACTACCGCTGCGAATATGCGCGACACGCATGGCGATGTTCCGGCCGGGCTGCTGCTCTTTTACGGCACCTTCGCGATGGACGCGGGGTCGGAAGACTATTTCGCGTCCGACGATCCGCTGCTCACCCAGCTGCGCATCCGCCAATATATCGCGCTGTTTCAGCGTTGCGGCGGTGTGGCGCATCACCATGCGCCGATCGACCGGACCGACCTTGCCGGACTGCCGCCAACGCATATCGTCGCGGCCGAACATGATCCCCTGCGTGCCGAGGCAGAGCGTATGGGGTCGCGGCTGGCACAAGCGGGCGTGCAGACATCGCTGCGTATGGCGCCCGGCATGATCCACGGATTTCTGCGTGCCGTGGCGGTTTCGGCCCCGGCGCGCGAAGAACTGGCCGATGCCGCAGCGGCGATCGCGCCATGGCTGCACTCGGCGGAAGCCCGAAACGCCTGAAAGGACCGATTTTGAAACAGGATGACAGTTACGAGCGCGGTCGCGCGATGCGGTTCGAAATGTTCGGCGAACCTGGCGTGCGCAGCCTCGACAATGCCGATGATTTTGCCGACCCGTTACAGGATCTGGTGACGCGGCTTTGTTTCGGCGACGTGTGGAGCCGGCCCGGGCTCGACCGCAAGATCCGGTCGATGCTGACCATCGCCATTCTGGTGGGCCAGTCGCGCCCCGATCAGCTGCGCAATCATGTGAAGGGCGCGCTGGCAAATGGCGTGACGAAAGAGGAAATCCGCGAAATATTGATGCATGCCACCATCTATGTCGGCCTGCCCGCCGGATCGGACAGCTGGCGGCATGCGCGTGAGGCGTTGCAGGAAGCCGGAGCCTATTGAGCGACACGGCAGGCCGGGCGCGATGGGAGAGAATGATGAACGACGTGACGCTTTCGGAAGCCGAACCGATGACGGTTGCCGAACAACTGCGCATGGGATTGCGTCGGCTGGGCAAGGCCGTGGTGGTCATCACTTGCTGGCATGAGGGGCGGCGCTGGGCGATGACCGCGACCGCGGTCAGCGAACTCAGCATGGACCCGCCCTCGCTGCTGGTATGCGTCAATCGCACCGCCAGCCTGCACGGCCCCTTGTCCGAAGGCGCCAATTTCTGCGTCAACATCCTCCACGCCGACCAGTTGTCGGTCTCCAATGCGTGCGCCGGGAAAGTGAAGGGCGAGGAGCGGTTTCGCGAAGGGCAATGGGAAGCCAGCGACTGCGGCACGCCCTATCTGCGCGACGCCCAGGCGCATTTCCTGTGCGAATACCGGTCGCATTTCGAATACGGCACGCACGCGATCGTGATCGGCGAAGTGAAGCATGTCGGCTGGACCGGCGATGTCGATCCGCTGATCTACGTCGATGGCGGCTATGCCCGCGCCGTTCGGTTCGCATAGGCGGCGCGATGGACGATACTCAGGCCCTGCTCACCCAGATCGAGCAAGCTTGCCGGCGGCTCAGGATGGCGCAATCGACGTTCGGGCGACTGGCGGTCAATGACGGCAAGCTCGTGTCGCGGCTTCAGCAGGGCGGGCGCGTGACGATCCAGACGATCGAACGTGTCCACCGTTTCATCGAGGAACAGGACGGCGCGTCGGTCAGCGCGCTGCGGGCCGCGCTTCCGGGTCTGCGCGATCGGGTGCCGCCCGAACATAATTTCCGCTTCTACGACAATCGTCAGAAATATCTGATGTTCGTCAACACCACGACCGAGAAGCAGATCATCGCCGATCGTGCGGTTCAGGAGCTTTGCGATACGCAGCCCGTGCCGCCCGCCATCCGCCTGTTCGATGGCGGTACCGGCGACGGCACCGCGCTGGCGCGGATTCTGCGCGGCTTGCACCGCCGCCATCCCTGGGTGCCGTTTTATGTGGTGGCCAAGGAAATCAGCATGGAGAATATCCGGCTGACGCTTGAAAAAATGCCAGACCGGTTTCGCGAACATGCCGGAACCGTGCTGGTGATGACCAATCTCAAATATAACGAAGTGCCGCATCTTCAGCCCGATACGGCGAGCGGCGCGAGCGCGATGGTGTGGCACGAAGTCGCGCTCGACGGCACCAGCGCGGGCGAGTTCGAGGAACAGATCGCCGCGCTCGAACCGTTCCTCGCCAAATATTGGCAGGCAAGGATCGGCCCGGCGAGCGGCAACCCGGTGTACAAGACGCCGGTCGTGCTGGTGCTCTATCGCCGCGATCACGGCTTCATGCTCGACCCGATCGTGCCGCGGCGCGGCTATGCGATGGCGGATTTCGATTTCGCATTGCTCTCGCAGCCCTATCGCGCGTCGGCGCCGCTTTCGTTCAAAAGCTCGCGGGTCATCGCGCCGCTTGTCCGGGCGTTGCGGCCCAACGGCAAGCTGATGGGCGTCCAGAGCTATGGCGAGGACCCGGGGATGGAGATCATCCGCACGATCTGGCCAGACGAAAGTCCGTTCCGCCATGGTCGCCGCGAAGTGATGGAAGCCGTGGCGGACGATCTCGGCACGGCCGCCCGCGACTTTCACTTTCACGATCTGTCGGACGAAGAGGCGCTGTTCCGCTATGATATCCGCGCGCTGCCGACCGAAGTGGGGGAGGGCGCGCGTATCCACAGTTCGACGTTGTTCGCCGCCTGGAACGCAGCCAGCTATGTCGCGCAGATCGAGGATACGCGCCTTTCCGAAGCACTGTCGAACGACGCCTATCTGGAAGCCACGCGTCAGGTGCTGCAGCGCCATGGCGGCCTGTGGTTCAATGACGAGATGTTTCTGATTTCCCGCCGCGCGCGGCTCAACTGACGCGCCAGAATTTTTCCTTCCGGCCCGGCATTACGCCCGGCCAGCCATCAGGAATGCAATGTGAAAAGCGCCGATTTCGACATTATCGACGGACAGATCCACCAGCCCGCGCCGCCGACGCCGGTCGATGAAAGCTGGGACGACGCCGCGAAGCTGCTGGTCAATGTCGAAATCGCGCGCGAGGCGATGGATGCGGTCGGTGTCGATGCCGCGCTTGTGGTCGCGGCGATGCCCTATATCGACGCCTGTGTTGCGCGCTATCCCGAGCGTTTCATCGGCGTCGAAACCTTCGCCGCCACTGGCGCGGAACTGGGTGCCGCAGTGGAGCGGGCGCGCGGCGATGCGCGGCTGGCCGCCGGGCGGCTGCTCGTCACCGATTTCCGTACGCTCGAATTGTCCGGCGGCTTTGCCGGGGGCGGGATGGATGCCGGGTTCGAAGTCGCGGAGAAAGTCGGGCTGCCGCTGTTCCTGTCGACCCATGGCCGATCGGCGGCGATGCGCCCGGTGATCGAACGGCACCCGGATCTTTCGATCGTCATCGACCATGTCGGGCTGGCGCAGCATCCGGTGTCGCCGCCGCGCGACGATGTCTGGGAGCATATCGACGATCTGATCGCGCTTGCCGAATATCCCAATGTTCATGTGAAACTGTGCGGCCTGCCGCTGCTTTCCAGCGAAGCCTATCCGTTCGCCGATGTCTGGCCGAACCTGCAGCGCGTGATCGCGGCGTTCGGTGCCGACCGGCTGCTATGGGCGAGCGACTATACCCGGTTGCGGATGGCAAAGGCGGGCGGCCCGTCGCGCAATCGCGGCTGCCTGTACAGCGAGACGCGGGACATGCTGCTCCACAGCAACGAGCTCGACCGCGATGCCAAGGCGGCGATTTTCGGCGGGACGGTCAAGCGGCTGCTGGGCTGGAGCCCGACCGCCGCCTGACCTTCCGCCGAGCGACCGCGCGCCTCAGTGCCCGGCGGCGCGCTTTGCGGGATCGAGTTTGACCATCGACAGCAGGATCCACAACACGATCCCCGCCGACGCCAACGGCACGGCGAGCAGGAAGAAATATCCGATCGCGCCCAGATCATGCTTGAGGGCCAGCGCCCCGTACATCGGCCCCAGGATCGACGCCGCGCGGCCGGCGCCATAGGCCCAGCCCACGCCCGTCGCGCGGTTGCGTGTCGGGTATAAGGTCGATGCCACCGATGCGAGGCCGGCATGCGCGGCATGCTGCGCCGTCGCGTTGATCGCCAGCGCGACGAACATGCCCCATCCGGGCGCGAACAGCCCCATCCCGACCGCCGCCAGCGACGCGATGATGAAATAGGTCGGAATGATCGCGCGAAAGCCGAACCGATCGATCATGACGCCGATCGTCACCATCCCCAGCGCGCCGAACCCGGTGCCCATGGCAGTGGTGATGCCGACCTGGCCCCAGTCGAGCTGGACGATGTCGTGGAATACCGTCGTCTTCCACAATGCCGCGCTGATGAAGCCGAAGCTGCTGATGAAGGCGAGCCACAAGAGCAGCGTCGGCACCGCCAGCCCCGGACGGAACAGGTCGCGCACCAGCGCGATGCTGCCCGACCGCGCTTCGCGCGTGACCGGCGGCGCGATTTCCACGGTCTCGCCGGTCGGAACCAGCGCAGAAACGATCTTGCGCAGCCGCGCATCGCCGTGATCGCGCGCGGCAAGAAAGCGCGGCGATTCGGGCAGGAAGAAATACATCAGCGGCAACAGCAACAGCGGCATTGCCGCACCGATCCAGAAGGCGACGTGCCAGCCGAAATCCTCAAGCAGGAACGCCTGCATCATCGATCCCAGGATCGCGCCGGGCATCGATCCGGCCAGCACCATCGTGACCATCGTCGCGCGATGCCGGGCAGGGGCGAGTTCGGACGTCAGCGCCACCATATTGGCGATCACGGCGCTGGCGAAAATGCCGGTCAACAGGCGCCAGAGCGCCAGCGTGATCAGCGTGTCGGCAAAGATCGTCATGAAACAACATGCCGAAACCGCCCCAAGGCAGAGCATCAGCAAGCGTCGCCGCCCGATCTGGTCGGCGATCGGTGCGATGAAATAGGCGCCCAGCACCATGCCCACCTGCTGCGTTGAAAGCACCCAGGTGAGCGACGTGCGCGCCACGCCAAAATCGTCGGAAATCTTGGGGAGTACCCAGCTCAGCACGCCCAGGTCGAAACCATCGACCAGCATTGCCATCGCACCGATCAGCACGACGCGGAAATGGAAGGGGCGGAGCTTCGCGGAATCGAGAAAGGTGTCGATATCGACCGGGGGTCGGGCCACGCTTCGGTTCCTCTCAGTCTTATGGTCGTTGGAGGCCCCGGCCACGCCGGTGCGACGCATCATACCTATATAAGCCAGGCTGTCTGTCAATCATTGAAACAGTCACTGTTCCGCCGATTGCGACGGCGGTGATCTCAATTTGGCCTTCCAATATGTAAGCTTTGCTGATATCAGTGCAGCTGTTATCGCAAGCTGAAACAGCCCGGCGCAAGACCGGCGACGAGAGGAAAACGGGCCTATGCCTATCGAACGACTCGACCCCGGGCTCGACGCGATCGTGTCGCCCGATGCGGACTGGGAAGAACTGGGCCGCGGCTATGGCGGTCCGACCGGCCCTGCCGAAGGGCCGGTGTGGTTTGCCGAAGGCGGCTATCTGCTGTTCAGCGACATCCACAACAGCCGCCGGATGCGCTGGGACCCCGAACAGGGCGTCACCGTTGACAAGGAAGACACCAAGAACGGAAACGGCCAGACCCGCGACCGCGAAGGGTGCCTGGTCGTCTGCCATCATTTCAGCCGCTGCGTCGATCGCGAGGAAGCCGATGGCAGCGTCACGGTGATCGCCGATGCCTATCGCGGCATGAAGCTCAATCGTCCCAACGATGTCGTCGTGAAATCGGACGGCGCGGTCTATTTCACCGATCCGCCGCCCAAGGTGCCGTTCACCCCGGTCGAGCATCCGCCCGAAATCGATTGCGCGGGCGTCTATCGCGTCTCGCCCGATGGCGCGCGGATCAACATGATCATCCGCGACCTGATCAATCCCAACGGGCTGTGCTTCTCGCCCGACGAGAGCATCCTCTACGTCAACGACAGCAACCGGCATCGCAAGCTGATCATGGCCTATGACGTCGAAGCCGACGGCATGGTCGATCTGGGTAGCGCCCGGCTGTTCTGCGACATGCGCCATGACGATCGCATGGGCGGCCCCGACGGGATGAAATGCGATGTCGAGGGCAATGTCTATTGCACCGGGCCGGGCGGCATCTGGATCCTGACGCCGCAGGGCAAGCATCTCGGTACGATCCTGCTCGAAGGGCGCACGTCGAACATGAACTGGGGCGATGCCGATTGGCGCACGCTCTATTTCACTGGCTCGCGCTCGCTCCACCGCATCCGGCTCAACATCCCCGGCATCCCCGTTCCGCGCGGAACGGTGTGACGATGCCGACAACTCAGCCTTCCGGCGATTTCAGATAGAAAGGGGCTAACGCCATGCAATTCGGACTTTTTTACGAGCATCAGTCGCCCGCGCCCTTTTCCGCGGAACGGGATATGCGCGTGCTGCACAACGCGCTCGACGAACTCGAACTCGCCGACAAGCTGGGCTATGATTACGCCTGGCTGGTCGAGCATCATTTCCTTGAGGAATATTCGCACAGCTCGGCGCCCGAAGTGTTCCTCGGCGCACTCAGCCAGCGGACCAAGCGGATGCGGCTGGGCCACGGCATTTGCGTGATGCCGCCCAAGATCAATCACCCCGCGCGCGTTGCCGAACGGATCGCGACGCTCGACCTGCTTTCGGGCGGGCGCCTCGAATGGGGTACCGGCGAAAGCGGCACCGCGATGGAGTTGGAGGGCTTCGGCGTCGATCCCGACACCAAAAAGGCGGCATGGCGCGAGGCGACCGAACAATGCGCCAACATGCTGACGATGAATCCCTATCCCGGCTATGAGGGCGAATTCTTTTCGATGCCGACGCGCAACGTGGTGCCCAAGCCGATTCAGGCGCCGCACCCGCCTTTATGGGTCGCCTGTTCGCGCCGCGACACGATCCTGCACGCCGCGCGCAACGGCATGGGCGCGCTCGTCTTCGGCTTTGCCGCGCCCGAACAGGCCGGCAAATGGGTCCAGGAATATTACGACATCATCAAGTCGGACGAATGCGTGCCGATCGGCCATGCCGTGAACCCGAACTTCGCGATCGTGACGGCGCTGTCGGTCAATGAGGACGAGCAGGAGGCGATCCGCCGCGGCACCGAAGGGTTCAAATATTTCGGCTATTCGCTCGGCTTCTATGCGTCGTTCGGCCGTCACATTCCGGGGCACTCGGCGGTCTGGGAAGGGTTCAAAAAGGCCGAAGCCGGGATCGAGGACAATCACGGCAATGGCGGCATCGGCACGCCCGAACAGGTCTATGAACACTGCAAGGCCTATGCCGATGTCGGCGTCGATCAGATCATCTTCGTGCAACAGACCGGCCCGGCCAACCACGACCATATCTGCGAATCGCTTCAGCTGTTCGCCGACACCGCAATGCCGCGCCTGAAGCAAGGCGAGGAAGCGCGGCTGGCCAAGAAACAGGCCGAACTTGCGCCCTATCTGGAGGCCGCGCTTGCCCGCAAACCGCGCATGGCGCCAGTCACGCGTGAGGAAATCGAACCGGTGCGTTCCTATGGCCTTCGCAAGAAGGAAGCGGGCACGTTCGAGAATGTCCGTTCAGATCGTGGTGGCGGCGTTGCCGTGGTGGCCGACGATCCGCTGGCGCTGGTTTCGGATCAGGCGGAAAAGGCGACCGGCCAGTCATGAGCATCCTGCACGGTCGCGTGGTCGTTGTGACCGGCGCAAGCTCGGGCATCGGCGCGGCCTGTGCGACCGGCTTTGCAGCGAAAGGCGCGAAGCTGGTGCTCGCCGCGCGCCGGGCCGATCGGCTCGACGCCCTGGTGCAGCAGATCGAAGCGGAAGGCGGTGAGGCGATTGCGGTTTCGACCGACGTCACCGATGAGAACGCAGTAGCGACCTTGTTCGAGCGTGCCGTGGAACGTTTCGGCGGCGTCGACGTGCTCGTCAACAATGCCGGCATTGCCGACAGCACCGCCGCCGACAGGCTGGAGCTTTCGCTCTGGCACAAGGTGATCGACACCAACCTCACTTCCGCCTTTCTTTGCGCGCGCGCCGCGATCCCGATCATGAAGGCGTGTGGCCATGGGCGGATCATCAATGTCGGGTCGATTTCGGCGCGCGTCCCGCGCAAGGAAAGTCCTGCCTATACTGCAAGCAAATGGGGGCTCGACGGGCTGACGCGGGCGCTGGCGGTCGATTGCCGCGAGCATAATATTGCAGTGTCGATCTTTCACCCCGGGATCGTTGCGACCGAACTGGGCGGCGGGATCAGCAGCCTGCCCGACGATCTGGTCGCGCAGCCCGAGGATGCGGCGGGGATCATCGTCCATATGGCCGACGTTCCCGATCACCTCAATTTCTACGACGCGCTGCTGGTCCAGAACAAGATACCGTTTCTGGGCAGGGGCTGATCCGGCGCGGAAATCATCCCGACGGATGTTGTACCGGCATCAGCGCGACCAGCTTGTATTCCGGCCGGTCGGCGGGGCTGAAGCTGTATTGACGAAAGCGCAGCAGCCCCTCGCTGGGATGTGCGAAATCGCGAAGACCGCCTGCGCGCGCCATCACCGACTGCGCGTCCCATTCGCTTGCGAAAAAGGGCGATTCGGCGCTGAGTTCGCGGACGAGATGGTGGAGCGCAGGATCGTCCGACATCCGCGCGCAATCGACGCGAAATTCGGCCAGGATGCGCCGCGCGCGATCTTCCCAATCGGGCAGCAGCGTCCGCGCGGACGGCGCGACAAACGCGAAGCGCAACAGGTTGCGCGGCGCCGGTCCGTCGAGCCATCCGACGAACAGCCGCGCCGCCGCGTCGTTCCAGCAACAGGCATTCCATAGCGGGTCGAGCCCATAGGCTGGGTGTGACAGCGACTGAACGATCGCCGACAAAGCCTCGGGCGCCGGTGAAGCACCGGCAGGATGCGGCGCATCGGGATCGCGGCGACCGGCAAGTTCGAAAAGATAGGCGCGCTCGGCAGGGGTGAGCGCCAGTGCGTTGGCCAGCCGGGCAAGCGTATGCGCGGAGATGCTGATCTCGCGCCCCTGTTCGATCCACGCGCACCAGGTAACCCCGATGCCCGCGCGCGCGGCAAGCTCTTCGCGCCGCAGCCCCGGCGTGCGTCGGCGCGGAGTCGCGATATCGGGGGCGATCCGCTCGCGATGCGCGCGGACGAAACGCCCGAGCAGAAGGCGCTTCTCATTGGGATGCATATCGTACCTGATACTAGGATAAGTGGACATCTTGTAACAGGGTAACGGAGCGTGTCCAACCAACGGCGAAGGAGAAGGACATGACACGTTCGCACGCATCGGTGGTCGAGGATCAGTTCGGCGCTCAGGCCCAGGCCTATGTCGCCAGCGCAGTGCACGCTGCCGGAGAGGATCTCGATGCCATTGCCGCCGCCGCCGCCCGCGTGCGGCCCGGCCATGCAATCGATCTGGGGGCCGGTGGCGGACATGTCGCCTATCGCCTTGCCGATATCGCCAGCCGGGTCACGGCAATCGATCTTTCGGCAACCATGCTGGAGGCCGTGCGCCGGACCGCCGCCGAGCGGGGGCTTTCGAATATCGAAACCTGTGCCGCGCCAGCAGAGGCGCTGCCGATCGCAGACGATGCCTGCGACTTTCTCGCATGCCGTTTCTCGGCGCATCACTGGCGGGATTTCGATGCCGGCCTGCGCGAAGCGCGGCGCGTGTTGCGTCCGGGTTCGACCGCGATGTTCGTCGATGTGGTGGCGCCCGGATATCCGCTGTTCGACACGCATCTGCAGGCTGTCGAACTGCTGCGCGACCCTTCGCATGTTCGCGACTATAGCGAATCCGAATGGGCCGTTGCGCTCGATCGTGCGGGGTTTCGCGTACGTGCGACGCGCAAGCGGCGGCTGCGGATGGAATATCGCAGCTGGGTCGAGCGCATGCGCACGCCCGAGCCGCATCGCGCAGCGATCCGCCTGCTGCAACAAGCGGCGTCGGCGGAGACTTCGGCCTATTTCGAAATCGAGCCGGACGGATCCTTCACCATCGATACGCTCGAAATCGAAGCGTCCGTATGCCGCGCGCGCAGCCGGTAAGCATGGGGGCAGGGATGGTCCGTCAGGCCGCCCCTGCCTTCGCATCGACGATGTTCTTGAGCTTGCGCGCGGCGCTCACTGCCACCGGCCAGCCGGCGTAAAAGGCGATATGGGCGATCGCTTCACCCAGCTCCGCTTCGGTCAGCCCGTTTTCCAGCCCGAGTTCCATATGGCCCTGCGTCTGATCGCGGTTGAGCGCGATCAGGCAGGTGATGGTGATCAGGCTGCGGTCGCGCGGCGACAGCTCGGGCCGCTCCCAGACCTTGTCATAGAGAATATTCTCGGTGAGCTCGTCGAGTAGCGGAGCAACCGCCGCCAGTTCCCTGCCGCGTCCGCCTGCGGGTCTCTTCATGCCGTTTCTCCTCCGGCGCGGTGCGGTGCGAAATTCTCCGCCGCCTTGTTCAGCGCCGCGCGCATCAATCCCATGTCCGAGAGCCAGGCGATATAGTTGACGCCGCGCGCGACATAGGCGTCGAGCTGCGCCTTGTTGGCGACGACGGTGCCGATATGCTTGCGCCCGGCGGCGACTTCGATCACGCGATCGATCGCAGCGACGACATCGGGATGGCCGGCATTGCCCGGATGGCCGAGCGAGTGGCTGAGATCGCCGGGGCCGATGAACAGCACGTCGAGCTCGTCGATGCCGCACAGCGCCTCGACTTGCTCGACCATTTCCTTGTTTTCGATATGCACCGCGACCAGCGTGTCGGCATTGGCGCGGCTTTCATACTCGGCGCCGGTCGTGCCATAGGCGCCGGCACGGCATGCACGCGCAGCGCCGCGTTCGCCCAGCGGATGATATTTCGCCTTGCGGATCACGTCGCGCACCTGATCGGCGGTCTTGAGCGAGGGGACCTGAATCCCGCTCGCGCCGCTGTCGAGCACATGGAGGATATTGGCTTCCTCGGCATCGGGCGTGCGGACGATGCTGCTCATCCCCACCAGTTCGCAGGTGCGGACGATATTCTCGATACCCGCATGGGTGTAAGTGCCGTGTTCGGCATCGATGATCAGGAAATCGAATCCGGCCAGCCCGTACAGCTCGGCGATCGGCGGCGCATCGAGTTTCAGGAAGCTGCCGAATACGACTTCGCCTGCCTCCAGCTTGCGCTTCACCTTTGCGTTGAGAAACATCCTCGTCCCTTGCTTGCTATTTACAAACGCCATTCAACATGGCAGCAGGATTGATATAAGCCAAGCTGCTTTTGGCCTGCCTTGGCACGCAAGATGAGCCGCGAACTATAATGCGGCCGCAGGAGATGATGTGAAGCGCAGCACCGACCGCATCCTGACGACTCATGTCGGCAGTCTGATCCGTCCGCTCCCCGTGCTCAAGAGCATGATGGACAAGGCCAATGGCGAGCCCGTCGATGAAGCGCAGCTTGCGCGCGACGTTGCGCAGGGCGTGAAGGACGTCGTCGCCAAACAGGCGGAGATCGGCATCGACATTCCCAGCGACGGCGAAATCTCGAAGCCCAGCTTTCATAACTATGTCGTCGAGCGTCTGGGCGGGCTGGAGAAAGTGCCGCCCGAACAGCGCGGCGCCTATTACGGGCTGCTGACCGAGGAATTTCCCGGTTTCATGAAACAGTACAACGCCATGTACAAGACGATGTGGATGCCGCCGGAGCTTGATCCCGACAAGGTCAAATCGGCTGCTGCGGCGCCGATGCCGCGCACTCGCGTTGCCGGGCCGATCACCTATGCCGGCGTCGACGCACTCCACACCGATCTGACCAATTACAAGGCGGCGTTGGAGGGGCAGGATTTCGTCGAGGCATTCATGCCCTCGGCAACGCCAGCGCGCGACGATGCCGACTGGGGCGATGTCTATTCAAGCGAATCGGAATATCTCTATGCGCTCGCCGATGCGATGGCCGTGGAATATAAGGCGATCGTCGATGCCGGTTTCGTCGTCCAGCTCGATCTGGGGCTGCCCGCGCGCAATCAGGTGCTGCCGGGCAATCCCAATCCCAGCCCGGAGGATTTGCGTCGCGCGTCAGAACGGCAGGTCGAGGCGTATAATCACGCATTGCGCGACATTCCCGAAGATCGCGTCCGCTATCACATGTGCTGGGGCAGCATGAATACGCCGCACACCACCGATGTGCCGTTGCGCGAGGTTGTCGAGATCATTCTCAAGATCAAGGCGCAGGCCTATGTCATCGAAGGCGCCAATCCGCGCCACGAGCATGAATGGATGGTCTGGAAGGATGTGAAGCTGCCCGAAGGCAAGATCCTGGTCCCCGGCGTGATCAGCCATCAGACCAATGTGGTCGAGCATCCCGAACTGATTTCGTGGCGCATCCAGAATTATGCGAGCGTCGTCGGGCGGGAAAATGTGATCGCAGGTACCGACTGCGGCTTTTCGCAAGGCTGGAACATGGCGCGCGTCCATCCCGAAGTGCAATGGGCGAAGCTTTCCGCGCTGGTCGAAGGGGCCGCTCTGGCATCGCAGGCGCTGTGGCACTGAGAGAGCCCGAAGCGCCCCCGCTTCCCGAGGGAATTGCCGATTATATCGCGGCAGTGAAGATCGCGCGCGACGGTCCGCGTCCCGATCTGGAAACCGCGCGGCTGATCGCCGACGCCAACGCGCATCGCATCGCGGTGCCGCGTCCGGAAGGGATGCGCGTTACCGACAGTTTCGTCGTGACGCCGGGGCTCGAAACGCCGGTGCGCATCTATCGCCCGGCGTGTGAGGGAGCGCAGGCGGCCATTGCCTATTTCCATGGCGGCGGCTTCACCACCGGCAGCATCGAAAGCTATGATTGTCTCGCCGCCGCGCTCGCCGAAGCGACCGGCGCGACGGTGGTCAGCGTGCACTATATGCGCCTGCCCGAAGCGACGCCGCGTGCGATGATCGATCAGTGTTTCGATACACTCGTCTGGATCGCCGCGATGGCGGAGCCGCTGGCGATCGACGCGTCGCGCCTTTGCGTCGCGGGGGACAGCGCCGGAGCCTATATCGCAGCACAGCTTGCGATCCTTGCCCGCGATCGGAACGGGCCGGCGATCGCGGCGCAGCTGCTATGCTATGGCGTGTTCGATTTCGACGAGACGCGTCCGGGGCTGGCAGCCGCACGCGATCCGATTTTGACGCTGCCGATCGTCCGCATGATGAACGCCACCTGGCGCGAATGCGATGCCCGCGATCCGCTGCCCTTTCCGCCGCCGCTCGAAACCGATGATCTTTCCGGATTGCCGCCTGCATTGTTGCTGGGGGCTGCGCTCGATCCGTTGCTCGAACAGTCGCAAGCCTATGCGGAGCGACTCACCGCAGCCGGCGTGGACGCCCGGTTCGAAACCGCCGAAGCGATGCCGCATGGCTTTCTGCGCGCACAACGCTTTTCGCCCGCAGCGCGCGATGCGATGCGCAGCCTGGGCGACGCCTTCCGCTCTCTCATCTGACCAAGCCAAGGAACGAAAAATGGCCCTCAAGACCGACGATCCAGCCTTTCAGGCGGGCCGCGAAATCCGCAAGCAGATGTTCGGCGAAGCCAGCGTAGCCCGGCTCGATCAGGCGGACGATTTTCACGAACCGCTCGAAAACTACGTCACTTCGGCCTGTTTCGGCGAAACCTGGACGCGCCCAGGGCTGACGCTGCGCGAACGCAGCCTGATCACCATGGCGATCTGCGCCGCGCTTAATCGCCACACCCCGCTCAAGCGGCTGGTGAAATGCGCCGTCACCAATGGCGCAACCAAGGAGGATATCCGCGAAACGCTGCTTCAGACGACGATGTATATCGGCGTCGCGGGCGGCGTGGAAAGCTGGCACCTCGCCGCCGAAGCGCTCAAGGAAATCGACGCTTATTGAGCCGGGGCAGGGGCGGGTCTGGCTGCGATCAGACCCGCGGCCTCGATACCCGCGGTTCCGCAGGCAGCATCCTCTTCGGGGCGACCGCCCGAAGCGCCCACGCCGCCCAGCGCGAACCCGTCGCTGGTATAGATCGGCACGCCCCCGGTCATCGTCGCGACATTGGGCATGCCGGGCGGCGGATTGAGCGCGCCCAGATCCTGTGTCGACCGGCCGAAGCGCGATGCCGCGGTCGCTTTCCATTTCGCGATATCGCCTGCGCCATAGGACACGCCGTCCATATGCGCATAGGTGATCAGCATGCCATGGCTGTCCATCACCGCCACGGCCATTTTCCGCCCATGTTCCTGAGCCCAGGCGATGCAGGTGTCGCGGATCGTCGCGGCGCTGGCATAATCGAGCGCAGGCCGCGCGGTCTGCGCCGATGCGGTCGGGATGGCGAAGAACAGTGTTGCGGCAACCAGAAGTTTCTTCATCGGTGCGGCCTCCCGAAATGGTTTATTTGAGCGTGGTCAGATAGTCGATGATCGCGGCGCGCTGGGCGGCGTCGCTCATTCCCGGAAGCATCATGCGCGTGCCCGGAACCTTGCCCGCCGGATTGGCCAGAAACGCGTCGAGATTGGCGCGCGTCCAGCGGAAGCCGGCATTCTTCATCGCATCGGAATAGCTGTATCCCGCGCGCGCGCCCGCCTGAGCGCCGACGATGCCGAACAAATTGGGGCCGACGCTCGCCGCGCCGCCACGCGTCGTGGTGTGGCACGCCTTGCACATGGCGAAGGATGCCGGCGGATCGGCCGAGACGGTTGCAGGCGTTGGTGTAGCCGCTGTCGTCGGGCTGGCCGAGGGCGATGGCGTTGCGTGCACGGGCGTCGCCGTTGCGGTCGGAGAAACGACCGGCGTCGGCGTAGCGGCGGCCGCGCTGCTGTCGATCGTTGCGCTGTTCGTCAGCGGCACTTCCGGCGCAACCAAATTGGCGGCGGCCGGCGCTGCTTCAACGGTGTTTGCGGGCGCGGTTTCGCTGGTTTCCGAAGCCGAGCCGCATGCGGCGAGCAACAGACCCGCCGCACCCAGCAGCGGCAGATGGATCGGCGAAAGCGAAAAGGTCACCAGGGTCTCCTTGCTTGATCGGACAGGCGATAGGGGATTGCCGTATGCTCAGCCATGGGCGAGTTCCGGCGTGCGGGTCGGCGCTTTCATCCGGGCGAAGATTGCCGTCGCGGCAGGGATCACCATCATCGCGCCGAACAGGAACATCACCCAGAAGCGACCGAAATCGGCACCGATCACGATGCCGCCCAGCAGCGGGCCGATGATGCCGCCGACACGCGAAAAGCCCATCATGATGCCGAGCCCCGCATTGCGTGCGCCGACATCATAATAGTTCAGTGTGACGAGGATCAGCGCGGTGTAGCTGCCGACGTTGAAGAAGCCGGACAGCGTCGATGCCGCGACCAGCCCCCAGGTCGATCCGGTCGGTACTGCGCCCAGGAAGATGAAAGAGGCGGCCATACCGAGCAGGAAGATGACGGCGATCCGCCCTTCGCCGACCCGCCGCGCCAGTCCGCCGACGATCAGATGCGCGATGATGCCCGCGCCATAGGTGGTGACGCCGGCGACCCCGTTCCACGTCATGTCGAGCCCGCCGAACGCCAGCATCTGCGGGCGCCATCCGGCCATGAAGCCGCCGCTGATCGTGAACACGAACCCGGCGAAACACAGCAGCGCCGTACCGGCCCATAGCCCGCGGGGAATGATCGCCCAGGATCCCTTGCGCTTGCCGGTCTGCTCCTCAGGGGCAGGAGGCAGGATTTCGAGCATCGGCTTGCCCATCCGCGCCAGCACCGCGTTGATCCGCGCCAGAGCATCCGGCCCGCGCCGCGACAGGAGATAGGCCGGCGATTCCGACAACATCGCCAGATTGAGGACGAAGCTGATGACGTTGAGGATCGCCGCGGCAAGGAAGATCGACCGCCAGCCATAAGGCTCGATCAGCACCGCAGCGAGCGCGCCGCACAACATGCCGCCGGCCGAATAGCCGGTATGGAGAATGCCGACGAAAAAGTTCGATCGCTTGGCATTGCTATATTCGGTCACCGTGACGTTGAGGCACACGACCAGCGCGCCCAGCGCCATGCCGGTCACTAGCCGTAGTATGAGCAGCAGGATCAGCGAGTTGCACGCCGTCGTGGCAAACAGAAACGCCGACAGGCTGCCAAGCAGCCATAGAGTCAGGGTCCGTCGCCCGATCCGATCGGCGAGCGGCGAGATGAAGATCGATCCGATCGCGATTCCGACCGGTGTCGCGCTGGATACCAGGCCGAAAGCGGCGGGGCTGATGCCCCATTCGCCGATGATCAGCGGCGCGGCATAGGAAAGGGTTACGACGTCGAGCCCGTCTGCGGCATAGGTCAGCACGCAGATCGCGATGACCATCGCCTGATAGAAGCTCATGTCGCTATGTTTGATGATGTCGTTAGGGGTGGGGGCCTCGCTCATGGGGTACGCATCCTCACTCCTCAACGATCCGAATCATGGCAAAGTGATTCGGTAATTACAAATGCATTTCGCTATTGGGAAATGTCGTTCGTCGGAAATTATTCGGGGTTCGGCGTCCCCGGGGGAGGACGCCGAACCCCGATATCGTCACGGATCAGAAGCGCATGCGAACGCCGCCGACATAATAGCGCCCGATCTTGTCGAACATCTGCGAGTTGGCGACCGTCGGCTGGACGATTGCGTTCGGCAGGATCGGCGGGTCCCTGTCGAACAGATTGTCGACTTTGCCATAGATTTCGAGCCAGTCGGTCACGCGATAGGAACCCGAAATATCGACATAGGTCTGGCCGCTGACATTGTTCTCATCGGCGGGCAGATCGACATCGTCGACATAATAGGAACGATATTTGCCGCCGCCGATATAGCGGACATAGGCGCCGAGTTTCAGCGGGCCGTCCCGCCAGGTCAGGTCGAAATTGGCCTTCCAGCGCGGCTGACCCGAATAATCGGTGGCAAGGTCGCCGACATAGTCGGTCGAAACCCCCGAAGCGGTGAGCGACAGGTCGTTCACATAGTTGACGAGCAGCCGGGTCCCCAGCGTGCCGCTGCCGATCGGACGACGATAGGACATTTCGAAATCGATGCCGCTGGTCTTGATCGTCTGCGCATTGACGATCGTCGCCTGCACGCTCGAAATCAGGTTGGTGGTCGAATCGACTGCGATCAGGCTGCAGAATTGCGAAATATTCTGCACGAAGCAGTTATTGACGATCGTCTGCGACGGGACCGATGTGATCGCGTTGTCGATCTTGATGTTGTAATAATCGATCGACAGGTCGAGCCCGGGAATGAATCTGGGGCTGATGACCACGCCGACGGCCTTGGTATCGGCCTTTTCCGGATCGAGGTTCGGGTTGCCGCCCGTAAGCTGCAGCACGAAATAGGCCGGTGCCGGCGCATTGCTGCGCGGGTCGTTCAGCGTGTTGATGACCTGATTCTGGCCCGAATAGAGCTCGTTGATGTTCGCGGCGCGAATGTCGCGCGAAATCGTGCCGCGGAAGCGGATGTCCTGGATCGGGCTGTAGTTGAGACCCACCTTCCAGGTCGTGACACCGCCCGACGAGCTGTAGTCGGCGTAGCGGATGGCGCCGTTGAACTCGAGATTATAGCCGACCGACGCGTGATCGAGCAGCGGAATGGCGGTTTCGAGATAGGCTTCCTTAACCGTCAGATCGCCCGAAAAGGGCTGCTGGTTGATCGATCGCCAGCCGCTGGCCATCGAAACGGGATCCGAAACGCTGTCGATTTCTTCGCGCCGATATTCGGCGCCGACCGCGACGCTGACATCGCCTGCCCAGGTCGCGAACGGACGGCCGCGCAGGTTCAGGCCCACGACATTCTGAGTCATGTGCGAGTCATAAAAGGACGTGCCACGATACCAGTCGAGCGCGGCCCCGTTGATCGATCCCGGGCCGAACACGTCGATCGGGGCGCAGCCCGGCATGTCGTTCGCCGGATTGCCGTCGACATTGACGCGGCAGGCGGGGCGCCCGGTCGCCGGGTCGATGACGGCGTCGACGCCCGCCCTCCAGTTCGCCTGATTGCGGTTGTTGACCGATTCCTGATAGAAATGATTGTCCGAACGCTGGACGAAGAAGTCCCAGTTCCAGCCGTCGCCGAACGACCCTTCGAGTCCGGCGGCATAGCGCAGCACTTCGGTCGAGCTGTTATTCTCCGAAAATCCGTCTTCCAGGTTAACGCGGCTCAGACGGAACGAAGAGATGCCGTTCGCGAGCATCGTGTTGCGCACCGATTCGGGCAGATAGGCATTGTCGGAATAGATCGTCAGCGCGCTCGACCCCAGGTCATAGTTCGGGGCGAGATCGGACGTGACCTCGACGCGCGAATAGAGGAGATCGGCCCAGGCGCTGACGCTGTTCGACACGTCATAGGACATGCGGCCATAGCCGGAATAGCGGGTGATATGCGGCAACAGATTGCCGTCATCCTCTACCGAAGCACCGTCGCCGCCCAGCATCCAGGTGGAATTCTGGATCGAGCCATAGTTGAAGGGATCGACGCTGCCGTTGGTGCCGAACTGAATTCCGCGCAGCACATCGGCGCCGTTACCGGGATTGGTGTCGGCATTGACGCCGGTGATCAGGCCGCCGAACGACGCCATCAGACCGGCGTCATAGGCGATATAGTTTTTGGTCTGGCCATTGGTCGGCGTGTAGTTCGGATTGGCGAACATGATCGGGCGCCCGCGCGCCCATGGGCGCGTGGCGGCGCGCGTCTGGCCGGTGTTGCGATAAAAGTCGCCGGCGACTTCGACATGAAGCCGATTGTCCAACAGGCTGGTGCCCGCCGCAGCGGAGATCACCGGGCGGTTATAGTCGCTATATCGCGAAATACCGTAGGACGCGTCGAGCTTGAACCCTTCGAAATCCTTGATCAGGCCGAAGTTGATCACGCCTGCAACTGCGTCCGAGCCATAGGCTGCAGAAGCGCCGCCGGTCACGACTTCGACGCTGCTCAGCAGTGCGACCGGGAAGACGTTCGAATCGATGCCGCCAAAGGGGCTGGTTGCCGCCATGCGGCGCCCGTCGAGCAGTACCAGCGTACGTGCCGAACCCAGCGCGCGAAGGTCGAGCTGGTTCTGGCCGACCGGTTCGGAAGAACGGCCGATATTCTGATTGATGCGCAGCTGCGGCACTTCATAATTGAGTTCGGCGACGCTGGCGATCGCGCGGTCTTGAACCTGTTCCTGGCCGACGACGGTAAGCGGCGTCGGGGCCGTGAAGCCCTCGCCGAGTCGCGAACCGGTAACGATGATTTCGCCGCCCTGTTGCACGGAGGCGTCCTGGCCGGGCTGGGTGGGGCCGGTCAGCGTCGCTTCGGCAGCGGGTGGATCCTGAGTCGCGTCCTGCGCCCACGCGTTCGGCGCTGCAAAGCTCAGCGAACCGACGGCGATGGCCGCCATGCTGGCTCCCCGCAGCGTCCTGTTCAGGCGCGAATGTGCAATTCCCGTATGTCCCTCAGTCATGTTTCCTCCCCTCGACGCGGCATCTGCCGTCCATCGTTTCTCCTCACCCGAGGGGATCGCGGGTCGATCCGTCACGGGCATTTGTCCGATACCTGGCTGATATCTGTCGTATCATTCCAAATTATCGGACGACGCTTGTCTATAACATATGACCTCTAGCGGGCAAGCGCAAAGTCGGATATCGTTGAACGACATCATACATAAGCAAGACCGATAAGGCGCGTCTTCGGCGGCAGTTCCCGCGGCTTCGCGACCAGAAAAGAGGGAGAGGGTCGATGGTTGCTGGCCGGAGCGAAACCGGAGTCGAAGCGCCGACAGGAATGTCGCCATATCAATTTGCGGTCGTGGCGCTGTGCTGCCTCTGCAACGTCGCGGACGGGTTCGACGTGCTGTCGCTGGCCGTGGCCGCGCCTGTCCTGTCGAAGGAATGGCATGTCGATCCGGCGATCATGGGCATGTTGTTCAGCTCCGTCGCGGTCGGGCTGACCATCGGCGCGTTCGTCGTGGCGCCTTTCGCCGATCGCATCGGGCGTCGACCGGTGATGCTGGGTGCGCTCGGCACGCTGGCGGGGACCTTGCTGCTCACCGGACTTGCCGGCGATATCTGGCACCTGCTGGTGCTGCGGTTCATCACCGGGATCGGGCTCGGCACGCTGGTGGTCTGCCTCAACACCACGGTCGCGGAATATTCGAGCCCCAAGGCACGCAATATCGCGATGGCCGTGCTGCATATGGGCTTCACGGCCGGGATGATGATCGGCAGCGCGATTGCGGCGATGGTGGTCGAAACCATCGGCTGGCGCGCTGTCTTCTTCTCGGCCGGCGCCTTCAATGTCATCACCTTCATGCTCAGCATCTTTCTGTTGGGCGAATCGCGGGGTTTCCTCGCGCGACGTCAGGGGCCGAAGGACCTTTCGGCGCTCAATCGCCTGCATCGGCGCATGCACCTTGCGCCGCTCGCCGAGCTGCCGCCGCAGCGCGAACGGGCGGGCGAATTCCGCGTCGCGCTGACCGGGATGCTCGGCAAATCGATGCGGACGCAGACGATCCTCGTCTGGGTGGCATCGCTCACTTATGCGATCGTCGGCTATTTCCTGCTCAACTGGAAACCGACCATTCTGGCCAATGCCGGGCTGACGCCATCGCTGGCGGCGGCCAGCGGCATCATCACCGGTGCGTGCGGCGCGCTCGGCCACCTCGCCATGGGTCTGTTTGCGCGACGCGTGGGTGAGGGACGGCTGACTGCGATCTTCTTTGCGCTGGCCGCCGTCACGCTGGTGATCTTCGGCATTCAGCCGCCCGATCCGATCCCGCTGCTGGCCATGGCCGGCATCACGACCTTCTTCGTCGTTGGCGCCTATACCGGTCTCTTCCTGGTGTCGGTGGTGATCTATCCNGANACGATCCAGAATACGGCGCTGGGCTTCATCGTCGGTTTCGGACGCGTCGGGGCGATCTTCGGNCCGATGCTGGGCGGTTTCCTGCTCAGCGCGGGCATGGGCCGGATGGACACATACTTCGTATTNTCGGCGATCGCGGTGATCCCCGCCGTCGCCATGCATCTCGCCAATCGTTACGCGGTGCGCGCGCGCGCCGCCAAGACCACGGCATCTTCAGGAGAGCTTCATGCCGAACCCGTCCGTTAGACTGTTTGATACCCACGCGCATTTCTTCACCAACGATTACGATCGGTTCCCGATCGATATCACCGGCGCGCGCGAAGGTGAGGACGCGCTGCGGCAGCGGATAGAAAGCGACCCGGCGACCGACGAGCGCATCTTCGCGCTGTGGGANGCCAATGGCGTGACCGGCGGCGCNGCGGTTCAGTACAATACNGTGTACAAGACCGATAACCGCTACACCTGCTGGGTGGCGGACGTGCACCATAACCGCGTTTCGGGGGTGCTGATCCTGAACGCTGCCGATCCGGCGACGCCGCAGAAGCTGAGCGCGCTTGCCGAGCAGCATAATATCGGCGGTCTGCGCCTGTTCGGCTATCCCGACGATGCCGGCAACTATCCCTGGCTCGATTCCAGCGACGCGCTGCGCACCTGGGACGTGGCGGCGATGCACAAGCTGACGATGGTNATNATGTACGCGCCGGGGCGCCCGTCNAANGCCGCGCTGGGCCGCATCATCGCGCTGGCGAAACGCTATCCGCAAACCACGATCGCGCTCGATCATTGCGGCTGGCCGTCCGCCGAAAACGGGATCGAGGGCACGATCGGCGAAGAGCATCTGGCGCTGGTCGATATTCCCAACATCCATTTCAAATTCACGCAGATCAATCTCAACCGATTTGCCGAAACCGGGATCGATGCGGCGCAGTTCGTGCGCAAGATGGTCGANACCTATGGCGCCGGGCGGCTGATGTGGGGATCGGACTATGGCAATACCAAGCTCGCNTATGACGAGATGGTGCGCCAGGCGATCGATGCCACGCGGCTGCTGAGCGACGCCGATCGCGATCGGGTGCTGCACGGCAACGGCAGCGCATTGTTCGTCGATCGGTTGTGACGGCNGCGATGGCGGAAGCGGTTGCGGCGATCGAGCCGCCGGTGATCGATGCCCATGCTCATGTCTTCACCAGCGCGATGCCGCTGGTGCCGACGGCATGGACCAAGCCCGATTACGACTATGCCGTCGAAAGCTATGTCGCCGATCTGGATGCGCATGGCATTTCGTTCGGCGTGATCACGGCGGCGAGCCTCTACGGCACCTACAACGCCTATACGCTGGGCGTGCTCGACCGCTTTCCGCGGCTGCGCGCGACGGTGATGCTCGATATCGATACCGGGCGGAGCGAGATCGCCGATCTCGCCCGGAGGGGCGTGCGCGGCGTGCGCTTTCAGATATCGCCGCGCGATCCGTTGCCCGACCTAACCGCGTTTCGTTTTCGCCGTTTCCTGAAGCGGCTGGCGGANGCGGGCATGCATATGGAGCTCAACCTCGCCGGGCATCAGCTGGCGGAGATGCTGCCCGCGCTCGACGGGATCGACGTGGTGGTCGATCATTTCGGGCTGTTGCGCAGCGAAGGCGAGATGGAGGGCGTCGGCTTTCGCGCGATGCTGAAGGCAGTCGAGCAGGGGCGGTGCCATGTCAAAATCTCTGCCGGGTTCCGCCTGCCGCCCGATCGCCTGTCGGCCTATGCCGCGCGGCTGTTGCAGGTCGCNGGACCCGAACATCTGTTCTGGGGCAGCGANGCGCCCTTNGTNGGNGCGGAGGATCGCGTGACCTATCGCGATACGCTCGACACCTTGTACCGGATCGTGCCCGATGCCGCCGANCGCCGCGCCATGTCCGACGCGGCGTTGCGCTTCTATTTCTTCTGANNNCAGTGNGTNCNCGCCCGCGGCCGCTCAGGCGGCGTCGAGTGCGACGGCGTTGATGACCTGCGCCTGNGTATATTCCTCAAGCCCTTCCTGGCCCATTTCGGTGCCCATGCCCGATTGCTTGAGCCCGCGGAACGGGATGGTCGGATCGATCGCCATCAGCTGATTGACCCAGATCGTGCCTGATGTGACGCGTTCGGCAACCGCGATCGCGCGATCCAGATCGTTGCTCCACACCGTGCCGCCCAGCCCATATTCGGTGCCGTTCACCCGCTCGATCAGCGAATCGATGTCGCTGTAACGGAGCACCGGCAGCACCGGGCCGAACTGTTCCTCG
>PAOI01000034.1 GCA_002707985.1 Sphingomonas sp. | reverse complement strand
GCTTGGCATCGCGCATGTAGCGTTCGACCGGCCAGTCGAGCGTATAGCCCGCCCCGCCCAGCGCCTGGACGCTTTCGGCGGCCACGCGGAAGGCGCTCTCGCTCGAATAGAGGATCACGCCGGCGGCATCGAAGCGCGTCGTCTGGTCGGCATCGCAGGCCTTGGCGACCGCATAGGTATAGGCCCGGGCGGTTTGCAGCGCGACATACATGTCGGTCACCTTAGCCTGCATCAGCTGGAAGCTGCCGATCGGCTTGCCGAACTGCTTGCGCTCGCGCAGGTAGGGGATGACCGTGTCGAGACAGGCCTGCATGATCCCCAGCTGGATGCCCGACAGGACCACGCGTTCGTAGTCCAGCCCGCTCATCAGCACGCCGACGCCGCCATTGAGCGGCCCCATCACGCGGTCTTCGGGCACGAAGCAATCGTCGAACACCAGTTCGGCGGTGGGTGACCCGCGCATGCCGACCTTCTCGATCTTCTGGCCGATCGAGAAGCCCTCGTCGCCCTTCTCGATCAGGAAGGCGGTGATGCCGCGCGATCCGGCTTCGCTATCGGTCTTGGCGTAGACTACCAGCGTATCGGCATAGGGCGCGTTGGTGATCCAGAACTTGGTGCCGTTCAGGCGGTAGCCGCCATCGACGGCCTCCGCCTTGAGCTTCATCGAGACGACGTCAGACCCGGCACTCGCTTCGCTCATTGCCAGACTGCCGACATGCTCGCCGCTGATCAGCCGCGGCAGGTACTTCGCCTTCTGCTCGTCGGTACCCCAGCGGCGGATCTGGTTGACGCACAGGTTGGAGTGCGCGCCGTAGCTGAGGCCAAGCGAGGCACTCGCGCGGCTGACCTCTTCCACCGCGATGACATGTTCAAGATAGCCGAGCCCCAGCCCACCATCGGCCTCGTCCACCGTGATGCCATGGAGGCCGAGTTCGCCCATCTTCGCCCATAACTCGTCCTTGGGAAACCAGTCTTCGCGGTCGATCTTCGCGGCCAGCGGCGCGATCTGCTCGTCGGCGAAGCGGCCCACACTCTCGCGGATCATCTGAGCACTCTCACCCAGCTGGAAATCGAAGTCGGGGGTCGCGCGCATGGTAAAGGCCTCTCTTCAGAATTCTGGCATTGATCTACCCAACCGGACAACGAATTGAAAATTGATATGATCCTATCTTACGGATAGGAAATATCTATGATCAAGCGATCTCATATTCGCCAGTTCCTGGCGCTTGTCGAAGCGGAATCCTTCACCCTTGGCGCAAGCCGTATCCATGTGACGCAGCCAACGCTTTCGGCTGGCATTGCCGATCTCGAACGGATCGTTGGGACAAAACTGTTCCTGCGCAGCAAGCGCCGGGTCAGGCTGACCGAGGCCGGGCAGCGCTTTCTGATCCTTGCCCGCGAAATCGATCAGAACTTCAGGAAGGCAGACCGGTTCAGCAAGCGAGCGGTCGAACGCTGGCCGGACCTGCGCATCGGCCTGATCAGGACGCTTGGCAGCCAGATGATGGAGGCATTTGTGGCACCGCTTTCATCGCGCTTCTCGATCGAGATAACCGAAGGCTCCGATGCGGAATTGCGCAGCTTGAGGAGCAAGGATCAGATCGATGCAATCGTCACCACGAAACGAGAGGCCGACGCCGAGGAAGAGATGATAACGCTGGTTCGCGAACCCTATGCGATGTTCGTATCCGACAATCATCCGCTGGCGAACGAGCAGCAGGTGGCGCCCGAAAGGCTGGCGGGGGAAACGATGATCGCTCGTCGAAATTGCGAGATTCTGCGCGAGACCAGCCAGTTCTTTACCAGACATGGCGTTCGTCCCAAATTTGCCATGCGGAGCGAGAACGACGACTGGTGCATGCGGCTGGTCGCCGCTGGCGTCGGAATAACGACCGCACCATTGTCGTTGCAGGTGGAGGGAACCACACCCATCGCCGTGAGCGGCTACGATTTCAAACGCACCATAGCCTTGATGTTTTCTGCGCAATTTACCGATTCGAAGATGCGCGAAGAACTGGCGGCGCATATAGGCACGGCCGAAAATCGGCGGTGAGTGTACATCCCCTGCCGGTCCTTGCTCCCTGACGCCTCGCGGCTTGGAGCCATTGCTCTGGGGAGGTTTTCCTCCTGAACGCTCCCACCCTGATCAGGCGGTTATGTCCTTAAGCACCTTCCCGATCACGCCCATGCTATTGGCGAATGGGCGGGCGTTCGCCATGTCGGATATCGCGGCCCAGTTGTCGCGGATATCCTCCGGCTCGACGCCGTCGGGCGCCAGAACCACGCCGCCGGATTCGAACGTCTGCACCCGCGCGAAATAGCCGCCACCGGCTTCGATCACCGTGCCGCTTTCGGTACATTCTTCGGCACAGAACCACCCGACGGCAGGGCTGACCAGTTCGGGGCTAAACAGTTCGGGCGTGCCCTCCGGCAAAATGTCGGCAGTCATTCGCGTTGCGGCAACCGGGGCGATGGCGTTCACCCGCACATCATATTTCGCGCCTTCATCCTTCAGCGACAGCATCATGCCGACCACCGCAGCCTTTGCCGCAGCATAGTTGGACTGGCCGAAATTGCCGTACAGGCCCGACGCCGACGTCGTCACGACAATGCGCCCATATCGCTGTTCGATCATGCGGGGCCATGCGGCGGCAATGCAATAAGCAGTGCCGAACAGATGCGTGTCGATGACCGCACTGAAGTCCTCCATGTCCATCTTGATGAAGGATTTGTCGCGCAGATTGCCGGCATTGTTCACCAGCATGTCGATCCTGCCGAACGCGTCGATGGCGGTCGCTACGATCGCCTGGCCACCCGCCTGGGTGGCAACGCTGTCATAAACGGCGACCGCTTCGCCTCCTGCCTCGCGGATTTCGCGCACCACCGCATCGGCGGCAGCGCTCGACGCGGCATTGCCGTCAACCGATCCGCCCAGATCATTGACGACGACCTTCGCCCCACGCCGCGCCAGCAGCAGGGCATGCGCCCGGCCCAGCCCCGCACCAGCGCCGGTTACCACAGCCACCCGGCCCGAATAGTCAATCGTCATTGCTGCGCCTTCCCTTCACTCCGTCAGCCGGGGAGGTCGCCGATTGCGCTCACGGGGGGAAGCAGCATCGGGCGCAGTGGCCGCAATTCTACATATGCGTATTGCTGCAGGAATTCGCGCGGCCGCAACGGTCGCCCTCACGCCTCGCTGAAACGGGCGGAGCGTTTGGCCACGAATGCGTCAACGCCCTCGGCAAACTCGGCCCCGCCCGCAACTGCCATGAACGCCGCGCGCTCCGCATCGAGATGCCCCGCAAGCGGCGCGGTTTCCGCGCCATAGACGAGCTGCTTGATCAGCGACTGGGCCGTGCGCGGTCCCCTTGCCAGCCGGGCCGCGCTTCCAGCCACGACATCGTCGAGCTGATCGCGCGGCACGACCCGCGTCACCAGGCCCTTCACCAGTGCTTCATCGGCATCCATCGCGCGATTGGACAGCATCCAGTCCAGCGCCTGACGGCTTCCCATCAACCGGGTGGCGAACCAGCTGAGCCCGCCATCGGCGGGCGCGCCCAGCGCCACATGCGCCGGAAGCAGCCGTACGTCGTCCGAAGCAATGACGACGTCGCTGGCAAGTGCGATACCCAGCCCGCCACCGGCAACATATCCCTGCAACCCGGCGACGATTACGGCATCGAGCGACCGCATCCGCTGCACGACCTGCGTCGCGCGGCCGACCGTGTTCCACACCCCCTCGCGCACTTCCTCCGCCGCGCCGCGAAAGATAGCGATGTCGCCGCCCGCCGTGAAATTCGCGCCATCGGCAGTCAATGTCACTGCCGCCACACGACCATCGGCGGCGATCCTGTCGAACGCCTCGATCAGTTCGTCGCACAGATGGATGTCGAGCCGGTTCATCCGTTCGGCATCGTCCAGCCGGATGCGCGCGATACGTCCGGCGATACCGAATTTGATGCGCCTCACACGTCTCTCCTCAAAATCTGGTGCACGTCACTCAGCGCCTGAGAATGGGGATCGTGCAATCGGTCGCGGAGTGCGAACGGCAATTGTCCAGATATGTGGAACGATGGCGCGAAACCGCGCCGAAAGCGGCTGCGCGCTTGGCCTGACGTCGGGTTGGGTACATCCTGACCGGCATCCGATCGGCGGCAGCAAAGGATCCGCCGACACGAGAGGACCACTGGCGGAGGGTAGTTGACGATGCTGATGAGCCAGGCGTTGCGCCGCATCGCGCGGTCCTATCCGGATCGCACCGCGATCGTCGAAGGGGAGCTTCGCCGCACCTGGCGCGAGTTCGAAGACAGAGTCGCCCGGCTGGCCGGTGCACTCCGAAAAATGGGCGTCGGGCCCGGCGACAGGGTGGCGATCCTTGCCGGCAATTCGGCCCGCTTCGCGGAATTCTATTATGCGGTGTTCTGGATCGGCGCGGTCGCAGTTCCGCTCAACTGGCGATTGTCGCCCGCCGAATTGATCTACACCCTCAACGATTCGGAGCCCGAAACCCTGTTCATCGGCGAACAATTCCTGCCACTGCTCGAAACGTTGCGCGCAAGCTGTGCGAGCATCCGGCAGGTGGTGCTGGTGGACGGCGATGCCGAACGCACCGACATGGCGATTCAGGATCGGATGATCGCGAACGGTGGCCGGGTCGAACCGGTTACGGGACCCAATGATTGGCTCGCGTGCCTGTCCTATACCAGCGGCACGACCGGCATGGCGAAGGGCGTGATGCTGTCCCATGCCGCGATCTGGGCATCGACCGTGGCGCAGTCGATCGATTTCCACGGCATGCTCGGCGACGGCACGATCTTCCTCCATTGCATGCCGCTGTTCCACACCGGGGGCGCGAGCGGCTTGTTTGCGACGACGATCGTCGGCGGCACGCATATCTTCCTGCCCGAATTCACGCCCGCCGGATTTCTGGAAACGCTGGAGCGCGAGCGCGCGACGCACAGCATGCTGGTGCCCACCCTGCTGAGCATGGTGCTGGATGAAGTCGCGAAAGGCGGCCATGATCTCTCGTCACTCAGAACGATCATTTCCGGCGGCGCGCCCCTGCCCGAAGAACCCGTCCGCGAGGCGCAGCGATTATTGCCGCACATCGTCGTGTCTCAGGCTTACGGTCAGACCGAGTTTGCACCCTATATCGCCTGTATGCAGCCCGGGATGGTCGATCTGGATGGCGCCACGGCGGGTCGCCTGCGCTCGGTCGGGCGCGCGGGATACAGCGTCGAAGTCATCATTGCTGACGATAATGGCGTCGAGGTTCCGCGCGACACAGTCGGCCAGGTGCTGGTGCGCGGGCCCAATATGATGACCGGATACTGGCGCAAGCCCGAAGAGACAGCCGCAACGATCCGCGCAGGCTGGGTCCATACCGGCGATGGCGGTTATATGGACGCCGACGGCTTCCTCTATCTGGTCGATCGCATCAAGGACATGATCGTCACCGGCGGTGAGAATGTCTATTCCTCCGAAGTTGAAAACGCCCTCGCGAGTCATCCGGCGGTGGCGCAATGCGCGGTATTCGGCATCCCCGATGCACGCTGGGGCGAAGCGGTGCATGCAGAGGTGATGCTGCGCGCGGGCGCGACCGCCAGCGAGAGCGATCTGGTGGCGCATGTCCGCAGCCAGATCGCGGCGTTCAAATGCCCGCGATCAATCGCGTTTCGGACCGAGCCGTTTCCGATCATCGGTCTGGGCAAGATCCTCAAACGCGCGCTGCGCGAGGAATATCTGGCCGCTCGCGAAACCGCCGAGCGCGACCAGCCCTAAAAGCCGACCGCGTCGCCGCCCTTGGTATCCAGCATCGCGCGGGCTTCGGCGGGCGTCGCGATGGTCAGGCCGATATCTTCCAGGATGCGGCGAATCTTCGCCACCTGCTCGGCATTGGAACGCGCCAGTTCGCCGCGTCCGATGTAAAGGCTGTCCTCCAGCCCGACGCGAACATTGCCGCCCAGGATCGCACTCATCGTAACGAAGGGCAGCTGGTGCCGCCCCGCCGCAAGTACCGACAAATAATAATCGTCACCGAACAAGCGGTCGGCGATGGTGCGCATGTGGATCAGATTTTCGTGATCGGCGCCGATCCCACCCAAGATGCCGAAAATGCACTGGATGAAGAAAGGCGGCTTGATCAGCCCGCGCTCGGCAAAATGCGCGAGATTATAGAGATGTCCAACGTCATAGCATTCGAATTCGAAACGGGTGCCGTTGGCGCTCATCTGCGCCAGCCCATATTCGATCTGGGCGAAGGTGTTCGACAGGATGAAGTCGCGCGTCCCTTCGAGATAGGGGCGCTCCCAATCGTGCTGGAAGCGATCATATTTGGCTGCCGCGCCCGAAATATTGAAATTGAGCGAACCCATGTTCATCGACGCCACTTCGGGCTGCAGGCTGACGGCCGGCGCAAGCCGCTGATCGATCGGCATCCCCAGACCGCCGCCCGTGGTAATATTCAGGATCGCGTCGCATCCCTGTTTGATCCGCGGCAGGAACTGGCGGAACAGGTCGGGCGACTGATCTGGCGCGCCGGTGTTCGGATCGCGCGCGTGGAGATGCAGCATTGCGGCACCCGCCTCCGCCGCGCCAAGCGCCTGCTCGGCAATCTCGTCCGGGGTGATCGGCAGATGCGGCGACATGGTCGGCGTATGGATGCTGCCCGTCACAGCGCAGGTAATGATGACCTTGTCGGCATGTTTCATGCGAATTTCCTCTGCATGATCACAGGCGGAACACGCCGTAGCCGGGGTCTTCCAGGGGCGTGTTGAGCGAAGCGGCGATCGCGATCCCCAGCGCGTTGCGGGTATCGACCGGATCGATGATGCCGTCGTCCCACAGCTGCGACGTCGAATAATAAGCCGAAATCTGGTCCTGATAGGCGGCCAGCGTTTCGGCACGCTGTTGTTCCAGCACCGCCGCGTCGACCTCCAGGCCGTCGCGGCGCATCTGGTTCGCCTTGACCTCGGCCAGCGTGTTCGCGGCCTGCTCGCCGCCCATCACGCCAATCTGGTGATTGGGCCATGTGAACAGAAAGCGCGGATCCCATGCGCGGCCGCACATGCCGTAATTGCCCGCACCGAACGACCCGTTGACCATCACCGTGAATTTAGGAACGCGCGATCCACCCTGTGCCATCAGCATCTTCGCGCCGTCCTTGGTGATCCCGCGCCGCTCATATTCGCGACCGACCATGAATCCGGTGATGTTCTGAAGGAACAGCAAAGGCGTTTCGTTCTGGTTGCACAATTCGATGAAATGCGCCGCCTTCAGCGAGGAATCGTTGAACAACACGCCGTTGTTGCCGAGGATGCCGACCTTGTACCCCCAGATATTGGCGAAGCCGCAGACCAAGGTCGTTCCGAAATCGGGCTGATATTCGTGGAAGCGGCTGCCGTCGACGATGCGCGCGATTACTTCGCGCATGTCGAATGCCTTTTTGATGTCGTCGGGAATGATGCCGTAAAGTTCGGCCGGGTCGAACGCCGGTGGTTCGGGGGTATCGCGCTGGCATTGCCATTTCGGGCCACGGCGCCACTGGCTGACGATTTCGCGGCCGATGGCAATCGCCTGAGCCTCGTTCGCGGCGGGATAGTCGCACGTCCCCGACACTGAGGTGTGCATCGCCGCACCGCCCAGTTCCTCCGCCGACACATCCTCGCCGGTCGCGGCGCGCACCAGCGGCGGTCCGCCCAGAAAGACGGCACCGGTCCCACGCACGATCACGTTATAATCGGACAGCGCGGGCACATAGGCGCCGCCCGCCGTACAATGGCCGAATACCAGCGATAATTGCGGCACGCCCATTTTCGACAGGATCGTCTGGTTGCGGAATATCCGTCCGGCCATCCGCCCGCCGGGAAAGACTTCCGATTGCAGCTGCAGCTGCCCGCCGGCGGAATCGCACAGATGAATGACCGGGAGCCGGTTCTCGATCGCGATATCGAGCGCGCGGACGATCTTGGTGACGGTGAGCGGATACCAGGCGCCGCCCTTTACCGTCGAATCATCGGCGCGGATCATCACTTCGCGCCCTGATACAATGCCGATCCCGACGATCGAACTGGCCGATGGCGAAGCACCGCCATAGGCCATGTTGGCGGCGAGCGACGACAGTTCGAGGAAAGGCGTGCCGGGATCGAGCAGCGCAGCAATCCGGTCGCGCGGCAGCATCTTGCCCTGACTGGTCAGCCGGTCGAGGCTGCGCTGGGGCCGGGCATGACGGGCCGCATCCTGCCGAGCGTGAAATTCGCTGACCAGCCGCCGATTGTGCGCAGCATTTTTTCGGAATTCGGCGGAGCCGGTGGCGATATTCGATTGGATACGTCGCATCGTCTATGCGCCTTCCACCGGTTCGAGCTGAACAAGGACTGCGTCTTTTTCGAAGGTGCTGCCTGCCGCACAGGGGAGCCGGGCAACAATGCCGTCGCGCGGGGCGGCCAGCGCCTGTTGCAGCTTCATGCTTTCTATCGTGATCAGCACCTGCCCCTTGGCGACAGTGTCGCCCGGCACGCAGTCGATCGACACGACGACGCCGGGCATCGGTGCGACGACGCTGTCATGCGCGGCGGCACCATCGGCATCGGCGGCAAATGGGTCGACATGGCCGATGGCAAAGCTGCGCCCGTCGAGCCGCACCGTGAAGCCCCTGCCCTGTTCGCTGCGCGCAAAGGCGATCTCACGGCCATCGAAAACCATCCGATGCCTGCCGTCGCCAAGCGGCGGCAGCGCCGCGATGCAATGCGCCACGCCGTCGATCACCAGCGTCAGCTGCGGCTTCAACTGCTGCGCAACAACGTTGTGGATTTCGCCATCGAATTCCAGCTGGATGGTCATCTCAATTCCTCCACCCGCCCATTTCGGCATAGGGCTCGGGCGTTCCGGTAACCGCATCGTGCAGCGGCTTGAGCCCCAGCGCCGCTGCCGCAAGCAGGATAGCGCGGTGTTCCGGATCGGGCGGCGCCGGGGCGAGCGCCTCGGCATGTTCGCCGATAAATCCGGTGTGCAGCTGCCCGTCACGAAAGGCAGGATGGTCGATGCTGCGCGCCAGATAGTCGATATTGGTCTTCACCCCGAGCAGATCGAGACCCTCCAGCGCCGCGATCGAACGGTCGATCGCCTCGGCCCGGTCGGCGCCATGTGCGACCAGCTTCGCCAGCATCGGATCGAAATCGGCGGTAACTTTCTGTCCGGCGTTCAGCCCACTTTCGAAACGGAGCCAAGGCGCCTGCGGAACATCCAGCACGGAAATGGCTCCGGTTTCGGGCAGGAAATCGCGCTCGGGATCTTCGGCGCAGATCCGGCATTCGATGGCATGGCCCTGCGCCACGACATCCGCCTGCCCGCACGGCAGGCCCTTGCCCGCGGCGATTTGAATCTGCGCCTGCACCAGATCGATCCCGGTGATCATCTCGGTCACGGGATGTTCGACCTGCAGCCGGGTATTCATTTCGAGGAAGAAGAAACGGCCGTCCGCCCCCAGAATGAACTCCACCGTCCCGGCATTGCGATAGTGCGCGGCCTCGGCGAGCCGCACAGCCGCCGCGCAGATCGCGTCGCGCAATTCCGGGGCAAGCCGGGCGGCAGGCGCTTCTTCGATGATCTTCTGAAACCGCCGCTGGATCGAGCATTCGCGCTCGAACAAGTGGATCACGCCGCCCTTGCCGTCGCCCAGCACCTGAACCTCGATATGGCGCGGTCGTTCGAGATAGGTTTCGGCATAGATGCGCCCATCGCCGAAATAGCGCAGCGCCTCGCTGGTCGCGATGCGCGCCGCCGGTTCGAGCTGATCGGCGCTGCGGACGATGCTCATCCCTTTGCCGCCGCCGCCCGCCGATGCCTTGATCAGCAGCGGGAACCCGATGCCGGCAGCCTGCTCCACGAACGCGGCGAAATCGTCGGTCGCGGTCACCGATGGCGCGACCGCTACACCGTTTGCGGCCGCGAATTCGCGCGATGAAATCTTGTCCCCCATCAACGCAATCGCGCGCGCATCCGGCCCGATAAAGGTCAGCCCGGCTGCTTCGACCGCTCGTGCGAATTCGGCATTTTCCGAAAGGAAGCCATAGCCGGGATGCACGGCATCGGCGCCTTCAGCCTTTGCCACGGCAATGATCTGCGCAGCATCCAGATGCGCCGAAACGGGCGTATCGCCAGTGATCTCGACGCTGCGATCGGCCATCGCGATATGCGCCGAAACGGCATCGGCGGCATGATAGACCGCAATCGATTCGATCCCCATCGCGCGCAGGGTTCGCATCACGCGGCACGCGATTTCGCCGCGATTGGCGATCAGGATGCGGCGAAACAACGGGTCGGTCATCGGCTCTCCCAAATGCATGCCCAGATGCAGCGGCGAGCCTCTTTCGGCGCATCGCTCGCTGCATCGTGGCGTTTGGCCGCTGCGCCCGCCCTTGGCTACCGATCCGCCGAAAGCGCCGTGAGTTTACAAGGATATGGATTCTCGCCGCCGCCCTTGCCTGATCGGTCAGGAGGCGCATCGATGGACGCGCATTCGATGGGGCAGCGCGCTTCGCGCCCAGGCCCGGCAAGAGGATCAAAGGCGCGGACATGTCATCAAATAACGAAGCCAATCAGTTCGAACTCAACCATGAGCAGCAGCTGATATTCGACAATGCCGACCGGTTCGGTCGCAACGAACTCTATCCGCTGGCGCAGCGGATGGACGACGAGGAATGGTGGCCGGATCAGATCTTTCCGACCATGGGACAAAACGGGCTGCTGGGCATCACTGTGCCTGAGGAATATGGCGGCGCCGGGCTGGACCTGTTGTCCGCCGGACTGGTGCTGCAGCGTTTCGCGCGCTGGAACCATGCGCTGGCACTGGCATGGGTTGCGCACGACAATCTGTGCCTCAACAACCTCTATCGCCACGGCAATGAAGCGCAGCGTCGCAAATATCTGCCCGGCCTGTGTTCGGGCAAATCAATCGGCGCACTCGGCCTGACCGAGCCCGGCGCCGGTTCCGACGCGCTGGGTTCGATGCAGACCACGGCGCGGCGCGACGGCGACCATTATGTCCTGAACGGCCACAAGATCTATATCACCAACGGTCCGGTCGCCGATGTCCTGCTGGTCTATGCCAAGACCGATCGGGAAAAGGGCGCGCACGGTATTTCGGCCTTCATCGTCGAAACCGACACGCCCGGCTTCAAGGTCGCGCAAAAGCTGATCAAGATGGGCTATCGCGGCAGCCAGACTGCGGAGCTGGTGTTCGAGGATTGCCGGGTTCCGGCCGAAAATCTGCTCGGCGAGGAAAATCGCGGCGTCGGCATCGTGATGAGCGGGCTCGATCTGGAGCGCGCGATGATCTCGCCGATCTGCGTCGGGATCGCCGAACGCGCGCTCGAGCTGGCGGTCGACTATGCCGCAACCCGCACCCAGTTCGGCAAGACGATCGGGTCGTTCCAGATGGTCCAGTCGATGCTCGCCGAGATGTACACCGAAGTAGAGGTGATGCGCACCTTCAACTTCAGCGTACTCGCCGAGGCGTCGAGAATAGCCGAAGGCGAAGGCGGGCGCGGCGAGATCCACAAGCGCACTGCTGCATCGGTGATGTTCTGCGCCCAGGCCGTGAACCGCGTCCTCGACAAGGCGGTGCAGGTCCATGGCGGCACCGGTTATATCTGGGAATCGGAAATCAACCGGCTGTTCCGCTCGACCAAGCTGCTCGAAATCGGTGCGGGTACCACCGAAGTGCGCAAGCTGATCATCGCCGGCGAATTGCTGAAGAACCGCTGATGGGGTCGGACCAACCCTATAGCGACCGAACGACCGTCTATGCCGCCGACGCGCTGGCCGGCCAGACGGTGCTGATATCGGGCGGCAGCGGCGGCATCGGACAGGCAACGGCGTGGCTGTTCGCCCGCCTCGGGGCGCGGATCGTGATCACCGGTCGCGATGCGGAAAAGCTGAGCGCCGTTGCCGGGGCGCTGACCGACGCCGGGCATCGCTGCGCTTCCCATCCTCTGGACATTCGCGATCCTGAAGCCGTGGAAGCGACGCTGGCGCAGATCTGGCGGGATCATGGGCCGATCGACGCGCTGATCAACAGCGCGGGCGGCCAGTTTCCGCAGGCGGCGATCGATTTCAGCGTCAAGGGCTGGCAGCGGGTGATCGACGTCAATCTGAACGGCAGCTGGTTCATGATGCAGGCGATGGCGCGACACTGGCGAGACGCCGGGCGCCCGGGCAGCATCACCAACATCGTCGTCGTCACCAGCCACGGGCTCTACGGCGTTGCCCATTCGGTGGCAGCGCGCGCCGGCGTGATCGGCCTGTCGCGCAGCGTCGCGGTCGAATGGGCTCCGCTTGGCATTCGCATCAATTGCATCGCGCCCGGGTTGATCGAAACCGATGGCTGGCGCGTCTATGCGCCCGAAGTGCGCGCGCGCTATGCCCGATCCAACCCGATGATGCGCCCCGGCGACGCGTGGGATGTGGCCGAAGCCTGCGCCTATCTGGCGGGACCCAGCGGCAATTATGTGACCGGCGAGGTGCTGACCGTAGATGGCGGCGGGCAACTATGGGGCGAGACCTGGACGATCCCCAAACCCGAATATTTCAACACCGAAGGCTGATCGCGACGAGTGGCAGCGCGGGGAATTGCGCCTCGCGCCACTTGGACCATGGGGCGAGGAGTTAATCGATGGCAAGCACCAGACTGGCATTGGAGGCGGACGGAAGCTTGCCCGATCTGTCCGGCATCCTCCGGCGTGGCGATGCGCTTGTGTGGGGCCATGCCTGCGGCGAACCGGCGACGCTGATCGAAAGCGTGCTGGCACAGGCCGGTTCGATCGGCGGCCTGCGCGCCTTTGCGGCGAGCAGCTTCTCGCGGCTGCTGAGCGCAGACAGCAGCGCCGATGTCGCGCTGTCGAGCATGGGCGCAATCGGATCGCTGCGCAGCATCGCCAGGGCGCAGAAGCTGTCAGTAATCCCCTGCCATGTCGGCCAGATTGGCGGGATGATCGCCGACGGTACGATCCCGTGCGACGTGGCGCTGGTGCAGGTCGCACCCACTCCTGCGGGCGCGGGATACAGCTATGGCCTGATCGGCGACTTCGTACCCGCTGCAGTCGCCAAGGCGCGCGTCGTCATCGCCGAGCTCAATAACCGCGTCCCGCGCACGCATTCGATGCAGATATTGCCGGAGGATCGGATCGACTATCTGGTCGAAACCGACCGCCCGCTGACCGAACTCGCGCGCGGCACGATCAGCGATATCGACCGCAGCATCGCTCGCCATGCGGCGGATTATGTCGGCGACAACAGCATCCTGCAGGTCGGGATCGGCGCGGTTCCCGAAGCGCTGATGCAACTGATCGCCGATCGTCGCGATCTCGGCATCCATTCGGGCATGGTCGGTGACTCGCTGGTCGACCTCTATGAATGCGGAGCGCTGACCAACGCCACCAAACCCAATGATCGCGGGGTTTCGATCACCGGGGCGCTGATCGGTTCGGAGCGGTTGTATCGCTTTGCCGATGCCAATCCGGCGCTGTTGCTATGCCCGTCCTCTTATACGCACAGCGACGCCGTGCTGAGCGCTTTGCCCGGTCTGGTATCGGTCAATTCGGCAGTCGAAGTCGATCTGAGCGGACAGGTGAATGCGGAACAGATCGGCGAATCCTACATCGGCGGCACCGGCGGTCAGGTCGATTATGTCCGCGCGGGCGCCCGTTCGCCGGGCGGGCGATCGCTGATCGTGCTGCCTTCCTCGGCAGGCGACAAAAGCCGGATCGTACCGACACTGAACGGGCCGGTGACCACCGCGCGCAGCGAAGTCGATGTCGTGATCACCGAATATGGCGCCGCCGAACTGAAGGGTCATTCGATCGGCGAGCGCGCGCGCCGACTGGTCGAAATTGCCCATCCCGATTTCCGCGAAACGCTCGGCCGCGCGGCGCATGCGCTGATCCGGCGCGGCTATTGAACTCAGCGGATATGCCACAGGAGCACCCGACCCAAATGGACGCCATCTTGTTCGAAACGCCCGCCGAGGGCGTCGCCCTGATCACCATCAACCGCCCCGAACGGCGCAATTCGCTGGGCAAGGAGGTTCGCGAAGGGCTGTTCGCCGCATGGGAGCGGTTCGAACGCGACCCGGCGTTGCAGGTGGCGATCCTGACCGGTGCCGGCGACAAGGCGTTTTGCGCGGGCGGCGACCTAAAGGAAATGGCCGAGACGGTGCTCAAAGTGCCGCCGCTCGACATGTTTCCCATCCTTGGCCAGAGCATCGAAGTTACCAAGCCGACGATCGCGGCGGTCAACGGCGTTGCCTTTGCGGGCGGCTGGCTGATGGCACAGGGATGCGATTTGTGCGTGGCGAGCGACAATGCGCAATTTGCGGTCACCGAAGCCAAGGTGGGGCGCGGATCGCCCTGGGCGGTGCCGCTGATCACGATGATCCCGCAACGGATCATGATGGAAGTGCTGATGACCGGTCGTGCGCTGAGTGCGCAGCGGGCCTATGAAGTCGGGCTGGTCAACCGGGTTGTCGAGCCCGACCAGTTGATCCCGGCTGCGCTGGAACTGGCGAAGGAGATCGCCGCCAACGCGCCGCTTTCGGTCAGGGCGGCGAAGGAAACGGTACGGCTGGCGACCGAAATGGGGCAGTCGGCGGCACTGCGGGCGGCGCGGCATTTGTGGCGCCCCGTCTATACCAGCGACGACGCCAAGGAAGGGCCGCGCGCCTTTGCCGAAAAGCGTGCCCCCGTCTGGCAGGGGCGCTGATCGATGACCGCGTCGATGTGCAGATCCTTTCTGTTCGCGCCGGGCGATAGCGAGCGCAAGATGGCCAAAGCGTTCGCAAGCGGTGCCGATGCTGTGATTCTCGACCTTGAAGATGCCGTAGAGGCATCGGCAAAGTCCCGCGCGCGAGACATGGTGCGCGAATTTCTGGCGGAGCCGCGCGTTGCCGGAGGCCCCGAGCGCTGGGTGCGAGTCAATCCGTTNGACAGCGACGACATTGCCNANGATCTCGACGCCGTGATCGGCGCGGGGCTGGACGGNATCATGTTGCCAAAGGCNGAAGGCACCGAGCAGGTCGAAGCGNTGAGCGCGATGATCGCNAAGCTGGAGNGCATNCGCGGCGACATTGAGGGGCGCACGAAGCTGTTTCTCGTCGCCGGAGAATCNCCGCGCGGGGTATTGCGCTGTGTCGATTATCCGAANGGGANGGCGCGATTATGCGCGATGAGCTGGGGTCCCTGGGANCTTGCGACGGCACTGGGCGCAAGCGGCAATCGCCATCCGGANGGNACGTTGAAGCCGCCTTATGAACTGGCNCGCTCTTTATGCCTGATCGGCGCGGTCGCAGCAGGCGTCGCCCCAATCGAAACCGCGCCGATGGAATTTCGCGATNTCACTGTCGTCCGCGATTTCGCCCGCGCCGCTGCCGCCGACGGCTTCACCGGGCTCATCGCCATCCACCCCGATCAGATCGCCGCCATCCATGAAGCGCTGGCGCCAAGCGCGGAAGAAATCGAACANGCGCGGAAAATCTGCGCGCTGTTCGCCTCCGGGGATCAGGTCGGAACCATCGGGCTCGATGGTCAGATGCTAGACCGTCCGCATCTGGTGCAGGCCGAACGAATCCTGTTTCGCGCCGGGCTATCCGACCAAGTGATTTGAATCGCAGAACGATAAAGCCTCTTGGCATTCGGCGCCGTTAATGAGTAACCTTCATCAAGGAAATACAATGCCGTGAGAGAGCGAGCACAGCTCGCCGGCGGCACGGGCGCATGAGCGCTCACCTTGTCTGGAGGGGCGAATGACTGCCAATCGCTGCGAAGCCGGTGAGGAATCCGGCACGATCAAATCGGCACGCCGTGTGCTGCAGATACTCGAACTGTTCCGCCATGAAGACCGGGCACTGTCCACCACGGACGTCGCTCAGGCGCTCGGCTATCCGATTTCCAGCACGGCGGCGCTGTTGAAGAGCCTTTTGGCGCTCGGCTATCTGCTGTTCGATCGGCACCAGCGCACCTATCGCGCGTCGATCCGCATGGGATTGCTGGGCTGCCCCACCGGCCATTGGGGCGCCAGGGTTGCCGCCGCCACCGAAAGGCTCGCCGAATTTTCGGACATGCTGGGCATGGCAGTCGCGGTCGGCGTCCGCAACGGCAACGACATCCAATATGTCCAGCGTTTCGATCCGTCCGCCGGTCGCGTCGATTATGGCACGCCGGCGGGCAGCGTGCAGNGACTGGTCGACACGCCGATGGGGCGCACGCTGCTCGCACTGGACGATGACCGCGCGATCGACCGGCTGGTACGCATGTTCAACGCCAGCCGGACCACCGAGGCGCTGATCGACGGCGCCCGATTGCTCACCGAAGTCCGTTCGATCCGCGATGCCGGGCTCTATTATTCGACCGACAGCATTCACAGCGGCTTTGCCATCGCCGCCACCAATATTCAGGCCGCCAACGGCCAATGGCTGGTGATCGGGATCGGCAATAGCGCCGCGTTGCCCGGATCGGATCGCGCGAGNATGACCNANGCGTTGCAGCAGATTGCCGATGCCGTGATCGCGCAGATGGCGGCGANCAATCGTCCTGCGCCCGTGTCGATACCAACCGACGCGATAGTGCCTCACGAGGGCGAGCTGATGGCAGCGCAGGCGTGACCAAAGCGCGGGCTTCGGCGCAGTCGGACGCACGCGACGAACCCGTCGCGACNCCCGCGCGGCGATGGCGCGATCGNCAGGTATCNCGCCTNCCCGCNGAACAGCGCCGCNGCGAGATCATGGCCGCCGCGCTGTCGGTATTGCGCGAAAAGGGATGGCAGGANGCCACGCTCGCNGAAATCGCGCGCCGCGCCGACATTGTCGAAGGCAGCGTCTATCGCTTCTTTGCGAACAAGCATGACTTGCTGATCGCGGTGCTGGAGCGCTGGTACGAAGGCATGATCGCCGATTTCGATGCGCAGCTGGCGGGCATTCCGGGCGTGCAGGATCGCCTGCACTTCATGATCCGGCGCCACCTGACGACGATTCACGACGATCCGATGCTGTGCAACGCGATGTTTCGCGAAGTGCGATCAAGCCCCGGCTATGCCGACAGTTCGAGCGCCGAACTCAACCGTCGCTATGTTCGGCGCACCCAGGACGTGGTGCGCGAAGGGATGGAAAGCGGCGCGTTTCGCGCCAGCCTGCCTATGCCGCTGGTCCGCGATCTGATCTTCGGATGTATCGAGCATCACACATGGGATTATCTGCACGGGCGCGGCGAATTCGACGTGGGCGCCGTTGCCGATGCGATCATCGATCTGCTGCTGCACGGACTGGCTGCCGACGATTGATGCGGCGGGCGGGAAAGCGGCCATATTCCTCATGCGTGGAATAGACCCCACCAGCCCGCGCCCGAGCCGCTCGCGGCTTTACATTCGCTCACCCGGCTCCCCAAAACCCGGCTCAGACGACCGGGTCGGTGACCGAAAGCAGGACAATGGATTTCCAGCCAAGCGAAGCGGAACTGCGGTTCCAGCAAGAGATACGAGCGACGCTGGCCGAATGCCTGCCACCCGATATCCGCGCTCGCGCCGAACGCGGCGAGCTGTTTTCCGCCGACGATTTCCGGCGCTGGCTTGCCGCGCTCGACGCGCACGGGCTGGCGGCACCGAACTGGCCGACGGCCTATGGCGGGCGCGACTGGACGCCAACCCAGCGGCTGATCTTCGGGCGCGAGCTGGGCGCGCTACCGGCACCCTGGGTCTATCCTTTCAACATCGCGATGATCGGGCCGGTGATCTGCGCGTTCGGCAGCGATGCGATGAAACAGCGTTTCTGCGCCCCGCTGCGCGACGGATCGATATTATTCTGTCAGGGATTTTCGGAGCCCGGGGCAGGATCCGATCTGGTGTCGCTGCGCACCAGCGCGGTGCGCGATGGCGACGACCTGATCGTCAACGGTCAGAAGATCTGGACCAGCTATGCGCATATATCCGACTGGATATTCCTGCTGGCGCGTACCGGCGATAGTCCAAAGCCGCAGCACAACCTGTCGATCCTCCTGATCGACATGAAATCGCCCGGGATCACCGTCCGCCCGATCGTCAGCATCGATGGCCAGCATCATCTGAACGAAGTGTTTTTCGAGGACGTGCGGGTGCCGGCCGAAAATCTGGTCGGGCAGCCCGGAGACGGCTGGACGCAGGCGAAGTTCCTGCTGGGCCACGAACGCACCACCATTGCGGGCATTCCCGAGGCGCAGCGCGAGTTTCGGGCGTTGCAGGCATTTGCCTGTGGCGGCAACTTTGGGCCGCTGTCCGATAACGACTGGCATGCCCGCGAAGCAATACGGCTGGAAGCTCGGCTCGAGGCGCTGAACATGCTCGAAGCGCGCACGGCGCTCGACCCGGAAATGCAGGGCCTGCACTTTGCATCCATGCTGAAAGTCGCGGGCACCGAAGCCCAGCAGCAGATCGACGATTTCGCGATCCGTATCCTGGGCCCCGGCATCGGCGGCGTTGCGCCGGAAAGCGTGCGCCCGGGCGGCAACCCGGCCGAACCGGGATTGCCGGGCACGGCGGCGCTGGCAGGCCGCTTTTTCTATCGCCGGGCAGCGACCATTTACGGCGGCACCAGCGAAATTCAGCGCAATGTGATTGCCCGCGCCCTGTTTGCCGAAGCCGGGGAACGCGCATGAATCTGGAGCTGACCGAAGAGCAATCATTGATCCGCGCCAGCGCGGCGGCGATCGCCCGACAGATCGGGCCCCTCGCCTGCCCGCCCGAGCGCGAAGCCGAAAGCTGGCGCGCACTTGCCGAAGGCGGGTGGCTGGGCATGGCGCTGCCAGAGGATGTCGGCGGCATGGCCATGGACGCAGTTGCGACGATGCTGTTCTGCAGGGCGCTGGGCGCCGAACGGGTTTTGTCTCCGTTTCGCATGGCCGCGCTGGTGGCAGGGCGGCTGATCCAGAGCACCGGCACTGGCGGCACGCAAACCGAATTGCTGCGACAGCTGGTGAGCGGCGACCGGCGATTCGCCGTCGCGCTGCACGAACATGGCGTACGTTTTACGCCCCACGCACCGCTCAGCCATGTCCGGATCGATGATGATGCGGGACTGGTGCTGAACGGCGCCAAATGCTTCGTTCCCGTCGGTGCGGGCAGCGATGCGGTGTTGCTGCCGGCGCGGATCGATGGCGACGAGCTGGCCATCCTGCTGGTCGACCGGAACGCAACGGGTGTCACCGCCGAACCGTTCGTCGCCACCGACGGATCATCTGCGATGCATATCAATTTCGCCGATGCCGTGCTGTCGGCCAATGCCATGCTGGCCCGCGGCGCGGTTGCAGAGTGCGCGCTCGCGGATGCGCTCGATTGCGGATCTGCGGCTTTGTGCGCGGCAATGGTCGGCGTGATGGATCGTATGATACGGCAGACACGCGAGTATCTGGCCACCCGCAAGCAATTCGGCGCGCCGATCGCCGGCTTTCAGGCGATCCAGCACCGGATCGTCGATATGACGCTCGAATATGAGCTGGCGGTTTCGGCAGCGATGAATGCCGCCGCGGCCATGGATGCGGATCAGGAGGATCGCTCGCGCCGGATTTCACTGGCGCGTATCCAGTGCAGCCATGCCGGCCAATGGATCGGTCGTCAGGCGGTGCAGCTGTTCGGCGGTATGGGCATGACCCAGGAGGTCGAGATCGGCTGGCTGCTCAAGCGGCTGCTGTGCCTCGATGTCGAACTGGGCGACGCCGATTATCACTATGGCCGCTGCCGTTAGGTCGTGAACCCGGCTTCCCGAGTGCCGCCTTCACGGCACCCGGCCAGCAAGGCCGACCAGCGTTACTGGTCCGATTTCTTCACATATTTGTCGAACCAGTCGAATGCCTCGGCGAGTACCCGAGAATCCTGCATTATCCGGCAATGGCCGGATATATTATCACTCTATCTCAATAGGTTAAATGTAAGTGGCGGAGAGGGTGGGATTCGAACCCACGTTACGGTTGCCCGTAAACCGCATTTCGAGTGCGGCGCATTCGACCTCTCTGCCACCTCTCCGCGATGGGTTGCGCGTCGATTCGCAAAGCAAATCCGACACACCGGTCGATTGGAGGGCGGGCCATTAGCCCGAAGCGAAACGCTGCACAAGCCCCGGTGCTTGTGCAGCGCCGCGAAATACCTAGATTGAGGGCATGACCCGGCTTTTCTCCACGAGCGATTCGCTCGAAACGGGCGTTCCCATGCCTCCTGTCGCGCATGCGCGCTTTTCCATCGGCGAAGTGGTTCGGCACCGCCTGTTCGATTTTCGCGGCGTGATCTTCGATGTCGATCCGGTCTTTGCGAACAGCGAGGAATGGTATGAGGCGATTCCCGAAGACGCCCGCCCGGCCAAGGACCAGCCCTTTTACCATATCCTCGCCGAGAATATGGATTCGACCTATGTCGCCTATGTCAGCCAGCAGAATCTGGAAGTCGACGAAAGCGACGAGCCGGTCGATCATCCGGCGATCGGCGGTCTGTTCGATCGCATTTCCGACGGTCGTTACAGGTTGAAGAGCGTGCATCGCCACTAAGGCGCCGGTCGATCGACAATTTCGGGGGGATTTCCTCCCTGTGGGTGGTTGACTTGCCCACACCTTTGCCTTACCCGCCGCCTTCCTCCTGCGGAGACCCATGTCTTCGCGGGCACATGCAGTTTGAAGAAGAGAAAAACCGATGTTCGCAGTGGTGCGCACGGGCGGCAAGCAGTATCGCGTTGCCGCAGGAGACAAGATCGTTGTCGAGAAGCTCGACGGTGAGGCCGGTTCGTCGGTCACGCTGGACGACGTGCTGCTCGCCGGCGAAGGCAGCGAATTGAAGCCGACCGACGGTCTGACCGTTTCGGCCGAAATCATCGCGCAGGCCAAGGGCGAGAAGGTCATCGTCTTCAAGAAGCGCCGCCGCCACAATTATCGCCGTAAGAACGGCCATCGCCAGCAGCACACGATCCTGAAGATCGTCGCGATCGGCGAGGAAAAGAAGAAGGCCGCCAAGGCAAAGAAAGCCGATGCCGCTCCGGAAACGGATGCGCCGGCAGCCGAAGCCTGAGCCGCAACTGAGATCTGAGGAGTAGTCACTCATGGCACATAAGAAAGCAGGCGGTTCGTCGCGCAACGGTCGCGATTCGGAATCCAAGCGCCTTGGCGTGAAGAAGTTCGGTGGCGAAGCTGTCGTCGCCGGCAACATTCTCGTGCGCCAGCGCGGCACGAAATTCTATCCGGGCACGAATGTCGGTATCGGCAAGGACCATACCCTGTTCGCGCTCACCGATGGCCGTGTCTCGTTCAAGCAAGGCAAGCTTGGCCGCAAGTTTATTTCGGTAGACGCGATGGCGGAAGCCGCCGAGTAACATCGGGCGACCAACCGGGTTGCCCACCAAGGCAGACCCGGGTTCGGCACGCGAACCAGACCAAAAAAGGGAGACGGGTCCGCCCCGGCTCCCTTTTTTTCATGCTCCCTCGTTTCGCGACTGCAATTCCTGCGCAACATCCCATGTGCAGGAGCAGCCGCACTGCCTGAGGAGAGTCCACATGTTCGTGCGCACCCGCAGACTGATGTTGCGGCCCGGCTGGATCGAGGACGCAGCGGAGCTTACCCGCGCGCTGGCGCATGAAAGCGTCGTGCGAAACCTGTCACGTGCCCCCTGGCCCTATGCGGTCAGCGACGCCGAGGAATTCCTTTCGCGCTGGGGCGGCCCGATGACGAGCCGCTTCCTCATTATGGCGCATGAGGAAACCGGCGTGCGGATCGTTGGCTGTATCGGTGTGGAGGCGCTGGAAGGCGCGCAGCACGAACTGGGATACTGGATCACGCCCGATGCGTGGGGCCGTGGCTATGCGACCGAGGCAGGACGCGGCGTGCTGGAAGCGGTGCGCACCATGGGCGTGCGGCACATCGAAGCGGGACATTTCCTGGACAACCCGGCGTCGGGCCGCGTGCTGCGCAAGCTGGGCTTCCGGCCGACCGGCGAAGTGCGCAACGTGCATTCGCGCGGGCGCGGGACCGAATCCCCCTGCGCCTATTACACGCGCGATCTCAACGAAACGCGGGCAACCGGCGATGATCCGGATGACGATGTTCGCATGGCGGCATGACCCCGCCGCCATGCCGGATCACCGATTAATCGCTGCCATGAACTCGCCGCGAAGCTGCGCCACCAGCTTTGCGGCGGGCATGGCGCGTGCCAACGGCGCCCCCTGCCCCGCCCATTGCGCACCGAAACCCGCCTCGCCGCTTGCTTTGGCTGCGGCATTGAGCGCCTTTCCTGCGTCATAGGCGCGCGGATAATCCGGCGGCGTCGCTCCAGACAACCGGGTTTCGAGTGCAGTGAAACGATTGGCCAATGCCCGAGCCGGACGACCCGAAATGGATCGCGTCATCCGGCTGTGGTGCGCCGCGCTGCTCATCAGGGCGGCGCGATAGGCGTCATCGGTGGCGGATTCGGGACAGGCAATGAATGCAGTGCCCAACTGCGCCGCGACAGCGCCCAGCGCGCGCGCAGAGGCAATCCCGGCTCCATCCATGATTCCACCGGCGGCAATGACCGGTTGTTCAAGGTCGCGTACCAGCAGCCGCGTCAGCGCCATCGTTCCCAGTGCGTCATCGGGACTATCGGGATCGAATATGCCGCGATGCCCGCCCGCTTCGATCCCCTGAGCAACAAGGGCATCGATGCCGCAATCCTGCGCGCGTTTCGCTTCGGCGAGGCTGGTGGCGGTGGCGAGCAGGAATATACCTGCCTGTCTGAGGGCAGCGATCACTGCCGCGTCAGGCAGTCCGAAGTGAAAGCTGACAATCGGAGGCCGCAACGCGAGCAGCATCCGCACCATCTCCGGATCATCGGCGAAGCTGGTGTAAGTGGTGCGCAATTGCGCCGGCGGTTCTGCGTCGAACTCGGCAAAGACCGGCGCCAGGGCCGCCAGCCAGGCCGTTTCGCGCTGCGCATCGGCCTGCGGCGTCGCGTGGACAAAGAAATTGACGTTGAACGGGCGAGCTGTACGCGCCCGCACTGTTGCGATCATCTTCGCAGCGCCATCGGCATCGGTCGCGCCAACGCCGATCGATCCCAAAGCACCCGCTTCGGAAGCCTCCGACGCCATTTCCGGCGTCGACACGCCGGCCATCGGCGCCTGCACCAGCGGCACGGTCAAACCGAAACGGTCGAGAAAATCCATGGGGCGCTATCTGGTAACGCCCCATGAGCCGCGCAAGCGCCGACCGATCAAGCAGTCGCGGTATCCGGCAACATGGCGTCGGCATAGTCGCTTTCCGCCTTGCCGATCAGCGCGCGATCATCGTGTTTCCACGGGTGGAAACCGGGGAGGAAGAAGGCGAAATACTGGCCCAGCACCTTGCGGCCCATGCCGGGATTGCCGAACACATAGCGGAACACGCGCCAACCGACACGCGGCCCCGTCAGGCCGTCCTGCCGCAGCAATTCCATGATCCCGCGCTTGCGGCCGCCCAGAAATCGCCAGGTGGTAAACAGCATCACCTTCGCGCGGACCAACCAGCGCCGCAAACCGCTCCAGTCGCGGGTTGCGTGCAGCCAGGTGTCATAGGCGACGCCCTTATGCTCGATTTCCTCGATCGCATGCCAGCGCCACAATTTGGCGGCTTCGGCATCGGCGCCTTCCAGATAGCGCGGATCGGCGAGCAGCTCGTGCGCAAGGATCGCCGTGAAATGCTCAAGGCACATAGTCGCCGCCAGGCTGGCAATCTCGGGATGCGATTTGGTAAGATCGATCTGAGCCTGCACATCCGCTTCGAGCGAGCTGATGTCATAGCCCTCGCCCGTCACATGCCGGTTGAACGCGACATGCTCGCGCGTGTGCATCACTTCCTGCTTGGTAAAGGCAGCGATTTCCGCCTGCAGGCGCGGCGGCGTGCCTTCGCGGAACTTGCGCACGCTGTCGATGAAAAAGCCCTCGCCCTTGGGAAAGGTGACCGAGAGCGCGTTGAAAAAGGCCGTCGCGACCGGATCGCCGTTCAGCCACCAGCGACGCTGGGCGATACCGCGCCCAAAGCGACGGTCGCGCGGCGTGATCGAAAGATCGGCCGGGGTTTTTGCTTTCACCACGATAATCCTCCAAGAATGTTTCGAACCGGAAAATGGGCCTTACTTACACCAATGTCAATAGTGAGAAAACGGCTGTCGCCGGAGGAATCGCGCGACCTGGCGCTGGAAGCCGCACGGCGGTTGCTGATCGAGGCAGGCCCCCAGGCCGTGACGCTAAAGGCGGTCGCAGGGCGCATCGGGCGCACCCACGCCAATCTGCTGCACCATTTCGGCTCCGCTGCCGGGCTTCAGCAGGCGCTGGCGGCAAGCATTGCGGAAAGCGTCACTGCCCGCGTCAGCGAAGCGATCACCCGTGCGCGCGCAAGTGACCAGAATCCGCGGGAAGTTGTCGATCTCACGTTCGACGCATTCGACGAACAGGGTGCCGGGGCGCTCGCCAGCTGGATGATATTGTCGGGCAATCGCGACGCGCTCGATCCCATTCTCGAAGCGATTCATCGGCTGGTCGACATGATCGCAAAGGACTTTGCCGGCGACGAACCGGCGCTTCGCAAGGAAACGCTGCATCTGGTGCTGATCGCGCTCGGCGATGCGTTGCTGGGAGAGGCGATGGCGACTGCGCTGGGGCTTGCGCGAGGCACCGCGCGGGAGATCGCAACCGACTCGCTGCTGGCCGCACCGCTGCTGGGCGGGAAAGACGAACAAGCGACCCCCTAGCCCTTTGGCGCGTTCCCGCCTACATCGCGCGCCATGCACTTTCTGGATCAGGCGAAGATTTATGTCCGGTCGGGCCATGGCGGCCCGGGATCGGTCAGCTTTCGCCGCGAAAAATTCATCGAATATGGCGGCCCGGACGGGGGCAATGGCGGCAAGGGCGGCGACATCATCTTTGAAGCCGTCGCCGGCCTGAATACGCTGATCGATTTCCGGTACACCCAGCATTTCCGCGCCCAGCGCGGCCATGGCGGATCGGGATCGAACAAAACCGGCGCCGGCGGCGATGACCTGATTATTCAGGTGCCCGTGGGCACCCAGATTCTTGCCGATGACGAGGAACGCAGCCTGCTGCTCGACCTGACCAAGGTCGGCCAGCGCGTCGTGTTCCTGCGCGGCGGCGATGGCGGGCGCGGCAATGCGAGCTACAAGACCAGCACCAATCGCGCGCCGCGCCAGCACGGCACCGGATGGCCGGGCGACGAAGCCTGGGTCTGGCTGCGGCTGAAGCTGCTTGCCGATGCCGGGCTGGTCGGGCTGCCCAATGCCGGCAAATCCACCTTCATCAATGCCGTCACCAATGCCAAGGCAAAGGTCGGTGCCTATGCCTTTACCACCACCCGTCCGCAATTGGGCGTGGTGAGTCACAAGGGCCGCGAATTCGTGATCGCGGATATTCCGGGTCTCGTCGAGGGCGCCGCCGACGGTGTCGGTATCGGTGACCGGTTCCTGGGCCATGTCGAACGATGCCGGGTGCTGCTGCACCTTGTCGATGCCAATGGCGAGGATGTCGGCGAGGCCTATCGCATCGTCCGCGACGAGCTGGAGGCCTATGGCGCCGATCTGGTCGACAAGCCGCAGATTATCGCGCTCAACAAGACCGATTTGCTCGACAACGAGCTGATCGAAGCGATGGCGGCGGAACTTCGCGCGGCCAGCGGCGCTGAAGTATTTCCGATCTCTGGCGCAACCGGCGCCGGAGTGCAAACCGTGCTCGACAAGCTGATCGAAGCGATCGGTCCGGCGGATTCCAGCCTGCCCGCGCACGAACAACCCGATGATGAAGAGGATGACGAACCGCGCCAATGGTCGCCACTAGCATGATTGAAAACGCCGAACGTTTCTCCCCTGCCCGCTGTGCGCGGCTGATCATCAAGGTCGGCTCGGCGCTGCTCGTCGGCCCGGACGATGAGGTCCGGCGCGACTGGCTGGTTACGCTGACCGCCGACATTGCCGAGCGGATGCGTGCTGGCCAGCAGATCGCAGTAGTCAGCTCTGGCGCGATCGCGCTGGGTGCGCGGCGGCTGGGCCTGCCGGGCGGCGGGCGCAACAGTCTGGAAGACGCACAGGCATCGGCTGCACGCGGCCAGATCGCGCTGGCGCAGGTATGGGCCGGCGTACTCGACAATGAAAAGCTTCAGGCGGCGCAGGTGCTGGTGACGCTGGGCGATCTTGAGGACCGGCGGCGGTATCTCAATGCTTCCGCGACGCTCGACCGCCTGCTGTCGCTCGGCGTCATCCCGATCATCAACGAAAACGACACCGTCGCGACCGAGCGCATCCGCTTCGGTGACAATGACCGTCTGGCGGCGCGCGTGGCGCAGGCAGCGGAGGCCGATGGCGTCATCCTGCTGTCGGACATTGATGGCCTGTACGACAGCAATCCGCACAGCAATCCCGACGCCAAGCTGATCCCCACCGTCGCCCAGATCGACGGACGGATTCAGGCGATGGCGGACGGGAAGTCCTCGTCCGGCATGGGTTCGGGCGGCATGGTTTCGAAGATCGAAGCCGCCAAGATCGCCGCAAGCGCGGGCATCGACCTGGCGATCATCAGCGGCCATGCCGATCATGCACTGAAAAACTTCTTCGACACGGGGCATGGCACGGTCTTCTATGGCGAAGGCACCCATGGCGCGCGCAAGGCGTGGCTGGCCGGCGGTCTGACCGAGGAAGGCATCATCACGATCGATACTGGGGCTGTCGCCGCGCTGAAGAACGGCAAGAGCCTGCTTCCGGCGGGCGCGCTGCGGATCGAAGGCGATTTCAGCCGTGGCGATCTGGTGTCGATCGTCGATACCAGGGGAGCGAAAGTGGCGCGCGGGCTGGTCGAATATGACTATGCCGACGCCTGCCGCATCGTCGGTCGCCGTAGTGAGGACGTGGCGGCGATCCTGGGCTATGCGCCGCGCTCCGCACTGGTCCATCGCAGCCACATGGCGGTACTTTGACGACAATTGCCCTGACCGGCGGAACCGGATTTGTCGGCGGAAAGCTGATCGAACTGGCGCTGGAACAGAGCGTTACCGTGCGCGCGCTTACCCGGCGCGATCAGGCGGCGCGCGAGGGCGTGGTCTGGGTGCCGGGTTCGCTCGACGATATCGTATCGCTGACCGAGCTGATCCGCGGGGCGGACGCAGTGATCCATGTCGCCGGGGTGGTGAACGCCCCCACCCGTGAAGGTTTCGCCAAAGGCAATATCGAGGGCGTGGCGAACATGATCGCCGCCGCAAAGGCCGCCGGTGTCACGCGCTTCGTCCATGTATCCTCGCTGGCGTCGCGCGAGCCGCAGCTTTCGACCTATGGCTGGTCGAAGGCGGAGGGGGACAAGCTGGTCCGTGCTTCGGCGCTCGACTGGACCATCGTCCGCCCGCCCGCGATTTACGGGCCGGGCGATTATGAGATGCTCGAGCTGTTCAAGCTCGCTGCGAAGGGGCTGGCGCTGACTCCGCCGGGCGGGCGCATGTCGGCGATCGAAGTCAGCGATCTCGGGCGCCTGCTGCTCGCGCTCGCCGGGGCCGAGGGCATGGGCGGCATGACCTTTGACGCCGATGACGGGCGTACGGGTGGCTGGAGCCATGGCGAATTTGCACAGGCGGTCGGGGTTGCGGTTGGCAAAAAGGTGCGTGTCATCGCCCTCCCCCGCGCGATCATGATGCTGGCGGCACGCGGCGACCGACTGTTCCGCGGCGCCAAGGCCAAGCTGACGCCCGACCGCGTCGATTATTTCTGCCATGAAAACTGGGTGATCGACGCGGACAAACGTCCGCCCGCGCAATTATGGCAGCCACAGGTTGCAACGCCAGCCGGGCTGGCTGCGACAGCGGCATGGTATCGCGCGAACGGGCTGCTATAGGATAGCCCATCTACGCCTAAAGGCCGCCGCATTTGCTTGGCACGGACGGCAAAGGGCATTTCAAGGAATTACTGTGAGCGATCGTCAGGAAGTTTTCGAAACCGTCACAGCGCAGATCGAGCCGTTCAACAAGAAGGGCGTCGCGCTGACCGAGAGCACCACTTTTGCAGGCGATCTTGAATGGGACAGCCTGACCGTGATGGATTTCGTTGCGGCGATCGAGGATGAGTTCGACATTCTGATCACGATGAACATGCAGGCCGAAATCGAGAATATCGGCCAGCTGGTCGATGCCGTGCAGAAGCTGAAGCAAGGCTAGAACAGAAACCTCCGTTTGCCCTGAGTAGCCATTGAGCAAAGTCGAAATGGCATATCGAAGGGCGCTTCGATACGGGGCTTCGTCAAGCTCAGCCCCTACTCAGCACGAACGGGTATAAGGACATAAAATAGTGACCGACGCGATGCAGACCGCCGACGCGCCCTCCGCTCCGGAAGGCGCGAAGCCTGACCTGATGAGCAAGTTCGACGGGCTGATTGCCGAGCGCAAGGCATTGCTCGACAGCGGCGTCACCGATCCGTTCGCGATCGTGATGGAGCAGGTGAAATCGCCCACCGAAGCCGTGATCAAGGGCAAGGACACCATCTTGCTCGGCACGTACAACTATATGGGCATGACCTTCGACCCCGATGTGATCGCGGCGGGGCACAAGGCGCTCGATACCTTCGGCAGCGGCACCAATGGCAGCCGCATGCTCAACGGCACGTTTCAGGACCATATGGAAGTCGAGCAGGCGCTGCGCGACTTTTACGGCACGACCGGCGCAATCGTGTTCTCGACCGGATACATGGCCAATCTGGGCATGATCTCCACCCTTGCGGGCAAGGGCGATTATATCATCCTCGACGCCGACAGCCACGCCAGCATCTATGACGGGTGCAAGCAGGGCTATGCCGAAATCGTCCGTTTCCGTCACAACAGCGTCGAGGATCTCGACAAAAGGCTCGGTCGCCTGCCCGCCGATGCCGGCAAGCTGGTGGTGCTGGAAGGCGTCTATTCGATGCTGGGCGATGTTGCCCCGCTTAAGGAAATGGTCGCGGTCGCGAAAAAGCACGGCGCGATGGTGCTTTCCGACGAAGCCCATTCGATGGGCTTTTACGGCCCCAATGGCCGCGGCGTATATGAAGCGCAGGGGTGTGAAGGCGATGTCGATTTCATCGTCGGCACCTTCTCCAAGTCGGTCGGCACCGTCGGCGGCTTCTGCGTGTCGAACCATCCGAAGTTCGAGGCGATCCGCCTCGCCTGCCGCCCCTATATCTTTACGGCGTCGCTGCCTCCCAGCGTGGTCGCAACCGCGACGGCGTCGATCCGCAAGCTGATGACAGCACATGAAAAGCGCGAACGGCTTTGGTCCAATGCGCGCACGGTGCATTCGGGGCTTACGGAAATGGGCTTCAAGCTGGGCACTGAAACCGCCGAAAGTGCGATCATCGCCGTCATCCTGACCGATCAGACGCAGGCAGTGATGATGTGGCAGGCGCTGCTGGAGAACGGCCTCTACGTCAACATGGCGCGCCCGCCAGCGACGCCGGCCGGCACCTTTCTGCTGCGCTGTTCGCTCTGCGCGGAACATACGCCCGAACAGGTCGAACGGATTCTGGCGATGTTCCGCAGCGCCGGGATCGCAACTGGCGTGATCGGCTGATTCCGACAAGCGCTTTTCAGGCGAGTCAGCTGCCTCTAGGGTCCCTGTCGTCATGAGCGATACCGATGAGGGAAGCACGGGTCGAGGCGTGAACTGGCGGCTGGTGCTGCTGGCGCTGTTCACGCTGCTCGGCACCGGCATCTTCGTCGCGCTGCTGACGCTGCAGATGCGCAGCACCGAACAGCGCGACGTGGCGCTGGCGCGACAGGCGCACACGTATGAAGTGATCATCCGCGCCACGACCTTGTCGGGCCAGATCGGCCGGGCCGAAGCCGCGCTCGGGCGGTATGTCGTCAGCGGCGACACCCGCATCGGCCAGCAATATAGCGAGGAATGGCGCAAGGCATCGGACCAGATCGATCGGCTATCGTCGATGACCGCCGACAACAGGGTCCAGCATCGCCAGATCGATTCGCTGCGTGAGGCGTTTCAGCGGCGCGGCGATGAGCTGGCCGAAACCGCGGCCTATTCGGTGCATCATCGCAACGCCGACGCACTGGGCAAATTCTATGCCGTGAGCGAAAGCCCCGCGTTGCGCGATCTCAGCGATCGCCTGACCCGGATCATCGATCACGAACGCGTACTGCTGGTGCAACGATCGCAGGCGCTGGCGGCGTCCAATCAGCATGCGAGCCGGGTTACGCAGACGCTTGCCGGTTTCGGGATCGTGATCGTGCTGGGTGCGATCATTCTCGGCTGGCTGACGGTTCAGGCGATCGGCGATCGCGCAGCCGCCGATGCCGAGGCGTCGGGCGAGCGCGCCCGGGCCGCCGAACTCGAACAGGCGGTTTCCGAAGCGACCGAACGCCTGCGCGCCGAAGCACGCGAGCGCGAAGAAGCCGAGGCGCAGTTACGTCAGGCGCAGAAGATGGAAGCCGTCGGCCAGCTTACGGGCGGAATCGCGCATGATTTCAATAATATGCTGGCGGTCGTTCTGGGCGGACTTGAGCTCGCCAAACGCCATCTGCGCAACGGCGGAAAGGACGCGCAACGGCATATCGAGAACGCGATGGAAGGCGCCAATCGCGCCGCCGCGCTCACCCGCCGCCTGCTTGCCTTTTCCCGGTCCGAACCCGTCCTGCCCGAAGCGGTAGCGCCCGAAACGCTGGTTTCCGGCATGTCGGACCTGCTCGATCGCACGCTGGGCGACGGGATCGCCATTGCGACGCATGCCGATTCGCGTGGCTGGACGATCTGGGTCGATCGCCATCAGCTGGAAAATGCGATCCTGAACCTGGCGGTCAACGCCCGCGATGCGATGGACGGGCGCGGCGACCTGACCATCGCCACCGGGGGTGTGACGCTGGAGCGCAACAGGATCGGCAGGCTGGCCGCGGGCGATTATGTCACCATCGCCGTCACCGACACCGGCACGGGGATGACGCCACAAGTGCTGGAGCGGGTTTTCGAGCCCTTCTTCACCACCAAGCCGGCGGGCAAGGGCACCGGGCTCGGTCTCAGTCAGATTTTCGGTTTCACGCGCCAGTCGGGCGGCGATGTCGAAATCCGCAGTGCGCCGGGCGAAGGAACCACCGTCACGCTCTATCTGCCGCGCCATCTGGGCGACGCACTACCGGCAGGCGGCACGATCGAAGGCGATCTGGAAACGCCCGAGCATGCGTTCGACATCCTTGTCGTCGAGGATGATCCGCGCGTCCTCAATGCCACGGTCGGCGCACTTGCCGAACTGGGGCACAGGCCCGTCGGATGCGATGACCCCCACAAGGTCGCGGATATACTCGAAACGATGGAATCGCTCGATCTGGTACTTTCCGACGTACTGATGCCGGGTCAGACCGGCCCGGAAATGGTCGCTTCGCTGGGCGAGCGGATTGCCGACACACCGGTCCTGTTCGTCACCGGATTTGCAGGTGAAATCGATGCCGCGCAGTTCGGCGGACGCCCTGTACTGCGCAAACCCTTCACGCTGGCGGGGCTGCAGCACGCCGTGGATGAGGCGGTGCGTGCGCAGCACGAGACACAATCGCGTGTCGACAGCGCATCGTAACGCAACTTCCCGGCACTGCCCGGATTATACGGATGACGGCGGCACAGACCGCCGGTATAGCCGTTCCCCTCACCGGCGCTTTGCGTCCTGTCTGTCGATTTACCGAAGGTTGCACTGACATCGCATGAAATCGATCGACCGCTATATGGCGCGACTGATCGCGGTGCCGCTGATTGCAAATCTTGTAATCGCGTCGATGCTGCTGGTGCTCGATCGGATCCGCATCCTGCTCGACTTCGTCGCGACCGAAGGCGGTCCGGTGAGCGTCGTCTGGGAAATGCTGGCGAATCTGCTGCCCGAATATCTCGGCCTCGGCATCCCCATCGGGCTGCTGCTCGGCATTCTGCTGGCCTTTCGTCGCCTTGCCACCAGTTCGGAACTCGATGTCATGCGCGCGGTGGGCATGGGCTATGGGCGGATGCTGCGCGTGCCCTATATGTTCGCGATCGGGCTGGCGCTGGTGAACTTCGCCATTGTCGGTTTCGTCCAGCCAAAGGCGCGTTACGGATACGAACAGCTGCGCTACGAACTGCGCTCCGGCGCATTGGGCGCTTCGATCAAGGTCGGGGAATTCACCAGTTTCGGCGACAAGATGACGCTGCGGATCGAAAAGAGCGAGGATAGCGGGCACAAGCTGTCCGGCATCTTCGTCCATGCGGTGCCGCATGCCGGCGAGTGGCTGGCAGTTACCGCCGAGCGCGGACAATTTCTGCGTACCGACGATCCCGACGTCATCATCTTCCGGCTGACCAACGGCACGCTGACTCAGAAATCCAAGGATTCACCCGTCCCGCGCGTGTTGACCTTCACCGCGCATGACTTGCCGATCGATCTGCCGAAATTCGAAAATTTCCGAAGCAGGGGCGGTCGAAACCTCGAACTGACCCTGCCCGAATTGCTGGCGACAGGGCATGATCCCCAGGTCAGCCAGGAGGACCGCAACACCAGCCGCGCCGCGCTGCATTTCCGGCTGGTCGAAGTGGCGACAATGCTGCTGCTGCCGATGCTTGCGGCGGCACTGGGCATCCCGCCGAAGCGATCGACATCGGCGCTCGGCGTCTTCCTGTCGATCGTGATGATCGTGACCTATCACAAGGTCAACGAATATGGGCAGTCGATCGGCAGCCTGGGACTGGTCGACCCGATCGTCGCGCTCTGGGTGCCGTTCGTGATCTTCGCATCATTGGTGATCTGGATGTATTATACCGTCGCTTATGTGCCGGGCGGACAGCCGATCGGCGCGCTTGAAAAGGTGTTTGCCAAAATCGGCAAATCGATTGCCAAGCTGTGGCCCGGCGCGCGGAGGAAGTCCGCGTGACGGCGAGCAATTTCTTCCCCTCGCGCACCATGTCGCTCTACATGGCGCGGATGTTCCTGGTTCGCAGCTTTGCGGTGCTCGCGGGCCTGGTGCTGATCCTTCAGACGCTCGATCTTCTGAGCGAATCGGGTCGCATCCTGGCCGATCCGGCCAATGGCGACGCGGAAATCTGGCGCTATGTCAGCCTGCGGACGCCGCAGATCATTGCTACCTTCCTGCCTTTTTAGGTGCTGCTGGGAACGGTGATCACGTTGATGACGCTCAACCAGAACAGCGAAGTGATCGCGATGAAGGCCTCGGGCCTTTCCGCCCATCAGGTGCTGGCGCCGCTGATCGTCGCCGGATTGCTGGTTGCGGGGATTTCCTTTGCGTTCAACGAACGGATCGTCGCACGCGCCAGCGCCACGTTGGATCAATGGAAAAAGGTCGATTACGGCACGATGCCGATCGATCGCGGCGACCGCGCCAATGTGTGGGTGCGATCCGAAAACAATCTGATCGAAGTCGACCAGATACGCGGCAAGGGCAATGCCGCGCATCTCTATGGGATCACCGTCTACGAACGTAGCGGCGAAAATCTCCGATCGATCCTGATGGCGAATGAAGGCGTGCGCGACGGCGATGGCTGGCAAGTGAGCGGCGCGCGCCGGTTCGACATTGCCAGCGGCACGGTCACGTCGCTGGGAACGCTGACGCTGGCAAGGGGCGTGACGCCCGATCAGTTCACGCTTTCGTCGGTCGATGCCGACGGGCTTTCCTTTTTCGAACTGCGCAACGCCATTCAGGAACTTCGCGCGGTCGGACGCCCCACCAAGGCGCTGGAGGGCAGTTTGTGGCACAAGCTTTCCGGGCCGCTATCGGCTGTGCTGATGCCACTGCTGGGCGCGGTGGCGGCGTTTGGCGTCGCGCGATCGGGCAAGCTCTTTCTCCGTGCCGTAGTCGGCATGGCGCTGGGCTTCCTCTATTTCATGGCGGATAATTTCGCGATCGCGATGGGCAATCTGGGCGCCTATCCACCGTTTCTGGCGGCATGGGCGCCCTTCATGCTCTTCCTGATGATCGGCGAAGCGCTGTTGCTCAAGACCGAGGAGTAGGAGGCAGAGCCTCCTGCCCTTCCGATACGCGATCAGTTCCGCTCGCGCGGTTTCATCGTGTTCCGCCCGAGCCGCACCATCAGCCCCGTCAATGTCGGATAATTCGCCTTGTGATAGGCGGAATCGGTCGCCAATGCCTCGCTCAGGCGACGATGTGCCTCGGTCAGCGAATGATAAGGCAGGCTCGGCAACAGGTGGTGGAGCGCATGATAGCGCAGCCCCACCGGCGCCCAGAAATACGGTAACCACGACGGGCCCGGTACATTGACACTGTCGAGAAACTGCGCAGTCACCGTCAGCGGTTCACCTTCATTTTCCCACAGATGCGCGACCAGCGTCCGCACCTGATTGATCACCGCCACGCCGGCAATCACCGCCATATAGATGGCGAACGCCCCGAGCGGGAAAATACCGGTCGCGACGGTGGCGATCACGCCGATCGCCCAGATGCTGCAGATCGTTTCCTGAAATGCCCATTGCTTGCGGAATTCGCCGGTCGGCGCCTTGCGCTCATAGCTGGGGTTGATCTGCAGCCCCGAATATTTCGCGATCACCACCCGGCGAAGCTTGGGGAACAACAGCGAAAGCGGCGTCAGAATGCCGAACCGGATCAACAGCCCCACAGGCATCAGCACCGACACCAACAGGAACAGCGGAAGCGTATAGGGCTTCATATGCGCAAGCGGCAGATATTCGGGATCCTCGGCGGTGCCATAGCGCGTGCGCGCATGGTGGATCGCGTGAATCCCTTCATACATGAACGACGGCAGCATCATCGGCATGCCGACGAGCACGTTCCAGCCCACACGAAAGCCCGGCAGCAGCGAATGCTTCACATGCGTGATTTCGTGGATGAACAAGGTCGCCCGATAGAGCGCAAGCACCGACACCACACAAGCGAGCAATGCCCAAGCGACGGTCGGCGCCATCACCGCACCGATCAGCGCGGCATAGCCGATCGCGGCCGAAACCAGACAGTCGGTCCAGTACAGCCACGGCTTCGGCTTTTGCAGGTCGCGCGTCAATTCGGCAGCCGCACGCATCATCGCACGATCATCCGCAACGCCCGAAAGGCGAATGCGCGGTCCCGGCACCTCACGCGCGGAAGCGTCGGCGGGCTTCAGAGCAAGTATCTCGGTCATCATCGGTATCTGCCATTAGATAGTGGCTATATGGTGGCATTCCAGCCCTTTGGCGGCTGCAACGCCTCCGGCGATCCGACGCAACGCCGGATCGCTTGACAAGGCACCCCTGACGCAGGACTGCATTGCGCGAAATCAATGCGAGGTCGTTTTGGCAAGCCAGCCCGTCGTCCGCCCCGTTTCAGGCAAGCGTGACATCAAGTCTTTCATCGATCTGGCCTTTCGGCTGAATGCCGGCGATCCCAACTGGGTACCGCCGCTGAAAAGCGAAGTGGCCGGGACGATCGATCCCAAAAAGAACGGCTGGTTCAGCCATGCCGAGGGCCAGCTCTTCCTCGCCGAGCGCGACGGAAAGACGGTGGGCCGGATTTCGGCGCATATCGACACGCTCGCGCTGGAAATGCCCGCCGATCAGGGCTTCGGCCCCGGCACCGGTTTCTGGGGCCTGCTGGAAGCGGAAGACGAAAGCACCGCGCACGCATTGATCGCGCAGGCGGAAAGCTGGCTCGGCGCCAAGGGTATGACGCGCGCATTGGGGCCCGTCAGCCTGTCGATCTGGGAAGAGCCGGGGCTGCTCGTGCTGGGCCATGATCATGCGCCGACGGTGATGATGGGGCATCATGCGCCGCATTATCGCGAGTGGATCGAGCATGCGGGCTATGCGCCAGCCAAAAAGCTGCTCACCTATGAGCTCGACGTCCGCAAGGAATTTCCCCCCGTCATCCAGCGCATCATCGCATCGGGCGAGAAGAATGCGCGCATCCGGATCCGGATGGTCGACAAGTCGAAATTCGATGAGGAAGCGGCGATCATTCTCACCATTCTGAACGATGCATGGTCCGACAATTGGGGCTTCATTCCGCTTACCCAGCCGGAAATCGACGATGTCGGCAAGAAGCTGAAGCCGATCGTGTTCAACGATCTGATCCGCATTGCCGAGCTCGACGGCGAACCGGTGGCGTTCATGATCACCCTGCCCGATCTCAACGAAGCGATTGCGCCGCTCAAGGGCAATCTCTTCCCGTTCGGCTGGGCAAAACTGCTCTGGTGGCTGCGCGCGCCAAAGGTGCGGACGATGCGCGTCCCGCTGATGGGCGTGGTCAAACGGCTGCAATCCTCGCGCATGGCCAGCCAGCTCGCTTTCATGATGATCGAATATATTCGCCGTTCGGCAGTCGAGGTCTATGGCGCGTCACGCGGCGAAATCGGCTGGATTCTGGACGATAATCAGGGGATGATTGCGATCGCCGATGCGATCAACAGTCACGTGAACCGCGAATATCTGATCTATCAGAAGTCGCTGTAAGGCAGGGTTTTCCGGCTCAGCGCAGCCGTACCCAGGTCGGTGCGTGGTCGCTGGCCTTTTCCCGGCCGCGATAATCCTTGTCGACGCCGGCATCGACAAAGCGATCGGCAGCCTGGGGGCTGAGCAGCAAATGGTCGATGCGAAAACCCGCATCGCGCTGCCACGCGCCGCGCTGATAGTCCCAGAAGGTCCAGATCCCGCCCGCCGGGAATCGCGTCCGCAGCGAATCGGTCCAGCCCTGCGCCAGCAGGCGGCGATAGCCCTGGCGTGATTCGGGCTGCATCAGCGCATCGTCAGCCATCGACTTTACCGAATAGACGTCGTCATCATTGGGAATGACGTTGTAATCGCCAGCCAGCACTACGGGCCGTTCCTCAGCCAGCAGCGTGCGCGCGCGATCCTCCAGCCGCTCGATCCAGCGCAGCTTGTAATCGAATTTGGGGCCGGGAACGGGATTGCCGTTGGGCAGATAGATCGAAGCGACGATCAGGCCGTCGACTTCGGCTTCCAGATAGCGGCTATGCTCATCTTCCGGATCGCCGGCCAGCCCGCGCTGGCGCTCGACAGGGTCCTTACCGCGCGCGAGCACCGCAACGCCGTTCCAGCTTTTCTGGCCATGCCAGACAAGCCCGTATCCTGCCGCGCGAACGTCATCGGCGGGGAACGTATCGTCGGACGATTTCAATTCCTGAAGACAGACGATGTCAGGCTTCTGCTCGTCGAGATATTCGAGCAACCGAGGCAAGCGCGCCTTGATTCCGTTGATATTGAAGCTGACGATTTTCAAAACGCGCGCCGCCGGTCAGACGGCAAAGCTGGAGCCGCAGCCACAGCCCGCAGCGGCGTTCGGATTTTCGACGCGAAACGCAGCACCGCCGAGCGATTCGACATAATCGACGCTGCACCCGCGGACGAGATCGAGGCTGACCGAATCAACCACCAGACGCACGCCGTCGGTTTCGGCGATGCTGTCATCGGCTTCGACGCCATCGGCAAAGCCGAATTTATATTGAAAGCCCGAACAGCCTCCCCCTTCGACCGATAGCCTCAGGATTGCGGGCTTGTTCTGCTTTTCGGCGATCGCCGCCACGCGCGCGGCGGCAGCGGGCGTCAGCGCGATATCGGTTGGGGCGGTTGCCGTCATGGTATTTCAGATAGGCGCGACAGACGCCCTCGGCAACCGTCGCGCGAAACCCGAAAAGCGATCTGGCTTATTCGGCGTGCGCCGGGCCGCCCACTGCGTTTTCCCGGCGTTCCTGGATCGCCGTCAGATACTCGCCCGTGTGCAGGAACGGGATCGGATTGACTGCGCGGCCATCGACGCGGACTTCGTAGTGAAGGTGGCTGCCGGTGGAACGGCCGGTCGAGCCCATCAGGCCGATCACATCGCCGCGATGCACCTGCTGATTGTCCTCAACCAGAATGCGCGACAAGTGGCCATAGCGAGTCGCAAGACCGCGACCATGGTTGATTTCGATCAGATTGCCGTATCCGCCAGCACGACCGGCGCGCGACACGATGCCGTCGGCGGTCGCATAGACCGGCGTGCCGACCGGACCGGGAATGTCGATGCCGCCATGCATGGCGCGCGTGCCGCGGAACGGATCGGAACGGACGCCGAAGCCCGACGTAAGCGTGACATGATCGACCGGCTGAAGCGACGGGACCGAAATCACGGTTTGCTCGAGTGCATCGAGCTTCTTCCAGGTCAGAAACAATTCGTGGAACTGGGCATCGGCATCGGCGCCCGATTTTTCGGGATCGTCGCCGGCGGGTTCATAGGGACCGCCCATGCCGCCGACATTCACGAAACGCTCGGGCTTGAGGCCCAGCCGGCGCAGATGATTGGAAGTCTGTTCGAACCGCGCTTCACCCGCAGCAATCGCCTGCTGCGCAAAGGCGCGCTGGCGGGTTTCGATGCGGCGCAACGGAGCAAGCACTTCGTCGGTCATCGCGCTGGTTTCGGGGGCATCGGGAAGCGGCTGGTTGAGCAGCGCAGGATCGCCCTTGCCCGAAAGCACTGCGGAAATAAGGCGCTGGCGGGCCTCGACGCGGGCGGCGTGGATGCGGGCGGCTTCCTTGGCAGCGGCGATATCGGCCTGCATCTGCATCACCTGATGCCGCATATCGGCCATTTGCGCTTCGGGCGACCGCGCGGCGGAAATGCCCGAAACCGCGATCGCATCGGCCGTCGCCTGGGAAACGCCATAGGCCGAGAAGGCGACCGTCAGCGTCGCGACGCACGCCAGAAAAGCCTGGGTACGGCCGGCAATGCTGAACCGGCGCAGATCGCGTCCATCGTGCAGAATAAGATCACGCGTCGTGAACAAGGCGCGGAACTTTTGCAACAGACCCGCGTTTGATTGTTTCGAAGCGTTAGCCATGCATTCCCCGGTGTCTTGGCGAACAATGCCGCGCAGATTGAGCGGCGCCATTCGCATTAACCAATTTTCCGGGATCAGCCCCTCCGCTCCCGGCATTTATGTCATGGGAAATTTTCGCCGTCGGGGGCAAGCGCGAGATAGTATTCCCGCGTTAGACCGGCTGCATCGCGCGCCGAGTCGTTGAACGGAGGCTTAACGACACCCCGAAAATGACGCGAAACGAGTGCTCGCCATGCCTGTTGCGGACTCGTTTCCGTGATGCGGCAAGTGGATTCGAACCATTTCGTCCCTGCGCCGACATGGCGGATTTCATCGCTGAGAATCCGGCGCAATATCCGCGCGGTCGGCAAATCGCCCGCTGCTTCGTACCGCGCGATCGTCATCGGCGTAATGTCGAGGCCGCGCGCCTCGAGCACCATCGGCACCACCGCGAGCCGCGCCATCGCATCGCTCGCCGTCGCTTCGGCAGCTTCCCACAGCCCGCCATGCGCCGGATGTGCGCCATAATGGCTGCCCAACTGACGCAACCGCCGGTCGAGCAACGCGAAGTGCATCGCCTCGTCCGCACCGACACCGATCCAGTCGTCGACAAAGCCGCGGGGAAATTCGCCGCCGAACCGCCCGATCATATCGAACGCCAGATCGATCGCGACGAATTCGATATGCGCGAGCGCATGAATGCCCGCGATCCGCGCACGTTCCGACCCAGCCCTGCCCCGTTTCGGCATGCGGTTTGGCGGCAACAGTTCCGGCCGATCCGGTCGCGCGGGCGCGTCCGGCATCGCCACGTCAAAGCGATGCGCCAGTTCGCCCCGGCGCCATTGCCGCGCGATCAGCCGCGCCGCCTTTACCTTTGCAGCAGGTTCAGCGGTATCGAGGACCGAACGGGCAGCCTCGGCAATGCTGCGCATCAGCCCGCCGCCAGCTCCTTTACCGCTTCGAGCACATCGACCGCATGGCCGGGCACCCGCACCTTGCGCCACATGCGCACCAGCTCGCCATCGGCGTTGAAGAGGAAGGTCGAACGGTCGATGCCCATATAGGTCTTGCCGTACATCTGCTTTTCCACCCAGACGCCGAACGCTTCCATCGCCGATCCGTCCGCATCCGTCGCCAGCGGGATGGTCAGATCATATTTTGCGATGAATTTCTGATGCTTGATCGCACTGTCCTTGGAAACACCCAGGATGCGGGCGCCCCCCGCCTGAAATTCGGGCAGCAGCGCGCTGAAATCCTGTGCCTCGCGCGTGCATCCCGACGTATCGTCCTTGGGATAGAAATAGAGGACGAAAATCTCGCCGGTGTGATCGCGCAGCGCCAGCGGCTTGTCCTCGCTGTCGGTCAGCGCGACGTCCGGAATCCGGTCGCCTTCCTTGATCGCCATCAGTTCAGTCTCCATCCATCGGTTCGCGCCGGACCGCCGCCCAGCATTTGCGCACCTCCTGCCGCGTAGCATCCAGCGACGCAACCACCGTGGACCAGCTTTCGGCCCCGACCGCCTGCGCCAACAGTTTCTGGGTGGCGGGAGAAGGCTCGGCGCAATCGGGGGCCACCAGCCGCATGGTAACAAGCAGGCGCGCGAGAAAATCATGCGCGGCGCGCATATCCTTCGGCAACAGCCCCTTGCCGATCAGCGCGTCGATCGCGCCGCCCAGTTCGGGATCGAAGCCGGTGCGATGCGTCAACTGAAGCAACTGGACCGTGAATTCCAGATCGACCAGCCCCCCGTCGAGCAGTTTGACATCGAGCGGCCCGCTGGGGTGTTTGTGCGCCGCCATCTCCATACGCATCCGGGTCGCATCTTCGGCAATATCACGTTCCGGACGTGCGCCGTTCAGCACGTCCGCGATAATGTCCGCGGTTGCCTTGCGCGCCGCATCCGATCCGAACACCGGCCGCGCCCGGGTCAGCGCCATATGTTCCCAGGTCCAGGCATCTTCCTGCTGATAGCGCCGAAATCCATCAAGCGAGACCACCAGCGGTCCCTGTGCGCCAGAAGGCCGCAGCCGCGTATCGACTTCATATAAGGGCCCCGCAGCAGTGGGCACGGAGAGTGCAGCGCTGAGACGCTGTCCCAGTCGATTATAATATGTCACTGCACCCAAAGGCTTTTTGCCGTCCGACTCCGCCGAATAATCGCCCGTGAACAGATAGATGAGATCGAGGTCCGAGGCGTGCGTCAGTGCCTTGCCGCCAAGCCGCCCGAGCGCAAGCACGACGAGTTCGCTTCCCGGAACACTCCCATGATCCTTTTGAAATTCGGCGACGGTCGCCTCGGCGAGAACGCCGATCGCGGCCTCCGCGACACGGGCATAGCCCGCCGAAACTTCCAGCGGGTCGCTGACCCCCGCGACGATCTGGGCACCCAATGCGAAACGTCGTTCGCCAACGACGCGACGCACATGGTCGAGCAGCCATTGATAATCGCTGCCCGGCTCACGACGCCCCATTTCGTCCGCGAGCACGTCTGTGGAGGGCATCGGATCGAGCGCGCTTGCGTCTATCAGACCGTCGAGCAGTTCGGCCCGCCGCGCCAATGCTTCGGCCAGCGTCGGCGCATGGCTCAATATCGTGCTGAGCAGCCGCGCAAGCGCCGGCTGCGCCTCGAGCAGGCGGAAAAAGTTGATTGCGCTGGGGAGCCGCGAAAGCAGCGTATCGACGCGCGCCATCGCCGCCGCGGGCTCGGGCGCAGATGCAAAGGCATCGATCAGGCCCGGCAGCGCATCCTCCAGCGCCGCGCGCGCCGCGCCTGTGCGAAGCGCGGGATAGCGCCCGCTGCGCCATTTCTCGATCAGATGCTGCGCATTATGCACGTCGGCGAACCCGGCATCGGACAGGCGCGCTTCGAGCCCCGCGCCTTGCGGAAGTCGCGAGGCGTTATCCTCCTCCGCAAGCTCGTCATATATCCGCCCCACCCGCTCGACATGCGGACGCACCGCATCGAGCAGCGCGCCACCGCTCTCCATGCCGTGCAGCGCGGCGACACGGTCGAGCGCTTCGGGATCTTCGGGCAATTGATGCGTCTGGCGATCGTCGATCATCTGGGTGCGATGCTCGATCGTGCGCAACACCGTATAGGCGGCCGACAGGGCACCTGCATCATAGCCGTCGATCCACCCGGCATCGGCGAGCGCCTCAAGCGCCGGGAGCGTCGCAGGCACGCGCAAGGCAGGATCCCGCCCGCCATGGATCAGTTGATGGATCTGCGCGAAGAATTCGACTTCGCGAATACCCCCGCGACCGCGCTTCAGATCATATCCCGGACCGAAACGCTGCGTTTGCGAATAATGGTCGCGGATACGGTGTGAGATAGCGCGTATCTCACCGATCGCGCCGAAATCCAGCGCGCGACGCCAGATGAACGGGTGGATCGCCTCAAGAAAATATTCGCCGGGTGCGCGATCTCCCGCCGCAACGCGCGAACGGATGAATGCCGCGCGCTCCCATGCCAGCGCCTGCGATTCATAATAGGAAATCGCGGCCTCCACCGGCAACGCGATCGGCGTCACTTCGGGCGACGGGCGCAGGCGCAGGTCGATGCGGAAAACATAGCCATCGGCGTCGCGCGCCTGAAGCAGTTCCACGACGCGGCGACCGATCCGGACGGCGGCTTCGCCCGGATCTTCGCGCTCGCGGCGTGGCAGTGTTTTGGGATCGACCAGGAAGATCAGGTCGATGTCGGACGAATAATTGAGTTCGTGCCCGCCCAGCTTGCCCATCGCGATGGCGGCAAATCCGCGCGGCGCTTCTCCGGGATATCGTTCGACGATCGCGGCCGTGATCGCGCGGTCGAGCGCGCTGTCGGCAAAGTCACTCAGGATTTTCGTCACTTGCGTCAGATCACTGAGCCCCGCCAGATCGCCGAGCGCCACTGCCAGCGCCAACCGTCGCCGCTCGACCCGCAATTGTGTCGCTATCGGAAGATCCGCCGTGCCGCTGGCAGCATATGCCAGCGGGTCACGCAGAAAAGCGAGTAGTTCGTCCGGCAACTGTGGCTCTTTCGCCAAGATCGACGAAAGGAACGGAGCATTGGCGCGGGCGCGGGATATCGCCGCTTCGAGGGCGTCATCGAGACTCAATGAAAGCAAAACTCCTACTCGCGACGGTATTTTTTGTAGTTGTCAAGCAACAAATTGCCGACTTCTTGGTTCTATCCGCATGAACCGTACCCCATCTCGATCGGCCACTGCCGCCGCTTCATCCGGATACCGGGTGGAAGCGCCGCGCGCAGGCGATGCCATCGGCTTGGCATTGCGCGACGCCTATGACAATGATCTTGGGCTGCCCGACGATATGGCGGCTCTGCTGCGTCGGCTCAATCGCAACGGTTCGGATCGAATCACGCACTAATCGGAAATGCTCCGGCGCCGTCCGCAACGCGGAAGCGCGCTACATCCGCTTGTGCTTCAGCGGTCGCGGCTCAGATCGTCGACTTCGCCCAAGATCGTATCCAACGCGCTGCGTCCATCGCCTTCGGGACTGTCGCGACGCGAGGGCAATTGGCCATCAGTAAGAAGATTTTCCAGCGCGACACGACCGCGCGCCACGCGGCTCTTGATCGTACCCACTGCAACGCCACAGATTTCTGCCGCTTCCTCATAGGCAAAGCCGCCCGCGCCGACCAGAATCAGCGCCTCGCGCTGCGGCTGCGGAAGGTGCAACAGCGCGCGCTGCATATCCGACAATTCGACATGGCGATCCTGGCTCGCCGGAGCGGCGAGCAGACGATCGGCGACCAGATCGTCCCACTCGCCCTTGAAGCGCGAACGCCGCATCTGACTGAGATACAGATTGCGCAGGATGATGAAGGTCCAGGCGCGCATATTGGTGCCCGCCTGAAAGCGCTGACGCGCCGCCCATGCCTTGAGCAGCGTTTCCTGAACCAGATCGTCGGCAAGATCCCGGCTGCCCGAAAGCGAACGGCCAAACGCACGCAGATGCGGAATCACCTGCGCGAGCTGCTTTTTGAATTCGGGATCGGAAAGCGCGACGTGCTCGGTCTTTTCGACCGCCTCGTTATCGGAAGCCTCGTCGTGCTGGTCAGACTGCGTCATTCGATTCCGTTCGGTTTCTGCCCCGGGATTCGACGGGATCACAACATAGGGAGCCGGGCCGCCATTGCCAGTGGCGGAACTGCCGGCGGAAACTAACGCCACAGGATAACCGCGAACAGCACGATGACCAGAATCATCGATATTGCCAGAATATATCGCGTCATGCCGGGCGTAGCACCTGCACGCGCTTCTTCGGTATCGAGTTCGATAGGTTCGTTTTGCTCAGTCATGAACCATCAACCCGCGAAAACCGTTTTGGCTCCGTACCATCTTCGATTTTCGCGGCCGATGTTCAGTTGCCTGCCGGCACCGTCGCCTGGTCGAAGAACAACGCCTGACTGATCGTCGTCTTCACCGTTTCGCGCTGGAACGGCTTGGTGATGAGGAAAGTCGGCTCGGGCCGCTCACCGGTCAGAAGCCGCTCGGGGAACGCGGTGATGAAGATCACCGGCACTTCGAACTCGGCAAGGATATCCTTCACCGCATCGATGCCCGAACTGTCGTCGGCAAGCTGAATATCGGCCAGAACGAGCCCCGGGCGATCCTCCATCGCCAGCGCAACGGCTTCGTCGCGAGTCACCGCTACGCCGGTTACGTCATGTCCCATGTCGCGCACGATGGTTTCGATATCCATTGCGATCAGCGGCTCGTCCTCGATGATCAGAACGCGCGTGCGCGTCTGCGATTCGATTTCGCCAATCGCTTCGGAAACGAGATCGGACACTTCGTCCGGCTCTTTCTGAATCAGATACGCCGCATCCTCGATCGTGAAACCTTCCATCGCGGTCAACAACAGCGCCTGACGCGAAAGCGGCGCGAGCCGGGCGAGCCGGGCGCGCGCGATCGCTTCGCTGCCGCCGTCGGAAACGCCCGAATCATGCTCTTCGAACTGTGTCGTCTGCCAGATCGCCTGAAACGTGCGATACAGACCGAGGCGCGGGGCGATATCCGTGGGGAATTCCTCCGGAGCCTCGACAATCGCTTCAAGTGCGGCACGAACATAGCGGTCGCCTTCCGCCTGGCTGCCGGTCAGTGCGCGTGCGTAACGCCGCAGAAAGGGAAGGTGCGGCGCGATTTGCTGTCCAAGCGACATGGTAGGGTCATTCTCCTTCGCGTGAGCCGTCGAACATGCGTCTCCGGCCCCCCTGTTGCAATCAATTTGCACACCCGAAGAAGCCCCTCCCCGGATTTGCGTTGCAGCATGGAACCAACGACGCGCTTTTTAGTTTCATGCGCATGGCAAGGGTCTGTTCCGTTTCTCAGGCCCTTGCGCGGCTGAAACAATATTCTTAATCCCGGGCCCGGTTGCCGGGTCCTGAGGGGGGAATTGGTGCACTCTGCGGATCAAAAGAAAACGAAAGACCAGCACCCGCCGTCGGGCAATGGCAAAGACGGAAAGCGGCGATCAGACCGCGACGTTGGTGATGCTCTTCGCAAGGCGTATGATGACGCCATGGGGGAAGCAATTCCCGACTCCATGCTCGATTTGTTGAAAAAACTCTCCTAAGTCATCCTTCATGGCGACAAGCGATCAGAAGCCGCGCGATACGGGGCCGGCGGCGATGATGGCGCGCATGCCCACGGGCGCCAAGCTGTTCCTGATCCTTTCCTGCGCGCTGCTCCCGCTGGCGCTGATCGCCCTTTTCACCACCTTGCGCACGACCCGGCTTGCCGATGTCGAAGCCCAAGCCCGGCTCAACGCTGCGGCTCAGGAAAGCGCCACAGTCCTCGAAACCTTTCTCGCCAATCACGTTCAGGGGCTGCGTCAGGCGCTGGGCGCGCTGGAGCGCGACCCCGCCGATGCGCCGGCCTGCACGCGCCTTCAGGGCAATTTTGCCGGTATCGCCGCCAGCGGTGCGCAATTCGCCATCACCGATCGCAACGGCCGCATTCTTTGCGGCACGCAATTCAGCGTTGCGGGCGCCGATATCCTCGAGCCCGGCGATGTCAGGGCAGGCATCGTCCCGGGTAGCGGATTGACCTTGCGCACCGCAGGGGCGGCCGGGGGAACCGCGACAGCATTCTACCCCACCCGTTCGCTTGCCGCGCTGGCGCGCCCCAGTGGGTTCGTCCCCGATTATGGCGCCGCGCTGGTCAAGCCCGACGGCGAGCGGCTGCAATTACGCGCCCTCGACAACACCACGCTGGAAACCCGGGGCGCGGTTCGCAGCAATCTGGGGATCGACGGACTTTTCCTCGAAATGAAGATGCCCGGCGCACCGATCACCGCGCCGTTGCTGATCGCGATGCTGCTGCCGTTGCTGATGTGGTTCGCCGGTGCCGGAATCTCATGGTTTGTCGTCGATCGGCTGCTGATACGCCCGCTCCGGCGGTTGCGTGCCGAAGTCAGCGCCTATCGTCCCGGTGAAACGATCGAATATGGCAAGTTCGGTGCAATTCCCGCCGAGGAGATCCGCGAGCTGAGCGACACGTTCCGCGACATCAGCCGGACCGTTCAGATCCACGAAGCCGATCTTGCCGAAGGGTTGGTGCGCCAGACCAAGCTGACGCGCGAAGTGCATCATCGGGTGAAGAACAATCTTCAGGTCATCGCCAGCCTGATCAACTTCCATGCCCGCAGCGCACGATCGGCGGAAGCCACCGAAGACTATGCGTCGATCCAGCGCCGCGTCGATGCGCTCGCGGTCGTGCACCGCTATCATTATGCGGAGATGGAGGAAAATCGCGGACTCGAGCTGCGATCGGTGATCGGTGAGCTGGCCTCCAGCATCCGCGCCACTGCGCCGGAATCGGCGTCGGGTCTGGGCATCACGCTTGAACTCGAACCCTTTATGGGGAGCCAGGACGCCGCCGTGGCGGTCGCTTTCCTGCTCACCGAAATCATCGAGCTGGCGATGAATTGCAGTTCGGCGGCGCAGGTGCGGATCGCGCTGAAGGCCGATCCGGCGGATGCGGGGCGTGCGGTGCTGAAAGTGCTTTCCCCGGCATTGGTCGAAACGCCGGAAATGGAGGCGCTGGTTCAGGGACGCTATGGCCGCGTCATGGGAGGGCTGGCGCGACAGCTGCGCACCAAGCTCCATTATGATCCGCTACTTGGCGCCTATGAAGCATCGATCGCGGTGATCGGTAAATCCTGACCTGAAAAAAGCGTAAAAAAATCGCGCGGGACGGAACCGGTGTTCACAACACGCGTTCTACAAGACGGATAGTGACCTTATTGCCCCCCCGCTCTCGCTATCCAAGACATGGGCCCGGAAGCGTCAACCCTCCCCCCCCCCGGTGACGCTTCCGGGCCTAACAATTTTTATACCCCATTCGAAAATCTGTATTTTTTGACGGTTGCGGAACGAAATTCCGGGCGCGGCATTTCTTTGTGCGGGCCGCAGTGCGGCTAAGTAGCCACCTCGTTTCTGGGAGATGGATGATGCGTAAGTTTCTCTGCATTGCGGCGATTGCCGGCATGTTCGCGGTTTCGGCCTGCAATACGGTCGAAGGCGTGGGCGAGGATGTTTCCTCGGCAGGCGACGCCGTTTCGGGCGCGGCGGACGGCGCCAAATAAGCCGTACCGACCGGACAAGATATCAAAGGGCGGAACGCGCGGCGTTTCGCCCTTTTTTATTGCGTGTCCGCAGTCGCTTCTGCCGCCTCTGCCTTTTCGCGGCGGCGATGGGTGAAACGGATCGCGACGAGCGAAAGGAAATAAAGGCCGATCATCGGCACGGCTAGCAGCGTCTGCGACCAGATGTCGGGCGGCGTCAGAACGGCCGAAAGGCCGAACGCAACCACCACGAAATAGCGCCAGGCGCCCTTGATCTGTTCATAGGTCACGATACCCGATCGTTCGAGCAGCATCAGCAGCACCGGCAGCAGGAACGCCAGTCCGAAGGCGAACAGGAACTGCATCACGAAATCGAGATAATTGCCGACTGAGGGCAGCGCCTCCTGCTCCACCCCGCCCAGATTGCCCTGAAAGCCGAGCAGGAACTGCAGCGCCACCGGAATGGTGATGTAATAGGCCATGGCCGCGCCGCTGATGAACAACACCGGGGTTGCCAGCAGGAACGGCAGCAGCGCCCGTTTTTCGCGGCGATAAAGTCCCGGGGCGACGAATTGCCAGATCTGGTTCGCGATCACCGGGAAGGACAGCATCATCGCGGCGAAAAACGCGACCTTTACCTGTACGAAGAAGGCTTCGAAAATCTGGGTGAAGATGATCTTCCCCTGCCCCGCCGCGAGCAGCGGCTGGACCAGAAAGGCAAAGATTTTGTCGGCAAAATAATAGGATGCTAGAAAAGTGATCAGCACCGCGACCGCGCAATAGAGCAGCCGCTTGCGCAGCTCGAGCAAATGGTCGAGCAGCGGCGCCTGGCTGTCGTCGATTTCGTCCCGGTCGCTCACGAAGCGGACTTGTCCGTGCCGGTTTCGGGCGCAGCGTCACCGCCCGCATCCACGCCCTTATCGGGTGCATCGCGCACCACAGGCTTTTCGGTCATCACCGGCGGTTGATCCTCACCATCGGGGAGCAGGTTTTCCGGCATACCGGTGGCCGGTTCTGCGGGCGGTGCAGGCACGGCAGGCGATGGCGAGGAATCGGACAACAGCCCGGCCATCGGATGCTCGCGCATGATGCGGGCATTTTCCTCCGCCCATTTCTTTTCCATTTCCGCCAGTTCGGCCTCGCGCACCATCGCGTCGAAGCCGGAGCGGAACTGGCGCGCCATGCCGCGTGCCTTGCCGACCCACTGGCCGGCAAAGCGCATCGCCTTGGGCAGGTCTTTCGGCCCGATGACGATCAGCGCCACAAAGCCCACCATCAGCAATTCGCTCCAGCCAATATCGGCAAACATTCGCTAGACTCTGCCCAATTCGATTAAACCGTTCGCCCTGAGTGGGGCTGAGCGAAGCCGAAGACCTGTATCGAAGGGCAACCACACCCTTCGATACACCGCTTCGACAGGCTCAGCGGTTACTCAGGGCAAACGGCGGATCAGCCGGCCGACCACGCGCCCGGGCTAAGCCCTTGCGATCAGCGCTGCTCTTCGCGGGCGCGCTCGGTTTCGGTTTCGACGCCCGGATCGGGTGCACGACGCGCCTCGATCTTGGTTGGCGGCGTGGCATTTTCCTCTTCGGACATGCCCTTTTTGAAGTTCTTGATACCCTTGGCGACGTCGCCCATCATATTCGAGAACCGGCCGCCACCCAGCAGCAGGATCGCGATCAGGGCGAATATCAGAATCTGCCAGATGCTCGGACTCATACGAAATCTCCTCGACTCCGCCCGTATCTAGTCCTCCTCTGTGACGTTTTCCACCTCCGCTTCGTCGTCTATCTCCATTTCCGCCTGTTCGAACGCCAGATCGACCGGATCGAGCAGCCCGGCAGCGCGCAGATCGTCGATTCCGGGCAAGTCGCGGCGGCTTTGCAGCCCGAAATGGCTGAGAAATTCGGCGGTGGTGGCATAGAGAAGCGGGCGTCCGGGCACTTCGCGGCGGCCCGCCGGGCGGATCCAGCCCGCCTCCATCAGCACGTCGAGCGTGCCCTTCGATATCTGAACCCCGCGGATCGATTCGATCTCTGCGCGGGTCACCGGTTCGTGATAGGCGATGATCGCCAGCGTCTCGATGCCCGCGCGGCTCAATTTGCGGCTTTCCTCGCGATCGCGGCGGAGCAGATGCGCCAGATCGGCGCTCGTCTGAAAATGCCAGCGCTCGCCGCGCCGCACGATTTCGATGCCGCGCCCGGCATAGACTTGCGTCAGCCGGTCGAGCGCGCCGCGCACATCGGCCTCCGCGCCGACATGCGCCCTGATCTCATGAATCGTCAGCGGTTCGACCGCGGCGAACAACACCGCCTCCACCGCGCGTTCGATGATGTCGGGATCCTCGCTCATGCGCCCGCCCGCAGATAGAGCGGCGCAAAAGCCGATTTCTGCTGCAATTCCCCCCGCCCCTGCCGCGCCAGTTCGAGCGCGGCGACGAAGCTGGAGGCGAGCGCGGACTTGCGATAGGGCCCGGTCGCTTCGGGGGGCAGAAAGCTTTCGATCGTCGACCAATCGACGGCCTTGCCGATCATCGCCGACACCCGCTCGATCGCTTCGTCCAGCGTCATCACCGGGCGCACCGCGACGATATGCATCACCGGGCGCGTGCGCGCGCTGACGCGGCCATAGGCGGCGATCAGATCATAGATTTCCGCTTCCCATTTCGCCTGACGCACGGTGCGCAGCCCCTCCGGCGCGCCACGGCGGAACACATCGCGGTTGAGGCAATCGCGCGCCATCAGCCGGGCCCCCGCCTCCCGCATCGCATTCAGCCGTTCGAGCCGCAATTGCAGGCGCAGCGCCAGTTCCTCGGGGCTGGGCTCAACCTCCGGATCGCGCGGCAGCAGCAGCGCGGATTTCAGGTAGGCGAGCCAGGCGGCCATGACGAGATAATCGGCGGCCAGCTCCAGCTTGAGCGAGCGCGCCTCGTTCACGAACTCCAGATATTGCTCGACCAGCTGAAGGATCGAAATCGCCTTCAGATCGACCTTCTGATTGCGGGCAAGCGTGAGCAGCACGTCGAGCGGCCCTTCCCACCCGTCGATATCCAGATTGAGCCGTTCGGGAGCGTCTTCGGCGGCAGCTTCCATCGGGCGAGTTAAGCAGGATGCGCGGGGCTTCTCAATGGGGAGGTCGCGGGGGTGGCTGATGGGCCGGTGAGGCAGCGAGAAAAAATGGCGGTTTTGCGTGCCAAGTTCGCACCGGTTCGCACCTATACGCGCATGCGAGCGGGCGCGTTTGCGGGGGATGTGGCGCCGGGTGGCGCGGGTTGTGGGAAGTGCGGGCGCGGAGTTCGTGCGCATCGTGGGGGCACGATAGGCGCAGTGTGGGGTGTAGGACAGGGGGAATCGGTTCAGGTTTGCGCCCGATAAAGTTCGACGCTCAGAGAGGCTTCATGCACTCCAAGAAGCAAACACTCTAAATTTTGCGACGCGAAGGGCACTCCGACGAAGTGCCCTTCCGTTTTATCAGCCGCGGTTCGTACCGCTCTTTGCCAGTCGAGCGAAGATGGACGTGATCTGATGGAGCGTCGAGTAGCAGGCCTTGCTCTTGCCCATCGTCTGGGGATTGCTGCCAGCAATCTCCATATACGCCTGTTTCGCCACATCGATCAGTTCAAGGTCCGTGAGCGCGTCGGGCTTGCGCATGACCCACTTGCCCTTCTTTGGTTTGACCACGAAAGCCGAATGCGCAGCGAGAATGGGGAAGATGACGCCATCCGGCACCTCGACGATCATGCCGTCTTCTCTGGTGATCGATCGAATGCGGGTTCCCTTAAAGCCCTGATGGCACTTCCACTTCTCATAGAGCCCCCATGCCGTTGGGGCGAGATCCATGAATGCCTCGTACACTTCGGTGGGTCCGTTATCGACGACACTCTGGAACAGCTTAAGGCACCTGGTCTTCTGTGAGTATGTGAACACCTTGTTGGTGCTGTCCACACGGTCCAGTTTGTCGAGTACCTCTTCAGGCAGTATGGCGAAAAGCACCTGTATGAGCTTTTCCGTATCGACATACTCACCATCATTGGTGAGATCGGTTTCGGATTTCCTCAGCTTTGCATCGGGATAGACCTTTTGCAGGGCAGATTCCAATTCATCGAGTTGCCCGCGACGTCCAGCGATGGAAATCGCGCGCACGTCATTCTGAAAATTCCGAGCGATCGATATCTCCGCGACTAAATCCCGGTCCTTCGTTATGATAAGTTCGAACTTCACACTCGGATCGACGCCAGTCTCGTCCTTCACGTGGTCGTTGAAGAAGCGCTTCAGCTCTCCCTGCGTTTGAGAGCCATTGATGATGCTCGGCTTCTCTAGGCGGACAGTCTTCTTGGCATCGTCGACGGTTGCGTTGCGCGCCACGATGACAAGGCCACCGTTCAGAATGTTGAATTGGTCGGGGTGATCGCGAAGCGTCTTCCGTATCGCTTGGTGGACAAGGGTTGGGGAGTGCTTCTGCTTCCCCTTGGCTTCTACAAGATATTCACGAACATTTTCGTCGTCTTCAAGTTCGAGAAGGCTGGAGGCCGGGGCCTGTCCGGTATAAACCTTGCGATTATCCGCCTCGTCCTCTGGCGCACTAATGTTGCGGAGGACACGATATTCGAGAGCATAGCTCTCCTTTTTGGCAGAAGATGCCATTCTGCATTCCTTTCATCATACGATCGCCCTCCAATTGGCGCATCCCCCAGGATGACCGGAGCGAATCGTCTTATAAGTATGGGCGTACTTACGGCGACGTTCAATAACCGTTTTGGCAGCGTCATCATTTTCATTTAGAAAAACCGACATCCTTCGGAACGACGGAATTACTAAGAACGATCGTACCTGGCGTTTTCGGTAGGCGAAACGGCCTGGAGGGTGGACCGAACGCCTGCCGACAGCATCCTTTGCTGACCGGGAACAGCTATCCAACGATAGCGCTTCGGAACTAGACAATCTCCTACTGGCCCAATATTTGACCCATACCGGCGTTACGCTTGCCCGATACCACATCCCCGGATCAAATCCCCCGCTCGCCAATTGCACCCCCTGCGGTGATACGCACCGCACCAACGGGGGCCGCGAATGGAAGACGCCGAGCGTAGCGCTGTAATCGCAGCGGAGATCGCACCGAGCAGCTGATCTAAGCCGATCTGGCAAGCGGGGCGCTGCACCTGCCGCAGGGGGCTGAGCCACCCTGCCCTGCACAGCGGCGTGGCTGTGTCGGCCTTTAGTGTGGGACGCGACAGACATGGGCCCCTGCCTTCGCAGGGGCGACGGGCGTTTGTCGCGATGTGCTGAGGTGGGAGCCGGAACGACCCGCAGCGAAATCGTTACGGCTGCTTCCTTCCGGACCTGACCGGGTTGGCGACGACTACGTCCGCCCGACTCCCGAGGGGGCAGATAGTCGCGGTCGCGGCGCTTTGCAACTTCGCGACAAGTTCAGGAAAATGCGTGGAGGATCCGGCGGGCGACTTCGGCATGGGCGGCGTCGCGATCCTCTGCGGTGACGCGATCATTGTTGATGAAGCAGGCGATGAGGATTGGGGCGCTCTCGGGCGGCCAGATGATCGCGACGTCGTTGGACGCGCCGTTGGTGCTGGTGCCGGTCTTGTCCCCCACCCGCCATTCGGAGGGCACGCCGGCGCGCAGGCGCTTGTCGCCGGTTTCGCAGGCGACCATCCAGGCGGCGAGTTGCGCGCGGGATGCCGGGGTGAGGACATTGCCGAGCGCCAGCTTGTGGACGGTATCGAGCATCGCGGCGGGCGTGGTCGTGTCGCGGGGATCGCCGGGGATATTGCTGTTGAGATCGGGCTCGATCCGGTCGAGCCGGGTGGTCGTGTCGCCGATGCTGCGCAGCCATTGGGTGAACGCCTCCGGCCCACCGATGCGGCGCAGGAGGAGGTTGGCGGCGACATTGTCGCTGACCGTGACGGCGGCCTCGCACAGCTCCGCTATCGCCGCTTCACCGCGATCCATGTGCCGCTCGATGAACGGCGCATAAGGGACCCTATCGGCGGCGGTGAAGGCGATGGTTTCGTTGAGCGCGAGTTGCCCGGCATCGTTGAGCGCGAGGATCATGCCCGCGAGCGGCAGTTTGAAGGTCGAGCACAGGGAGTAGCGGCTGATCGCGTCGAAATCGACGCGGCGGCCGCTGCCGGTATCGAGCGCGGAAATGCCGATGCCGCCGTCCAGCTTGCGCGCGAGATCGTCGAACAGGCCGTTTCCGGTGAGGTCCGCGTCCTGACGCTGCGGATCGGGCGCGGGGCGGCACCCGATGGCGAAGCCGGCGGCGGCGACGGCGAGCAGGCTGCGGCGATCGATCACGGCGCTCAGCGGCCCTGCATGTTGCGATGCTCGGGGGGCATGCGCACGGTGAGCGTATCGAGCGCGCCGCCGAGCAGGATCTGACAGGCAAGGCGACTGGTGCGCGACGCTCCGGCGGCGAGATCGAGCATGTCCTCCTCTTCCTCGCTGGCGGGGGGGAGCTTGTCGAAATCCTCCGCAGCGACGATCACATGGCAGGTGGAGCAGGCCATCTGGCCCTCGCACGTGCCCTCCAGCGGCTGACCGGCATTCTGTGCGACTTCGAGCAGCGCGGCGCCATCGGGGGCGTCGACCTCCTGAACGGATTCGCCGTCGGGCGACACGAAACGGACACGGGTCATGCGGAAACGGCCTGCGCGCGGGCGGCGGCGTCGATACGGTCGAGGGCGGTCATCAATTCCTCTTGGCTGGTGCAGCGGCCAAAGCCGATACGGATGCTGGAACGCGCCTGTCGGTCGGTGAGGCCGATCGCGCGGAGAACATGGCTGGAGCGCCCGGAGCCGCTGGCACAGGCCGAACCGGCGGAAAAGGCGATATCGCGCAGTTCCGACATCAGGCGGGCGACGTCGAGCCCCTCGCGGCGGATGTTGAGATTGCCGGGGTAGCGTGCTTCGCGCGATCCGTTGAGATGCCAGCCGTCGAGGCGCGCGAGTGCAGCGGCACAGAGCGTTGCGACATGTGCCATGTCGGCGTCGCGCCGCTCCGCCATCAGCTTCGCCGCCGCGCCGAAACCGGCGCACAGCGCGGGGCTGAGGGTGCCGGAGCGGCCCGCCGCCTCCTGCCCGCCGCCGTGGAGCAAGGGGTCCAGTGATACCCCGTCGCGGATCCAGAGCGCTCCGACCCCCTTGGGACCGTGGATCTTGTGCGCGGAAATGGCGATCAGATCGGGGCCGTCGGGAATCGGCACGCGGCCATAGCCCTGCACTGCATCGCACAGCATCAGCGCGCTAGCCTGATGCGCCAGCTTTGCCAGCGCGCCGACCGGCTGGATCGTGCCGATTTCATTGTTGACGAGCATGCAGGCGACGAGCGCGGTGCCCGGTGTGATTGCTTCCGCCGCAGCCTCCAGATCCACGATGCCGTCATCGCCGACCGGGAGGATCACCACCTCCCTGCCCTGCGTGCGCAATGCCTCGACGGTGTCGAGTACGGCGGCATGTTCGGTCGCCTGTGTCACGATGCGGCCCGGCCCGACGCCCTTCAGCGCCCAGTTGAGCGCCTCGGTCGCGCCCGAAGTGAAGCTGACATCGCCATTTTCCGGGAGCAGCGCGGCGACCTGATCGCGCGCCACCGCCACCGCCGCGCGCGCGGCGCGACCGGGCGCATGGGCACTATGCGGATTGGCGTGCTGCGACTGGAGCCAGGGGAGCATCGCCTGCAATGCCTCGGGTGCGAGCGGAGTCGTCGCCTGATAATCGAGATAGATCATGCGATTTTCGCCTCGACGCTATCCCTTACTTTCAGCCATGCGTCGGAAAACGCGCGGATTTCTTCTGCGGTGGTCGACCAGCCGAAACTGATACGGATCGTGTTGGCCGCCTCCGCCGGACTGACGCCGAACGCCTTGAGCACATGGCTCGGCTTCAGGCTTCCCGAGGAGCAGGCGCTGCCTGCCGAGACCGCAAAGCCAAGCGCGTCGAAGCGGATCAACTGTGCTGCGGCCGACAGATTGGGCATGCAGAGAGCGCGGATATGCTGTGCCGTCCTCGCGTTCGGCAGCCATGGTACGTCCGCGTCGTCATCCGCCTCGCACAGATCATTATAGGCCGGGGCGATGCGACCGAACCACGCATGGCGTTCCCGCGGCCACCATTCGACAGCAGCGGCGAAGCCGAGCGCGCCGGGCAGATTCTCGGTTCCCCCGCGATAGCCGAATTCCTGACCGCCCGACGGGTCGAGCATCGCGAAATTGCGGACCAGCAGCGCGCCGATGCCCGGCGGTCCGCCAAGCTTATGCGCCGACACCACGATCATGTCCGCATCCGGCAACGCCAGCTTTCCGGCGGATTGCGAACAATCGGACAGGAAAATGCCGCCCGCCTCGCGCACCTGATCGGCCACGCCGTCGAGCGGCTGGATCGTGCCGGTTTCCGAATTGAGGTGCTGGATCGCCACGATCGGCTTGCCGCTGCCCGCGAGCAGCGATCGCAAAGCTTCCCGGTCAAAGGCGGCGCCCGCCATCGGCACTATCGCCGCCTCCGGTCCCGCAGCGCGGAATACCGCGTCATGTTCGACCGCCGAAACGATCCGCCGATCCGCCTTCGCCCGGCGCAATCCGATCGCCAGCGCCTCGCTCGCGCCGCTCGTGAAGATCAGTTCACCGTCCCATCCCAAAGCTGCCTTGATCCGGGCCCGCGCATCTTCCAGCGCGGCGCGGGCGGCGCGGCCTTCGGCATGCGGCGATGAGGGGTTTGCCCAGTTGCGCATCCCCTGTTCCACCGCCGCGATTGCCTGGGGCAGCATCGGCGTCGTCGCGGCGTGATCGAGATAGATGCGGGTCAAGTCGTGTTCCAATTGCGCAAATCGGGTCCGTGCCTATATAGCGCGCACTTTCCTGCGCTCCACCGGAGCGTGAACCGAATCACCGTAGGTGCCATGCCCGAAGTCATCTTTCCCGGTCCGGAAGGCCGCCTCGAAGGCCGTTTTTCGCCCGCTCCCAAGCCCCGCGCGCCCGTCGCGATGATCCTGCATCCCCACCCGCAATCGGGCGGGACGATGAACAATCACATGGTGCAGGAGCTCTACAAGACGTTCCAGCGGCGCGGTTTCGCGACGCTGCGCTTCAATTTCCGTGGCGTCGGGCGCAGCCAGGGCACGTTCGACAACGGCATCGGCGAGCTTTCCGATGCCGCGAGCGCGCTCGACTGGGTGCAGAGCTTCCATCCCGAAGCATCGACCACCTGGATTGCGGGTGTCAGCTTCGGCGCGTGGATCGGCATGCAGCTGCTGATGCGCCGCCCCGAAATCCGCGGCTTCATTTCGGTCGCGCCCCCGGCGAACATGTATGATTTCACCTTCCTGGCGCCCTGCCCCAGCTCCGGCATCATCATTCAGGGCGACAGCGACGAGGTTGTGACTCCCGGCGCGGTGCAGAAGCTGGTCGACAAGCTGCGCACCCAGAAGCACATCACCATCCATCACGATGTGATCCCGGGCGCCAACCATTTCTTCCAGAATGAAATGGGCCTGCTGATGAAGAGCGTCGACAATTATCTCGACATGCGGCTCGACCCCAATTCGCCGATCCGCTGAGCCATGAGCATTCGCCGCGTCGACATCACAGCGACGGGCGGATGCCAGTGCGGCGCGGTGCGATACCGCGCCGTGGCGATGCTCGACAATGCGCATATCTGCCATTGCCGGATGTGCCAGAAAGCGACCGGCGGGCCGTTCGCCGCGCTGGTCGCGGCGCCGGACGACGCATTGACCTTCACGCGTGGCACACCTGCTGTCTTCATGAGTTCGGAGCGAGTCGAACGCGGCTTCTGCCGCGATTGCGGGACGCCGTTATTCTATCATTCGCTCGACAGTGGACGGACCAATCTGACGATCGGATCGCTAGACGATCCCGCCGCCTTTCCACCGCACAACCAGATGGGGAGCGAAGCGCGGATGCCGTGGTTCGGCGACTTGCCGACGCTGCACGATGATGGCGAAACCGGCGCTGCGAACCCCGAATGGGCCGCAGCGATCGCGCGGACGAGCCGTCAGGCCCCCGATCACGACTGACCGGCGCTAGGAAGCGCGCAACCGGGCCGCGATCCAGTCATCGACAATTGCCGTGCCGGGATAATCGGCATTTCCCATATCGCGGTTGATCTGCATATGCCCGCGCAGCCCGCGTCCCGGCAGCGCACGCACGCTCACATCGGTTCCCGCCCCCGTCAGCACGCGCGCCAGCGCCTCCGACTGGCGCTTGCCGTCGTCGCGATCGACGTGGAGGATCAGGAACGCCGGGGCATTGGGCGAAGCGGCATGATGGAAGGGCGACAGGGCGCGTTGGCGCGCCGGCTCCTCGCCGAACGCCTGACGATAGGTATCGTGCATGATCCGGGGACCATCGGTGAGCTGCGCCGGCACATCATAGGCAGCCCCGTCGAGCAGAACCACGCCGCGCAATGCGTCCATGCTGAGCCCCGCGGCACGCAGATATTGCGGATCGGTGCCGACCAGCGCGGCCAGATGCGCGCCCGCGCTATGCCCCATCAGCACGATCCGCGAAGGATCGATGCCCAGCTCGCGTGCATGCCCGATCAGCCATGCGAGCCCGCTGGCTATATCCGCCGCCTGCTGCTCCACAGTCGCTGCTGGAACCAGCCGATAATTGAGCGAGGCGACGGCATAGCCGCGCGCATGGAAATGCGTGATCTTCGCTTCGCCGGTGGCATTGCCCTTGTCGCCGCGCTTCCACCCGCCGCCATGGACGAACACGATCAGCGGTGAATTTTGGGAAGCGGCAGGATAGAAATCGAGCCGTTGCAGCGGCGCCTGCCCATAAGCGATCTCACGCGCATCGGCCTGTATCGCCGTAGGCACCACGGGTTCGGCCAGCCCCCTGGCAGCGACGCATCCGGTGCCGAGCAGTGCCGCCGCAGCGATCGAGGCCGTCAATATCCTTCGCATGCGCGTCTCCCGATATGCATCGCGAAGGTGACGCCGGAACGCTGAACCGCGGCTGACTCAGATCGTCCAGATCAGGACGTTGCCGAGCAGCACAACCGCGCAGACGATCATCAGCACACCGCGCTGGCGCTCATTCCGTTTTGCGATCATCCACACGCCCCCGGCGACCAGCGCCAGAATCGCGGCAATCGTCAGCATCAGCGTGACTGCGGCCATGGGCGGGAGCGTGCCGGTCATGACAATTCGCCAGCGGTATCGGCGTCCTGAATCTGAGCTTCCGAATCGCGATCGGCGAGCACCCGCGCATAGGCGTCGGGATCGACATTACCGCCCGACAAAATGACCAGCATGCCCGGCTGAACCGCGATCCTGTCCGCAAGGAGTGCCGCGAGCCCGACCGCGCCGCCCGGTTCGACCACGAGCCGGAGAGTATCGGCCGCCCAGCGTTGCGCGGTGCGAATCTCCGCTTCGGATACAGCGACGCCCGTCACGCCGCGACGGGACAACACGTCGAACGTGAGTTGCGAAACCCGTGGCGTCATCAGCGCATCGCATGCGGTTGCCGGAGCATCTTCGCGTACCGGCTCGATCCAGCCGGCCTCGAGACTGCGGCACATATCGTCCCAGCCTTGGGGTTCGACGATCGTGATCTCCGCGTCGGGCAGTGCCAGCGCGCATCCGGCGGCGAGCCCGCCGCCGCCGCAGGGCACGATGACGCGAGTCGGCTGGTCGAGGCCCATGCTGCTCATCTGCTGCGCGGCTTCGATCGCGGCGCTCCCCTGCCCCTCGATCACCCAGGGATCGTCGAAGCTGGGAACGAGCGTGGCACCACGCGAATGGGCGAGATGCGCCGCGATCTTCTCGCGATTTTCGGTCTTGCGATCATAGGAAACGACTTCGGCGCCCAATGCGAGCGTCCCGTCGCGCTTCACCTTCGGCGCGTCCGACGGCATGACGATCACGGCCGGAATGCCGAGCCGTCGCGCAGCCCAGGCGATCCCCTGGGCATGGTTGCCCGACGAAAAGGCGACGACGCCGCGCTCGCGCCCCTGTTCGTCAAGCGCGGTCAGGAGGTGCCATGCCCCGCGCAGCTTGAACGCGCCGATCGGCTGAAGCGATTCGGCCTTGAAAGCGACCGTCACCCCCCTGATACTGACCGTCAGCAACGGCGAAGGCGGCAAAATCGCCGCGATCTTGGCAGCAGCGTCCCGAACGCCTGCCCGTGTAGGCTGTCTCACTATCGTCACGACTCAACCCCGCAAGGAACTCACAACGTCCTATAGTCTTTACATCAAAAGCGGTGGACCCTATGTGGCCCTTCCCTCGCTGCCCCATGGGACTTCCAACCGCAAGGCAGCACTTGTGTTGAACTGCAAAACTACCCTTGGAGGTCCCTTGAATTGGCCAAACATCATAGCGCGCTGGGGCTAGCAACCGCCCTTCGACCGGTTCAGCCGGTAACGCTTGTTCGCCCGCACGCAGCTGCGCGCGCTGCCCGATTCTTCGTCGAGAAGTTTCCGGGACGTGCGATGTATGCGGTTAAGGCGAATCCGTCCCCGGATCTGCTTCAGATCCTGTGGGATTCAGGCATCACGCATTATGACGTTGCTTCGCTGGGCGAAGTTCGACTCGTGTCGCGCACGCTTCCCGACGCCACCTTGTGCTTCATGCACCCGGTGAAGGCGGAGGAAGCGATTGCCGAGGCCTATTTCGATCATGGCTGCCGCACCTTCAGCCTCGATTCGATCGAGGAACTGGAAAAGATCGTCCGCGCAACGGAAGGCGCGAGCGATCTGACATTGTGCGTGCGGCTGCGCGTATCCTCCGATCATTCGAAGCTCAGCCTTGCGTCGAAATTCGGCGCGATGCCGGGCGATACCAAGCAGCTGCTGTTCGCGGCGCGCCAGGCGGCCGATGCGCTGGGCATCTGCTTCCATGTAGGCAGCCAGGCGATGAGCCCGGAAGCCTATTCCAACGCAATGGAGCGCGTGCGCGAGGCGATCGTCGAAGCGGCAGTGACGGTCGACGTGATCGATGTCGGCGGCGGATTTCCCTCAGCCTATCCCGGGATGGAGCCGCCGGCGCTCGAAAATTATTTCGAGACGATCCACCGCGCCTGGGAAAGCCTGCCGATCAGCTATTCGGCCGAGCTGTGGGCCGAGCCGGGCCGTGCGCTCTGCGCCGAATATAGCTCGCTGATCGTGCGCGTCGAAAAGCGCCGCGGCGACGAGCTGTACATCAATGATGGCGCCTATGGCGCGTTGTTCGATGCGGCGCATATCGGCTGGCGCTTTCCGGTGCAGTTGCTGCGCGAACCCGATTCGAATGCGCGGGACATGGAGTTCAGCTTCTATGGCCCGACCTGCGACGATCTGGACCATATGGCGGGACCGTTCGAATTGCCGGCGGATATCCGCGCGGGCGATTATATCGAGATCGGGATGCTCGGCGCCTATGGTTCGGCGATGCGGACCGCGTTCAACGGTTTCGGTTCGGACGAAACCGTGATCGTGACCGACGAACCGATGGCGAGCTTGTATCTGGCCGAGGACGAACGTCGGGAAGCGTCGAACGTCGTTACGCTGTAACATTTGCAGTTAAGCCCGTTTGGGCTGAGCCTGTCGAAGCCCTGTTTCTTTCTCTGCGCCAGGCAGCGATAAAAGAACGGCACTTCGACAAGCTCAGTGCAAACGGGTTAAGAGGCTGTGCCTCTGCCAACGGGTTTCCGCGTCCCCTTTTGAACGACGTTGGCCATGACGATTGGGAGAACCCCATGACCGATACCCTGACCAAAACCGCCGCCGCCAATGCGCCGATCAACGACACGCGCAAGGCCGAACTGCTGTCGAGCACTGTCGAGCATATCGACATCCGCAGCTTCGACGCGCGTCCGATCATCGATTCGATGAAGAAGATGAGCTTCACCAGCCGCGATCTGGCGAACGCGACCGGCATCTATAACCAGATGCTGAGCGACCCCGATTGCACGGTCTGCCTCGTCATCGCGGGTTCGACTTCGGCGGGCGGCTGCATGGACCTTTATGCAGAACTGGTCCGCAACAACATGGTCGATGTGATCGTCGCCACCGGCGCCAGCATCGTCGACATGGACTTCTTCGAAGGGCTTGGCCACAAACACTATCAAGCGCTTGAAATTCCTGACGATGATACGCTGCGTTCGCTGTATATCGATCGCATCTACGACACGTACATCGACGAAGAGCAGCTTCAGGACTGCGATCACACGATCAACAAGATCGCGGAATCGCTCGAGCCCAAGGCCTATTCATCGCGCGCGTTCATCCGCGAAATGGGCAAATACCTCGTCGAGCATGGCAAGAAGGACAACAGCCTCGTCAAGCTGGCATATGAGCATGACGTTCCGATCTTCTGCCCGGCATTCGTCGACTCATCGGCGGGCTTCGGCCTCGTCAAGCATCAGGTCGATGCCGCCAAGGAAGGCCGCCCGTACATGGTGCTCGACGCGATCGCCGACTTCCGCGAGCTCACGCAGATCAAGATCGAGGCCGGCACCACCGGTCTGCTGATGATCGGCGGCGGCGTGCCCAAGAACTTCATTCAGGACACGGTTGTCTGCGCCGAAATCCTGGGCCATGAAGATGTCGAAGTGCACAAATATGCGGTGCAGATCACCGTTGCGGATGTGCGCGACGGCGCCTGCTCTTCCTCGACGCTGCAGGAAGCGGCGAGCTGGGGCAAGGTGAATACCGGCATCGAACAGATGGTGTTCGCCGAAGCCGGCAGCGTGATGCCGCTGCTCGCCAGCGACGCCTATCACCGCGGCCATTGGAAGGATCGCGCCAAGCGCGCCTGGGCCAAGCTGTTCGCCTGAACCCAGCGCGATCGAACGCAAGATGAAGAACCCGCCGGAGCCCCTGCCCCGGCGGGTTTTTCAATGGCTATNGCNGTTGCGGGTCATAGCCGCTTGCGGCGAGAATCGCCTCCGGATCGCTCCAGCTCAGCACGTCGCGCACCGCCTGNGCCTTGTCTTCGGCGCGGTCGAAATAGCTTTGCCAGATGCGCATCCCGGTCCAGTAACCCAGCTCATAGGGCCAGCCATCGGGCGCTCTGCGATAATTGCCGATCCAGCGACCGCCAGCGGCCTGAGCGCCTTCGGGATAGTTGCCTTCCGCATCCGGCTGGGTTGCGATCATGTCGGCGCGGAACTGTTGCCACAGTTCGGCTTCGCGCGGTTGAGCCCATAGCGCGCGATCGGGGCGCGGCACCTGACCGGTGACCAGCCAGGTCACGAAATCGGCGCCGCCCTCCATCAACGCCGCAGAAAGCAGCGTGCGCGGTCCGGCATAGTTACGCTGCTGAAGCGCATGGACGGTTTCATGCGCGAAAAACTGGCGCAAGGTGGTGCGCAGATCGTCCATGCCGCACACCACTTCGAGCCCCAGCACCTGCGCATTGTCGCCCGCCGTACCGCCCGAATTTCCNGCNCCGAAAACCACATAGATCTGCGGTAGCTCGGCATCGGGATAGAGCCCGCGCAGGCCCAGATAGATGGAGCGCAGGTCGGCATCGAATTCGCGGATGCGCGGCAGGCATTCATCGATNGCGCGACGATAGCNGGCGGGATCCTCGGCAATCGCCGCCGCCAGATTTTCCGCNTCCTTGATCCGATACGGCGTGAAGACCGANACGCCATAGGATCCGACATCGAGATATTCCGCCTGCAACTGCGCGGCGCCGGGCTTTCCACCAGTCGCATCGAACAGTTTTGCGAACCGTTCGGCATCCTCAANATGGATCGTCGCGGTNAGCGGNTCGGCGGGNGGCGGAACNGTCTCGTCCGAAGCATGCGCGGCCGTGACCGCGATGGCTGCTGTCAGCAGACTCAAGGCGCAACGCCATACCGATTTCACCAAGTTCATCGATCCCCACTCCCCGCGTCGATTTGCCCGACAGGAGCAGGATATGCAGCGCGAGGCGCACCAGCTAGAGAAATCCGATGGCAGAGAAATTCGAACGGCATCGCCAGCCCTGGCGCCCCGATGAAATCCAGAAACTCCACACGCTTGCCGGCAAGGGCATGGCGCTGAAGGCGATCGCCAAGGCGCTGACCCGCAGCGAAGAATCGGTGAAGGATCGCGCACGCGCGGACGGACTGAAGATCGCCAAGTTGCGATGAGGCGGCGCGAAACTGTCGATTAAACTTACAGTAACCAATGNNCCCGGCGGCCNGTTAACTATTCAACNNATTGTTTTTAAGCGNTTCTGAGGNTTTGGCCCGATCTCTGCTTAAGTGTTTCCCGGCACTATCATTGGGAGGCACATATGCGCCACATCCGTACCATCACCAGCGCGGCGTTGCTCGCAGCGGCGGCTCTGCCGGGCATCGCTCAGGCNTCNTCGACTCCTCCGGCAAGCACGCCGGGNGGCAGCAGCAACGGCGGCGGTGGCGGNCAGGGCACCAGCGGTTCGCCGACTTCGGTTCCCGAGCCGGGCACGCTGGGCCTGCTGGGCGGCGGTATCGTNGCTNTCGCNCTTGCCCGTCGGGCACGTCGCCGCAAAAGCTGATCGCTGCCGCCGCTGCGCTTGCGAAGCGTAGCGGACCGAGGCAGTTTGTCCTTCGGCGGAATAATCGCCGGGGGAGGACCGACAATGCACAGCCAGATTCTCGCGCCGGTGGTGGTGCTCGTGGCATGGTCGCTGATCATGCTGTTGTGGACGCTTGCCGTCCGCTTTCCCGCCATGGCCAAAGCCGATATCAAGCTCGGCAATCTGGTGGGCGGTACCGGCAAGGATGCCGATCGGGTGCTGCCCCCGCAGGCGCAATGGCCCTCGCACAATTACAATCACCTGATGGAACAGCCGACGCTGTTCTATGCCATCGCGCTGACGCTCGCGATCATGGGCTGGGGCGACGGCATGAATGCCTGGATCGCCTGGGTCTATGTCGGCCTGCGCATCCTGCACAGCCTGGTGCAGGCGACGTTCAACCGTGTGAGCGTCCGGTTCGCGCTGTTCGTCCTGTCGACCTTTGCGCTGATCGCGCTGACGCTGCATGCCGGGATCGCGTTGCTCCACGGGTATTGAGCGTAGGGGCTAGGTCGTGATCCAGACTCTGTCCCGATTAGCTTCGACCGTTTGTCCTGAGTAGCCATTGAGCTTGTCGAAATGGCGTATCGAGGGGCCCTTCGATACGGGTCTTCGCCAGGCTCAGCCCCAACTCAGGGCGAACGGAAACGTAATTCCATTTAAATAGCACAGAATCTAACCAAACAGCCGCGTCAGGCTGCGTTCGAGCATCAACAGCTGCCAGAGCGTGCGGCCATGTTCGGCCCGGCCGGCGCGGTGATCGGCGGCGAGCCGCTCGATCGCCTTCAGGTCGAACCAGCCGGTCTGCGCCAGAAAACGCGAGCGCGGCAGCGCAGCGGCTTCCTCGGCCAGTGCCTTGCGAAACCATGCCGATACCGGAGTCACGAACCCCATTTTGGGTCGGTAGAGAATCTCCTTGGGCAGCCAGGGCTCAAGCGACTTCTTCATCAGCCATTTGCCCTGCCCCGCGCGGATGCGCAACGCGGGCGGCAAGGTCGCGGCAAATTCGACAAGCCGGTAATCGAGCAACGGCTCGCGCGCCTCCAGGCTGACGGCCATGCTGGTGCGATCGATCTTGGTCAGGATATCGCCGGGCAGCCAGTGCTGGAAATCGGCATATTGCGCACGATCGAGCCCGTCGCGCGCAGGCGCGCGGCGCATCGCATCGACATAGCGTTGCTCGGCGGCATGGCCATCCAGCGCCTTGCGCGCGCCATCGGTATAGAGCTGGTCGCGAAGATCGGGGCGGGTGACGCCAACCGCCTTGGGATAGGCAAACTCGCCGCCCTCAGCCAGTGCGAGCAAGGTCGTTTTGGCGCGGAATGGACGCGGTGCCCAGTCGGCCTTGGGATAGAGGCGCCCGAGCGTACCGAAAATCGGTTCGCGCAGGGTTTCGGGCAGCATGCCGCGTATCTTTTCCTCCGCGGCATGAAAGCGATAGCGGCGATATCCGGCAAAGCTTTCGTCCGCACCGTCGCCCGATAGCGCGACCGTCACGCTTTCGCGCGCCAGCTGGCACACGCGATAGGTGGGCAGCGCGGACGCATCGGCAAAAGGCTCGTCAAACGCGCCGACCAGCGTGTCGATCAGTGCGAAATCGTCGGCGGCGACGGCGCGGATGCTGTGCCGCGTGGCGAAACGATCGGCGATCAGCTGCGCATGCGCGGTTTCGTCATGATCGGCCTCGTCAAAGCCGATGGTGCAGGTCTTGACCGCGGCCTTGCTCGCTTCGGCCATCATCGCGACCACTGCCGAGCTGTCGACGCCGCCCGACAGGAACGCGCCGAGCGGCACGTCGGAAATCATCCGCGACTGCACGGCCCGACGCATCAGATCGATCAGTTCGGCCTCCAGATCGGCGGCCTTGCCCTTTGCGCGATGGGTGAAATCGAGGTCGTACCAGCGTTTCGGCTGCGGCACCGGCTTGCCGCGTTCGAGCAGCAGGAAATGACCGGCGGGCAGCTTTTTCACGCCCGCAACGATACAGGCATCGTCGGGAACATAGCCGAGGCCCAGAAAATCCTCGACCGCATGGAAATCGGCGGCGCGGCGAACCAGCGGGTGGGCCAGCAGCCCCTTCAGTTCGGACGCGAATGCGACGGCGCCGTCGGAAAGCTCGGCATAATGAAGCGGCTTCACGCCGAACCGGTCGCGCGCCAGAAACAGGCTGCGCGCGGCGACATCGTAAATGGCGAAGGCGAACATGCCGTTGAGGCGGCGGAGCATGTCCGGGCCCCAGGCGCGCCAGCCATGGAGCAGCACTTCGGTATCGCTATGCGTTTCGAACCGGGCGCCCAGCGCCTCCAGCTCGGCGCGGACTTCCATGAAATTATAGATTTCGCCGTTGAACACCGTGACGACCGCGCCGTCGGCGGTCTGCATCGGCTGCGATCCGGTGGCGAGATCGATGATCGAAAGGCGTCGATGGCCCAGCCCGACTCCGGGATCGGTCCACACACCCGAACCATCCGGACCGCGATGCACGAGCGCGTCGGTCATCCCCATGATCCGCGCGGGATCGACCGGCTTGGGCGTGCGTGGATAATAGAGGCCGGCTATGCCGCACATGATGTCCGCGCCCCCTTCCCTGCCGCTGGCGTTCCCTCGCGCCTAGGACAGCGCGGCGCGGCGATCAACGGCCATGCGCGATACGATCGGCCAATGCGTCGACCGGCCCCGCAGCAGCGAGGAAACGTTGCAGGGCGGCGCGGCTGTCGGTGTCTTCGCGTTCTGCCGAAAGCAGCACGGCAATCGCGGTCTGATCGCCACCCAGCAGCTTTGCCCGCAGCGTTGCCAGCTTGGCGCGGCTGTCGCTGCTCGTCAGCGTGTCACCGATGCGATACCAGGTGACGGTTTCACGCTCGACCGGGCCCGGCGCGCGCATGCGGATCGCGGCACCGCCATCGAGCGACGGCAGCGTCTGCACGCGCAGCCAGCGGTCATTTTCGCGGATCGCGCCCTGACCGAAGCTGATCAGTTCCTTGCCCTCATGCTGGCTGCCATAGACGGCTACGACCAGATCGACCGTGGCGCCGGAGGCATCGCGATAACGGCCATGAAGATAATGATCGGCGCCCGGATAATAGGGCGACCAGGCGGCGCGTTCGGACAGCGGCACGCGCTCCCAGCCCGGCACCTGCGGCAAGGCGACGCTGGCGGGAAGCGCACTTGCGCGCGCATTGACCACATGGCCCAGCGTCAGGAACAGGCTGGCCACCGCGAGCACCAGCAATCCCGCGATCGGCGCGTCGGCGCGAAAACGAACCGGAGCCTGAAAATGCGAAGGATCGAACCACGCGGCATCGGGATCGCGATCGAACCAGCGCCAGCCGATCGCGAGCACCGCCGCCATCACCAGCGCGAAGAAAAACCAGCCATAGACGATATGATCGAACCCGGTCGCAGCCTCGACCGAGGTTATCCATGCGGCATAGATGGTGCCGAACGCCCGCACCGCATTGGCGAGGATCGGCACGACCAGCGCCATCGCCATGAACGCGGCGCGACGGCGCCACGACACATAACAGACATTGGCGACCAGCGTGCCATAGGCCAGCATCGCGATGACGAACTTGGCGCCCGAACAGGCCTCTGCCACTTCGAAATAGCCGTTGGGCGTGGTGATCAGCACCCCGTCGCTCGTCGCCGGCACGCCCGCGAGATGGAGCAACGGCATCACCATTTTCGCCGTCAGATCCTGAAGCGGCTCCTGCATCCCTTCGCCGAAGGGGACGAGGAAGAACATATAGGCGATCGGAAAGAGCAGCGCGCGCGAGACATTGGGGCCGAGCACTGTCACCACGCTGCCCTGAAGCATCAGCACCAGCCCCAGATGGCGCATCAATGCGACCTGCGCCGCTTCGCCGAGCAGCCAGGCAACGCCGCCCGCCCCGACCAGCGCGAGGCCGGGAAGCCAGCCGGAGGGAACAAGCTGCGCCAGCTCGTTCCTGCGCTGCCACACCAGCCAGAAGATCACGGGCAGGATGAAGAGGCAATGGCCGAAAGTGGTGTTGGTCCAATAGATTGTCGCGAGATCGCGCGTATCGCCGCGGAACAGCAGCAGGAGCAGCGCCCACACGCCGCCCAGCACCAGCGCATGCCGCCGCCAGCGAAGATCGAAGCCGCTCTGTGCCCGATCGAAGGAAGGTGCGGCTGCGGCAGCCGTCACGCGACTGCTGCCGTGCGACCGGAGGTGCGTCCGGTGAGCCCGAGAAGCGAATCGAGCGGCGCGAGCCGGGCGTCCCAGCTATAACGCTGCTGCACGCGCTCGCGCGCCGACGCGCCGAGCTGCGCCGCGCTGCGCGGATCGGCGAGCAGTTCGTTGATCGCCTCCGCCATTTCGCCGACGCTGGTCCCGACGCGGATGGTGCCGCCATGATCGATGCCCTGCGCGGCATCGCCGGTTGCGACGACGGGGCGAGCCATCGCCATCGCCTCCAGCACCTTGTTCTGGACGCCGCGCGCGATTTTGAGCGGTGCGACCGCGACCGATGCCGACGCGAGCCAGCCGCGGACGTCGGCGACTTCGCCGGTCACGACGACGCCGGGCTCCTTGCTCAGTGCGCGCACCGCATCACTGGGATTGCGGCCGACGATCGCGAAGCGGACATCGGGATTCGCGACACGGATATGCGGCCACACCGTCTGCACGAACCACGTAACCCCTTCGATATTGGGGCGATAATCCATCTGGCCGGTAAAGACGATCAGCGGGCCCATCGAATCGATGCGTTTGGACTGCGCCGCCGGATCGTAAAATTGCGTGTCGATGCCGTTTTCGACGACATGGACGCGATCCGCACCGGTCCGCTCGCGGAACAGTGCGGCTTCGGCTTCGCTGACGAACAGGCTGGCATCGGCGCGCGCCGCCACCTGGCGTTCGTGCTGGAGCAACAGGCGCGATTCACGCCCGAACATCCACCCCTTCAGCCCGCTGGAACCTTCGGCATAGGCAGCGAATTTGGCCGAATCCATGTCGACGAAATCCATCACGACCCGCTGGCGCGGACGCGGCGGCAGATATTGCGCCATCTGGCTGGAAAAGACGAAGATCGTGTCGATCGCATGCCGGGCGAGGATGTTGTCGACCGATTGCTGGAGCGTTTCGTTGTGAAAGGCCGTGATCGACATGGGCCGGTGCGTGAACAGCGCCTGCATCCCCGCCGCGATCTGCGGTTTGGAGCGCCAGATGATCGAACGGTTGCCGGTATAGGGTGCCAGCCCGCCCTTGCGCTTCAGATCCTGCGAACTGTCGGCAAAGGCGATCAGGTGCACGCGCTTACGCTGCGACAGATATTTGAGGATGTTGAAGCCGCGAATCTTGTCCCCCCGATCGGGCGGATAGGGAATGCGGTGCGCGAGGAACAGAATATCGCCCATCAGCCGAGCCCCCGCGAAATCCAAGGGCCAAGGCGATTGGCAACCGCCAGCGGCAGCCGCTGCCATGCCGCGACCTGAAGCCGGTATTTGGGGCTCAGCGGATTGATTTCTCGCGGCGCTTCGCCATCGCGGGCGCGCTTGAAATAGGTGAGCGGTTGCGCTTCGAACCCCCAATTCTTCTTGAACGCGGCGGCGCCGGTCCCGACCTTCGACCGGCCGAAATCGAAGCGCGTGCAACCGCGCGTGCGAGCATGCTGCATCAGCGAGAAATACATCCGATCATTGGCGCGAAGCGCGCGTGCCGCGGCGGTGCCCCCGCCCCAATAGGGATAGACGGTTCCGTTCCAGTAGAGACTCAACACACTCGCCACAGGCACACCACCATGGCTGACGATAAGGATGTCCGCCGAATTCCCAAATTCGCGCAGAACTTCGGTAAAGAGACCCCGGGGAAATACCGGAGTACCCAGATTGCGAACCGACTCGGCGTACACCCGATAGTGCGCTGCAGCGTCACTGGCGTGACAGCCGGTCGTGACGACCAGATCGTTGCCCAGTGCCTTGCGTATTTCCGCACGCTGCTTGCGTGGAACGGCGAGCAGTTGCGCATCCGCGTCCTCGGCCAGATCGCGCACGAAGCCGCAATAGGTTTCGCTGTCCTGATGCCAGCCCGCGCCCGGATGCGCGCCGCCGCGCAGTTCCATCGTCGGGCAGCTCAGCCGCTCGGCAAGCTGCCAGCCCGCTTGCGCGAGTAGCGCCACCGCGCTTGTCCCTTCGGACAGGATGCCGCCGCCGACTCCGAAACCGGCGGATACCAGCGCCCGGCCGAACAGCGGCGAGTGCACTTCGGTGAGCGGCAGCACGCCGACGATCATGTCCTCGCCGCGCTCGGCGACCAGATAATGCGACTTCTGTCCGCAGCCGCGCGCAACCGTAGCGCTCCATGCAGGCAAGTGGAACGGCGTGCCTTCGGGATGATCGCCGACAAAGGCGTCGATCCGCGCCCGATCGATCGGATCGGACAGATTGGCCGCGCGTATCGTGATGGGAGGGAGCACCATCGGCGCGTTCATGCCAGTCCCTCCGCCAGCGCGGCAACGACACCATCGGTACGCCCCCAGCGGTGGCGTGCGATCAGGCCGGCAATCTTGCCGCGCATCGCCCCGAGCCGCGCATAATGGCGCAGCTTCGATTTGAACGGCGCTGTGTGAACGCGCGGCTGATCGGGGTCGATTTCCCAGGGATGGAAATAGAAGATCGCCGGATTGCCCGCCGCATTGGCGGCGCGCACCGCACGATCGGTGATGCTGGCAGGCAAGAGGCGAAAGAAGCCGCCGCCCGCCGTAACCTCGCGCCCGAAAGCTCGGGCGATCGTGACGGGCAGTTCGATCAGCGTTGAATCGGGCAAGGGCCGCCATGCGGCGCGCGGCGCATCGGGAATACCGTAATGATCGTGGTGCAATGGCGCGATGCTGGAGGAATAGGCATAGCCTTCCTCCGCCAGCACCTGATGTGCCCAGGGCGTCCGCGCATCGAAGGAAAAGCTCGGCGCGCGATAGCCGATAACCTTGGTTCCCGAAGCATCCTCCAGCGCCGCGCGCGACCGCGCCAGATCGCTGCGAAACTGTTCCGGGCCCATGGAGAAGACGCGTTGATGGTCCCAACCATGGCTGGCGATCTCATGCCCGGCTTCGGCAATGCGGCGGAGCAGCGCGGGGTGGCGATCGGCCACCCATCCGAGCGTGAAGAACGTACCCTTGACCCCGCCTTCGTCGAACAATTCGAGCACCGCATCGGTATTGGCCTCGACCCGGTCCTCGAGCGCGGGCCAATCCTCGCGCGCGATCACCGTTTCGAAGGCGCCGACCTGAAACCAGTCCTCGATATCGACCGACAGGGCGTTGACGACCATCGGCGCTCCCTTCAGGCGGCCGTGCCGCGCAGCGACGAAATGTCGGGACGCCGCGCATCGCTTTCGACCCAGTCGACCAGCAGCGTCAGCACCCGGCGCAGCACGTCGTCCTGTGACTGAAGCTGGGTTTCGAGCATTTCGATCCGGCGCATCAGCGCAGCGACATCGGGATTGTCGTTGCGCGATTTGGGCGGCGTGGGAGCTTCGGTCGCCGCCGCGCGGATTTCCGCCGGGCCGAGCGTCAGCGGTTCCTCCTCGCGCGCCTTTTCAGGCGCGGCGGGCGACGGCGACGGTGCATGCACCGGATCGGGCCGTTCGGTCTGCGCAACGGGCGCTGCCGCTTTGGGGAGCGTTCCGGCGAAATCGGCAGTGTCGCTGTCGAGATCGGCGATCACCGCCTCGACATCCTGACCATGGAAGGTTTCGATCTGTTCGATCGCGCCGAACAGCAGCACCCGCGTCGCCAGCTGATTGAGCTTGCGCGGGCTGCCGCCCGACCAGCGGTGCATCGCCGCGACCGCATCGTTGGTGAAGCGCGGCTTGCCCCGCCAGCCGACCACCGACAGGCGATGGATCAGATAGGGTTCGACTTCATCGGCTTCCATCGCGCCGAGCTGATGCATCGCGATGACGCGCTGACGCAATTGTTCGAGGCGGGGATCGTAGAGGAGGTCACGGAACTCGGGCTGGCCGAGCAGGAAGATCTGAAGCAGCGGATAGCCGCCGGCCTGAAAATTGGAGAGCATGCGCAGCTCTTCCAGACTTTCGATCGGCAGCGCCTGTGCCTCATCGACGATCAGCAGCGTGCGCTTGCCCGTGCGGGCGACATTGTGCAGGCCCTTTTCGATCGCCGAGAGCATCGCCGCCTTGGGCTGACCGGTCGCATCGATGCCCAGTCCTGCGGCAACGGTGCGCAGCAGATCCTCGGCCGGAAGCTGAGTCGAGACGATCTTGATGATGTTGAGCCGCTCGGGATCGATTTCGCCGAGCAGGTGGCCCATCAGCGTCGTCTTGCCTACGCCGGGCGCGCCGGTGATGACGACGAAGCCCTCGCCCTGGCTCAGGCCATAGCCGAGATAGGCCATCGCCTTGCGGTGCGTGGCCGTATCGAACCAGAATTTGGGATCGGGCGTCAGCTGGAACGGCCGTCCGCTCAATCCGTAGTGATCGTCGTACATCATCGTCTCCCCGGGCGGGTTTCCCGGCTAGAATCCATAGCTGAGGCCGAACAGGCCCTGTGCCACGAAGCTGTCGTCATAGGGATCCGGTCTTCCGAAGCCGTAGAGGCCCACTGCGGCAGTGGCGCTCAACCGCCCGAAACTGTGCGAATAGGACGTGTTGGCACCCCATCCGAAGATATTGTCCGAACCCGGTATCTCGCTGTTATAGTAATTGACATAGAGGTTGCCGCTCAACTGTCCGCGCGGTCCGACGCTGCTCGAGCCGAACAGCTGGGCGTAAAAGCTTTCGTCGGTCAGGCCGTTGACGCTGAAACCGCTGCCGGTGACCGGCGCGATGAATTTGCGACTGGCATAGCCTGCGCCAAAGCCCCAGCGCGTCCCCGCGCCGTTGAACGCAACCACCGCATCGACGCCGCGCGCGCGGTAATTGGCAGTCGCGATCGACTGGAATACGCCGTTCATGCAGCCGCCACCGGTTCCGCCATTGCCGGTGACGCACCCGGTATAGGTGCTGCCGAACGGATCGCTGATCGTGCTGTAATCGGTCGACAGCGCGGCAAGATTTCCGGTCAGCTGGCGCCCGAAGCTCTGAACGCTGTCATAGACGCCGATCTGGACCGCGCTGCCGCGACCGAACTGGTAACTGAGCGATCCGGTATAGGTCCAGTCGTCGTACCGGCGCCCGACGCGGGCTTCGACCATCGTCCGGCGGCTGGGGCGATAGACGACACCCGCGTCCCAGAAGAGGCCGTCCATGTCATAGGCGAGCCTGCGCGGCGATGCCGGATCGGTGACGTAGCGGCCCGCACTGTCGGTAACCGGATCGCCCGAACCGTCGAGCAGCGCGTCGCGCTGGCTGATCTGGATGCTCTCATATCCGACGCCGCCGACCACGGCGACGCTGCGCGCAACCGGGATTACCACGTCGCCACGGCCATATTTGCCTTCGTACCGCTGGTCGAGCTGCCCGGCATCCTCGCGCTCCCACGCGCCGCTGACAGTGACGCCGACGGGCAGGACGGTGCCCGACGCAAAGCCGACGCTGGCATTCGCCATCTGCGACGTCGAATCGTCATAGACATCGAGTTGCGGCGCTCCGGGCGCGACCCCGGTCGAATCCGGCGCTTCCGCCCGGACATAGCCGAAGCGATAGCCCGCATTGACGTTGAGCGCGCCGACATGCGTCGACAGCGTGGGGCCGGCATAGGCCGAATAGATCTGGCTGACGTTGCTAGCGGTCGGATCGCTGGTGTTGAGCGCCGCATCGCCGCGAATATCCGATCGCGCCCGCGTGGCGATGCCGCCTGCTTCGATCGTGAAGCCCGGCGCAACGGCAACGGCAGCCCGCGCCAGACCCGAATGGACATCGCCATCGGCGGTGTTGCTGTCATAGGAAAACTGGTGCGTATAATTGTAGCTGAGCTGTACCTGCACGCGCCGCGTCTGCACCGACGCGTCCACGCCCGCACCGACGCTGGTATAGGTCAGAACGTCGCCGCTCTGAAGGTCCGCGCTCAGCACCTGTCCGACATCGATATGCGGCCGGATCTGAACATGGCGCCCGCTGTTCGATTGCGCATAGGCAGGGCTTGCCGCCAGCACCAGCGCGCCGATCGCGGCGCTGCCGAGCCATTCGATCCGCACGCGCCGCATGCGGCTGTAACTGGGTGTTCCGGCGGTCATGCGCCCGCATCCTCATAATATTTGCCGAAGCGATATCCGCCCGGCTGAAACGAAACGCCGTTGAGAACGAGCTGCACATGCTCGCACGCATCGACCATCGCGACGGCTTCGCGCAGGTCGGTTTCGGTCGTCTGGTCGGCGCGCACCACCAGCATCACCTGGCCGACATGGAGCGCGAGCACCGAAGCGGGCGACGCCGCCAGCACCGGTGGCGTATCGAAAATCACGTAGCGGCGCGGATTGGCGCGCGCGAGCCCGGCGAGAACCGCATGCGCGTGATCGCTGGCCAGCAATTCGGTGTCGCTTGCCGATTTGGTGCCTGCGGGAAGCAGGGTCAGCTGAGGAATGTCGGTTTCCACGACGCAATCCTCGACATCGGCAACCGCGCCCGAGAGCACGTCGAGCAGCCCCGGCCCCTGTTCGACACCCAGTCGCCGGAGCACATCGGGCTTGGCGAAATCGGCATCGACCAGCAGGATCTCGACGTCCTTTTCCGCCGCCAGCGAAAGCGCCAGATTGATCGCGCAGAAGGTCTTGCCTTCGTTCGGACGCGCCGAACCGACCAGCACCATGCGTGCGCTGTCGGCATCGGCACCGGCAACGGCGCGCGCGGTAAGCAGCAGCTGGCGCTTCACCAGGCGAAATTGCTCGGCAAGCGACGTGATCGTGCTGCCCGGAACGATCAGCCCCTGTTCGGCGAGACGCTCGCGGTCGATCGCCACGCGGCGACGACCCGAACGCATCGTCGGTTCGGACAGCGCGGCGGGAACCGGCGTTGCCACCGGCGTGGTCGGTGCCGGGGCGGGCGCCGCAGGTGCAGGCGTCATCTCCGGCGCCGGCGTTTCGATCGCGGCATCGCTTCCGCGGCGCAGGACCGGCCCTGCCGGCTCCTGCGGCGCTTCGAATATCGGCGGCGCGGCTGGGGCGGGTACAGGTGCGGGAGGTGGCGCCTGAACCGGCATTTCCTGCTGCGCAGGCTGGACCGGCGCCGCATCGGCATAGCGATAGAATTCGGCCGCACGCTCAAGCAGCGTGCCCTTGTACCGGCGGGGGGTGGAATCGTTCATGCCTGCCCCCTCACGCCGCCATGCCGCGTTGAATGAATTCGACGCCGACAAGGCCGACAAAGGCCACCAACAGCGCCAGCGTACCACCCGCGAACAGCATCAGCCGACGACGCCGCAACGCCCGTTGGGCATCGGTCACGATTTCGCCGATCGAACCGATCACCGGCATGCCGCTGGACCGCTCAAGCTTGCGCGCGTCGGTGAATGTCGTCTGCAGACGCGACAGGCCGAACGCGACGCCCAGCCCGCCGAACAGGCCGACCACCAGCCCCCCGGCCAGCAGCATCGGACGATTGGGCGACGTCGGCGTGCGTGGCGCGGTGGGCGGATCGATCACACTGAATTTCACGGCACCGGTCTGCGTCTGGGCCTGTGCCTGCAGGCTGACCTGTTCGCGCTGGGCGAGCAGCTGGTCATACTGGTCCTTGAGCACGCTGTAATCGCGTTCGATCTGCGCCTGTTCGGCGGCAACGCCGGGTTCGTCGCTGAGCTTGCCCTGAAGCTGGGCCAGGTCGCTCTGTATCTGTTGCTTGCGCTGGTTCAGCGCCGCGACCTGCGCCGCCTTGTCGGCCTGCATTGACCGCAGCGACAGATAGAGCGGGTTGGTCGTGCCTCCCGATACCGCGCCTGCCGGCTCGTTGCGCGCAGCGGCACGCGCCGCAGCAAGCTGGCTTAGCAGCGCCTTCACATCGGGATGGTTGTCGGTCCAGCCGCGCGCACGCGCTTCGGCAAGCTGGCCCTGGATCGCCGCAACCCGAGCACGCGCCGGGCCGACCGCCGCACCACCGCCGCTGGCGACGGTTGCGGGCGTTCCGGCCATCTGGGCATTGACGGCGTTGAGGCTGCTCTGCGCGGCGGCAAGGTCGCTTTCCACCTGTGCGAGCTGGGTGCGCGCCGCCGAAATCCGGTCGCTCAACGATCCGGTGCCGGGCAGCGCGGAGAGATATTGCGACTGAAATTCCGCGCGCTTCGATTCGGCTTCCTGAAGCTGACGCTGGCGCTGAGCCAGCTGTTCGTCGAGGAACGCCAGCTGTTGCGTCGATTCATTGCGCTCGTTCGACAGATTGTCGTCGACGAAGATGTCGATCAGCTTCTGCACCACCGCCTGGGCGATCTTGGGATCGCTGGAGGTGGCACTGATCTGAAACAGATTATCCTGCTGCGCGACGACCTTGATCGCCGATTGCAGCCCGGCGATGCGATCGGCAACGTCCTGATCGGTCGATACGGTCCGCGACAGCGCCGTGCCACGAACGACCTTTTCCAGATTGACCGCAGAGGTCAGAGTCTGACGAACGCGATCGACATCGCGCTGCTGCTGGATCTGGTTGGTGTTCGACTGATTGGGCAGCATCTGGCGCAGCTGCACGAAGATGCGGGCGCTCGATTCATAGCTGTTCGGGATCTGAGACACGACGAACCAGCCAGCCAGGCACAGGGCCCAGGCCACTGCCAGCGCGATCCAGCGGCGCCTCCATACCGCATGCAGCGCGGCGCGTATCTCGTCGTACAGACTGCCCATGCCCGCTACGCTCTCCGTTAAAACATGCTTTCCGGGATGATGATCACATCACCCGGTTCCAGGCGGACATTGGCGCTGGTGTCGCCATTCTTCATCAGGTCCGACAGCCGCAGCCCATATTCGCGCTGACGCCCGCTCGCCCGGTCGAAACGCACCAGCCGCGCACGATTGCCCGACGCAAATTCGGAAAGCCCACCAACCGCGATCAGCGCGTCGAGGATCGTCATGTTCGCGCGATAGGGAATCGACGCTGGCTTTTCGGTCGCGCCGACGATGCGGATCTGCTGGCTCGACGTGCCGGAGAAATTCTGGACGATCACCGATACGATCGGGTCGTTGATATATTCGCTGAGCGCGATCTTGATATCGTCGGCGAGCATCGACGGCGTCTTGCCGACCGCGGGCATGTCGCTGATCAGCGGCGTCGTGATGCGCCCGTCGGGACGCACCTGAACCTGCGCGGAAAGCTCGGGATTGCGCCAGACAAACACCTGAAGTTGGTCGAGCGGGCCGATGATATATTCTTCGCCCGGAGCGTCGGATCCGGCGACGAAACCGGCAGGCGGCAGTTCGGGACGTCCGCCCCCGCCCATGCATCCGGCAAGCAGCATTGCCGCGACAATCGGCAGCAGCAATATCCGGCCTGTCTTCACGAAACGCATTCCCGAACCTCCTTCCCTGCGCGGGAACCGGCCGACGACGTCTCGACGGCATTCCACGCAGGATGCTGTTCGCTATGCCCGGGAACGGGTTAAATTAGCGTTAGGAGTTTTTCGCGTTTGCGAGGATTTCCCGCGCGGGCGGGTGCCCCAGGAAGCCCACAGGGCTGGCGGAAGCGCCATACGCGCCCGCACAGAAGATCGCGATCAGATCGCCGACTTCCGCCCTGGGCAGCAACACCCGATCGCCGAGCCGATCGAGCGGTGTGCAAAGCGGTCCGACGACCGAAGTTTCCGTGTCACCTTCGGCATTTAGCCGATCGGCGACCGCAATTGGATAGTTGCGCCGCACCACCGTACCAAAATTGCCGCTCGCCGCGAGCTGGTGATTGAGCCCGCCATCGACGACCCAGAATGTCTCTTCGCCGCTGGTTTTGATATCGATGATCCGCGTCAGATACACGCCCGCTTCGCCGACAATCCACCGCCCGAGCTCGATCGCGAATCGCGATCCCGCCAGATTTTCGGGAAGATTTGCGAGCTTTTCCGACAATGCTTCGCCGATTGCGGCGATATCCACCGGCGTATCGCCGTGGAAATAGGGAATGCCGAAGCCGCCGCCCAGATTGACGAGAGGCGGCACCGCGCCTGCCTCGGCTGCAAGCCGCGCCGCCAGATCCACCGTCGCCGCCTGGGTTTCGATAATCGCCGCCGTATCGAGAGACTGCGATCCGGCGAAGATATGAAAACCGCGCCATTGCGCGCCCGCATCGATCAGCTTGCGGACAAGAGCCGGAACGCTGGCGACATCGATGCCGAAGGGGGAAGCTCGTCCCCCCATCTTCATGCCCGAACCACGCAGTTCGAAATCGGGATTGACGCGAATGGCGATTTGCGGCGCGAGATCGAGCCGCTTTCCGATCCGCAGCGCACGATCGACTTCGCCTGCGGATTCGGCATTAAGCGTCACGCCAGCCCAGATCGCCGCTTCAAGTTCGTCGTCGCGCTTGCCCGGGCCGGCAAAGCTGATGTGGTCGGCAGGCTTCACCGCCAGTGCCTTGACCATCTCCCCCGCCGAAGCGACGTCGAGCCCGCCTACCATCGGCGCCACCTGCGCGAGCAGCGGCTCCCAGGGATTCGCCTTCACGGCGTAATGGATGTCGACGATTTCCGGCAGCGCGGCGCGCAACCGGGCGAGCCGATCGCCGATCGCGCCGACGTCATAGACGAAGAGCGGAGTGTCGCCGGCCTCCGCCACCCATTGTTCGGCGGTCCTGCCGCCGATGGTCAGTTGCTCCTGCTCCGCAAATTGCGGCGGGATCGGTCCGGTGGGTTTGCTCATACCCGCGCCTCCGCCGGGTTGGTTTCGATCAGCGACAGCCGCAGCGCAGTCCGATCGAGCTTGCCATTGGGATTGCGCGGCAATTCCGCCTGCCAGCGATAGCGTTGCGGCTGCTGGAAACTCGGCAATTCGCGCCGCAACCGTTCGCGCACCGATGCTTCGGCGGCGTCGGGATCGCCCTCGGCGCGGGCAATGACGACAATCGCCTGACCGAGCCGCGGATCGGGTACGCCGAACACCGCGCATTCGGCGACTTCGCCGCCCGCGAGCACCGCGTCCTCGATCTCGGTCGGGCTGATGCGATTGCCCGCCGATTTGATCATCTCATCGTCGCGACCGACAAAGCGAAGCAGGCCATCGCTGCCCACCATCGCCGTGTCGCCCGACCAGACCGCCATGCCGCCATATTCGGAGAAGGCGGGAGCAGGCTTGAAGCGTTGCGCAGTGCGTTCGGCGTCCTGCCAATATCCCTGCGCGACCAGCGGCCCGGCATGGACCAGCTCGCCGGGCTCATCGGGTCCGGCGCGGCTGCCGTCGGGACGGACGATCATGACCTCCGCAAAGGGCACGGCGCTACCCACCGAATCCGGATGCGTATCGATCAGCGCCGGATCGAGATAGGCCGAGCGAAAGGCCTCGGTCAGGCCGTACATCGCGTAGAGATCCGCCTGCGGGAACAGCGCGCGCAGCCCGCGCACCAGTCGCGGCGTCAGCGCGCCGCCGGTATTGGTGAGGCGTTTCAATCGCGCGGCGGTTTCGGGCGGCCATTCGGCCTCGAGCAGTTGCACCCAGAGCGGCGGAACGCCCGGCAGGCTGTTGGCTTCGAACCGCTCGACCGCCTTCACCACGTCGCGCGGGGTTAGGTAATCGAGCGGGACCACGCTCGCGCCTGCATACCAGCTCGAAAGCAGCTGGTTCTGGCCATAATCGAAGCTGAGCGGCATCACCGCGAGGATTCGATCAGATGGGACGACCTTCAGATAGGTGGCGACGCTGACCGCGCCGAGCCAGAGATTGGCGTGGCTGAGCATCACCCCCTTGGGACGTCCGGTCGAGCCGGATGTGTAAAGGATCGCCACGAGCTTCGATGTGTCGCGATCCGCCGGCGAAGGCGGCAATCCCGCACCGGTCAGCGGCACTTCGCTTTCCAGCACCGCGATGCATTCCTCGGGCTGGTCGCCCGCTTGCAGCGTATCCAGCCGCCCTGCCCCGCCGATGATCATCCGCGCGCCGCTGTCGCGCAGGATATGGGCAACCTGCGCGTGTTTGAGCAGCGGATTTACCGGAACATGAATCAACTCCGCCCGCGCGGCGGCCAGCGGCATGATGCAGGCAAGCCGCGTCTTGGCGAGCCAGCTGGCGACGCGATCGCCCGGCACGAGCCCCTGCGCGCGCAGCCATGCGGCAACCGCCCCGACAGCCTGCTCCAGCCCGGCAAAGTCGAGCACGCCCGCCTTGTCGACCAGCGCCGGCGCCTCCGATGCGCCACGCAGAGTCAGCCGGTCGAGCGGCTCGGTTTGCGGGCTTAAGCCTTTCGTCATTGCGTTCGCCTAGTTCCCTTTGGTGAAAAGCGCGGTTACCGGAATAAACCGATGAGTGTTGACGTAAAGTTGTTCGACGATCTGGATGCCGTCGCGGCCGATGCCGGGGACGCGCTCGATCGTGCGCATCAGCCGCGTGTCTATGACCGGATCGACTGGTTTCGGCGTACCGCGGCGCTGTGCCCCGTGCCGGGCAGGCCGCTCGTCGCCCGCGCGCGCGCCGGGGATACCGCGCTGTGGCTGTTTCTCGCCAGAAAAGGCAGCAAGGCACAGGCACTGGCCAGCTGGTACACGCTCGATTTTCAGCCGGTGGCCAGCGGCGAAGGCATGTTGCTGCTCGCGCCATTGGCGGCGCAGCTGAAAAACCTGTCGCATATCAGCATGTCTCCGGTCGCTGACCCGGACCCCATTCGCGCGGCGTTTCGCAGGGCGGGATGGATAACCGCCGTCAGTCCAGCCACCGTCACCTGGGAAGTGCAGCCGCCCGCCGATTTCGATACCTATTGGGCATCGCGCCCCGGCCAGTTGCGCAGCACCGCGCGGCGCAAGGGGAAGAAGGCGGGGCTCGACATCGCAATCCATCGCCGGTTCGATGCCGCCGCATGGGATGCCTATCGCGCGATTTACGAAGCGAGCTGGAAGCCCGAGGAAGGCAGTTGGGATTTCATGCGCGACTTCGCCGAAACCGAAGGTGACGCAAGCGCGCTGCGGCTGGGCATCGCCAGCAAGGACGGTGTGCCGATCGCCGCGCAGCTATGGCATGTCGAAAATGGCCGCGCGACGATCCACAAGCTTGCCTATCGCGAGGACGCCAAAGACCTCTCCCCCGGCACGATATTGAGCGAGGCGATGTTCCGGCACGTGATCGAGCAGGACCGTCCGCAGGTGATCGATTACGGCACCGGCAACGAGCCCTATAAGGCCGAGTGGATGGACGGCGCGCGCAAGATGTGGCGCATCGATTGCTGGAATCCCCGGCATCCCGCATCATGGCCGGGACTATTGCGCCATCTGCTCGGACTTGTCCGCAGAAGGCTTAGCCTCTAGGTGGCCTCGGCCAATATCCAATCGGGTCTGATGACAATGCTCCCTGAAGGTTACGACACCGTCCAGACGACCGTTCGCGCCGTGCTGCGCGATACGCTGGGGCTCAGCGAGGAACGCGCGGCGGCGTTCGACAGCGATACACCGCTGTTCGGCGCGCTGCCCGAACTGGATTCGATGGCAGTCGCGGGCGTGCTGACCGAGCTGGAAGACCGGCTGGGCATCATCATCGAGGATGATGAAGTCGACGGCGAAATGCTCGAAACCTTTGGCGCGCTGACCCGATATGCCGCGGACAAGGCGCTCAAATGATATCCCATTATGACTGGGACGGCGGACGCGAAGCGATGTTGCGCTTCGGCCCCGACACCGGCCCGGTCATAGTCGCGGCACTGCCGCTGTTCGAAGAAGCGAACCGGACGCGTGCGTTCCTGGTTACGATCCTGCGTGCGCTGGCGGAGCGTGGCGTGGCGAGCGCGCTGCCCGACATGCCGGGTCAGGGGGAGAGTGGTGCGCCGACTTCCACCTTTACCCTCGCCCGGGGCAGGAGTGCCTTTGCGGCGGCATGTGCCCTACCGCTTGGCGAAGGGCGGAGCGCATATGGCCTGGCGATACGCAGCGGGACGTTGCTGGATGGCGATGCGCAGCTTGCGGGCCGGTGGCATTTCGCGCCGATGACCGGCGCCGATCAGCTGCGCGAACTGGTGCGTACCCGACAGGCTGCGGCGCGCGAGGCCGGCGAGAGTTTCGATCCGGCATCGCTCAAGGAAGCTACCGATCCGGTGGAACTGGCGGGCAATCTGCTGTCACCGACGCTACTCGCCGAGATGCCGGAAGCTGCGCCGGGAACCGAGGGCGCGCGTGTCGTGCGGCTCGAAACCGATGCCAAGCCCGCCGATCACAAGATTGCGGGCGCCCCGCTGTGGCGCCGGGCCGAGCCGGATAATGATCCGGCTCTGGCAGAGAAGATCGCCGACGATATCGCCGCATGGGTGCGCGCATGCGAAAGCTGATCGAATTCTCCTGCGGCGGCGAGACGCTGATCGGGACGCTGGACGAAGCGCCGGGCACCACCGGACTGCTGATCGTATCGGGCGGCAATGAAATCCGCATCGGCGCGCATCGCGGGCAGGCATTGCTGGCGCAGCAGGTGGCGGCCGAGCTGGGCGTTCCCGTCTTCCGCTATGACCGGCGCGGGATCGGCGATTCGACCGGCGAAAATGGCGGGTTCGAGACGACGCGCGACGACATGGCGGCCGCAGTCGCCGCCTTTCGCGAACATGCGCCGCAGGTGGAGCGGCTGGTCGCGTTCGGCAATTGCGATGCGGCGACCTCGCTTGCCTTTTTCCACGAACATGCCGGGTGCGATGCGCTGTTGCTCGCCAACCCCTGGGTGATCGAGAGAGAAAGCGATACGCCGCCCGCCGCCGCGATCAAGGCGCGCTATGCGGCGAAGCTGAAAGACCCGAAGGAGTGGCTCCGCCTGATGCGCGGCGGCGTCAATATCGTCAAACTCGCCAAGGGCTTATCGAAGGTTGCTGGCAAATCGCCTGCATCCGCGCCAGAGGGGCTGGCCGCACGCATGGCGTCGTGCCTGGACGCCAGCCCGGTGCCG
>PAOI01000033.1 GCA_002707985.1 Sphingomonas sp. | reverse complement strand
TTTTGGTTTTTTTTGTTCGTGGGTTGGCGGGGGGGCCCCGCCGTATCCTTGTACGGATCGCCGACCGTGTCGCCGGTCACCGCTGCCTTATGGGCTTCGCTGCCTTTGCCGCCGTGATGGCCGTCCTCGATATATTTCTTGGCATTGTCCCATGCGCCGCCGCCCGAAGTCATCGAAATGGCGACGAACAGACCCGAGACGATCACGCCGAGCAACAGAGCGCCGACTGCGGCGAAGCCCTGGCTGCGGCCATAGGCTTCGGCGCTGGCGAACTCGATCGGCAGCGGATCGGGAGCGCCTGCGGTCGCCACCCACATCACCACGAAATAGACCACCACCGGCGCCAGCACCGGCAGCAGCGACGGGATGATCATTTCCTTGATCGCCGCCTTGGTGACGATATCGACCGTCCGCCCGTAATTGGGGCGGCTGGTGCCCGCCATGATGCCCGGATCGTCGCGGAACTGGGTGCGGACGTCCTCGACCACCGAACCGGCGGCGCGGCCTACGGCGGTCATGCCGAATGCGCCGAACAGATAGGGCAGCAGCGCGCCGAGCAGCAGGCCGACGACCACATAGGGGCTCGACAGGCTGAAATCGACGTCGCCGGTGAGGCCCAGCTCGGTTGCATAATGTTTGAGGTCGGTCGTGTACGCGCCGAACAGCACGAGCGCGGCCAGCGCCGCCGAACCGATCGCATAGCCCTTGGTAACGGCCTTGGTCGTGTTGCCCACCGCATCGAGCGCGTCGGTGCGGGTACGGACATCGTCGGGCAGGCCCGCCATTTCGGCGATACCGCCGGCATTGTCCGTCACCGGACCATAGGCATCGAGCGCGACCACCATGCCGGCCAGCGCCAGCAGCGAAGTTGCCGCAAAGGCGATGCCGATGATGCCCGCGATCTGATAGGTGGCGATCACCGCGACGACGATCACCAGAGTCGGCAGCGCCGTCGATTCAAGGCTGATCGCCAGCCCCTGAATGACGTTGGTGCCGTGGCCGGTTACCGATGCCTTGGCGATCGAACGGACCGGGCGATATTCGGTGCCGGTATAATATTCGGTGATCCATACCAGCAGGCCGGTGACGGCAAGCCCGATCATCATGCAGATGAACAGATCCCAGCCGGTAAAGCTGGGCCCGGCAACCGTGGCGGCGATCGCGCCAAGGTCCATCGAATCGAGTGCGGTTTCAAGGCCCGAGCCGCCGCCGATCGGCGCCGACATGTCGCCGAGCGCCGCGCTGGTGACGGCATAGATTGCCGGGATCGACAACAACGCGGTGGCGAAAAAGCCCTTGTAGAGCGCGCCCATGATCGACTGGCTCTTGCCCAGACGCACGAAGTAGGTGCCGATGATCGACGTCACGATGCACACCCCGCCGACGATCAGCGGCAGGCTCATGATCGCAAGCAACATGTCGGGCGCAAGCCCGTGCACAAGCAGCGCGATCGACACCATGGTGAGGCCGATCGTGACGACATAGGTTTCGAAAAGATCGGCGGCCATGCCCGCGCAGTCGCCGACATTGTCGCCGACATTGTCCGCGATCACCGCCGGGTTGCGGGGGTCATCCTCGGGAATGCCTGCTTCGACCTTGCCGACCAGATCGGCGCCGACATCTGCGGCCTTGGTAAAGATGCCGCCGCCCAGACGCGCGAAGATCGAAATCAGCGACGCGCCGAATGCCAGTGCGGTGAGCGCCTCGATCACTTCACGACCGTTGGCGGCATGCCCTTCGACGCCGACGATGTACCAGAAGATCACCGATATCGCGAGCAGGCCCAGGCCCGCCACCAGCATGCCGGTGATCGCGCCCGAACGGAAAGCGAGGGTGAGACCGCCCTGCAGCGAGGTGCGTGCGGCTTCGGCAGTGCGGACATTGGCGCGCACCGAAATGTTCATGCCGACAAAGCCCGCCGCGCCGGAAAGGATCGCTCCCAATGCGAAGCCGATGGTCGAGCGGATGCCGAGCGTGAAGAACAGAATCACCGCCACGATCACGCCGACAATGGCGATGGTGCGATATTGCCGCCCCAGATAGGCCTTGGCGCCTTCCTGAATTGCGGCAGCGATATCCTGCATTTTCTGGTCGCCGGCGGGTGCCCTCAGCACTTGTCCGCTGGTCACGAAGCCATAGACCACGGCAATGATGCCGCAGGCGATGGCAAGATAGACGATTGTCATTTTGGAGCGTTCCTTCCCCTGTCATCCTCTCTCTGGCTCCGGTCTGATTGCCGGATACCGAGCAGGGAGAGGCTATCGGGGGGCGCGGGTTAGCGCAAGAAACTCCTGAACCGGCTCAGCCGTGCTCGAATCCCAGTGTTTCGGGCATGTCGACTTCGTCCTCGCCGTCGATCAGCGTGATGCCTTCGCCGGCGGAGAATATGCCGACCCGGGTTGCGGGCACTGCGGGCATCGATCCTTCGGGCAGCGCGAACAGCAATTCGTAATCGTCCCCCGCCGTAGCGGCGGCGATACGGACTTCGCGATCGTCGCCTGCGAATTCGATCAGCTCGGGCGAGAGCGGAAGGGTCGCGAGGTCGATCGTCACGGCAACGCCGCTCGCCTTTGCCATGCGCGTGGCATCGATCAGCAGCCCGTCGGAAACGTCCATCATCGCATGGACCTGCCGTGCCAGCGCCTGACCCTCTGCGACGCGCGGCATCGGCCGGCGATAGCGTTCGACCAGCGCCGTCGGGCCGTTGCCGCCCCTTGCGATCGCAAGTCCCGCGCCGGCATCGCCCAGCGTCCCGGTGACCCACAGCGCGTTGCCCGCCTGTGCCCCGTCGCGATGCGGCGCACGCGCGCTCTTGCCCAGCGCGGTCAGCGAAAAGCTGCGCGGCATGCCTGCGGGCGCGGACACGGTATCGCCGCCCAGCAGCGGCACCGAATAATGGCGGAGCGCTTCGCCCAGCCCATCGACAAAGGCGCGGTTCCAGGTATCGTCCTCGGACAGCGTATAGCCGATCAGCACGCCTTCGGGCTTGGCGCCCTTCGCCGCCAGATCGGACAGGTTCACGCCCAGCAGTTTCCACGCGACGTCGGCAGGCGAATCGTCGGACAGGAAATGCACGCCTTCGACGATCATGTCGGTGGTCAGCACACGGCCATCGACCAGCACCGCGCTGTCATCGGTCAGGCCACGTGCGGCAGGGTGCATGGGGAGCGCGCGCAGCGCTTCGATAAAGTCGGCTTCCTGCATGATTATGTTCGTGCCTGTTTGGCGATGGCGTCGAGCAGGCCGTTGACGAAGCCCTTTTCGCGGCGGTCGTAAAAGGCGTCGGTCACGTCGAGATATTCGTTGATCACCGCGCCGGTCGGCACATCGGCGCGGGCGATCAGCTCATAGGTGCCGGCGCGCAAGATCTGGCGCATCGGCTTGTCGAGCCGGTCGAGCGACCAGTCGGCGGCGAGTTTGGCCGCGATCAGCGTATCGATCTCTTCGCGGCGTGCATCGACGCCGGTGACGAGGTCGTCGAAGAACGTGACGTCGGCATCGGCATATTCGACGTCTTCGATCACTGCACCCAGCCGATGCTGATGAAATTCGGTCAGGAGGCGGGGCAGCGGCGTGCCCTCCATCTCCTGCTGGTAGAGCGCCTGAACGGCGGCGAGACGCGCTGCGGCGCGCGCCCTGGAACGGGATTTTGCGGTATTGCTCGGCATGATCGGGGCGAGATAGAGGCGAGCCGCGCTCAAGGCAAAGCAAAAGGCGCTTAACGCTGGTCGCTAACGAAGCTGGCTGTCCTTGCTGCCGCGTCGATTGAAGCCGCCGGCGCGATGCGCGCGGTCGCGTTCGGCCTGGCAATCGACGCAGAGCCGCACGCCAGGCAGTGCCTTGCGCCGTTTTTCGGGAATATCCTCGCCGCACAGCGCGCAATATTCGAGGCTTTCGCCCGTCGGCATCCGCGCGCGCGCTTCGGACACGGCATCGCTCACCGTATCGTCGATCTGATCCTGAACCGCGCCATCGCGCGCCCATCCGCCGGCCATGACGGCTCTCCTGTCTTTCTCTTGTTACTTCAGAAAGATGGGGAGCGTGCGGCGCGCGTGCAAATCGGCGGCTATTGGCCGAGCCGGATCGCCACCGATCGGGCGTGGGCGGGGAGCCCTTCGGCACCGGCCAGCGCGACGGCGGCGGGGCCGATCGCGGCCAGCCCATCGGCGTCGAGCGCAAGGAAGCTGGTTCGCTTCATATAATCGAGCACCGACAGGCCGGACGCAAAGCGTGCGCGCCGGCCAGTGGGCAGGACGTGGTTCGGACCGGCGACATAATCGCCGACCGCTTCCGGCGTATAGCGGCCGAGGAACACCGACCCGGCATGGCGCACCTGTGCGAACAGCGTTTCGGGATCGTCGCACGCAAGTTCGAGATGTTCGGGCGCGAGGCGATCAACCAGCGGTATCGCGTCGGCCAGCATCGGCACGGTGATGATCGCGCCATTCGCGTCCCAGCTGGTCCGCGCCGTCGCGCCGGTGGCAAGCGTTGCGATCTGCGCATCGACTTCGCGCGCGACGGCATCGGCGAAATCAGTGTCGTCGGTGAACAGGATCGACTGGCTGGTCGGATCATGTTCGGCCTGACTCAGCAAGTCGGCGGCGATCCATCGCGGATCATTCGCGCCGTCGGCTACGACGACGATTTCGCTGGGGCCGGCGACCATGTCGATGCCGACGACGCCGTAGAGCTGGCGCTTGGCTTCGGCGACCCAGGCATTGCCGGGGCCGGTGACGACGTCGACCGGCGCGATCCGGTCGGTGCCATAGGCGAGCGCGGCGATGGCCTGCGCACCGCCGACGCGCCACACTTCATCGACGCCGGCAAGATGCGCGGCGGCGAGGACGAGGGCGTTGGTTTCGCCGCGCGGCGTCGGCGTGACCATGACGAGCCGTTCGACGCCCGCTACCTTGGCGGGAATCGCATTCATCAGCACCGAAGACGGATAGGCGGCGCGGCCACCGGGGACATAGACGCCCGCGGCATCGACGGCGCGCCAGCGTGCGCCAAGGCGGATGCCCTGCGCGTCGGTCGTGTCGCTGTCGGCGGGCTTTTGTGCCGCGTGATAGCTGCGGATGCGTTCCGCCGCGAGTTCGAGCGCGGCGCGCAGATCACTGTCGAGCGTGTCGAACGCGGCCTTGCAGGCTTCGGCTTCGACGCGCCAGCCGCCCGCATCGAGGTCATGGCCGTCGAATTTGACGGTCAGTTCGGCGAGCGCGGCATCGCCTTCGTTACGGACGCGCGCGATGATCGCGGCAACGTCGCGCGCGACATCTTCATCGGCCTCGCGCCGGGCGTTGACCAGATCGGTAAAGGCGGCGGCGAAATCGGGCGCAGTGGCGTCGAGGCGGATCACGCCGTCTCCCTTTCCACGGCCTTGCGGAAGCCATCGACCAGCGGCACCACTTCGGCGGCGCGGGTCTTGAACGCGGCGCGATTGACGATCAGTCGCGACGTGACATTCTCGATCACTTCGACTTCGACCAGCCCGTTTTCCTTGAGCGTGCGGCCCGACGAGACGAGGTCGACGATGCGCGGGGCCAGCCCCAGCTTGGGCGCGAGTTCCATCGCGCCGTTCAGCTTGACGCATTCGGCCTGAACGCCGCGCTTTTCGAAATGCGCGCGGGTGATGTGCGGATATTTGGTCGCGATGCGGACATGGCTCCAGCCGCGCGGATCGTCCTTTGCCGCCAGATCGGCGGGCTCGGCGACCGAGATGCGGCAATGGCCGATGCCCAGATCGACCGGGGCGTAGAGTTCCGAATAATCGAATTCGGCGAGCACGTCCGATCCGACGATCCCGAGCTGCGCAGCACCATGCGCGACGAAGGTCGCCACGTCGAACGCGCGGACGCGGATCAGGTCGATATCGGGCCGGTTGGTGCGAAAGCGCAGGGCGCGGCTGTTCTTGTCGCCGAAATCGGGTTCGGGAACGATGCCGACCTGCGCGAGCAGCGGCAGCGCTTCTTCCAAAATGCGCCCCTTGGGCACGGCGAGGATGATCGGATCGGTCATGGGCAGCGGGGCTTTACTTGGGGGGCGGCGCGGGCGCAACAAGCCTGCGGAGGACGGCAATGGCGAACGAAGCGGCAAATCGCGAGGCGTTTCTGATCCAGCAGGGCTATTGCGCCGCGATGGACGCGCCGATCACCGCGCGGATCTGCGCGGCGATGGCGGCATGCGTGACGCCCGAAAGCCGTACAGGATCGCGCATCCTGAACTGGCCGGGGGAGCCGACTGCAGACGCGCTGCCGCTGCGTACCGTCGGCGGGCTGCATGCGCTGGCGCAGAGCGGCGCCGCGCCGGAACTGGCGCGCGTCTTTTCGGGCGAATTGGTCGATCCCGATGCGGTTGCGATCGTTCTCGCCGACGCGCTGATCCGGCATGACGCGGCGCTTCTCCCCTGGCTCGATGGGCCGCCGCAGACCAATGAACCGGCGCGATCGGGCGCGCTGATGACGGGGCTGCTGGAAATCGCCCGGCGTCATGGACCGCGGATGGAGCTGCTCGAAATCGGGTCGAGCGCGGGGCTCAATCTGCTGATCGACCGCTATCGCTTCGATCTGGGCGGCGTGACGGTGGGGCCCTGCGATTCGCCGGTGACGATCCGGCCCGAATGGCGTGGGCCGCCGCCGCCCGACGTGCCGATCCGCATCGAAAGCGTGCGGGGATGCGATGTGCGTCCGATCGACCTGAGCGATCCTGCGGCGCAGACGCGGCTGGCCGCCTATATCTGGGCCGATCAGCCGGAACGGCAGGCGCGGCTCGAGCGGGCGATCGCGATGATTCGCGAACGACCGGTGCGGCTCGATGCTGCCGATGCGGCCGACTGGATCGACGCGCGGCTGGCCGAACCGCAGGACGACGGCGTGACGCGCGTGCTGATGCATTCGGTGGTCTGGCAATATCTGCCCGAATCGGGGCGACAGCGGATCGAAGCGGCGATGGCGCGTGCGGGGGCTAACGCCGGTCCGCAGCGGCCGCTGGCATGGGTGATGATGGAGCCCGATCGCGTGCGCCAACGGCAGGAGGTGCGGGTGCGCAGCTGGCCCGGGCCGGAGGGTTTTGCCCTATTGGCGAGCGCGCATGCGCACGGCCAGTGGATCGAAGCGATCGAAACGGGCGGTGCGGATCAGCTTTGATAGGGTTTTATCGGGGTTCGGCGGAGCCAGGCGGTCAATGCGCGGCTCACTTCCTCGGGCGCTTCCCATGGCAGGAAATGCCCTGCATCGGGAAAGCGTAACACCGTGAGATCGGGCGCGAGATTTTCCAGCCCGTCGATCAGAGAGGGCAGCAGCCCGCGATCGCGCATGCCCCATAACACCAATGCCGGCTGGGAAATCATCGGAAAGGGGCCGTCGATCCATTCCGGCCGGGCCGTATCTTCGCCCGGAGGGGGAACGAAGATTCGCGCGGCGCGATACCAGTTGCACATCGCCGTCATCCGGCCCGGATCGCGCCATTCGGCCAAATAGCGTGCGCGTTCGGCCTCGGAGACTTCGGCCCTGAGATGATCGACAAACAGCGACTGGAAAAATGCCGCCATTTCCGCGTCGGTAAGGTCCCCGTCCTTCGCCATCTCGCGAAAGTGGCGCATATGCTGCGCCGCCGCGCGCTGGGCTGGGTCGTCGATCAACCTGCGTTGCATGATCAGGGGATGCGGACCGTTGAGCACCGCCAGCCGACGCACCCGCTCGGGAAACCGCATCGCCGTCGACCATGCCAGCGATCCGCCGAAATCATGGCCGATCAGCGTGAATTCGCGCAGGCCGAAGGCATCGGCAAGCGCGATGATGTCGTCCATCAGCAGCTTTGCGTCATAGGCTTCGACCCCGGGCGGTTTGGACGATCGGCCATAGCCGCGCTGGTCGGGCGCGATGACGAAATGCGATAGCCCGAGCGCAAGCAACTGATGGCGCCAGGTGCGGTGCGATTCGGGAAAGCCGTGCAGCAGGATCAAGGCGGGCGCGTCGCGATCGCCGAAGCTTGCGACATTCAGCGTGACGCCCGTTGGCAACGCAACCGCCTGACCGCTCAGATTAACCGCATCGGGAGAGGTGCTTGCCACGGTCCCCTCCCTCAGCCGCTCGCCAGATGGGTTTGCGCCGACAGCCAGGGGCGTAATGCCGCGATCACGGCGTCGGGCTTTTCCCAAGGAATGAAATGCCCGGCATCGGGCACGCGGACGATGGTCAGGTCGCGGACATGGTCCTCCAGACCATCGAGCTGGCATGGCAGCAGCGCGGGGTCCTTCATACCCCATATCACCAGCGTCGGCATCGCCACCGGCGGCAGATCGGGGATGGGGAAGGTCGGCTTGTCGACCTTCGCATCGACAGGCGGGACTTCTATACTGCTCGCGCGATACCAGTTGAGCATCGCGGTCAGCGCGCCCGGCCGAGACCATTGGTCGAGATAATAAGCGCGCTCTTCAGGATCGATGCCGCCTTCGACGTGACTGGCAAAGGTGACGTCGAGAAACTTTTCCGCTCCCTTTGCGGTGAAGTTCTTTTCAAAGCCGGGATCGCGGAAAACCCGCATATACTGGCTGGCGGCGCGTTGCGCGGGATTTTCGATCAGGCTGCGCTGGAATATCACCGGATGCGGCGCATTGAGGATGACCAGCCGTGCCACGCGATCGGGCCGCAGGATCGCCGCCATCCATGCGATCGCGCCGCCCCAGTCATGGCCGAACAGCGTGAATTTGCCGATATCGAAATGGTCGGCGAGCGCGATCAGATCGGCCAGGATTTCGTGCGGCGCATATTTCTCCTTGCCCTCGGGCTTGGAGGAACGGGCATAGCCGCGCTGATCGGGCGCGAGGACGAAATGATCGCGCGCCAGTTCCGGAATCAGATAGCGCCAGGTGCGATGGCTTTCGGGAAACCCATGGAGCAGGATCACCGGGGGATGGGCCGGATTTCCTTCCACCGCGACGTCGAGCGAAACGCCCGTCGGCAAAGCGACGCGCTGCAGGTCGAAGTCGGCCATCCTCCCCTCCGCTGGTTAATGGCAGATACGCTATTATTATGGATAGCTTACGGTCTTGGGCACTTCAGGGATAGGGATAAATTCCTTGTCGTCATCGGGGACGATCGGGAAGTTGCCCGCTTTCCAATCCTGTTTGGCCTGATCGATGCGGTCGCGGCGCGAGGAAACGAAGTTCCACCAGACATGGCGCGGCGTCGCAAAGGCTTCGCCGCCGCACAGCATGACGCGGCCGCCGCGCTGCGACGTCAGCGTGCCGGTGGTGCCGGGACGCAGGACGTAAAGCGTCTTTTGCTGGAGCGGCATGCCGTCAAAACTTGCGTCGCCGACCGCGACATAGAGCGCGCGCTCGTCCGCATCGGCGTCGATCGGGATACTGCCGCCGGCCATTAGCATAATGTCGGCATAGATGGTGTCGGCATAGGTCGTGGTCGGCGCCGATATCCCCCACAGGCTGCCCATGATGACGCGCGCGCGGACGCCATGATCGCTGATCATCGGCAGGTCGGCGGCGGCGACATGTTCGAATGCCGGATCGCGTTCCTCATCGGCTTCGGGCAGCGCGAGCCAGGTCTGGATACCCGAAAGCTCCGGGCCCTTTGCCCGCTCGTCGCCGGGCGAGCGTTCCGAATGGACGATGCCGTGCCCCGCCGTCATCAGATTGACCGCGCCCGGTTCGATCCGGGCGAAGGTGCCGAGCGAATCGCGATGATCGATCGCGCCGCCGAACAGATAGGTGACGGTGGCGAGATTGATGTGCGGATGCGGGCGCACGTCGATGCCGTTGCCGACCTCCAGATGCGCAGGGCCCATCTGGTCGAAGAAGATGAACGGCCCTACCATCGTGCGCGGCCGCGAGGGGAGGGTGCGATGCACCTTGAACCCGCCCAGATCGTGGGTGGTGGGCGTGATCGTCTGGGTAAAGAAATCTTCGGTCATGCCAGCTGCTCCAGCATTTGGGTGAGGTCCTCGGGAAAAATCGCTTCGGGCCAGCCTGCGATTTCGGCGCGGGTGAACCAGCGCCATTCGCGCATTACCCGCTGTTCCAGCGCGGTGTGATTGGACGTATCGATCGCATTTGTGGATGCGCGAACCAAAAAATAGCGTTCGTCGGCAAGGACGGGGACGTGTTCGAGCGTCGTGAATTCGACCACGCGCCGGGCGACTTCGGGCCCGCAATCGATCGTCAGGCCGCATTCTTCGAACAATTCGCGGCGTGCAGCAGCGGCATAGGCCTCGCCCGGATCGAGCGCACCGCCCGGCGTGCACCAGAAAGGCGGGCGATCGGCGGGGGTAAAGCGAAACAGCAGCACATGATCCGCCGGGTCGAGCAGCAGGATGCGCGCTGCGGGACGTTGCGCACGGCTGGTCATTCGGCGTCGAGTTCCGGATAGCGGCGAAAGATGCCGTCGGTGTTGAACGGCAGCCGCCGGTCGCTTGCCAGATAGCTGCGGATGCCGGGCATTTCGGCGACCAGACCGTGGATGCGGATCAGGCCGGGAATCGTCGGCGCGAGCGTCGCCATGCGCCGTGGGAACATATAGCGCAGCCCCTCGATCACCTGAAAGATCGAGCAATCGGCATAGCTCATGGTCCCGTCGATCAGCCATTCGCCCGGATTGGATTGCGCGGCCTGTTCGAACCAGTCGAGGAATTTGGGCATGCGCGCGTCGCGAAACTGCTCGGCACAGCGCAGCGCCTCGTCCTTCTGGTCTTCGTAATAGAGGCCGGTGGCGACCGGGTGGTGCACCTGATGTACTTCGGCCACGAAGTCGGCGATCGTCAGCTGCAATTCGTGCAGCCACAGCCGGTCCTTCATGTTCGACGGGGCGAGCTGATGCCGCTCGCCAAGGAACAGCAGGATCGCGGCGACCTGTGCGATCGCCATGCCGTCAAGCTCCAGATAGGGTGGCGCAAACGGCGCGCGCCGGTCATATTTTCGCATGTCGGCGATCAGAGCGTCGGCGCCGAGTTCGCGCGCGCAATCGCGATAGGCGATGCCGGCCGCTTCGAGCGGCAGGCGGACGAATTCGCCGCGGCCCTGAATGCCCGGCCAGTACCAGAGATTATACGCCATCTTCGTCCGGCGTGCGGGTGCGGATGGCGAGCGCGTGAATGTCTTGCGCGAGCAAATCGGCGAGCGCCTGATTGACGAGGCGCTGGCGCGCGACGCGATTCTTGCCCTCGAACAGGGGGCTGACGATGTCGACAGTGAAATGGCTTTCGCCCGATCCGTCGTCGCCCATATGGCCGCGATGCTGCGCGCTGTCGTTGATCACGGCGAGGCGCGTGGGCGCAAGCGATTGCGTCAGCCGTTCGGCGATTTTTCGGGCAACCGGCCCGGTAGCGGTGTCGTTCATCGCGCCTATATAGGGCGTTTTTGCAAGGGTGTCGCGTGGTCGAAGGCCAGCCGAAGAAAGAACGGCCAAGAAGCCGTTTTCACGGAAGGATGGAATCAAAAGGGCGTTTGTGCGCCATCCCCGGTTGCGAGGAACCGGGCGAATTTCGTGCACCTCCGGCAGAGGGCGCGGGCGGCGGTTCGGACGGGCCGGGCGCCTATCGCTGGCTGTGCCTCGACCATGTCCGCGAGTTCAATTCGGGGTATAATTATTTCTCCGGAATGACCGCAGAAGAGATTCACGATGCCCAGCGGCCCTATGGTGGCTGGGAACGGGAGACGCGTGCCTTTGCCTCGACCGGCGGTGCGGATCGCCCGCCGCGCTGGTCCGATTTCCACGATCCGCTCGATGCGATCGGCGCGCGCTTCAAGGACAAGATGGCGGGCATGGCGCAACGCGGTGAGCGGAGCGACGGCAAGCCGCTCAGCCCGCAGGACCGCAGCGCGCTCAAGACGCTGGGGCTCGACAAGGATGCGGACCGGACCGCGCTGCGCAAACGCTATTCGGAACTGGTGCGGAAATACCATCCCGACCGCAATGGCGGGGACCGCACGCATGAAGGACAGCTGCAGCGCGTGATCGCTGCCTATCAGCAGCTCAAAAGCGCACCGGCATTTGCGTGAATGCGTCCCCCCGGCGGGTCAGGCGCAGCCGGACGGAGGGGGCGTCTCGGCACGCGTCGCGCTTGCTGCCAATACCCCTCCACCGCCTTCGGCGGTCCCCCTCCCCCCTCCGGGGGAGGAATTGGTTACTTCTTCAGCCGCTCGGCGTGCCAGGCGACATGTTCGCCGAGGAAGGTCGAGATGAAATAATAGCTGTGGTCGTATCCCGGCTGCATCCGCAGCGTGAGATCGATTCCCGCGTCCGCGCACGCGGCCTTGAGCAATTCGGGCTTTAGCTGGCCCTCCAGGAAATTGTCGGCATCGCCCTGATCGACCAGCAGTTCGGCGACGCGCGCGCCGTCGGCGATCAATGCGCAGGCGTCATAGGGGCGCCAGTTCGCCCGGTCGTTGCCCAGATAGCCGGTCAGCGCCTTTTCGCCCCAGGGGCATGCGAGTGGCGACGCGATCGGCGCAAAGGCGGAGATCGAGCGGAACCGGTCGGGGTTGCGCAGGCCGATGGTCAGTGCGCCATGGCCGCCCATCGAATGGCCGGTGATCGCCTGGCGCGCCATATCCGCCATCGGAAACTGCGCGGCGATCAGCGCGGGCAGTTCATCCTCGATATAGCTGCGCATGCGGTAATTGGTCGCCCATGGCTCCTGCGTCGCATCGACATAAAAGCCCGCGCCCTTGCCGAAATCATAACCGTCGTCATCGGGAACATCGTCGCCGCGCGGGCTGGTGTCGGGTGCGACGAAGATCACGCCATGTTCGGCGCATGCGGCGCGATACTCGCCCTTTTCGGTGACATTGGCATGGGTGCAGGTGAGCCCCGAGAGATACCAGAGCACCGGCAGCTTCGCGCCATCCTCATGCGGCGGGACATAGACCGAAAACACCATGTCGGTGCCGGTCGCGGTCGAGGCGTGTTTGTATACGCCCTGCACGCCGCCGAAGGACTTGTTGGTCGATATGGTTTCGAAGCTCACCGGCAATCTCCCTCGTGCGGACCGATCAGGCGGGCACGCGGTGCATCGCGCATACCTTGTTTCCCGCCGGATCGCGCAGATAGGCCAGATAGAGTTTGAGCCCGCTGCCTTCGCGGATGCCGGGGGCGTCTTCGATCGCAGTCCCGCCTGCGGCAAGGCCCGCCGCATGCCACGCATCGGCGGCATCCGGGCTTTCGGCGGCAAAGCCGAGCGTTCCGCCATTGGCGTGGCAGGCCGGCTCGCCGTCGATCGGCCTGGTCAGCATGAAGATGCCGCCATTATGCGCGTATATGACGCGTCCCTTGGGATCGACGCGGCCGGGGCGAACCCCCAGCGCGCCGAGCGCGGCGTCGTAAAAGGCCTTTGACGCGTCAATATCATTGGCGCCGAGCATCACATGGCTGAACATTTCGGACTTCCTCTCAATATACCACGACGCTGCGGATGCTTTCGCCCGCATGCATCAGATCGAATGCCGTGTTGATCTCCTCCAGCCCCATGACGTGCGTGATCATCGGGTCGATCTCGATCTTTCCGGTCATATACATGTCGACGATCTTCGGCACGTCGGTGCGCCCCTTGGCGCCGCCGAACGCAGTGCCGCGCCAGTTGCGGCCGGTGACCAGTTGAAACGGACGGGTCGCGATTTCCTTGCCCGCTTCGGCCACGCCGATGATGATGCTGGTTCCCCAGCCGCGATGGCATGCCTCCAGCGCGGTGCGCATCACTTCGGTGTTGCCGGTGGCATCGAATGTGTAGTCCGCGCCGCCATCGGTCATCAGCACGATTTTGGCGACGATGTCCTCACGGCTCATGCCCCTGGTATTCAGGAAGTCGGTCATGCCGAACTTGCGGCCCCATTCCTCGCGGTCGGGATTGATGTCGACGCCGATAATCTTGTTGGCGCCCGCCAGTCGCGCGCCCTGAATGACGTTCAGGCCGATCCCGCCCAGCCCGAACACAACCACATTGTCGCCGACCTGAACCTTTGCGGTGTTGATGACTGCGCCGACGCCGGTGGTCACGCCGCAACCGATATAGCAGCTCGACTGAAACGGCGCGTCCTCGCGGATTTTGGCGACTGCGATTTCGGGCAGGACGGTGAAGTTCGAAAAGGTCGAGCAGCCCATATAATGGAAGATCGGCTGGCCCTTGTAGCTGAACCGCGTCGTGCCGTCGGGCATCAGCCCCTTGCCCTGCGTCGCACGGATTGCCGTGCAGAGGTTGGTCTTGCCCGACAGGCATGACTTACACTGGCGACATTCGGGGGTGTAGAGCGGGATCACGTGATCGCCCGGCTTCACGCTGGTGACGCCGGCACCGACTTCGCGGACGATGCCCGCGCCTTCATGGCCGAGCACGCTGGGGAAGATGCCTTCGCTGTCCAGTCCGTCGAGCGTGTATGCATCGGTGTGGCAGATGCCGGTCGCCATGATTTCGACCAGCACTTCGCCGGGCCTGGGCCCTTCGAGATCGAGTTCGACGATTTCGAGCGGCTTTTTCGCTTCAAAGGCGACGGCGGCGCGGGTCTTCATGGGGGCACTCCGGGAAATTTTCGTTCACGGAGCGCTTAAAGGCTGGCGACTGGCCTGACCAGACCGCCCCGTCCAACGCGAGCAAAATCAGACGATGGCCCGTGCTTCCGCTTCGGCAAGTTCGGCGAGTTGCGCGGCGACAATGCCCCATCCTTGTTCGAAGCCCATGGCGCGATGCTGTTCGAGCGCTTCGTCGGTCCAGTGACGCGCGCGAGCGGTGTAGCGGGTCTTGCCGCCTTCATCCTCGAACGTGGTGATCGCCATCATGAACGGGCCCTGCGGCACCCAGCCGGGCGCAAAGGCGTCGGTCGATACGATCTTCGCATTGGGGACGATTTCGAGGAAGACGCCCTGAAGCTGGTTTTCCTCGCCATTCGGGCCGCGCATGATCATCCGCGACGCGCCGCCGGGGCGCAGATCCTGTTCCTGAATTTCGACCGTCCAGGGCTTGGGGCAGAACCATTCCTCGGTCCGCTGCGTCCAGACACGCCACACCGTCTCGACCGGAGCGTCGATCAGCCGGGTGATGCTGAGTTCGCGCAGTTCAGACATTGGATACTCCTTTCCATATCAGTCTCTGTCCGGCGCGCCCGGCGGGAACCATGGCCGGAAGGGGCGCGCATCCTCGACACAGCGCGACACCGAGGGGCGCGCGAGCAGCCGCGTGCGATAGGCGCGCAGATTGCCCAGGTTTTCGGGGATGGGCTCGATCCAGTCGGCATAGAAGAGCGAGGGCGCTGCGGCGATATCGGCCAGCGTGAAGCTGTTCCCCACTGCCCATTCCCGCCCCGCCAGATGCGCATCGAGCCAGGGATAGATGCGCGCGGTGCGCTCCTTTGCCTCTGCCACATCCTTCGGGTCGCGGCGCTCGGGCGGCTTGAGCGCGTCGTTCACCACCGGCTGGGCGGCGTCCATCACGCTGTGATCGAAGATGCGATCGAACTTGCGCACTTCGAATGCCAGTTCGGGATCATCGGGGATCAGGCGGACCGGACCGGGATGGTGCAGCTGGAGATATTCGACGATCGCACTCGATTCCATCACCGCCGTGTCGCCATCGACCAGCAGCGGGAATTTGCGCACCGGCCAGAGTCGCGCGAATTCGGTCGCATTCTCGGGCTGATCCGGGCCGAGGACGCGAAAGTCGAATGGCGTGTCGTTCTCATAAAGCGCGATCAGCGCCTTCCAGGTATAGCTGGAAAAGGGGTGGCCGAAGAGTTGCAGCGCCACGGCGATCAGTTCCGCGCACCGACGAGCCCGAAGGCAACGCCCTGCGGATCGAGCGCCTGAATGACGAACTGGCCGCCGGGCACTTCGTGCGGGCCGTCGACTATCGTGCCGCCTGCGGTTTCGATCCGGATCCTGGCCGCGTCGATATCGGCGACATTCCAGTAAAAGCCCCAGATCGCCGGGCGACCCTCGGGCACTTTCATCATCGCGCCAATCGCCTGATCCTCACGATTGAGAAATTCATAATCCCCCATATCGCCCATCGGCATGGCGCCTCCGATCGTCCAGCCGAAACGATCGAGATACCAGTCCTTCGCCGCGGCCGGATCGGGCGTCATCAGCTCGTTCCATGCGACATGACCTTCGGAGCCGGGGTCGAATGCAGTGCTTTTGGCGTTTTCCATGCCAGCCGGGGGCTGTGGCTTCATCAGATAGACCGGCACGCCCTGCGGATCGGCGACCATTGCGATGCGGCCGACATCGGGCATGGTCTGATCCATGAACACGGTGCCGCCGGCTTCCTTGAGCTCGGCAAGCTGCACATCGACATCGTCGACACAGATATAGCCATACCAGCCCGGCTTTGCCCCGCCGGAGAGCATTTCAGGCGAAAGCGGCAGCATCCCGCCGACCATGCCGCCATCGGGGGCCGCGATTTCGCGATAATCGACCGGCGGATGGCCCGCCTCCGGCACCGACCAGCCGAGCACCGCCTGATAAAAGGCGCGTGCGGCCGAAATGTCCGGCGTCATCAGTTCATACCAGATGAAACCGCCCTGATCCTTGCTCATCGCCGTGTTCCTTATTCCGCCTTGAGGTCGAGGAAACAGTCGAAGCCGCCCCAGAACATGCGCTTGCCGTCGAACGGCATATCGCCCGGGTTTTTCATGCGATCGTCCGCCATGATCGCTTCCCAGCCCTTGTCGCGCGCTTCCCGGGAGGGCCAGACGATCCAGGAAAAGACGACAGTCTCGCCTTCCTTCGCCGCCACTGCCTTGAAGAAATCGGTGTGTTCGCCCTTGGGGATATCCGAGCCCCAGCCTTCGACCACGCCGATTGCGCCATGTTCGAGGAACATGGGGTCCACTTTCGCCGCCATTGCCTTGTAGGCGTCTTCATTCGCCTCGGGAACGGGCAGGATGATTCCGTCGATATACATTGCGACTCTCCTCAGAAATTCAGGCGGGGGTCTTTTCGTGAAAGTCGGCCAGTTGCGCTTCCAGCGCGCGGGCATAGGCCGGTCGGGCAAGGCAGCGCTGGTGCCAGGCCGCAAGCGCGGGGCGTGCTTCGATGCAGCCCGTTCCTTCCACGCCACGCACGACATGCGCCATCATCAGATCGCCGATGGTGAAGCTCTCCTCCAGCCATTCGCGGCCCTGCAGCTGGCGTTCCAGCCCGTCGAGGCGGCCATTGATGAGGGTCATCAGATAGGGGCGGCTGGGCTCGGCCCAGGGCTGGTCGGCGGCGAAGATGTTGATCGTGGCGAGCTGCATCACTGCCGGTTCAACCGAGTTGAGCGCGGCGAACAACCAGCTTTTGGCGCGCGCGCGTTGCTGAGGGTCGGTCGGCAGCAATGTCTCGCTGGCCTCTGCGATGTGCAGAACGATGGCGCCCGATTCGAATATCGCCACATCCGGGTCGCGATAGGCCGGAACCTGACCCCAGGGCTGTTCCTCGAGATAGGATTGCGGCCGCGCGGTTGTCGCGTCGAGCGGGCGCACCGAATAGGGGATGCCGGCTTCCTCCAGCGCCCAGCGGACGCGCAGGTCGCGGACAAAGCCACGCGCAAATTCGGGTACCCAGTCGAACGCTGTGACACTGACCGGGGCATCGGGATCAATCGGCATGCTATGGCTCCCTTCAGGCATTGGCGGGCGCTGCATCGGCAGCGGCTTCGATTGCGGCGATGTCGATCCGGGTCATCGTCATCATCGCCTGCATCGCGCGGGCGGCGCGGCCTGTATCCGGATCGGAGATGAGGGCGATCAGCCTGCGCGGCGTGATCTGCCAGCTGAGCCCCCATTTGTCCTTGCACCAGCCGCACGCGCTTTCGGCGCCGCCATGGTCGACGATCGCATTCCACAGCCGGTCGGTTTCTTCCTGGCTGTCGGTATGGATCTGGAACGACACCGCTTCGCTGTGCGGGAATTGCGGGCCGCCGTTGAGCAGCAGAAATGGCTGGCCGGCGAGTTCGATTTCGGCAGTGATCACATCGCCTGCCTTTTGCGACGGCGTATCGACGGGCGTGCGCTGAATGCTGACGATGCGGCTGTCGGGAAGCAGACTGACATAGAATTCCGCCGCTTCCTCGGCGGTGTAGTCACACCAGATGCAGGGGACGATCCTCGACATCTAAGGTCTCCTTGGCGTCTATTTGCGAAAGGGCAGCAGCGCGCGGACTGCCGGATCGCGCAGCCACAATCCGGCCCATGCGGCGATGCCCAGATAGGCGCCGAACAGCGTATGGGTGAGCAGCGGATTGCCGAGCCGAGCATGAGTGGCGATGGCGCCGCCCAGATATCCGGTGAGCAGGATCGCGCCGAGCAAGCCCGTGCGCGGCCATGCGTAGAGGCCGGTGCCGATCGCCAGCAGGATGGCGAGGATGTGGATCGTCGGCGTGTCGGTTGGCCAGCCGAGCGCCGCCATCGTGTCGATCACAGGCTGGAGTACCGCGAATTTCATCGCGAGGTCCATGACCAGGAACAGGATGACGATGCCGGACAGTGTCCAGCCGATGCGCGTGGACAATTTGTCGCTCATGGCCGGGTTACGCGTCTGCGTTCTGGGGCTGCATCGCCGCCTGTGCGGCGGCGGCATCCATGAACATCGGTTCGAAGATATGCCCGTCCGGATCGGCGAAGGCGCGGCTGTACATGAAGCCCATGTCCTGCGCATCGCGAACATCGGCGGTGCCGCCCTGCGCCGCTGCGGTTTCGGTCATGCCGTCCACTGCCTCCCGACTGTCGAGCGAGAGGCAGAGCAGCACTTGCGTGGTGGCGTTCGCATCGGCGATCGGGCGCGGCGTGAACGTGGCAAAGAAATCGCGGCTGAGCAGCATGAAGCTGATCGTATCGGACCAGACCATCGCCGCCGCCTTGCCTTCGGCACTGAAGCGCGGGTCGCGTTCGAAACCGAGGGCGCGATAAAAGGCCGTCGATTTTTCGACATCGGCCACCGGAAGGTTCACGAAAATCGTTCGGTTCATCGTCGCTCTCCAATTCGGCGAATCACGGACTTGAGAAACCTGAACGGGATGATTAGTAAAAGCAACTATGGAGTTAGAAAAAATAACTACATACGAATTGGGAAAGTCGAAACGCTGGTATCAGGATGCGTGCGGGACGGCGCTGGCGATGGAGATTATCGGCGAGCGCTGGTCGCTGCTGATCATCCGCGAACTGCTGCTCGGCCCGCGCCGGTTCAGCGAGATTCGCGGCGCGCTGCCGGGCATCAGCGCCAATGTGCTGACGCAGCGGCTGGAAGGGCTGGAAAAGGTCGGGATGCTGCGGCGACAGGGGGTGCCCGGCCATCCGGGGCTTCAGGTCTATGGCCTGACGCGCTGGGGCTATGAATCGGAAGACGCGATCTTCGCGCTGAGCCGATGGGTCGCCGGATCGCCGCTGCACGATGTGACGCTGCCGCTCAGCAATGCGGCAATGATGCTCTCGCTGCGCACGATGATGCACCGCGCCAGCGCCAGAGAACTGGATGGTTTCGATCTGGGATTCCGTGTCGGGGGCGAGCCGTTTCGCGCTGTGATCGCCGACGGCATGCTCGAAATCCGCCGTGCCGAACCCGAGGGCGCTGAAGTGATCTTCGAAGGCGACACCGCGGGATTGAAGCCGGTCTTCTATGGTCAGCAGCCGCTGTCGGTCACGATTCCCGCCGGGCTGGTGCGCGTGACGGGCGATGTCGATCGCGCGCAGGCGTTCGTCGATTGTTTCAGGCTGCCGGCCTTCCGCAATGACTGATCGCGCTTCGTGCGTTGCAGCATCGGCGTGCAACGCTTAGGTGGGGCCGAAACACCAGCGGACCGAAGCAGCATGACCGATATTCCCAACACCCAGCCCGACAGCCGCGAGACGACGGTGCTCGATGCGCCCGACAAGATGGTCAAGGCGCGCGACGTGTTCGGTATCGATATCGACATGGAAGTGCCTGCGTTCAGCGAAGCGGACGAACGGGTGCCCGATCTCGACCCCGCCTATGTGTTCGATCCCGATACGACGATGGCGATCCTGGCGGGCTTTGCGCATAATCGCCGCGTGATGATCCAGGGCTATCACGGCACCGGTAAGTCGTCGCACATCGAACAGGTTGCCGCGCGGCTCAACTGGCCGTGTATCCGCATCAACCTCGACGCGCATATCAGCCGTATCGACCTGATCGGCCGCGACGCAATCGTGCTGAAGGACGGGGTTCAGGTTACCGAATTCCGCGAAGGCCTGCTCCCCTGGGCGCTGCAGACGCCGACCGCGCTTGTGTTCGACGAATATGACGCCGGCCGCCCGGACGTGATGTTCGTGATCCAGCGCGTGCTGGAAACCGAAGGCAAGCTGACCCTGCTCGACCAGAATCGGGTGATCCGCCCCAACCCGTGGTTCCGCCTGTTCGCGACTGCCAACACGGTGGGTCTGGGCGATACCAGCGGCCTCTATCACGGCACGCAGCAGATCAATCAGGGGCAGATGGACCGCTGGAACATCGTCGTCACGCTCAACTATCTGCCCGCCGCGACCGAGGCGCAGATCGTGCTCGCCAAATCGGGCGAATATGACAAGCCGGGCGGCAAGGAAGCGGTCGAGAACATGATCCGCGTCGCCGATCTGACGCGCCGTGGCTTCGTCGCCGGCGATATTTCGACCGTGATGAGCCCGCGCACCGTGATCACCTGGGCCCAGAATGCGCTGATCTTCGGCGATGTCGGTTTCGCGTTCCGGCTGTCGTTCCTCAACAAGTGCGATGAGGCCGAACGTCCGCTGGTCGCCGAATATTATCAGCGCGTGTTCGGCAAGGACCTGCCCGAAAGCGTGGCTTCGGCGACTTGAGCGACACCCCGCCCGACGACCCGCTCCATCCCGATCGCTGGACGGCGCAAGGGGGCAGGGGCGGGCCGATCACCGGCGATGAATTCGCGTATCTGAAGGATCTGGTGCATCGGCAGATGGGTGTCGGCAAGGTCGAGCCCGAGCGGAACTGGCAGCCACCGGCTGAGCCGGCCAAGCCACGCGGGCCGGGTGCGTTGCTGCGGCGGCGCTGGCCGTTCGGGCGCGCTTCCTGATCGCCGCTCAGCGCTGCGCTACCCGCCAAATGGGGATTGTGCGCGGGCGTGCTTCTGAAAATCTCCCCTGCGATCACGGTGCAGAGCCGGGCAGGGGAGGAACGCATGAACGAGACCGATCGGATCGCAGCGCTGGAAGCGCGGCTGGCGCGGGTGGAGGATGAACTCGCCATCCACCGACTGCTCGCCACCTATGGCCCGCTCGCCGATGCCGGCAATGCCCATGATGCTGCGGATTTGTGGGTCGAGGAAGGTGTCTATGATCCGAGCGGCGCCTATCGTGCCGAGGGTCGGGCGGCGCGTGAGACCATCTATACCAACGACGCGCATCAGGCGCTGATCCAACGCGGATCGATGCACATGACTGCGCCGGTGCAGGTGACGCTGGACGGCGACGAAGCCAGCGCGGTCGGCTACTCGCTGCTTGCGCTCAACAATGGCGAGAGCTTCGCGCTGCTCCGCGCTTCGATCAATCGCTGGACGTTGCGCCGCACCGGGGAAGGCTGGCGCATTGTCGAGCGCGTGAATCACGTGCTCGACGGATCGGCGCATGCGCACCAGCTGCTCGAATCGGTGTCGCGCTGATCCGCGGCGCGATCAGTCGCGCGCGTTGACGATACGCAGCCGCTCGACGCTGACGGGAACCGCATAGGCGTCGGCGTCGCGGCCCGGGCGGATGCCCAGCCGCGCGCTGAACGTGCCGGTGCGGCCCTGTTTCAACCGTTCGGCGTCCGCAGTCGGAATGCTGCCCGACAGGCCGATTGTCGCGACGGTCGATTCGCCTGGTGCCAGCATCGTCGCGCGGCTCGCGCTGCAATCTTCCGCATCCTGCTTGCCGCAATCGGGAAGCCCGGTGAAGCGGCTGTCATGCGTGCCGGCGATGCGCGTGCCGTCGTCCAGATCGAGTGCGGCTTCGGCATCCGCGCGCAGCCAGTTGAGCGCCAGCGGAACCGGCGCGATATTGGCGATCCGAACGCTCACCGTCCCGGCGAGCCGGGTCGTGCCGTCCGTGCCGCCGTCGAGCACGATCGTTGCGCGCACCGGAGCGACGGTTACCTGCGACGCCTTGTACGTGCCGGGTGCGAGCGTGGGCGTGGGCGATGGAGCCGCCGCCGTTGGTGTCGGTATGGGCTGGGGGGCATCGTCTTTCCGGTTCGAAAAGCCCAGAAACGCGCCGAGCGCGACCAGCGCCGTGGTGCAGGCCGCAAATGCGTGGGTGCCGCTGATCCAGTGGCTCTTGTCTGCCATCGCTTCCTCCGTACCGGCTCCTACTCAAAGCAGGGGCCCGCGCCAAGGTGGCGAGGCCGGGAAATCAGTTCTTCTTGCGGCCGAAACTCCCGGGCGGCGGGCGTATGGGCTCCGCATCGGCATTGAGTTCGTCGAGCCGGCGCACAAGTCGCGCTTCGAACGAGGTGTCGGCGAGCGGATCCTCGTCGGCACCGCCGGTGCGCGCCGCATTTTGCCGGTCGCGCCGCATCGTCCGCCACAAGGCAAAGCCTGCCGCCGCCAGCATCGCCAGGCTGATCCAGGTGGCAATGGCGGGTTCCTGTGGCGCTACGCGGGATAGCGATGGGTCGGCGCTTGCGGCATACGCTGTGGCGGCGGTGCCGGCGATCAGCAGCAATGCGGCTGCCAATATGGTGCGGTGGTGGTTTCTCATGCGCTTCCCCGTCTGCGCGACGGTGCGGCATTATGACGGGATCGACTTACCAACAGGCTAACCGGTCGCGAAATATGGCGCGTAACCGCGAAAGTCGCGCTCCGCCCTTGCATCGTGCGGGCGGTTTCCCACAAACAGCATTACCATGGCGAACGAAACCCCCACCGAAAAGCTGCGCAACGTTCTGGCAGGAACCGCGCGCGCGCTGGCCAATGACGCCGAAGTCGAACTGAGCTTCACGGCGGATGCGCCGGGCCAGGTGGGCAAGCAGATCAAGGTACCTATGCCGGGCCGTACGCTCCCGCCCGAACAGGTCGCCGAAGCGCGCGGGTTCGCCGACAGTTTCGCATTGCGCTCGCGGCTGCACGACAGCGGGCTGCATCTCAAGGGGTCGCCGCGTGAGGCCGTGGCGCGGGCCGTGTTCGACGCAGTGGAAACCGCGCGGGTCGAGGCGCTGGGATCGCGTGGCTATGCCGGGATCGCCGACAATCTGGAACATGCGCTCGACGTGCGGCTGCGGTCGGACCCGATCAGCCGCGCGCGGTCGCGTGAGGAAGTGCCGCTGTCCACGGCGATCGGGCTGATGGTGCGCGAGCGGCTGACCGGGCGCGTCGCGCCTTCCGCTGCGGCGCCGGGTCTGGCGCTGATATCCGACTGGATCGAGGATCGCGCGGGGCCCGATCTCGACGCACTGGCGCTGGCGATCGACGATCAGGCGACGTTCGCCCAATTCGCGTCGAAGATGCTCGAGGATCTGGAGCTGACCGAAGGCGAAATGCTGCCCGACGACAGCGACGAAGGCGGTGGCGAGGACGAAGGCACCGAAGAGCAGGAACAGGACGGCGACGAACAGGGCGAAAGCGAGTCCGACAGCGGCGAAGGCGAAGTCGAGGCACGCGGCGAGCAAAGCGAATCCGAAGGCGAGGAAGGCGACGGCGAGCAGGAGCAGGAAGAGGGCTTTGACGACGCCGACGGCGATAGCGGCGACGACGGCGAAGAGGGGATGATGCCGGTGCGGCCCAACCGACCCTGGTCCGATCTGCCGCCGCAATTCGAATATCGCGCCTTCACGACCAAGTTCGACGAAGTGATTTCCGCGACCGAGCTGTGCGACACTGAAGAGCTGGAGCGGCTGCGCAGCTATCTCGACCAGCAGATGACGCATCTGCAGGGCGCGGTGACCAAGCTCGCCAACCGGCTGCAACGGCGGTTGATGGCACAGCAGAACCGCAGCTGGGATTTCGATCAGGAGGAAGGGCTGCTCGACGCCGCGCGGCTGGCGCGCGTGGTGGTCAATCCGATGCAGTCGCTATCGTACAAGATCGAACGTGATACCGAGTTCAAGGACACGGTGGTCACCCTGCTGATCGACAATTCGGGGTCGATGCGCGGACGCCCGATCTCGATCGCGGCGATCAGCGCCGACATCCTTGCCCGCACGCTCGAGCGCGTCGGCGTGAAGACCGAAGTGCTGGGCTTTACGACGCGNGCCTGGAAGGGCGGGCAGAGCCGCGAGGCGTGGCTTGCCGACGGGCGGCCGCCGCANCCCGGTCGCCTCAACGATCTGCGGCACATCGTCTATAAACAGGCGGACGAGCCGTGGCGCCGNGCGAAGAAGTCGCTCGGNCTGATGATGCGCGANGGGCTGCTCAAGGAAAATATCGACGGCGAGGCGCTGTTATGGGCGCATGGGCGGCTGATCGCGCGGCCCGAGGACCGCAAGGTGCTGATGGTGATTTCGGACGGNGCCCCGGTCGACGACTCCACCTTGTCGGTCAATTCGGGTTCGTATCTGGAACGGCATCTGCGTCAGGTGATCGGCTGGATCGAACAGCGTTCGCCAGTGAGGCTGGTGGCGATCGGCATCGGCCATGACGTCACCCGCTATTATCAGAAGGCGGTAACGATCATGGATGCCGAGCAGCTGGCGGGCACGATGATCGAGCAACTCGCATCGCTGTTCGACGACGATGAATGACGGCGGCATGACNCGGTGATCGTCGCGCCGCCGGGGGGCTTTGTCGGGCCGGTCAAACGATCGGTGACGATTGCCGGGCATCCGACGTCGATCAGCCTGGAGCCGATCTTCTGGGACGCNCTGGAACGGGCGGCGGCGGCGCANCGCCTGCCGCTCAATGCGCTGATCGCGCAGATCGATCTGGCNCGTATCGGNNCGGAAGATCCNNCCAACCTNGCCAGCGCGATCCGCAGCTGGNTGATGGCACAGGTGGCGGGGNCGGGAGAGGCGGNTNCGANACCGNGNATCGCTTCCGTTCGNGTCGAGCGAAGTCGAGACACGACGCCTCAAGCGCCACCTCTACGTGTCTCGACTTCGCTCGACACGAACGGAGAGTGGAGGGCGGATGGCGTAGGAGATGGAAGGCGGAGCGAGCGCTCCCCCTTAGGTCTCGGCCCAGCGGCGCAGCAGGTTGTGATAGACGCCGGTCAGCTGCAACGTCGCCTGATTGTCGGCGCCGTCCGCGATCAGCTTCTGGATCGACGTATCCATTTCGAACAGCATTCGCCGCTGGCTGTCGTCGCGCACCATGCTCTGAATCCAGAAGAAGGACGCGATCCGCGCGCCTTGCGTAACCGGCGCGACGCGATGCAGGCTGCTGGACGGGTAGACCAGCGCATCGCCGGCGGGCAGCGTCACTTCATGTTCGCCATAGGTGTCGGCGATGATCAGTTCGCCGCCGTCATATTCGTCGGGATCGTTGAGGAAGACGGTGCACGACACGTCCGATCGCAAATGCGATCCGTCCNCCAGCCGCATCACCGATCCGTCGACGTGAAAGCCATATTGNCCNCCGCCGGTATAGCGGTTGAAGCGTGGCGGCAGGATGCGCAGCGGCAAGGCTGCTGCAAAGAAAAGCGGGCTGCGTTCGAGCGCGCCGAGAATGATCTGGCCCAGCTCGGCCTTGAGCGGCGAGGCATCGGCNAGCTGATGATTGCGCTTCACCTGCGCGCCCTGCGGNCCCACCGTTTCGCGACCGTCGGTCCAGTCNGACGCATCGAGCCGTTGGCGGATCTCCGCCACCTGCGCGGCGTCCAATATGCGGGGAATATGCAGCAGCATCGATGCACCGATCGTCAGAAATCATGGGGCGGCGGAAACATGCGTCCCCGCCGCCATAGGAGTCCAGCCCGGTTCAGAACCGGAAATCGGCGCTGAACAGGAAGGTTTGCGGCGTGCCGGGCGTGTAGCGATAGCCGCTCTTGTTGATCGAGACGACATAGGCCTCGTCGAACAGATTATACGCATTGGCACGCAGCGTGACGTGATCGTTGAGCGCATAGGAGAGCAGCGCGTCGACCGTGGTCCAGCTTTCGGTATAGGTCGGCGTGCCAACCGCGCCNTCGGTGCCGCGATGCATGCCGCCGGTGTGGCGAACGCCGCCGCCGACCGTAACGCCCATCGGCAGGCGATAGCTGGTCCACAGCGTGAAGGCATCGTCCGGGGTATAGGTGAGGTTCGGCGTACCGTCGCTGGTGACCGGCGGGCCTTCCTCGACGCTGGTGTCGAGATGGCTGTACCCGGCCGAAATCGACCAGTCGGGNGTGATGTTGCCGNCCATCGACAATTCGATGCCCTGAACCCGCTTCTTNCCCGTCTGGGTGGGGTTGCCGTTGCCATCNAGCACTTCGGTNTTGATTTCGTTGCTCACCGTGGTGCGGAACAGCGCGGCGGTTGCGAGCAGGCGCCCGCGGAACAGCTGCCANTTGACGCCGGCTTCGATCGTCTCGGCCTTTTGCGGGTCGAGATTGGGATTATCCAGGCTGCGCGTCGATTCGCTCAGGCTGAAATTGCTGCCGCCCGGAGGCTGCTGCGAAACGGCATAGTTCACATAGACGCTGAGCGGCTCGACCGGCTTGTACACCGCCCCCAGCTTCCAGTTGAACAACGTGCCGCTGGTATCGAGATTGGCGGTTTCGACNATCGTACCGATCGCCGCGCCATTGCANGAAACNGCGCCGCGCCCGGTGCCGTCGTTACACACGGCGTTGGCGAAATAATCGGTCTGATAGAAATCGACGCGGACACCGCCGGTGACGAGTACGGTGTCGTTGAGGAATTTCAGCGTGTCGAANATATAGGCCGATTGCGTGTCGGTGCTGCCTTCGCGGATCGCGCCGCTGCGCGCCCAGCTCAGATCGCCGACATCGNTCCAGTCGGGATTGTAGAGATTGGCGGCGGGACGCGANCCGGAGACGGCGATGTCGTACAGCTTCTGTTTCTCGTGCACGAATTCCACGCCCGCGACGAGATTGTGGCGGATCGCGCCGGTCGCGAAGTCCGCGCGCACGCTCAGCTGGTCGGCGAGGATGATATTATACTGGTCCTTCACCGTCGGCAGGCTGCGCGCCATCGTATAGGTGGAAAGATCGTTCGGGTCGGTCGCGCTGATATTGGCGCTCGTCGACATGAAGGCAGTAAGCAGATAGTCCTGATCGGTGCGGCCCCAGCGTGCGATATTGCTGAGCGTGACGCCGTCGGAAAGATCATGTTCCAGCTGCAGCGTCGCCATTGTCGCGGTGACGTCGTCATGATCGGCGCGGGTGCCGTAGAAGTTGGTCGATGCGACAGGATTGCCGATCAGCGGCTCCAGACCCGCCTGCGGCTCCCAGCCCGGGAGGCCGATCGTCGGCACATAGCCGTCGGGCACATTTTCCTGGCGTACATACAGGAAGTTGAGGTGGAGCCGGGTGCTGCCGCCCATGCCGAGCGAGAAAGCCGGCGCAATGCCGACGCGGCTGTTGATGACATGGTCGCGACCCGGAACATCGCTGTCCTGCCACATCACGTTGAGGCGCAGCGCAGCGCCTGACAGGCCGGGCAGCGCCATGTTCATGTCGCCGGTCGCGCGTGTCTGGCCATCGACGCCTGCCGTGACCGTGCCGTTGACGAAATTACCGGGGCGCGCATGTTTGCTGACCAGATTGATTGCGCCCGACGGCGCGGTGCGGCCATTGTCGGTGCCCGCCGGGCCCTTCACCACTTCGACCTGTTCGATGTTGAAGATGTCGCGCGAGATCGAACCCAGATCGCGCACACCGTCGACGAAGATGCTGCCCGACGTGTCGAAGCCGCGCATCGAGACCGAATCGCCGCTGGTCGTGTTGCCGTTCTCGCCTGCGTAGAACGTGCCCACCCCCGGGCTGTTGCGCAGTGCTTCGGTCAGCGTGGTTGCGCCCTGCTGGTTGAACAGCTCGCTGTCGATGACCTGGATGGTTTGCGGGGTGTCCGCGACCGGCTGGGTGAATTTCAGCTGGCTGACGATCTGATCGCCGGTGACGACGATCGTGTCGCGATCCTGTTGCCCGCCCGCCGACGCCTCCTGCGCCGATGCGTGCTGCACGCCCATCGCCGCGAGCGAAATTCCCATCGTTACTTCTATCGAACGCTTTGCGCTGCGAATGCCGCCCCTGCGAGCCATATTGGTCTGCTCCCCGTTTATGAATTGAAACTGATTCGCAGTCTCATAGAGAGGCGATTATGCTCTTGCAAGTCGTTCGCAATAACATTCCTCGGCGCGCTTTCGTGCGCGAAGCCGGCTCAGCCGAGCATCGCTGCAAATGCAGGGGAGACGCGTTCGGATATGGCATCGCCGGTGCGAACGAACATATGCGCGGCAAGCCCTTCCCGCGTCGCCAGCGCCATTCCGGCGTCCGGCCCCAATACCGTGAGCGCGGTCGCCCAGGCATCGGCAAGCATGCATTCGGCATGGACCACACTTACCGAAACGACGCCGTGGGCTATCGGACTGCCGGTGCGCGGATCGAGCGTATGGGCATAGCGACGCCCCGCCGTATCGAAGCCGCGCACATAGTCGCCCGATGTCGCCACGGCGCAGCCGTGCAGCGCGATGCGGATCGGCGGCGCAGCAACGCCCGGCGGCTGTTCCAAGGCCACCCACCAGGGCTGGCCATCGGGCTTGATCCCTTCGCCGATCAGCTCTCCACCGATTTCGACAAGGAAGTCGGTGAGACCCAATGTCCGCAGCGCCTCGGCGAGCGCATCGACGGCATAGCCCTTGGCAATCCCGGAGAAATCGAAATGCACCGGGCGTGTCCGGCGCACGCGCAGACGCTCCCGGTCGAGCGTCACGGCCTCCGCGCCCGAATCCGCCAGTGCGTCGGCGATGTCGGTTTCGTCGGGAACGCTGGCGCGTGGGCCCGAAGGGCCGAAACCCCAGAGATCGGCGAGCCTGCCCATGGTCGGGTCGAACGCGCCCTTGCTCTTGCCCGAAATGTCGAGTGCGGCCGCAAGCACATGGGCAAAGGCAGGCGGCACCGATTGCCACCCGCCATGCGAGTCAGAATTTACTCTGCTGATATCCGATGCGCGATCCCAGTGGCTCATTTCGGCGATCACGCCGTCCAGCGTCCGGGCGATCGCGCGTCCGGTGGCGGCGGGGAGGCCCGATGGCGGCGAGACGATGCGCGCTGACCATCGCGTCCCCATCGTCTCACCGCCGAGCGTTTCGACCACTGCGTCCGCCCGCCGTCGTTGGAACGCGGCGGGCGAAATATCGGTCGGGATCGCAATACGCGGTGCGGTTACGACGGCAGCACCTCGAACGTCGCGGTATAGCCTGCACGGCTGGTCGGGGCCTGGCCTTCGCCGCGCGGCCCGCCGGTGGTGAGTTCGATCCAGTAGAGCCCCGCTTCGGGCCAGGTGATGCGCACCTTGCCTTCGGCATCGGTGGTCAGGTTCATCTGGCCCTGGCTGTCGCGATAGCGGCTGCCGCCCGGCACCATCAGCACGTCCAGATTGGCGGCGGGCTGGCCGTTGAGCAGGAACTGGAACGTCGCTTCCTCGCCCGCATAGAGGTCATTGGGATGGGTGACGGGAACGAGTTCGATCCCCTTGCCGGTCGGCGTGAAGATCGTGTTCGTGGGCTGGCCCAGCGTCACGAACAATTCGGTGCGGACATTGTTCTCGGTCACCTGAACATCGGTTGCGCCCTCGGGAAGCGCGCCGGCGACGTCGCTCGCCTTCAGCCCGCGGGGCAGCCGCTGGCGCTCGCCGTTCAGCATATAGCTGCCCATCGCGCCTTCGCGGACCATCGCGATGCGATAGGTGCCCTGCTGCGTCAGATGCGCGTCGAACGTCGTGCGCAGCCGCCCGGTATGTTCATTCTCCACGGCGACGGCGCTGCCGTCCGGAGCCGTAACGGCGAAATCGCCGCGCAGCGCCGTATGGTCGAAATAGAACAGTTCGTTGCCGACGGCGGCGTCGACTGTCACCCAAGCGTCATCGCCCGACAGCACCGTGGACGATGCGATCATCCACATGCGATGCGCCTGCACGGCGGCAGGGACGGCAAGGGTGGCGATCGCGGCCAGCGCGAAAATCGGGGCGCGCAGTTTCTTCAGCATGCCGGTTTCTCCTGTTAGCGGCGGATCGTCAGGCTGACGGCGCCGAGTTCGTTCGATCCCTGGGCGCGCGCCGACGCAGTCGCCGATCCGTTCCAGGTGAAGGGAAGGCGGAGCAGCTCGCGTCCGCCGACTTCGCGGGCGGCCTCGACCACCAACGTGTAATTGCCGGGCGAAAGGCGCGGCATCGATCCGCTGCCGCCGGTAAAGCTGACGCGGTGCGTGCCCGGTGCCTTGGTCGCGCTCGAAATGCCATCGGCGGGAAACGACATGGCACGCCCGGCGGTGCGCCAGAACTGGCGCAGGTCGCGCAGCCATTTGGTGCCTTCATTGCCGCGCATATCGAAATCATACCAAACGGTCAGCGTGCGCGGCGTGGCGCCTTCCTTCTCCAGCCAGATCGCCACATAGGGCTTGTGATATTCGGCGACGCGCAGGCGCGGAATCTCCACGGACGGGTCGAGCGTCTGGGCTCCGGCCGGGCCGGCGATCAGGCCGCCCGCGCCGATGGCGGCGGCGGTGAGCCCCGTGATGCGAAGCTGCGTCATGCGGCTATTCTCCACTTAATGAACCAGAAAAATGGCGACGAGCGCGGGAAGCACGAGCCCCGCGGCGACCAGCGGCCAGGTGCTGCGCCGGTGGCGGGCATGAAGCTGCAGCAGCACCAGCCCGGTGAGCGCGAACACGAAACATGCGATCGCGAAAATATCGATGAACCATGCCCAGGCAGTGCCCGCATTGCGCCCTTTGTGCAGATCGTTGAGATAGGCGATCCAGCCGCGATCGGTGGTTTCGGCCGTGACTTCTCCGGTTGCGCGATCGATCGCGATCCAGCCGTCGCCGCCGGGGCGCGGCAGTGCCAGATAGACTTCGTCGGGCGACCATTCGGCCTGACCGCCGGCGCGCATCGACAGAGTCTGCTCCAGCCAGCTACGCACCGCCACGGGCAGGGGGCGGCGATCGTCGCCGGTCGCATCCGTGGTGTCGTCGTTGCCCCCCGGCGCAAGTTGCGCGAGCAATGGCGCGGGCAGGGTCGCGGCTTGTTCGGCCACGGCGGGCTTCGCTTCGATATCGGCGGCGTGATTGAGCGTGATACCGGTGAGCGCGAACAGCAGCAGCCCGATCAGGCTGATTGCCGAACTCATCCAGTGCCAGGTATGAAGCTGTTTCAGCCAGAAGCTTTTCCGGCCGCGCTTGCGGGTGGCCGGTGCGGCGGTACCATGCATCGAAGTTGAATCTGTCCCCGTTGGTTCGAGGCAGCGATAACGCGAACGACTCGCAATTGCAATTGTCAAAGCGGGAATTTCTGCGGTCGCCGGGGTTGCATCGAAGGCCGCACGGAGCCTAGCCGGGTGGCTCTATATACGGGGGCGATATGGATACGGCGCGGGAGATTATCGAACGGCTCGAGCTGGCTCCGCATCCGGAGGGCGGCTGGTATCGCGAAACCTGGCGCGCTGCGGCGCCGCCGGGTGCGCGGGCGGGCGGCACGGCGATCCTGTTCCTGCTCGAGGAAGGGCAGCGATCGCACTGGCATCGCGTCGATGCCGACGAGATCTGGCTGTGGCATGCCGGCCACCCGCTCGATCTGCACATTGCCGACGATGCCGCGACGACATGGCGCACGACTAGGCTTGGCGGCGACGTGATCGGCGGCTATGCGCCCCAGTGCCTCGTTCCGGCGAGTCGCTGGCAGGCGACCGAAGCGAATGCGGGATGGGGGCTGGTCAGTTGCACCGTGACGCCCGGCTTCGATTTTGCGGGGTTCGAGCTTGCCCCGCCCGGCTGGCAACCCGGCCACTGACCGAACTGCCGGATTTGTCCCCGATATCCACGTTATCAACAGGCCCGAAGGCTCATTTTCGGCTTTGCGCGACTCGGATCGAGTGACATCATCCTAATCACAGAGCGGCGATGGAGCGGCGGGAAACCAAAGCAAAATCAAAGCACTGGGCGGATTTTGACGGAATGAGGTGCCTTCGGGAAACCCGTTTCGACAGAGTTCGGGGATGCTGCCCCCCGGGTAGCGCCGGAAGCCGCATGGCCGCGCAAGCGGAGAGGCGGCGGAGGGACTGACCGGGATGTATCCGAAACGCGCTGGACCATGTTTCGGCATGGATCAGGGCAGGTCGAAAGAGGCCGTGTTGCCGATCCTTCGGGAAAGGCGGTGCGGCGGAAAGCGACCGAAGCCGTGAGAAGCCCCCGGGCGGATCGCGGCGGGCCAGCGGACCCACAGGCCGATCCTTCGGGAACGGTTGCGGAAAACACTGGCCGGCTCCGGAAGATGCTTCGGCAGAACCGGGGTGGCCGCCGGGTTCGGAAAGCACAGGCCTTGGCCAGTGCGGACCGACCCGACGACCGGAAGCGAAACGCCCCTGCTTCCCCCGGGAAGCGAGGCGTGGAGCTGCCGCCGAAACCAGGTCGCGATGCTCCTGCCCAGGGGCTGTGGCTGAAGTCCGGCGACACGGGGAGACGGCAGCGATGCCGCCTCCCCTTTTGCTTTTTGGCCCTTTTTGCGTTTGCGCCCTTTTGCGTTCGGGGCTTCGGCAGTGGTTCAGGCGGAAGCTTCGGCCATCTGAATGTCGAGCGTGATTTCGGCCTTCAACAGTTTCGAGATCGGGCAATTGGCTTTGGCTTCCTGCGCGATCGCATCGAAACGCTCGGGCTCGATCCCCGGAACGCTGGCCTTCAGCGTAAGATCGGAGCGGGTGACGGTGAACCCGTCGCCATCCTTTTCCAGCGTCACCGCAGCCGCGGTTTCCAGCGTGCCGTCGTTCAGACCCGCCTTTGCCAGCGCAAAGCTGAGCGCCATGGTGAAGCATCCGGCGTGCGCCGCTGCGATCAATTCTTCGGGATTGGTGCCGGGTTCGTTTTCGAAGCGCGTGGCAAAGCCATAGGGGCTGTCGTCGAGCACGCCCGATTGCGTGCTGATCCAACCCTTGCCGTCCTTGCCGAGCCCCTGATAGCGGGCAGTTGCGGTGCGTTTCATCGTCGCGATCTCCTGTCGATGGCCCCCGCCCCGTTGCCGGAAGATGGGGCGGCGCAGGGCCGGATCAAGGAGCGGCGCGAACCCGCGATCAGAGCGCGGCCTTTGCCGCTTCGTTGCGCGCGCGCTGGCTGGCGACGCGTTCGGATCGGGTGGCCATCGCTTCCCATGCCTCTTGCGAGCGGAGATGGCGGTCGCGGACATTGTCGAGATTGCTCATCGCGGCATGCACGCCTTCGGCATCGGCACGGGCGCGGAAAGTTTCGGCTTCGGTAGTCATCACTGGCATCTCCCGATTGGAAAAACGAAACGGCGGCACCGGATGGGTGCCGCCGCGGATGCCGTGATCAGTCGGCCGCCTGGAGGTTGCACGCGGCCATCTTGCCGCGCTTGTCCTGCTCCAGTTCATAGGAGACGCGCTGGTCCTGCTGCAGCGTCACCATGCCGGCGCGCTCGACTGCGCTGATATGGACAAATGCGTCCTGACCGCCGCCATCGGGCGCGATGAAGCCATAGCCCTTGTCGGCATTGAAGAATTTTACGGTTCCGGTGGTGCTCATACGAGTTCCTTCTGGTTACGGTCCGCCCAGTGCGAGCGGACCTCGCGCTTCAGGGGGCAGGGATAGAAGGAACGCGGAGCCGCAAAGCACCGAAAACCGACGATATGCGGCTGTAGCCGGATATATATGGGGGCTGGCGGCGCAAATTGCAAATGTGCGGCCGGAAAGGGGCGGTGTTCGATGCCTGCGGCGTGCCGATGCGGGTGCGCAGCGCGGAAGTTTACGAAGTTGCTGCCACGTCCCTCCTCTTGTCCGGGGGTGTGCGGCAACGGCGATCGCATGCAGCGGTGCGGCGAGCGGGCGCGGCGATGTGCGATCGGCCATGAACGTCCTCCTTGCGCGGGGGACTCGCCCTATATGCGCAAGGCGGGGCTGTAGGACAGCGCGAAATCGGGGCAGGGCGCGGGGAGGACCGCGGCCCGGAACAGGCGCGGAGAAGAGAGGTCTCACGCAAAGGCGCAAAGGCGCGAAGCGGGGTGCTGGCCGGGGTGCGGAGAAGAGGGACCTCACACAAAGCCACAAAGCCACAAAGCCACGAAGAAAGGAAGAAAGAAGGAACGCCGCGCAGCGGCACGCAATCCGCCCGTTCCGCCATCCCCGCATTGCGATAGTGCCGCCCCCGGCCCAGCAAATCACTTAGCGCCTTAGCGCCTTTGCGTGAGTCAAACTTCTTCTGTTGCTTCTTCGTGCCTTGGTGTCTTCGTGTGATCGTTTACCCATGGGGGTAGAGCGCCTTAGCCGTTCGGCGAGAAGAGGCGGAATATGTGGATTGCAGCCGTTTCTGCGCCAGTGGGAAGTTGCCAATATGGGGAATTTCACACATTGTAGAACGCATGGCACTTTCAGGCTTTCCGCGCATATCGGTCGATCCGCAGATTTGCGGGGGGCGGCCGATCGTCACCGGAACGCGCATGCGCGTTACCGATGTGCTGGAAATGTTGGCAGGCGGTGCGACGAGCGCGGAGATCGTCGCCGATTTTCCCTATCTGAGCGAGGATGATGTGCGCGCCGTGCTGGCCTATGCCGCGCAGGCAGCGGACCATCCGGTTGTGCTCGCCGCCGAATGAACTTTCTGATCGACGCGCAGCTGCCGCCCGCGCTTTGCAGGTGGTTGCGCGAGCGCGGGCATGAAGCGGTTCATGTGTTCGAGATCGGCATGATCGCGGCGAGCGATTCCGAAATTGCTGCGCGGGCTGAAGCGGACGGCGCCGTGTTGATCAGCAAGGACGAGGATTTCGTGACGCTGCGGCTGCCCGATCGCTTTGCGTTTGTGTGGCTACGTTGCGGGAATGCGACGAACCGGGCGCTGATGGCGTGGCTGGATGCGCGGTGGGGGCAGGTTGAGCCGCTGTTGGTGCAGGGCGAGCGATTTGTCGAAGTGCGTTGAGGCAGGGCGCGGGCGTCACATTCTTGGAATTAATTATACTGTCCCCGGAATTCGGGCTTGCGCAGCGCGGTCATGACAAACTCTCCATAGCGGAAAGTTCGATATTCGGTCGCGCTGATGCCCGATACAGCCAAGAGTCGGTTTTTGCTTGAATGACCGCTGGCTCGCCTCTTAAATCGCTTAACGGGAGATGCAGCAATGCTTGAGCAGGGAAAGATTGAGTTCGGTGAAATCGACGCGAAGCACGAAGTTTTCACTCAGAATCGAATGGGGCAAGATATTTTCTTTCGATCTTATTTAATCCCGCCTGGGGTTAATGAGTTTCAACTAATGCAGGGAGGTAGGTTTTTTATTGTTGGCCAAAAAGGTTCCGGAAAGACCGCTCTCATGCTGTATCTGCGCGAAAGGTACCGAAGAAACGGCCACAAGAATGACATTGTTTTGTTTAAATCCGACTTGACCGAAGATCAGCGGCAGCGCCTTATTTCAGGTACAGATATGTCTGTAATCGAGGCAATCGAATCCGCGCAAAAGGGAGTGGATTACAAAACTAATTGGCTTTGGTATATCCTCGTTCATATCTCCTATCTTCTTGATTCTCATGATGTAATGAGCGGTCAAGACTATCTGGAAGATTTTAAGATACTAACGGGAGCGGACCGCCGGCCGAAGCAATCTATATTTTCTGGTTTGCGTCTGAGTAAGCTCAAGGGTGACATCACAAGCGGTCTTGCCGCAGGTCCGTTTAAAACCTCTGTGAAGGCAGAAGTCGAGGCAATTCTGGAGGATAAGGACAAGCCTGAGATTGATGTGATTGAAGCTGCAGAGCGTTGTCTAGCTCAAATAAAGTTAAAGCCGTCGAAGAGAGTTGCTCTCTTTTTCGATGAGCTTGAGTTGTTTACAACCCAGGAAGACCAGAGGAGCAGGGACATTTATCTCATACGCGATCTGCTGTACGCAGTTGGTCGTATTAATCGTAAGATTGGCGTCGATAGCGCATCAATAGTGGTATACGCTAGCGTGCGATCCGAAGTGCTCGACGAAGTAAACCTATTTGGAGACGAGGTTAATAAGGACATTGATGATTTCGGAGTTAAGCTGAACTGGGATGTGAGAAGCGACTCTCAGAATCAGCCCATAATTCAGCTAATCGCAGACAAAATAATTGCTTCGGAAGTCGAGGATGGGCAGGATGCTTCTGAAGATGTGTGGAAAACATATTTTCCTGCGCATCTTTTCGGAAAAGATATTAGGCAGTATCTTCTGGACATATCTATGTTTCGACCTAGAAATCTGGTTCGCAGACTAAATTCTGCAAAGATGCATAAAGATCATGAAGGATTTATTCTTGAAGACTTTGAAGAGTCTCAACTGGATTTTTCTATCGGAGTATGGAAAGAAATTGAAGACGAATTGCGAGCGGTCTATGAACCAGCCGTCGCTCGTGCAGTAAAAAGCTTTCTCTCTGGTTTTCAAAGTCGATTTTATTTAAATGAACTAGAAACTCGGATTATGAAGTCGACTCATGTTGCCAGTGGGATTCGCAATCAGTTCGCTCCAAAGGAGGCGATTGTTAGGCTTTTGGAGATTCTTTACCGTTCTGGCGCCATTGGGAATACATTTCTCGTAGAGGCGCGTGGTAAAAGAGAAGCTCGTGATCGGTGGTCATTCCGCGGATATAGCGAGCCGCTATTTGATAAGCAGTTTGTGATTCACGAATCTCTGCGTAAAGCATTGCAGCTACCTTTTAATTGACCGATATTCCGCAACCTATCGCCCCTCGGTACTGGATTGTCGTCATTCAGCCGCCTCGGCAGGACGGCTCAAGAGAGGCGAGAGGTATTTGCCGGTATAGGATCGTTTCTCCTTCACCACCGCCTCCGGCGTGCCTTCGGCAACAATCTCCCCACCCTTGACGCCGCCCTCCGGCCCAAGGTCCAGAATCCAGTCCGCCGTCTTGATGACATCGAGATTGTGCTCGATCACCACCACCGTATTCCCCTGTTCGACCAGCGCGTGGAGCACCTCCAGCAGCTTCCGCACATCCTCGAAATGCAGACCGGTGGTCGGTTCGTCGAGGATATACAGCGTGTTGCCGGTCGCGCGGCGGCTTAGTTCCTTGGCGAGCTTTACGCGCTGGGCCTCGCCGCCGGACAGGGTGGTCGCCTGTTGCCCGACCTTGACGTAGCCGAGGCCGACTTCGGCGAGCATCGCCATCTTGTCGCGGATCGGGGGGACGGCCTTGAAGAACTCCACTGCGTCCTCGACGGTCATGTCGAGCACGTCGGCGATGCTCTTGCCCTTGAACTTCACCTCCAGCGTTTCGCGATTGTAGCGCGCGCCGTGGCACACGTCGCACGTCACATAGACGTCGGGCAGGAAGTGCATTTCGATCTTGAGCACGCCATCGCCCTGGCACGCCTCGCACCGCCCGCCCTTTACGTTGAAGCTGAAGCGGCCGGGTTTGTATCCGCGCGCCTGTGCTTCGGGCAGGCCGGCAAACCAGTCGCGGATATTGGTGAAGGCACCGGTATAGGTGGCCGGATTGGATCGCGGGGTGCGGCCGATCGGCGACTGATCGATGTCGATCACCTTGTCGAGATGTTCGAGCCCGGTGATTTTGTCATGCTTGCCCGCCAGCACGCGCGCGCCGTTCAGTTGCCGCGCGGCGGCGGCATAGAGCGTGTCGATGGTGAAGCTCGATTTGCCCGACCCCGAAACGCCGGTGATGCAGGTGAAGGTGCCGAGCGGGATGCTGGCCGTCACGCCGGTCAGATTATTGGCGGTGGCGTTATGCACAGTGAGCTTCTTGCCGGTGCCCTTGCGCCGCTTTTCGGGCACGGGGATGGCGCGGGTGCCGTTGAGGTAATCGGCGGTCACGCTGCCCTCGGTCGCGAGGATTTCGGGCAAGGTGCCGCGCGCGACGACGGTGCCGCCATGCACGCCCGCGCCGGGGCCCATGTCGAGGATATAGTCGGCGCTGCGGATCGCATCCTCGTCATGCTCGACGACGATCACGGTATTGCCGAGGTCGCGCAGGCGGCGGAGCGTGGCGAGCAGCATGTCATTGTCGCGCTGGTGCAGGCCGATCGACGGTTCGTCGAGGACATAGAGCACGCCCGACAGGCCCGAGCCGATCTGGCTGGCAAGGCGGATGCGCTGGCTTTCGCCGCCCGACAAGGTGCCGCTGGTGCGATCGAGGTTGAGATAATCGAGCCCGACATTGTTGAGAAAGCCCAGCCGCTCGTCGATCTCTTTCAGGATCGCGCGGGCAATCTCGCGCTGCTGATCGGTCAGCGTGGCGGGGAGTTTTTCGAACCAGCCGAGCGCATCGACGACGCTGAGCCGCGTGGCATAGGCAATGTCCTGTCCGGCGATCTTCACCGCCAGCGCTTCGGGCTTCAGGCGGGCGCCGCCGCAGGTTTCGCAGGGGTGCGACGCCTGATATTTCGAAAGCTCCTCGCGCATCCAGGCGCTTTCGGTCTGGAGCATGCGGCGATTGAGGTTGCCGATCACGCCCTCGAACGGCTTTTTGACGTCATAGCTCTTCTTGCCGTCGACAAAGGTGAGGGTGACGGGAATGCCGCCGGTGCCGTGCAGGATGACGTGGCGGATATCCTCCGAAAGCTCCTTCCACGGCGTATCGAGCCTGAAGCCATATTCGCGGGCGAGGCTGCCCAGCACCTGCATATAATAGGGGCTGGGCGGATTGGATTTCGCCCAGGGAACGATCGCGCCTTTTTTCAGCGTGAGCTCGTCATTGGGGACGACCAGATCCTCGTCAAACTCCAGCCGCTCGCCCAGGCCGTCGCAGGCCGGACAGGCGCCCTGCGGCGCGTTGAAGCTGAACAGCCGCGGTTCGATTTCGGGGATGGTGAAGCCGCTGACCGGGCAGGCGAAGCGTTCGCTGAACACGATGCGGTTGTCCGGGATGCCGGCGCCCTTGAGATTGCCGCCCTTCTTTCCCGAACCGTCTGCGGCACGTCCCTCGACTGCGCTCGGGACGAACGGGGTTTGGACGTCGCGCACCACAGAGCCGTTCGTGCCGAGCGAAGTCGAGGCACCGCTCACCTCGCTTACCGTCCCATCCACCAGATCGACATAAGCCAGCCCGTCGGCCAGCTTGAGCGCCGTTTCGAAACTGTCCGCCAGCCGCGTGGCGATATCCTCGCGCACCACCAGCCGGTCGACCACCACTTCGATGTCGTGCTTGTATTTCTTGTCGAGCGCGGGGGCTTCCTCGATCAGATAGGTTTCGCCATCGATGCGGACGCGCTGGAAACCGGCCTTCTGCCACTCGGCGAGTTCCTTGCGATATTCGCCCTTGCGCCCGCGCACCACGGGGGCGAGCAGCAACAGCCGCGTCCCCTCCGGCAATGCCAGCACGCGATCGACCATCTGGCTGACCGTCTGCGCCGAAATCGGCAGGCCGGTGGCCGGCGAATAGGGCACGCCCACCCGCGCCCATAACAGGCGCATATAATCGTAGATCTCCGTCACCGTCGCCACGGTGGAGCGCGGGTTGCGGCTCGTCGTCTTCTGCTCGATCGAAATGGCGGGGGAGAGGCCGTCGATGCTCTCCACATCGGGCTTCTGCATCATCTCCAGAAACTGGCGCGCATAGGCGGAGAGCGACTCCACATAACGCCGCTGCCCCTCGGCATAGATGGTGTCGAAGGCGAGGCTGGACTTGCCCGACCCCGACAGCCCGGTGATCACCGTCAGCGTATCGCGCGGAATATCGACATCGACGCCCTTGAGATTGTGCTCACGCGCGTTGCGGACGGAAGTATGGGTCAGAGACATGCGGGGAGTTCTACTTCTGTTCCGGCGGAAGGTACAGAGGGGAGATAGGGGCGCGGGGCGGGGGATGCGAGGGGGGGGTATGGTGGCGTTGCGGCGGCCGGCGAAGTCGGACGGACGTTCAGATGTCGGCAAGCTTTGCGCGCACACGCTCGAGCACGTCGACGGCCTTCTGGTAGTGATAGGGCATATGTTCGGGCGTGTAGACGCTGAGCGCGTCGAGTAATGCGGCTTCGACTTCCTGCAAATGCGCGATCGCACGTTCCGGCTCCAGTTCCGAGACGGCTATTGCCGCTATTACCGCATGCGCCATATTCTCCCGCGTCATTGCCCATTGGACAGGCATATCGTCGCGGGTGCGCACGGTAAGCGCGTTGCGATAGGCGGCGACCGCTTCGT
>PAOI01000032.1 GCA_002707985.1 Sphingomonas sp. | reverse complement strand
CCAATGTCGGGCCGAAACTGCTCTACGAAAGACTGATGGACCCGGGCGATCTTCCCGCAGACTTTGTGAGGCGTATCAAAAGCTACCGCGCGGGATCGGGCACGTTCCGGATGAATGTCGCCCTGTCCGCCCTGCCCGATTTTCGATGCCTGCCGGGGGAAGGCGTGCATCATCAGTCAGGCATCATCATTGCCCCCAGCCTGGATTATATGGACCGCGCCTTCATGGATGCAAAGCGTCAAGGCTGGTCGCGCGCGCCCATCGTCGAAATGCTGATCCCCTCGACGGTCGATGACAGCCTGGCGCCCGCCGGGTGCCATGTCGCCAGCCTGTTCTGCCAGCAATTCGCTCCTGCCCTGCCCGATGGTCGCAGCTGGGATGACGAACGCGAAGCGGCGGCGGATACGATCATCGATACCGTCACGGCGCATGCGCCCAATTTCCGTGCCTCGATCATCGCGCGGCAAATCCATTCGCCACTCGATCTGGAGCGCAAGTTCGGCCTGATCGGCGGCGACATATTTCACGGGCGGATGTCGCTCGATCAGCTATGGGCGGCGCGCCCGGTGCTGGGCCATGGCGATTACCGCGCGCCGATTGCCGGCCTCTATATGTGCGGATCGGGCACCCACCCCGGCGGCGGCGTGACCGGCGCGCCGGGGCACAATGCCGCGCGCGAGATATTGCTCGACCGATCGCTGTTCGAGCGGCTGACCGGCTGAGCCTGAGGTCAGGCGAAAACCGCGGATTTCCGTGCAAAGTTCGCACCGGTTCGCACCAATACGCGCACGTGCGCCCGCATGCATGCGCGCGAGGGAGGATGATAGTTGATTCAAAGAACGGACCGGGCGTGGCACGGATCGGGGGTTGTAGGACAGCGGAATCTTGAGGGTGGGTCTGCGCCCTAATCCCGGTCATCGCCGATCGCCTTGCTCGGCGAGCATCCGGTAGAACCGGCGCTCGCCGCAACCGACATCCTATCAGGGCGACCTGCAGACCACGGCATCACTTCAGCATCGATCTGTCGGACGGATGCCGCCGGCACCGATCCCCTCTTCGGTCGATGGTCGCGATCCTGGCCTGAGCAGCTGCGCTGCATCCTTGGCCGACGCCCCGGCCTTCCTCAACCGATCCTGGAGAAATAAGTCGTTTCCAGCTTCGGAAGCTCCTGCCCCGCCCAGATGATCGTTTCCGTCATCGTGTTCCGGTCCTCCGCCACTGTGTAGACCCGCGTCGACAGCGGCGCACCGTCATGCCCGAGCGTCATCACGAGTGTGTTGGGTTCCGGTTGGCGTAGCGCCACCGTGTTGATCATGGGTATGTTTCCCGAGACGGCAACGGGGCGGCCGTCCGTGGCCGCAATCGATTCGGCGTGCTGGTGCACCCCATCCTTGCCGACGATATCGACGATGGTTTTCCATCTGCCATCCTCAGACATCTGGAATTTTATCGTCACATTTTGGGGGCGATCTTCCTCCGGGATGCGCGATATATCCAGCGCCCAGCTTCCGACCAGCGATTGCTGCTCTTGCCCGACAAGGCGCGCATTCGGAAGCTCGGATCGATGATCGACCGAGGAGGTGGCCACAAAGACGATGGCGGCAGCGGCAGTCAGCAGTCCCATACCCATCACAAATACTCCTTTCGACAGTTTCAAGCCCGCGGTTGCGGGTTCGGCTCCTGTCTCGGGGGTCATGTGGCCTGTCGGAAGGTCAATTTTCTTGTCCCAATATTCTTGGGCATCCAGCAGGCGGGCCAGCTCGCGACTGCTCCCTACGCCGGTCTTGCGCCGGGCATCCCGGAGCCGTTCGTTGATCGAGCTTTCGGTGCGGTCCAGCCGAACCGCAATCGACTTGGCCGTGTGGCCCGCTGCCAGCATGCGCAGGATCTCAAGTTCACTTTCGGTGAGATCTGCAAGACGGTCTTGCAAGGGTTTCTGAACAGACATTGCGGCTGATCACCATAGGCCTCCTTCACAGTCTATCCCAATTTATTTGGAAGTTTGCTGTTCGGGGACCTGGCTGCTGAGTCGCAGTGGCGTGATGCCAGGCAGCAGCGATCAGCGACGGCTTTCAGGTCGTGAACCCCTGGACAAGGCATGCTGTTAGCAACGGCAGGACTTGTTGCGATGCATCAAATGGATAGTTGGCATGTCTTCAATCATGCTATCAGCCCCGCGAGCGACAGGGGGCAGGGACGGTCGTGTGAAAGTCGAACAGCGTCAGCCCACACCGGCACTTCGCGACATCATACGTTCCTTTTCCGAAAGGACGGCGCGGCTCGGCGCAGCAAGTGTCAGCGCACCACTGCCTGCGCGGCCCGATCCGTTCATCGAATTCTACCTTCAGGATCGCTACGCCGTTTCGCATGACGGCGGCCCGGCGCAGGCGACACCCGAAGTGGTGTTCGTTGGCCCGCAAAGCTATCGCGGCACGCGGCTGACCCTGTCAGGCGAAATCCACGTCTTAACCATCCGCTTTCAACCTGGCGGCTTCCATGCGCTGTTCGGTATGCCGATGGTCGAACTGGTCGATCAGGGCCTTGCGGTGACCGATGTACTCGGGCCACGGGGCACAGCGTTGCGCGACGTGATCCTGTCGGCGCGCGATTTCGATGCGCGCATTGCTGCTGCCGAAGCCTGGCTCGCCGATCAATTGGCCGATGCTGCCCGACCCGATCGTATCTGCGCGCTCGCGCGGGCGTTACGTCGCTCCGGCGGGCGAATCGCTATTCAGCGGCTGGCCGCCGCGTCCGGCCTTGGCAGCCGCCAGTTTACGCGCCGGTTCGAAACCCAGATCGGCCTGACGCCGAAGGTATTCGCGCGCACCGTGCGACTCAACGCTGTGCTTGATGCCAAGGCGCGCTACCCCACCACAGCATGGACGGCGCTGGTACATGATGCCGGCTATGCCGATCAGGCGCATTTCGTGCGTGATTGCCGCGAACTGGCGGGTGACGCGCCGGGCCGTTTCTTTGCCGAATGGCAGCAATGCCGATGACGCTTTCGTTCAAGTATAGCCGCACCATCGGGGATATCGCCACCGCGATGATGGAGGCGACACGATGGACCGGCGACAGGCAATGGTGGGGGCTTTGGCGGCGGGCACATTGCTACCGCTGGGGGCGGGAGCAATGATCGGCGGCGACGCAATGGAGCGCGTCCGCACGCTCGTCGACCGATATGCGGCGGCGTGGAACGGGTCCGACATGGATGCGATGGCCGCGCTCTACACCGATGACGTGCACTGGGTGAACATTGTCGGCATGCATTGGCAGGGCAAGGCGCAAGTCGATCTCGCGCACCGCATCTTCTTCGACATCATGTTTCATGGCGTGCCACTGACGCTGGAGGAGATTGAATCCGTCACGCCGCTTGCCGGTGGTGCGATTGTCGCGGTGGTTCGCTGGGCAGTGGGTGCGTTCACCACGCCTGCCGGGCAGCAGCGACCGCCCAGCCGCGATCGCATGTCGCTGGTACTGGTACCGCGTGGCGACGCGTTGGCGATTGCCCATGGCGCGAATATCGAAATCGATGAAATGGCACAGCAATCCGATCCGATCGCGCGGTCGGCGGGCTGAGCGCAGTCGAGCAGGCGGGGTGCTCGGGGCGGTGGAACGTTCCGGCTATTGCAAAGGAACGGCGTGATCTGGTCGAAAGCAGCCCCGAGCCGCCTCGCTAAATCCCGCCGTCCACCACTTCCCGGCCCTGGGCCTCCAGCCCGGCGGTGAGTTCCGCGATGCACGCGTCGACATCTTCCTGCGATGTCGAGCGGATCACGAAATTGGCGCCGGTGCGGCCTTCGCGGAAGAAGGGGTAGCTGCCGATCGTCACGCCCTGGCGCGAACGCTCGACCTTTGCCAGCAGCTCGGCGATTTCGCTTTCGGCGACCCAGCAGCCGATGGTGCGGGCGAGCAGCGGCCTGCCGCCCTCAAGCTGACCGGTGAGCGCGTCGAGCATTCCGGCGGCGATGTGCGGCACGCCCGCGAGCATGAAGACGTTGCCGATGCGGATGCCCGGCGCGCCCGACATGCGGTTGGAGATCAGCTCCGCCCCCGCCGGCACGCGCGCCATGCGCAGGCGCATGTCGGTAAGGCCGCCGCGGCTGGCATAATAGCCTTCGAGGATCGCGCGCGCTTCGGGATGGATCACCACATCGACGCCGAGCGCCGCCGCGACGGCATCGACGCTGATATCGTCATGCGTCGGCCCGATGCCGCCGGTGGTGAAGCAATAGTCATAGCGGGTGCGCAGCGTGTTCACTGCCTCGACAATCGCTTCCTGCCGATCGGCGACCACGCGCACTTCGCCAAGGCGAATGCCCTGCGCGTTCAGCCAGGTGGCGAGTTGCGCCACATTCCTGTCCTGGGTGCGGCCCGACAGGATTTCGTCGCCGATCACGACCAGGCCCGCCGTCCAAATCCTCTCATCCATGAGGCGGGCCATAGCCGAGCCGGACGGTCTCGCAAAGCTCCACAAGTTCGCCTATATCGCCTGACATGACCGAATATGTGAGCGTAACCGAAGACACGCCGATGGCACGTACCGGCGCAATCAAGCTGCATGGCCCCGAAGGATTTGAGGGCATGCGCAAGGCCGGGCGGCTGGCCGCCGAAATTCTCGACGCGCTGGTGCCGCATGTGGTGCCGGGCGTGACGACCGGCGAGCTGGACGACATCGTCCGCCAGATGACGTTCGATGGCGGCGGCACGCCGGCGACTTTGGGCTATCGCGGCTATACCCATAGCTGCTGCATTTCGATCAACCATGTCGTCTGTCATGGCATTCCGGGCGATCGGGTGATCAAGGATGGCGACATCCTGAACATCGACGTCACGCCGATGGTCGATGGCTGGCACGGCGATACCAGCCGTATGTTCCTGGCCGGCAATGTGCCGATCAAGGCAAAGCGGCTGGTGGACGTTACCTATGAATGCCTGATGCTGGGCATCGAACAGGCAAAACCGGGAAATCACCTGGGCGATATCAGCCATGCGATCCAGGAGTATGCCGAAAAGCATCGCTATGGCGTGGTGCGCGATTTCTGCGGCCATGGCTTGGGGCAGGTGTTTCACGACGCGCCCGAAGTGGTGCATGTCGGCCGCCCGGGCACCGGACCCGAGCTGAAGCCGGGCATGTTCTTCACGATCGAGCCGATGATCAATATCGGCCGGCCCGATGTGAAGCTGCTCGACGATGGCTGGACGGCGGTGACGCGCGACCGGTCGCTGTCGGCGCAGTTCGAACATTCGATCGGCATCACCGAGGACGGGTGCGAGATTTTCACCAAAAGCCCGAAGGGACTGGACGCACCGCCCTACGCCTGAGCGTGTCCGCCGGCGATCAGAGGTTGCGCGACCGGCATTCGAGGAATGCGGCGTAGAGCGCGCTGCTGTTCTGGTCGGTCGGCAAAGTGATGTCGAACAGCGCGACGCCGCCCGATCGCGCCGCCATGCGCGGATGCACCAGCAGCTTCGACGTGACCTGATCGAGCGGAATATTGATGCCGAGTACGCGACCGTCCGCGCCGAGCGCGCGCACCGTGCCGGGAACGGTGGCGACGGCATTTTGTCCGCCCTCGACAAACCAGGTAAGCTCGACCGGAACATCCTCCGCCGGAGCCATTTGCGCAATTGCGTCAGAGCGGAACATCAGCGCGCCGTCGCTGATCGGACCGGCATAGAGATGGAATTGCTCCGACCCCTGGCGGAAGGTGGCGAGACAGCCGGTATCGGGTCCGCCATCGACCAGTTGCCAGCTTCCGAACCATTTTTCGCTCTGCGCATGCGCCGGAATGGCGGCGAGCGACAAGATCAGGACATAGGCGGTAAGGAACAGCTTGCGCACATGATATCTCCCTGTTTCGGGGTATCGTCGTGCCTGAGCGCCGGGCGCTGTTCCAGTTACATTGGCGGTTAGAAAATCATCTTCGCAGGCCCGCTATCGCAAGCGCGGGCAATCGGAGACGTCAGTGCAGCGAGCCTCGACCTGCAGCCCGGCTGACGGGCTCGTCTCCTGCGGGCGGCATGGCACTGGCACCGACGCGCGACCAGCGATCGAGCCGGTGCTGCACTTCCCTCTACGGTCATTCGGCCGCCCGGCGCTTCGATCCAGATATCCGCCTTGGGGTCCTGGCGTGCAAGCGCGGTGAGACCATAGGCCATGATGATAAACGGCCCGCTTGCGACCCGCACCCTTTCCGCGCCGGCATGAGGGCGGCGGTACATGGTAACAGTCACATTCTTGGTGATCTGTAGCACTTGCCGCTCCTGCGCAACTCGAACCCATATCTGGAACCTACATTAATTCGCAGATAGAGATTTGGTTCCGAAACAGGACTATTCGTTCCGGCGACAGGCCGCGAATGCGTCGTAAAAACGATCGCTGTCGGCATCGGCGGGAAGGTGCAGGTCATAGATGGACTGGCCGTTATGCGTGGCGGTAATGCGTGGGCCGGTGCGCAGCACCACGATGCTGCGCTCGAGCGGGGCCTGAAACGCCGTCGATCCGCCCACGACCGTCATTTCGATGTCCACATCCATCGATTGGCCGTCGGCGAACACCCATGTCATCATTATAGGAACGGTTTCGTCATTGCGGAACGCGCGCGTGCTGTCGCTCTTCAACGCGATCAGCCCTTCCTCGTCGGAACTGGCATGGATCTGAAACGCCTGGCTTTCCCGGGTATAGGTTCCCAGGCAGCCGCTGCTGCTGTGCAGCAACGACCACGGCCCGAAATGGTCCAGCGAATATTCCTGCGCAGCGGCCGGACCGGCAAGCACACAGGCGCCGAGCAGCAGAGGAATCAGTGTCGATTTCGGCATGGCATTTCCCCTTTTATCACCATCGCGACCATGCAGGCGCCCCCGGCGGGCGGCCAGTTACAATGGCTGTCAGAAAAATGGCGCGCCGAAAGGCAAGCGGCGGTGCTGCCGCGCTTTCAGGCACAAACCGCGCTGCTGCCCAATCGCTAGGCAGCGGTTAACGCTTTCGAACCGCCCCTGCCCCGGATACAGTTGGCGCGCGATACTGGCACGCTTGTTGCCAGTGTGCGGGATGAGGGGAGATACCGGTAATGACCTGTCGGGGGAATTCGTGAAAAAGATCGAAGCAATCATCAAGCCGTTCAAGCTGGATGAAGTGAAGGAAGCGCTGCACGAAGTGGGCGTTTCGGGCATCACCGTGACCGAAGCCAAGGGCTTTGGTCGCCAGAAGGGGCACACCGAACTCTACCGCGGTGCGGAATATGTCGTCGATTTCCTGCCCAAGGTGAAACTGGAAGTCGTTGTCGAGGACGCACTTGCGGAACGCGTGGTCGAAGCCGTGGCAAATGCCGCGCAGACCGGGCGGATCGGCGATGGCAAGGTGTTCGTGATGCCGGTGGAAACCGCGCTCCGTATCCGCACCGGGGAACGCGACGACGACGCGATTTGACGCGCCGCAGCATTTTTAGAATGGTAGGCGAGAAAGCGTAACAATCTTGCCCGAGTCGCGGGGCATGCGCATTCATCAGAAAGGGACAGACTAAAATGGCGAACGACGCAGGTACTATCCTGAAAATGATCAAGGAGCAGGAGATCGAATGGGTCGACCTGCGCTTCACGGATCCGAAGGGCAAGTGGCAGCACCTGACCATGGTGTCGAGCGTGATCGGCGAGGATGAACTGACCGACGGGCTGATGTTCGACGGTTCGTCGATCGCCGGGTGGAAGGCGATCAACGAATCCGACATGATCCTGAAGCCGGATCTGGACGCGGTCTATGTCGATCCGTTCTCGGCGACGCCGATGATGATCCTGTTCTGCGACATCGTCGAGCCGTCGACCGGCGAATGGTATGCCCGCGATCCGCGCACCACCGCGAAGCGCGCCGAAGTATATCTGAAGTCCACCGGTATCGGCGACACCGTCTATGTCGGCCCGGAAGCCGAATTCTTCATGTTCGACGACGTCCGTTTCGAAAACAGCTACAACACCAGCTATTACGCGATCGACGACATCGAATTGCCGACCAACAGCGGCAAGGAATATGAAGCGGGCAACCTGGCCCACCGTCCCCGCGCCAAGGGCGGTTATTTCCCGGTCGCGCCGGTCGACAGCGCCACGGACATCCGCGCCGAGATGGTTTCGACCATGCTCGAAATGGGCCTGCCGTGCGACAAGCATCACCACGAAGTGGCGGCCGCGCAGCACGAGCTGGGCCTCACCTTCGGCACGCTGGTGACCACCGCCGACCGCATGCAGATCTACAAGTACGTCGTCCATATGGTCGCGCAGGCCTATGGCAAGACGGCGACGTTCATGCCCAAGCCGATCAAATCGGACAACGGATCGGGCATGCACACGCATATGTCGATCTGGGACGGCAAGAACCCGCTGTTCGCCGGCGACGGCTATGCCGGCCTCAGCGAAATGTGCCTCTATTATATCGGCGGCGTCATCAAGCATGCCAAGGCGCTCAACGCCTTCACCAACCCGGCGACCAACAGCTACAAGCGTCTGGTTCCCGGCTATGAAGCGCCGGTTCTGCTCGCCTATTCGAGCCGCAACCGTTCGGCGTCGTGCCGTATTCCGTACGGCGCGGGCAGCAAGGCGAAGCGCGTCGAATTCCGCTTCCCCGACGCGATGGCCAATCCGTATCTCTGCTATGCAGCGCTGCTGATGGCCGGCCTCGACGGCATCCAGAACAAGATCCACCCGGGGGATCCGATGGACAAGAACCTTTACGATCTGCCGCCGGCCGAACTCGCCGCCGTGCCGACCGTCTGCGGTTCGCTCCGCGAAGCGCTCGATGCGCTCGAAGGCGATATGGACTTCCTGCTCAAGGGTGACGTGTTCACCAAGGATCAGATCGAAGCCTATATCGAACTGAAGCGCGAAGAAGTCGCCACCTGGGAAATGGCTCCCAGCCCGGTCGAATTCGACATGTATTACAGCGCCTGATCGCTGCGAATACGCCGCGTTCGCGCGGACAGCAGAGCGTCCGGATCGAAAGATCCGGGCGCTTTTTTGTCAGGTCGTGAACCAGTGGCTGTATCGTCGGCATGACATAGCCAATGGCTTCTTAGTCACCTCAGTTGTGTCGAACACCGAGATGATGCATCTTCGGACGATACCCGGATGTTGCGGGACATGATTTTCGTGTCCTTGCCTGATTACTAGGAGAATAAAGCTGACGCGCCGATCGGGCGCCTGGAGGGAGATGATCGATGCGCGCCATAATATCGATGCCGCTGATCCTGCTGGCTGCCTGCGACAGCAGCAATCGACCGCCTGCGCCCCCGCCCTCACCTGCCAATGTCGCGCCCAGCTTCACTTCCTCCGCCACCGCAAGCATCGTCGAAAACAGTACCGACGCCTATCAAGCCACCGCAACCGATGCGAACGGCGATCCGATCACCTTCTCGATATCAGGGGGAGCCGATCAGGCGTTTTTCACGATCACCGCAGGCGGGGCGCTAAGCTTCATAGATGCACCCAGTTTCGAAACGCCGCGGGATGCCGGGGCAGACAATGTCTATGATGTCCAGTTGCGCGCCAGCGACGGCAAATTGAGTGCTACTCGGGATGTAGCGATCACCGTGACCAATAGCAGGGAGGGAATCCGCGTGCGGCGCGTCACTGCGTCTCTTACCGATCCGGTCTATGTCGCACCGATACCCGGCAGTCCGCACGTGTTCGTCATTCAGAAAAGTGGCGCCATCTATCATGTCGATACCGCTAACGGCACCAAATCGCTGAGGCTGACGGTCGGCGACCTGTCAACGGATGGGGAGCGCGGGCTTCTGGGGCTTGCCGTAGTGCCGGACGATCCCGAGCGTATCCTGGTTTTGTGTACGGCGGCGAACGGGGATGTCGAGCTACGTCTCTACCAGTTGCAGCTCCCCTTCGCGCGCGGAACGCTGCTCGCAACGCTCGCAACCCCGCATCGCGATGCGAACAATCATAATGGTGGCTGGCTGGGCTTCGGGCCGGACGGATATCTCTATGTCGCGATCGGTGACGGCGGCGGCACCGGCGATCCGGCCAATAATGCCCAGAACCCCAATTCCCGGCTGGGCAAGATTCTCCGTGTCGCACTGGGTCCGGCGCCTGACTATTTCAGCCCGGCGCCGGGCAATCCCTACGCCGGCGGGGGCGGCGATCCTTATGTATTTGCGCTTGGTCTTCGCAATCCCTTCCGGGCGAGCTTCGGTCCCGACGGGCGACTCTATATCGGCGATGTCGGCGAAAACTCGCTTGAGGAGATCGACGTCGTGCGCCCGGATCAGCCGGGGCTCAACTTCGGCTGGCGCTTCCTTGAGGGCACGCAACCCTTTTCCGGCACCGCCCCATCGGGTCTGACACCGCCGGTATCGCAATATCTCCACGGCAATGGTGCAAAGGAGGGGAATGCGATCATCGGTGGTTACGTGTATCGCGGGCCGGTGACGTCATTGCAGGGCAGGTACGTCTTTGGCGACTTCGTCAGCGGTAATATATGGACCGTGCCGTCAAGCGAACTCGTTCAGGGCAGCCTGCTTCCCGCTGCAAACTATGAGCGGCGCAATCTGGACTTTACGCCCAGCTCGCCAATGTCGGCGACGATCGACCAGATCGTTTCGTTTGGCGAAGATGACGCCGGCAATCTCTATATCGTCGATATGGATGGCGATATCTTCGTCGTGGAATCGGACTGAAACGCGAAGAAGTCGCCACCTGGGAAATGGCTCCCAGCGCGGTCGAATTCGACATGTATTACAGCGCCTGATCCTTTTTTCAGGCGGACAGCGGAAGCGCCCGGGCAGCGATGCCCGGGCGCTTTTTCATGGGCATGGTCGCGGGCCCTTGACCCCGTTTTCGTGTTTCGACTACAGATGTAGTCGATAGCCGTGTTCCGGAGTTCCGTATCTTGCGTATCACCCTCCTTGCCCTTGCCGTCGCTTCTACCGCAATCTCGCCCGTATTCGCCGCAGCGCACCTATCCGCCGCCGACTCCACTGCCCTGGTCGATGCCTGCCGCGCGCCCGAATCCGCAACGCGAACCGTGCCCGGCATCGCCGTCACCGACATTCCCGCGGCTGCGGACGACTTGCCGGGGCTGTTGATCCACGATGCGACCAATCAGGCGGAGGCACGAATCTATTACGAACCCGCGTTCGAACAGATGGCGCGCGCCCATGCCCCGTGCTGGGGCGCAATGCTGCGCGAACTGGCGCAGGTCGTGCCTGAGACGCGCCCGGGCATTCGATGGGCGTCGATCGTGCTGACGGCGAACCCAGACTATGTTCCACCGCGCGACGGCACCGACGCGCGGTGGACCGCACTGGTCAACGGCGACGACGCGCATCTCGAGCGCTTTCTCTTCCTGGTCATGCCGCACGAGGAGACCCACGCGGTGCAGACGGCGCGTCGCGAAGGCCTGCCGCGCTGGTTTCAGGAGGGGCATGCCGAATGGGCCGCGCTTCATGTCACTGCGCTGGTACGCCCCGAACTCGCCGCCGAGCAGCGTGCGAAGCACGCAGCCGCAGCCGCAAAGGGCGATGCAGAACTTGGTGCCTGGGGCGGGATGCGGGTCTCTCGCGAGGCGATACGCCGCCAGCTCTCGCCCGAGGATCAGCAGCGCTACGACACCGATCCGAACTTTTCTCCGCACGGCCCCTTCCATTTCGGTCCCGGCGACATCGTCAGCGACGAGCGCAATACCGACACGCGGTACGCGTCCGCATTGGCGCTGTTCGACGCGCTGGAGGCAGCCCATGGCACGTCCGCGGTTCAGGAATGGATCACCGCGGTACTGGCCGATCCCGACGCCGACCCCGTGGCTCTGGCCCGGACGATGCTGGACGAGGATCTGACACCGCTGCTCGGTTGACACGCAGGGCAACGCGCCGATCGGACGCCAGCGCTGATCCGCCACCGGCGTGCAGATCAGGGGAGCAGCAGCGTCGCGCCGTGAGTTTCGCCAGCTTCGATCGCGCGATGGGCGTCAGCCGCGTCCTGCAACGCGAAACGCTGGCCGATTTCGGGTTTGAGCACGCCGCGCGCGAGCAAGTCGAACAGCCGCCCCGCCCCCGCTTCGCGCTCTTGCGGCGTGGCATAATAATCGAACAGCTTGGGGCGCGTGACGAACAGCGACCCATGCTGGTTGAGCGACGCCAGTTTGACGCCCTCTACGGGGCCGCTGGCATTGCCATAGCTGACGATCAGCCCGCGCGGGCAGGCGCTGGCGAGCGATGCTTCCCAGGTCGAGGCGCCGACACCGTCGAGGATCACGGGAACGCCCTTGCCATCGGTGATCTCGCGGACGCGCTCCGCAATATCCTCGCGCTTATATTCGATGACGTGATCGGCGCCGTGATCGCGGGCGCGGGCAGCCTTTTCGGGCGTGCCGGCGGTACCGATCACCGTCGCGCCGATATGGTGCAGCCATTGCACCGCGAGCGAGCCGACGCCGCCGGCCGCCGCATGGACGAGCACGGTCATCCCCGGCTGCACCTTTGCGCAGCGTTCGATCAGAAATTCGGCCGTACAGCCCTTGAGGAACGCGGCGGCGGCGATTTCATCGCTTACCCCGTCGGGCAGTTTGAACAGATGTTCGGCGCGGACATTGCGCTCGGTCGCATAGGAACCCAGGCCAGCGCCATAGGTGACGACGCGATCGCCGACGGCAAGGCTGGTGACGCCCTCTCCCACTTCCTCGACCACGCCCGCCGCCTCCAGTCCCAGTCCGCTGGGCAGATCGACCGGGTAAAGGCCGCTGCGGTGATAGGTGTCGATGAAATTGAGCCCTGCCGCGCTGGTGCGAATACGCACTTCGCCCGGTCCCGGAGACGGCACCTCGGTTTCGACCCATTGAATCACCTCCGGACCGCCGGTCCGTTCGATGCACACGCGATATGCCATGGACGTCTCCTTTGCAGCGCCATCTGTGGTCGCAGGGGAAAGGTTGCAAGTCGCCACCGGACACGCCAGATCACAGCACATCGAGAAACAGCAAAAGCAAATGGGATTTCGGAGCCGATGCGCAGCTATCTGAAGCATTATATCGACGGGAAATGGGTGGAGAGCGAAGGCGGCACCCGCCACGAAGTGATCAATCCGGCGACCGAGGAAGCGGTCACCGAAATCACGCTGGGCAGCAAGGCCGATGTCGACAAGGCCGTCGCCGCCGCGCGCAAGGCATTCGAAAGCTGGTCGCAGACCAGCATCGACGAGCGCGTTGCCGTGATCGAGAAGATCGTCACCGAATATGACAAGCGCGTCGACGATATGGCCGAAGCGATCGCGCTGGAAATGGGATGCCCGATTTCGGTCGCCAAGCCCGCACAGGTCGAATCGCGCACGCGTCACTGGCAGGCTGCCGTCGAAGCGATCCAGGCCTTTCCGATGGAAGAGCAGGTCGACAACAGCCTGGTCGTGCATGAGCCGATCGGCGTCGTGGCGATGATCACGCCGTGGAACTGGCCGCTCAACCAGATCATCTCCAAGGTCGCGCCGGCAATGGCGGCAGGATGCACGATGGTGCTGAAGCCTTCGGAAGAAGCGCCGGGCTGCGCCGCGATCCTGGCCGAGGTGATCGATGCCGCCGGCGTGCCGGCGGGCGTTTTCAACCTGGTGCAGGGCGACGGGCCGACCGTGGGCGAAGCGCTGTCCGGCCATCCCGGCGTCGACATGGTGAGCTTCACCGGATCGACGCGCGCAGGTATCGCGGTTGCGCAGAATGCCGCCAATACGGTCAAGCGCGTGCATCAGGAACTGGGCGGCAAATCGCCGTCGGTCGTGCTTGCCGACGGCGATCTGGAACGTGCGGTGAAGGGCACGCTGGGCAGCGTGCTGGTCAATTCGGGCCAGAGCTGCATCGCCCCCACCCGCCTGCTCGTCCCCAAGGACCGCATGGACGAAGCGGTCGCCATCGCCACCGAAGTGATGAAGCGCACCCAGACCGGCGATCCGATGGAGGAAGGCCGCCATATCGGCCCCGTCGTCAACAAGGCGCAGTTCGACAAGATTCAGGGCCTGATCAAGAAGGGCATGGAAGAAGGCGCCAAGCTGGAAACCGGCGGGCCGGGGCGTCCCGACGGCGTCGATACCGGCTTTTACGTCAAGCCGACGCTGTTCTCCCACGTCACCAACGACATGACGATCGCGCGCGAAGAGGTTTTCGGCCCTGTCGTCACCCTGATCGGCTATTCGGACGAGGAAGACGCGATCGCAATCGCCAACGACACCAATTACGGTTTGTCGGCGGTCGTGTGGGGCAGCCCGGAATCGACCAGGCGCGTCGCGCCGCGGCTGCGCGCGGGCATGGTCTATGTGAATGGCGGTCAGCCCGATCCCAAGCTGCCGTTCGGCGGGTACAAGCAATCGGGCAATGGCCGCGAACACGGCAAATACGGCCTTGCCGAGTTCATGGAAGTCAAGGCGATGGTCGGCGCGCTCGCCTGACACGCCACGGACGGACGGGGCGGCGGATCGCCGCCTCGTTCGTGCCGCGCCGCACGGGCGGCTGCGGCTTCGTTCCGATCGGCAGCTAGACCGCCGGCCAGAACCACATGATCAGCGGGGTGCCGCAGAGCAGCACCAGCACCGACAATGGCGCGCCGAGACGCGCATAGTCGCCGAATTTATACCCGCCCGGCCCCATCACCAGCGTATTGCACTGATGCCCGATGGGGGTCAGGAAATCGCATCCTGCGCCCACTGCCGTCGCCATCAGGAACGGCTCGGGCCGATAGCCCAGCCCGGTGGCGAAGGTCGCCGCGATCGGCGCCATCACCAGCACGGTGGCGGCGTTGTTCAGGAACGGCGTGACCGCCATCGCGGCACCCATGATCAGCATCACCGCGCCCCAGGGCGGCAGCGTGGACGCGAAGACCGACAGATGCTCGCCGATCAGGTCGCTGGCGCCGGTGGTGCGCAGGCTGTCCGAGACCGGGATCAGCGCGCCGAGCATGATCAGGATCGGCCATTCGACATGCGAATAGGCCTCGCGCACCGGCAATGCGCCGGTGATGACGACCAGACCCGCCGCCGCGAAGAAGGCGACCGCCACCGGGATCAGCCCGAGCGCCGTCGCGATCATCGCCGCGCCGAGGATCAGCAACGGAAGCACGGTGCGCCGCGCGTTGCTGCCCAGCTTGAGCGAACGTTCGGCGAGCGGCAGGCAGCCGAGATCGCGCAGGCGTTCGGGCAAGAGGTCGAGCGGGCCCTGAAGCACGATGACGTCGCCAGCCGACAACATGATGTTGCCCAGTCGCCGGACGAGCCGCTCACCCTGACGCGACACCGCGATCAGGTTGACCCCGAACCGTTCGCGCAGTTGCATGCGGCTGGCGGTGCGGTGCACCAGCGGGGAATCGGTGCCGACCACCGCTTCGATCACGCCGATGTCCGAGCCATTGTCGCTGATCGTCTCGCGCCCCTCCAGCTCGAGCCGGTCACCCGCGATCACGCGTTCGAGACTATCGGGCGAGCCGCCGAGGATGAGGATATCCTCGACCCGCAGCACCGTGTCGGGGAACGGCGCGCTGCGATTGCCCTCACGAATCAGATTGGTGATCGTGACTTCATGGTCGTGCCGGGTGATGAAATCCGCGACGGTTTCGTCTACCGCCGGGGAGCGCGGCGAAATCCGCACCTCAGTGACGTAATCCTGGATATCGAGCGCCTCGCCCAGCGTCGGCGCGGCGCGCCGGTCACGCGGGAGCAGGCGATAGCCGATCGGCAGAAATACCAGGCCGATCAGGGTGAGACCCAGCCCGACCGGAAGATAGTCGAACATCCGGAACGGCTCGCCGGTCATTTCCTCGCGCACGCTCGACACGATGATGTTGGGCGACGTGCCGATCAGCGTCATCAGGCCACCGAGCAGCGACGCGAAGGACATCGGCATCAGAAACGCCGAGGGCGCGGTATTCGAGCGTTTCGACATCTGGAACGCGACCGGGATCATCATCGCCAGCGCGCCGATATTCTTGACCAGTGCAGACGCGAAACCGACGCTGGCAGTGAGCACCAGCAGCTGCGTTTCCACGCGTTTCACGCGCTTTTGCAGGAAGAGCATCATCCGGTCGATCATGCCCGATCGCTGCACCGCTCCCGACAGCACCAGCGCCGAGCCGACGATGATGACGATATCGTCGGAAAAGCCGGTAAAGGCCGCTTCGGGCGAAACGACACCGGTCGCGACACCGGCGAGCAGCGCCATCACCGCCACGACATCGTAGCGGAACCGCCCCCAGAGGAAGAGGCCCATCATCACAGTAAGAACAGTGACCGAAAGAATTTGCGGCAGCGTCATCCGGCCTCGGAACAGGTCATGAAACCCTGAACCCCCAAAGAGGATTTTGGGTCCGCGCCTTGCAACGCGGACCTGCGATATTTGGGGGCTGCTACCGGCAAAGGCCAGGCATGATCAAGCGCCCGCGCACCTGACGGGGCCGGGAGGACCGGGGCGATTGCGCCTTAGTGGATGGTGCCGACGGCTCGGCCGACCGACATCAGCACCACCAGCCGCTCGATCTGGCGCCAGTGGCAGAAATGGATGTGGTTGCCGATGTCGCGGCTGCGATCCGCGCGCGACGCCGCCTCGAACCCCGCATCGTCACCATATTGCCGGATCAGATCGAAGGCGTCCGAAACCGCCCCGCGATCGTTGAGCCAGGGCATCTGATCCATGCGATACTCCAGAAAAGCCGTTACTCGCGCGTTTGCCGCGCCGGCAAAGCCCTAGCCGGCAAAGGCGAAAAAGCGGTGGAGGACAAAGGTTAACCGGGCCTTCCCGAGCGGTCAGGCCGGGTGTCCAAGCTGGCTTTATCCGGCGCGCCATGGCAGAGGAGCGCGATGAGCAACGATTCCGGAACGCCCAATTCGATCTCCGGCGGATTCCCGCTGGCGATTTGCGTGATCGTCGGCGCCATTGCCGGGTTTCTGTCAGGTCAGCCGTCGATGGGGCTGATGATCGGCGCGGCGATCGGCATCGCCATCGCGCTGACCATCTGGGTCGTGGACCGGCGACGCCAGCGCGGTTGAACGACGCGCGGGCCGGGCCCTCCGGCCTCCGCCACTACAGCATCGCGCGCGAAAGCCAGACGACGCGCCCCACAATCTCCACCGATTCGCCCGGCACGGTTCGCGGCGGCGGATAGGCGGGGTTGGCGCTGGCGATTTCGATATCGCGCCCGATCGCACGCAGCGATTTGACGTTGAGCACGCCATCGCTACGCAGCACGAACAGCGCGACGCGCGAGGACGGCGTTCGCCGGTCGCGATCGACCAGTATCTCGTCCCCGTCGGCGAGCAGCGGCTCCATCGAATCGCCGAGTACGCGGATCATCGACGCAGCGGCGGCACGGACGCCAAGGCGCCGGAGAAGCGCGGGATCGAGCGAGGCCGGGCGCTGGCGCACCTCATCCTCCGATAATCCGCCCGCGCCGGCCGCCGCATCGATATCGAGCCGGGGCACCGCGGCCATGGCCGAAGGCGGCGGACCGCCCAGCCGATCCTCCCCCACCCCGAAATAGCGCGCGAGCAACGCCCGGTCGCGTTCGGGCAGCAAACGCGGCGAACCGCGTCGCATATATTGCTGAAAATAGGCCGGGTTGCGCCCGAGCAGACGCGAGATCGACGCATGGCTTTCGCCATGTTCCGCCATCAGATCGGCAATCGCCGCACGCTGAGCCGCTTCATCCATGGTCGCAGCATAGCGATAGGATTTTTCCTAGACAAGTAGGATTTGAAAGAACAGATAAAGAACATCATTCAGCGACTCGGGAGGATATGGCGCATGACCGTGCTGCGCAAAGTGGAGCGATATCTGCGGGTTACCGACATGCCGGAGACCAAATTCGGGCGGCTGGCGGTGCGCGACCCGCGACTGGTGCGCGACTTGCGGAACGGACGCGAGCCCCGCGCGCGGATGGTGGCGCGGATCGAAGCCTTCATCGCCGCCAATCAGGGAGATGCGCGATGAGCCGGGGTCCCGACGTGGCGACGATGCTGGAGCGCGCGCTGATCGCGCAGGCGCGCAATGCCGGATGCCCGGTGACCATCATCGAAAGCGACTGGACTCGCTGGGCCAGTGCGACTTTCAACGGCGCGCGGCACAATATTGTGGTGGCGGCGCCCCCTTCCCAAGCGCTCGATGCGTGGCTGGCGGCGCTGCCCGAAGCAGAGTTTTCACTGCGTGGCCATCTGGTCGCGGACGCGACCGTCGCGAAATGCCATCGCACGACCGATCAGGTGACGGCGACGATCGAAATGCTGACAGTGGAAGACCGCTAGGGCGTATCGACATTCACCCTGACGGCCTGCAAATGGCGCCCTTGCGCGCTTCCGGTGCTCACGACCTATCAGGTCGCTGCGCGCCGGGTCACGCAAAACCATCATTTTCGTCACGTCATCATCTGAATGTCGATGCGCCCCAGGACGCGAAACCTGCCTTCAGGCGCGGCGTGCCAGGTTGCGCAGCGTAATCAGCGCTTCCTGAAGCCCATGTTCGGGATCGCCCGGCGCGGCGCTGTCATTGGCGCTGGCAAGGCCGCGCTTCGCCACGCCCTTTTCGAGACGTTCGAGCAGCGCATGAATCGACGCGTCGGTTTCCGGATGGGTGATCGCCTGTTCGGGCGGCGCGGGCGCAGGCACCGAAGGCGGCGGCGCGGCAGCGCGGACATGCGGCGTGAGTTCGAAGGTTTCGAAGCGTTCGCTCGGTTCGAACACTGCCGGACGCGCGGGGCGGCGCAGCGGCAATATGGGCGATGGCGGCGCGATCGGCGCTTCGCGAATCGCCCCGGGATCGAATCGTGCCATCGGCTGATCGAGATTCTGCGGAAGCGGCGCTTCGGCAGGCGCGGGAGGCGGCGATGTACCGGGGGCTTCCACCGTCAGATCGAGCGTATCGAGCGGCGGCAGCGGTTCGAGTTCGTCGTCGACGAGCGGCTCGGCAATCGCTTCCTCGACCGGTTCCTCGGACCCTTTGCGCAGCTTTGCCGTGACTTCGAGGAATGGCGTGCCGAGATCGCGATTGGCGCGCAGCGGCGGGCGCGGCGGCGCATCGGGATGCGCGTCGGCGCGGCGGACAACGGGGCGCTCCTCGATTTCCGCGTCTTCGCTCTTTTCGGCACCGATGGCGATCGATCGCGTGCCGACCAGAAGGAAGGATGCGAACCAGGCGAACAGCGCGACGAGCCCGCCGATGCCGGCCGCNAGGAGCAGCCGCGCGGTAAGCCCCAAAGGCGGCTCGGCGGCGGCAATCAGCGCCGGCAGCCCGCTTTCCATCACCAGTTCGCCGAGCATCGGCGCAGGCACCAGCGCGACGCCGGCGGCGGCGGCAATGCCCAATATGGCGGCGGACAAGGGGGCGATTGGCAGATTCATGTCTTTACAGGGGAAGTTTGCGACCAGTTGATTCCCATCGCCTTATCTTTAGCAAGAATTTGGTAAACAGAATCATACCGNGCAACGTTCGTCGCCCAGTTTCGTTCGGTTTCGACATANGCGCGGGCGCGTNCGCGCCGNGCATCCCAGCCCTCGCGCGCTTCGAAAATACCCGAAACCGACATNGCGAGCGCCGAAGGATTGTCCGCCGCGAACAGCGTACCGGTATCGCCGTCGCGGATCAGTTCGCGATGCCCGCCGACATCGGAAGCNGCGACGAGGCGGTTCTGCGCCATCGCNTCGAGCGGNTTGAGCGGCGTGACNAGATCGGTGAGCCGCATCCGCTTGCGNGGATATACGAGNACGTCGATCAGNCTGTAATAGCGTTCNACNTCNTCATGCGGCACGCGCCCGACGAAGCGGATATGCCCGGCGACGGAGGANGCTTCCGCCTGNGCCCTGAGCGCNGCTTCNGCGGGNCCGCCGCCGACCAGGACCAGNTGNAGCTGCGGGCGGCGACGGACNAGATCGGGCATCGCCTCGATCAGGACGTCGAGCCCTTCATAATCGTAGAAGCTGCCGATGAAGCCGATGGTTTCGGCGTCGGTCAGGCCAAGTTTCTTGGCGAGCGCATTGTCATAGGGTGCCGGCGTGCCGAACAACGCCATATCGACGCCATTGGGCGAGACCATGATCTTTTGCGGATCGATGCCGCGCGCGATCAGGTCGTCACGAAGCCCCTCGCAGATCACGGCGACGGCATCGGCGCGCCGCACCGCACGGGTTTCGAGCAGGCGCGTGCCGCGATAGCGCAGCGATCCTTCGCGCCCAGTACCGTTGCCGACCGCTGCGTCTTCCCAGAAGGCGCGGATTTCATAGAGCAGCGGCAGGCCCAGACGACGCGCGGCGCGGCGCGCGGACATGGCGTCGAGCACCGGCGAATGGGCNTGGAGAATATCGGGCCGGAAGTGGCGCGCCACCTGTTCGATGCGGCGCGAAAAGGTNGCGATTTCGCCCAGTTCGCGCGGCGGAAAGGCGCCGGGCCGTTCGGTGGTGCGGAAAAAGCGCAGGCCGTCGACCATTTCCTCNGCGACCGACACCTCCCCCTGCCGGGGACCGGTAACCGCCGCAACGTCGAGGCCGCGGGCGCGCTGCGCCTTGAGGATCGCACGGGTGCGAAAGGCATAGCCGCTGTGCAGAGGCAATCCGTGATCGAGAATGTGCAGAATCCGCATGCACACGCACCTGCCACGACAGGCCTTAACGGCACGTCAACCGCGTGCACGTAAACCCGCATGCGAAGCAGCAACCACGCGCCGGGCGGACACCGCAACGATGATCGACAATTTATCGCTCGCCATATCGCATGGACTGATGCTGCTGGCCGCGTTCCTGCTGCTGAAACGCCCCGACCTNGACGTCGAGGAGGACGGACAGGACGGCGNCANGATCGCNGCGGAAAANCGCCGCAAGCTCCTGCAAAAAGGGCGCNGGCGTGCGTGATCTCGTCTTCATTGCGTTCCTGGGCGCGTTCTTCGCGCTGGGGTTTCGCAAGCCGTTCCTGTTCGTGCTGACCTATGTCTATATCGACGTGGTTTCGCCGCAGCGGCTGACCTATCTGTTGCTNAACAGCGTGCCGATTTCGATGATCGCGGTCGGATTGTCGGTGCTCGGCTGGCTGGCGATCGATGACAAGCGAAACATGCGGATCGCGCCGCGACAGGGGCTGCTGCTGCTGCTGCTGCTCTATTGCGCCTATACGACGCATAACGCCGATTTTCCGATCGAGGCGCAGTATAAATGGGAATGGGTGTGGAAGGCGCTGGCCTTTGCGATCTTCCTGCCGCTGACGCTGCGCACCAAGNTGCGGATCGAGGCGNTGCTGCTGTTCATGGTGCTGTCCGCATCGTCGATCATCATNACCGGGGGCATCAAGACCGCGCTCGGCGGGGGCGGCTATGGCGAGCTCAACCTGATGATCGACAATAATTCGGGGCTGTACGAAGGGTCGACCATATCGACCGTCGCGATCGCGATCATCCCGCTGGTGCTGTGGTTTTCGAAATTCGGTACGATCTACAAGCCGAACCGGTGGGTGCGGCTGTTCTGTTACTGCCTGTGCTTCGCCTGTCTGTTGATCCCTGTCGGCACATCGACGCGGACCGGGCTGCTGTGCATCGCGCTGCTCGGCGTGCTGATGCTGCGCGATGCGAAGAACCCGCTCCTCTATATCGGCGGCGCGGCGATGCTGGGCGTGGTGGCGATCCCCTTTCTTCCCTCCGCATTCACGCAGCGGATGGAGACGATCCAGACGTATAAACAGGATGAGTCCGCATCGACCCGGCTGGCGGTGTGGGGCTGGACGATCGATTATGCGAAGCAGCACCCGCTGGGCGGCGGGTTCGAAGCCTATCGCCAGAACCGGATCCGGTACGACATCGTTTCGGCCGAAGGCATGTCGAACAATGCCAAGCTGGACGTGAAAGTCGCGATCGACGCAGGACGCGCCTATCACAGCGCCTATTTCGAAATGCTGGGCGAACAGGGCTATCCGGGGCTGCTGATGTGGCTGATCCTGCAGGTCGGCGGGCTGTTCCGCATGGAAGTGCTGCGGCGGCGATATCGCGATTCCCGCGAGGAATGGGCCTGGGTCTCGCCGCTCGCCACGGCGCTTCAGCACGGGCATATCGTCTATCTGCTCGGCGCATGTTTCGTGGGGATCGCGTTCCAGCCGTTCATGTTCATGCTGATCGGTGCGCAGATCGGGCTCGATACCTATTGCGCGCGCAAACGTGCCGAAAGTTCGTGGCGGCCGATCCGGCGCAAGCACGGCCCCAGGCCAGAGCCGGCAACGGCATGAGCGCGAAACCGGAGCTTCGCGCACTGACATCGGTGCGCGGCATCGCGGCGATGCTGGTGGTATTCTATCATATCCGCCTGTCGATCGCGGGATTGCCCGAAGCGGCGCTGGACCTGTTCGCCAAGGGGTATCTGGCGGTCGATTTCTTCTTCCTGCTCTCCGGCTTCGTCATCTGGATGTCCTATGCCGACAGGCTGCGCGAAGGCGGACTGGCCGCAGTGCCGCAATTCCTGAAGCGGCGGATCGCGCGGATATGGCCGCTGCACCTGTTCATACTGGCGTGCGGCGTTGCGCTGGCGCTGCTGCTCGCGGCGACGGGACGGCATGATCCGAGCGAGTTTCCCTTTGCCGAATTGCCGCTGCACATCCTGCTGATCCAGAATTGGGGCTTTACCGACGCGCTGGCATGGAATGACCCGGCATGGTCGATATCGGCGGAAATGGGTGCCTATCTGGCGTTCCCGCTGTTCGCGATGGCGATCGACTGGCGGCGAGTGCCAGGCTGGGCAGTAGGTGCGGCCATTGTCGCACTGGCACTGGTCCTCGCGTCGATCCTGACGTTCGGCGGCGCGACGACATTGGGACAAGATATTCCCCGGTTCGGGCTGGTCCGGTGCCTGATCGAATTTGCGATGGGCAATGCGATCTGCGCGCTATGGCTGCGCTGGCGCACGCGCCCCGTAGTGCCCGCCGGGGGCGCGGCGCTGGTTGCGGCGCTATGCTGTGTCGGCTGGGCGATGGGATTGTCCGAAGCGCTGGCGGTGCCGCTGGCGTTTGCAGCCGCGCTGCTGGCGCTGGCACTCACATCGGGCCTGCGCGGCAATCCGCTGGAAATCGGCGTGCTGCATTGGCTGGGCGAGATCAGCTATGCGATCTATCTCGGCCATTTCCTGCTCTGGTACGCGTTCAAGCTCGCCTTTGTCAGCGATGTTTCGGCAGTGCCGCCGGCGCTGATCGCGCTGTATCTGGCGCTGGTGGTGGCAAGCAGCGCGCTGCTCTATCGTTGGATCGAGCGGCCTGCGCAGCGCTGGGTCAACGGCCTTGCCCCCCGCCGCCGGGACAGCCCGACGGCGCAGGACGCCGCGTTGCGCTGATCCTCTACTCGGCGGCTTCGACGGCGAGTTCCTGGAGCGCGGCGAGCACTGCCTGATTGAAGGCAGGGATGTCGTCCGGGTTTCGGCTGGTGATCAGATTGCCGTCGACCGCGACTTCGCGATCGACCACATCCGCGCCGGCATTGCGCAGATCGGTGCGTACCGACGGCCAGCTGGTCACGGTCTTGCCCTTCACCACATCGGCTTCGACGAGCAGCCAGGGGCCGTGACAGATCGCGGCGATCGTTTTGCCGTCGCGCGCAAATTCGCGGACGATCTCGCCCGCGCGATCCTGCATCCGCAGCGTATCGGGATTCATCACCCCGCCCGGAAGCACCAGCGCATCGAACCCGCCGGTATCGACCGCGTCGATGGTCGTGTCGGGGGTGATCGTGTCGCCTTTCTTGTCATGCTGCATGCCCTGAATCGGATCGGTCTTGAGCGAAGCGAGCGTCACCTGAACGCCGGCATCGAGCAGCGCCTTGCGCGGTTCGAAGAGTTCGGACTGTTCGAACCCGTCAGTCGCAACGGTCAGGACGCGCGTGTGGGACAGATCGGCCATGGCGGAAAAGCTCCTTGTTTTGATTGGGATATACCGCATCAAAGCATGAAGCCGGGTTCCTGTTCCGGAACGAAGCGACGGATCGCGCATTGGGCACGACACCACGAAGAGAGATCCATGTCGCCCACCCACCTCGTCTATGTCGACGATCAACATCCCGGATATACCCGCCGCAAAATGCGCAACGGATGGGGCTATTGGGACGCGCGCGGCAACCGCGTGACCGACCGCGACGAGATCGACCGGCTGAACGCGATCGGCCTGCCCCCGGCTTATGAAAACTGCTGGTTCTGCTGCGATCCGCGCGGCCATATTCAGGCGACCGGACATGATGCGAAGGGGCGCAAGCAATATCGCTATCACCCCGATTATCGCGCCGCGCGCGAGGAAGCGAAATATGATCGCTGCGCCGCTTTCGGCGAAGCGTTGCCGCGGCTGCGCGCGCAGGTTGCCGCCGATCTGCGCAAGCGCAGCCATTGCCGCAGCAAGGCAATCGCCGCCGTCGTCCGCCTGCTCGATCTGGGCAAGCTGCGCGTCGGCAATGAAGGCTATGCGCGCGAGAATGACAGCTATGGCGCCACAACGCTGCGCAAACATCATGCGGAAGTGACCGGGCGGAGGCTCCAGCTCGAATTCCGGGCAAAATCGGGCAAGATGCGCGTCGTCAGCATCACCGACGCGACGCTGACCAATTTCGCCAAACGGTGTCAGGACCTGCCCGGCCAGCATCTGTTCGGCTGGCTGGACGAAGACGGCGCAGCGCATCCGGTCACGTCGACCGACGTCAACGCCTATATCCACGATGCGATGGGCGAAGAGTTCACTGCCAAGCATTTCCGCACCTGGGGCGCGAGCGTGATTGCGTTTCGTACGCTGGTCGAGGCGGATGCACCGATCACGCTGAAGGAGATGCTGGAGCCGGTGACCGCCGCGCTGGGCAATACGCCGGCGATCGCGCGCAAATCCTATGTCCATCCCGCGCTGATCGAAGTCGCAAAAAGCAAAGGCGCGCAGGCCGCGACATTCGGCGGTTTGCATCTTCCGCGCACCACCCGCTATCTCAGCCGTTACGAACGCGGTCTGATCGCGTTTCTGAGCCGGGCGGATTCCGCCCCTTCCCTTCCCCAAGCAGCCTGACGCAGGAGTTCATGAGCAACAATCAGGCGGCCGAAGCCGCAGCCACTCGTTTCTCGCCCGATCAACTGAACGCCAACGCCCAGGAACTGGCGGTAAGCAGCGTCGCATGGCTGCGTGGCCACTGGCTGGACGTGCTGATCGCATTCGGCGCGGCGGCCGTCATCGTCGCGTTGCTTCACGCCGTCCGCGCGTGGGGCATCCGGATATGCAAGAAGTCGCCGGGCATTACCGGGTGGGGATCGATCATCGGGCGCGCCGTCGGGCGCACGGGCAATTTCTTCATCATCATGGTCGCCGCAAAGCTGGTGATCGGATACGCTTCCGCACCGCCGCTGCTCGAACAGACCGTCGCGTTCCTGTTCACCATCGCCGCCGTGTTTCAGGGCGCGATATGGGCGCGCGAGATCATCCTGGGCTTTATCGAAAAGCGCACCGAATCCGACAATTATCACGGCGAGACGCTGTCCACCGCGATCGGCCTGATCCGGGTGCTGGTAACCGTCGCGCTGTTTTCGATCGCACTGGTGGTCGTGCTGTCCAATTTGGGGGTCAACGTAACCGGCCTGGTCGCGGGTCTGGGCGTCGGCGGCATCGCCATCGGTCTTGCCGCGCAGGGCATTTTTGCCGATTTGTTCGCGGCGCTGTCAATCATCTTCGACAAGCCGTTCCGGCGCGGCGACAGCGTTTCCTATGACAATACCAACGGCACGATCGACGCGATCGGCCTGAAATCGACGCGCATCCGCGCCTTTACCGGCGAAGAGCTGATCATTTCGAACCGCAATCTGCTCGACAAGGAAATCACCAACAACACGCTGCGCACGCATCGTCGCGGTGCGCTGGCGATCGGCGTCACCTATCAGACCGCGCCCGAAGTGTGCACGCAGATCCCGGCTATCCTGCAGGAGATCGTCGAAGCCAATGAATGCGATTTCGTGCGCTGCGGCTTTACCGGTTTCGGCGCGTCGAGCGTGGATTTCGAGCTGTTGTTCGACAGCCAGGGCCCGGATTATGCGCAATTCTATGCCCGCCGCACGGCGATCGGCATCGCGATCCTGAGCAAGTTCAACGCCGAGGGCATCGAGATCGCCTATCCGACGCAGACGACCTTTACCGCCGACCCCGACGGCAAGATGATCATGCCCTATCCGCAGGTTCAGCCCGTCGTCGGCGTCGAAGGCACGCATATGGTGAAGGACGCGCCGGAGAGCGACGGGAAGTGAGGCTTCCCGTCGCAGATTCCGTCAGGCCGCTCGCGCAGCGACGCGATTAATAGTCTTCCTCCTTGCGACCGAACATGTTGCGGACGAAGGCAAAAGCGGCGCCGCCGAACGCGATCAGACCGACAATGATGATCTTGCCGAATTTGAGCAGCAGCGCGAAGATTCCCATCTTCTGCGCCACCGCGACGGCCGCGCCGCCCGCGACCAGCCCGGACAGGCCATAGCCGGCGTCCTTGTCGCTTCCCGCGACGAAATCGGCATAGCGCCAGCCGGATTCGAATTCGGCCGCTCGCCCGAACATCGCAGCGGCGCTGCCCACATCGGCAAGCACATCCATCGTCGAAACCATGTTGAGGCTGAGCGTGCCGGTGCGCCCGAGCAGGCGGACGTCATAGTTGAGGCTGTTCACTTTCTGATCGGACAACGCAAATTCCTTTGCCCAGATCAGCGCGTGGCTGGCCTTGTCATAGGAAGGCGGCTGCGCCCAGCCGATCAGGTTCATGGTCGGATATCCCGCCTCACGCCGTGCGGCATTGTCGGCGGCATCGCCCTTCTGCATCTCCCGCAGCACCGCGGCATAATCCTCATGCTCGGCATTGGCGTCGGAGATGTGGCCGGTGTCGTCATAGCTGATCACCGCGCCCCAGACATTGTCGAAGATCGTCGCGTCCTTTTCGAACACCAGGCCCAGCACGTTCGACACTGCCGAGGGCGGATTGCCCCAGACATCGACCAGCACCTTCTTCGCCTCATCGGCGGGGAGATAATAATAGTCGTCGCCTAGGTGCAGCACCGCATGCGCGGCCGGGATCGTGATGTCGCCGGTCTGCGGATGCAGGTTCTTTTCGATTTCGAGAAGTTCGGGGGGAATCCCGCCCGATTCGCCCGCCGCCGTCGGCGTTTCCTGCGCCGCAGCCGGCGTCACACCGGCACCAAGAAGCGCGAGCGCGCCGAGCGCACCCAATATCGTATTCCGCATTCCCCAATTCCCCCCGGAACCTGATTCGTCCGCGAGAGAATGGGGCGGGAATTCTGCTTTCCGTCAAGAAATTACTGAATCGCCTGTTGCGAAGCAGCTATTGCGCGAGCGCCTGTTCCGCCATCGCGGCAAGCATCGCCTGCCAGCCCGCAACCGTCATCGTGGCGCGATATTCGGCCTGCATTTCCGGGGTCAGGATTTCAACCATCCGGTTTCCCTCCACCCATAGTTCGAGGACGCCGAACGCACCGCCGCGCTTGCGATATTTGACCGGCCAGCCTTCGCGCGCGGCGATTGCGACCACTTGCTCGACGCTCTTGTCGGTCGCCATTGCGAAATGCGTGGACGACGCCCCGCCATGATCGCCGATCCGGCCAAAGGCATCGGCGTCGCCCTCTGCCGCGATCAGCTCGGTCCCGCGTGGATAGACTTCCACCGTGGTGTTTCGATCATCGCCGGCAAAGGCGACCCAGCTGCCCGCGATCACCGGCGGAAACGGCGTAGCGGTACCGCCCCAGAGTTCGGCAATCACTTCGGCAACGAGCCGGGGATCATCAGCGTCGATCGACAGGTGGAACAACATGGCAGGGTCATTCCGAATCAGTGTGTATTGCTTGAATAATACGCATGGCACAATTTGTGTCAACGGCATTTGACACAATTTGTGCCGCCTGCCACCTGCTCCCTCATGGCCCGTAAATTCTTGCTCGAAGACCCTGCCAAACCGCAGCGTACCTCTCATAACAAGGCGACCCGCGAGCGGATCGAGGACGCGCTTCTGGCGCTTACCGCCGAAGCGGCTGTCACCAATCACGATGCGGTCGCGGAACGTGCGGGTGTGTCGCGCCGCACCGTCTATCGCTATTTCCCCGATCAGGATGCACTGCGCGCCGCCATCTGGCGCAAGATGAGCCCGCCGGGCGGCATGCCGACCACGCTCGACGCGCTGCTGGACGGTATGGCCGAGCGATTCCGCAAGTTCGACCAGCATGAAGCGGCGATGACGGTGCTGATGGCAAGCGCCGAAGGACGCGCGGCGCGCAACCTGATGAAGCCGGATCGCGTCGCGGCGTTCCGCGGGATGTTGTCCGAAGCCACTGCCTATCTTCCCGAGCCGGACCGGCGATGGGCAATCGCGGCGATCCAGTTGATCGGCAGCGGCTTTGCCTGGCGCGAAATGCGCGACCAATGGGATATGAAGGGCGACGACATCGCAGTCGCCGCGCGTTGGGCGATCGAAACGCTGCTCGCCGATCTGGCGCGGCGCGGCAGCCGCCCCCTGTCGGACGGCCCTGTTTCTCCGGCGTGAAACGCGCCGAAGCCGCGAATCAAAAAAGGCCCGCCGATCCGATCCGGAACGGCGAGCCTTTTGAAATGGTGGGCGTGGCAAGGATTGAACTTGCGACCCCTGCGATGTCAACACAGTGCTCTACCACTGAGCTACACGCCCCCGAGAGCCGCGCGCTTTAACGAGTGCTTTGCGCCGGTGCAAGCGAAAGCGACGGCAAAAATTCAGTTCCTGCTAGGGACGCTCTCGGCTTCGAACATCCGGTCGACTTCCAGCACCAGATCGCGCAGGTGGAACGGCTTGGAAAGCACGCGGGCCTGCGGCACCTGTTTCCCGGCCTTCAGCGTTACCGCGGCGAAGCCGGTGATGAACATGACCCGCATGTCCGGCGCCAGATCGGCGGCGCGCTGGGCCAGTTCGATCCCGTCCATTTCGGGCATCACGATATCGCTGAGCAGCAGGTCGAATCGTTCCTGTTCGAGCAGAGGCAGCGCCGCCGTACCGCGATCCACTGCGGACACGGCATATCCCGATCGCTCGAGCGCGCGGGTCAGATATTCGCGCATCACGCGATCATCCTCTGCCAGCAATATCTTGATCATCCTAACCCCGAAACCGAAATCCCCGGTACAATATGCGGGAAGGGCTTAACATTTTCCAGCCATGTACGGCGATGCTTGTCCGCAGCCTGTCCCGGTTATACCCATCCTATGGTGAACGAGCCTGCGTCCTTCGAACGACATGGCCCTGCCGAGCCGGACAGCCCGATCGTGCTGTCGGTGCCGCATGCGGGGCGCGACTATCCGCTGGCGCTGCGCGCGGCGATCCGGGTGCCGCTCGAATCGCTGCGCGCGCTTGAGGATCGGCATGTCGATTCGATCGCGCTGGCTGCCCGGCGTGACGAAACGCTGATCGTCGCGCGGCGCGCGCGTGCTTGGATCGACCTGAACCGCGCGGAGGACGAACGCGACCCGCGGCTCGACGACGGCGCGCGCGGCAACGGCCGCCCGCTGTCGGCGAAGCTGCGCAGCGGATTGGGGCTGGTGCCGCGCCGGGCGTCCAACAGCGATATCTGGCGGCGGCGGCTGTCCGACGACGAAGTGCGCGCGCGGATCGCATCGGACCACCGCCCCTATCACCAGGCATTGTCGCAGGCGCTGGAGGCGGCGCGGAACCGTTTCGGCGTGGCGGTGCTGATCGACGTGCATTCGATGCCGCCGCTGGGCCCGGTGGCCGAAGCGCCGAGGCTGGTTTTCGGCGACCGTTTCGGCAAATCCGCCGGGTCGCGCATGGTATCGCGGCTGGAGCGCGTTGCCCGCGCGCATGACATCGCCAGCGCCGTCAACAGCCCCTATCCGGGCGGGCATATCCTCAATCGCCATGGCGATCCGCGAAGCGGCGTCCATGCGATCCAGATCGAAATCGATCGCACGCTGTATCTGGACGGTCAGCTCGACCAGCCCGGACCGGGAGCGGTCCGGATCAGCGCCATGTTGCGCGCGATGATCGATGCCATCGGCGACGAAATCGCGCCGCGCGCGCTGGCCGCCGAATAAAAAACCACCTCGCGCAAGCTGCGCGAGGTGGCCAAGGTTCAGGGAGGAGACACGCCCGAAGGCGTGCCGCACGTACTCGCGAAAGGGGGAACACGAGCCCGTACCCAAGCAATATAGGTCAGTGTGCAGACCGCTTCAAGACGTACAAATGCAGACGCAAATATTTGTTCTGCAAGATGAATATTTGTTCATCATCGCTTAGCGCAGCATGCGCGTAAGCACCCGGTCGCGCAGGAGGAAATGGTGCCGCAGCGCCGCTGCGATGTGGATGACGACCAGCGCCGCCATCAACAGCCCGAGAATCTCATGCGCTTCGTGCGAGAACCCGGCAATCGCCTTGCCGGTGGGCAGGATCGGGAAATCGAAAAGGCCGAACCAGCTGATCGGCCGCGGCCGCTCCGGATCGGACGACATCGCCCATCCCGTCAACGGCAGCAGCAGGATCAGCGCATAAAGCAGCCCATGCATCGCTTTGGCCGCCATCTTCTCCCATGACGGCAGTTCGGGCGGCAACGGCGGGGCACGATGTCCCAGCCGCCAGAACAACCTGCCGATGCTGAGGATCAGCACGGTCATGCCGATCGATTTGTGAATCGGCATGACCTGACGCGGATCGAACAATGATTCGTGAAACAGCCCGATGATCACATTGGCAATCACCAGCAGGGCGATCACCCAGTGAAACGAAATCGCTACGCGGTCATAACGGTCGCTATCGGTGGTCGCCATTGCCGTTCCTTCAGTTTGCGGGCTCTTGCATCGTCGGCTGCGGCGACTTGCCGAGCGCGACCTGGCGGCCGAAGATTTCACGCATCAGCGCCAGCGAGAAGAGATGCGCATAGATCAGCGGCAGCATGCCGTTCTGCACGATCTTGCGAAGCTGATCGCCGCGCAGTTCGTTGAGCTTTTTCTCATCGATCATCTGGAAACCGCGATAGATGAAGGGCTGCGGCGCGCCCTCCGGCTGGATCGAGACTTCGCCGTCCATCAGGATGCCGAGTTCCTTCAGTTCCTTCATGAACTGGCCGGTGCGCAGCCCCGCCTGTTCGAACTGTTCGTTGAACGACAGCACCGATTTGGTGACGTCGCTCGGCTGGCCCTCGTCGAACAGCTTTTCGCCTTCTTCGAACGCACCGATGGTGTCAGTGCTGGGATCGAAGCAGAGCGACAGTTCCTCGCTGTCCGGGCGCAGCCGGGCGAGCATGAACGGATAGCGGCGGATATAGGCCGGGATGTAGAGCTGCTTTTCGGTCAGCGTGCCTTCATCGTCGAAGAAGACATTGACGCCTTCGTTCAGCCCCATCAGCGCCAGCGGCACCGAATTGTCGCCCGCCGAAAAGACGATCGGCATGTGCCGCTGGACCAGCGGAAATTCCTCGACCGTCACCGGAATGGCGTGCTGACCGACGACGAACGGCGCGCGATCGCTGCGGCGGACGCGGAAATCGGCATGTTCCTGGCTCGAAAGCGGTGCAAGGTCGTTGTAGAAAAGCGGAAGCGACTGCGTGGGCGCGGTGGCCATTATGATCTCCTGAAAGGCGTTTGGCGCTGTCTATGGCGCGGTGCGCGCGGGCGCAAGCGTCACAAGCTTGCCCGGATTGAAGATTCCGTCCGGATCGAGGGCAGCCTTGATCGCGCGCAGCGCGGCCATGCGTGCGGGGGGCGAAAGCCGCTCCAACTCTGCGCGCTTCATCTGGCCGATCCCATGTTCCGCCGAAATCGATCCGCCGGCAGCGACGACCAGATCGTGGACGAATCGTGTGATTTCCGACGCCTGATCGGCATACCAGCCGTCCGGATCGGCACCTGCCGGTGCGCGAACGTGAAAATGGACATTGCCGTCGCCCAGATGCCCGAACGCCGTCGCATGCGTGCCGGGAAAACGCTGCTCGGCCGCATGCGCGGCATCGATCATGAAGCGCGGCATGTCCGCCACCGGGACAGAGATGTCGTGCTGCACCGCCGGACCCGCCGACCGTTCCGCCTCCGACAGCGAATCGCGCAGGCGCCAGAACGCTTCTGCCTGAGCCTCGCTCGCGGCGATCACCGCGTCCTGAACCAGCCCCGATTCGAGCGCATCGGCAAGCAGCCGTTCGAGCAGCGTTGCGGGAGGCTCCTCGCCGCTATCGCCAACCACCGCTTCGATCAGCACGTGCCAGCGATGCGGATCGGCAAGCGGCGCACGCGTATCGGGGATATGGCCCAGCACCAGCGCCAGCGAATCGCCGGGAATGATTTCGAAGCTTTCGATCGTCCGGGTGCGCGCCTCCATGGCGCGCAGCAGATCGAGCGCGGCCGACGGGCTTTCGAGCCCCACCCACGCCACCGCCCGCGCCGCAATCGCCGGCACCAGCTTCAGGCTGGCGGCGGTGACGACGCCCAGCGTCCCTTCCGCACCGATCAGAAGCTGATTGAGGTCATATCCGCGATTATCCTTGCGCAGCGCGGACAGCCCGTCATGGATCGATCCGTCGGGCAGCACCGCCTCTACCCCTGCGACCAGCGACCGCATCGTGCCGAAGCGCAGCCCTTGTGTGCCGCCGGCATTGGTGGAAACCAGCCCGCCGATCGTCGCGCTGCCCCGCGCGCCCAGGGTGAGCGGAAAACGCCGCCCCTGTTCCAGCGCGGCGGCATGAAGATCGGCGAGGATCACCCCCGCCTCCGCCATGGCAAGCATGTCCGGCGCGGACAGCGCGCGGATGCGGTTCATCCGCCGCAGCGACAGGATCAGCGCCGATCCGTCCGCAGGCGGCGTCGCGCCGCCCACCATCGACGTGTTGCCCCCCTGTGGCACCAGCGCCACGCGCGATTGCGCCGCCAGCGCGACGATCGCAGCGACCTGATCGGTCGATGCCGGAGACAGGATCGCGGGCGCGTGCCCATGGAAACGCCCGCGCCAGTCGGTCGTCCAGGGCGCGATATCGTTCGGATCGGTCGTCACTGCCTTGTCGCCAAAGCGTTCGCGTATCGTTTCTACGAGCCGGGATTGATCGGGTGTCATGATGGCGCGCCGATAGCATGCGGCATGGCATCGGTGAAATTTCTGCGGTTTTCGGGCGGATTTCGGGGGTGCAATGCCGAGTCGCGCTTGACATCCGGGCCGGAATCCGCAAGCGCCTGTCGCGCTTACACGGCGCAACCTGCGCCCGATTTCCGGACATTTGCATGATCTTTGCCGATCTCGGCCTATCTGACGAACTTCTGCGTGCCGTAACCGAGGCCGGCTATACCGAGCCGACTCCGATTCAGGCGAGCGCGATCCCCAGTGTGCTGATGATGCGCGACGTGATCGCGGTCGCACAGACCGGGACAGGCAAGACCGCCAGCTTCGTGCTGCCGATGATCGACATTCTCGCCCAGGGCCGCAGCCGCGCGCGCATGCCGCGCAGCCTGATCCTGGAACCGACGCGCGAGCTTGCCGCCCAGGTGGCTGAGAATTTCGAGAAATACGGCAAATATCACAAGCTTTCGATGGCGCTGCTGATCGGCGGCGTATCGATGGGCGACCAGATCAAGGCGCTGGAAAAGGGCGTCGACGTGCTGATCGCGACGCCGGGACGGCTGCTCGACCTGTTCGGCCGGGGCAATATCCTGCTCACCGGCTGCGAATTGCTGGTGATCGACGAAGCGGACCGGATGCTCGACATGGGGTTCATTCCCGATATCGAGGAAATCTGCACCAAATTGCCTAAGACTCGGCAGACCCTGCTCTTCTCGGCAACGATGCCGCCGCCGATCAAGAAGCTGGCCGACAAGTTTCTCAGCAATCCCAAGACGATCGAAGTCGCGCGCCCCGCCACGACCAACGTCAATATCACGCAGCGGCTGGTGTCGGTGCCGTCGGCGGCTCACGCCAAGCGCAGCGTGCTGCGTTCGATGCTGGAACATGAAGACATCGTAACCGCGATCATCTTCTGCAATCGCAAGACTACCGTGCGCGAGCTGAACAAGAGCCTGAAACGCTATGGCTATCGTTCGAGCGAGATCCATGGCGACATGGATCAGCCGCAGCGCCTTGCCGAGCTCGACCGGTTCAAGAAGGGCGAAGTCAATATTCTCGTCGCGTCCGACGTCGCCGCGCGCGGGCTCGACATCAAGGGCGTGAGCCACGTCTTCAATTTCGACGCGCCCTGGCATCCCGACGATTATGTCCATCGCATCGGCCGCACCGGTCGCGCAGGCGCAACCGGCACTGCCTATACGTTCGTCACCTCCGCCGATGCCGAGAATATCGAGAATATCGAAAAGCTGACCGGTCAGAAGATCGAAAAAGTCGAGGCCGCTCCCGGTGGTGCAAGCCGCGACGCGGACAGCGAAGACAAGCCTGCCAAGCGCGAGAGCAAGCGCGGCGCTTCGGCGAAATCAAAGTCGGGCGGCGGACGTCGCAGTGACAAGGCGGCAGCCCCCGAAGCCGAGGCGGCTCCAAGCGAGCCCAGGGCCCCGGCAAAACGCGCCAAGGCAGCTCCCGAACCGGCGCCGAAGCGTGCACCCGCGCGCGAGCGTGATACCGACGGCGAGTCCGGGGATCAGGGATGGAACGGCCCGATGCCGGATTTCCTGAACTATGGGTTCAACGGCTAGCAATACCCGCTCCTCGCTAGATTTTTTCCCGGAACGGCTGGCATCGGCAGGGTGATCGGTGCAGCATGGTGCCCGTCCAAATCCGGTGGGAATTCAGAATGTTGAAACGCGTACTGCTTGGCCTGTTTTCCGTTCTGGCGCTCGCCGGATTTGCACCCGCGGGCGAACCGGCGCCCCAGCTGAAAATCGCCAGCATCGCGCAGCTGCCCCGGCCGCTTCCCCTGCCCTATCATGAAGGCCGCGATGCATCGGCCGATGTCGCTGCGGCACTGCAACGCGCCCGCACGGCAAACAAGCCGCTGATGATCGAGCTCGGCGGAAACTGGTGCGCGGATTGCCGCATTCTGGCGGGCGTATTGGTGCTGCCGCAGATGCGCGGATGGATGGCGCGCAATTATGAAGTCGTGCATGTCGATGTCGGGCAGTTTGACCGCAACCTCGACATTCCCGCCCGCTTCGGCCTTGCCCGGCTGCGCGCGGTGCCTGCGGTCCTCATCATCGACCCGGCGACCGGACGGATGCGCAACAGCGGGCGCGAGCTGGCGCTTGCCGATGCGCGTGTCCTGCGGCCTCAGGCGATCGCCGACTGGATGGCGCAATGGACGACGAACTGATCACCTATCTGCCGCCCGAACCGATCGAAAGCCCGTGCATCAATATCTGCCGCATCGATAGCAAGACGCGGCTTTGCAAAGGATGCGCGCGCACGATCGACGAAATTGCGCGCTGGGGCACGATGGGCGCGGACGAGCGGCGGGACATCATGGCGCAGCTGTCGAAGCGCGTAGCCGTAGCGCGCGACTAGGTCGGAGGATTCCAGCGATGCCAACCCCGGTCGCGAATTGATTCAAGGCACGGGCGTATTGTCGGGCGCCCTCACCCCGAAGAGCTCTTGCTGCCGCGTGCCGACAGATAGTCGGTGAGCGCGGAGAGCACTGCCGTAATGACGAAGGCGAAGTGGATGATCGTCGCCCACATCAGGTCGTGGCCATCGACCGGCTTCTGGCCGATGCCCATGAACAGCTTGAGCAGCTGAATCCCCGAAATCGCGACGATCGACGCGTAGAGTTTGAGCTTCAGGCCAGAGAAGGTCGTCGTACCCATCCAGCCGGGGCGATCCTCATGCCCCTCGGTATCGATCTTCGACACGAAGCTTTCATAACCCGCGAGGATGACGACGAGGATCAGGTTGGCCGCCAGCGCCAGATCGAGAAGCGTCAGCACCTTCAGGATCGCGACCTCGACGCTCATCGTCAGCGCGTCGGGAATGGCAGCGAAGAAGGTGCGCGCGAACACGACGAGCAGCAGCAAAAGCGCCGCGATCAGACCGACATAGAAGGGCGCCAGAATCCAGCGCGAGGCAAACAGCCCCGTTTCGAAAATATGCTCAAGCTTCTTCCACATCGCCGCCCCCAAATGCGCCCTTGCCGACCCTTCATCCCCGCGAATGCGAGCCGGCGCAAGCGGCCAATTTCGGGGACAGGATCAGGCGGCGGGCGCTTCCTTCGGCATCAGCGCATCGTCCAGTTCATTGCCGCGGATATAGGCATCGCGCCCGACCAGCCGCCCGATATAATCGAGAAACGCTTCGCGCTTGGGCAGCGTGCCGAATTGCGTGCCCCAGATCAGCGCCGAACCGACATAGACGTCAGCGGCGGTAAAGCGATCGCCGGCGATATAGGGGTTGGCGGAAACCGCCTTTTCCAGCGTGTCGACCGTCTGGTCATAGCTGCCATAGCCGAAGCTCCGGCCCTGCTCCGCACTCGGCACGAATTTCGCGTGATTGTTGGTCACCGCCTGCTCCAGCGGTCCGGCGGCGAAGAACAGCCAGCGATAATAATCGGCCCGCTCGGCCAGTGTTTCCGGGGCCAGCCCCGCATCGGGAAACGCATCGGCAAGATAGGCGCAGATCGCCGCGCATTCGGTGACGACCTTGCCATGATGGACGATCGCCGGAACCTTCCCCATCGGGTTGATCGCCAGATACCCGGCGCCCTTCATCGTGTCGTCATAGCCCAGCGTGACGGTCTCATATTCGGCGCCGGCTTCCTCGAGCATCCAGCGTGCTATACGCCCGCGCGACATCGGGTTTGTGTAGAAAACCAGTTTGTCGGCCATGTTCTTCCTCCTGCAGGCGAATCACCTTCACCACGGAACAAATGATGAACAATTTCACGCTTGCGGTAAAGCGGTTTCACGCATCGTCACAGCGCCAAAGGATTGCGCCTCGGCACCGCGACAGGCAAGTTCCGCAGAAGAACAGGGGATCGAGGAGCCGATCATGGCGGGCCACCGGATTTACACCACCAGTGTCGCCAGCGTGTACAAAGCCTATGTCGCCAAGGCGGAACGCAAGGGCCGCACCAGGGCGGAGGTCGACGAAATCCTGCGCTGGATGACCGGTCACAGCCAGAGCACGCTGGAAGCGGAACTGGAGCAAGGCACGAATTTCGAGGATTTCTTCGCCGACGCTCCAGCGATGAATCCGGCTCGTGAGAAGATCACCGGCGTGGTCTGCGGCGTGCGTGTCGAAAATGTCGAAGAGCCGCTGATGCGGGAGATCCGCTATCTCGACAAGCTGATCGACGAACTCGCCAAGGGCAAGGCGATGGCAAAAATCCTGCGCTGACGCGAAAAGCCCCTCCGCCGCCGGGGCGAAGGGGCCTGATCTCGGGTCGGGCGCACCGTCGGCGCGCCGGACGATTACTTCTTGAACGGATCCTCGAACGCCGGAGCGGCGGGAGCCGGTTCGTCGCCCGCGGCTTCGGCAGCGGCCGCAATTTCGGCGTCACGCGCAGCCTGTTCGCGCTGCTGGCGCAATTCGGTGATCAGCGCCTCGCGATCGCCTTCAAGCCGGTTGTCGGTCGGTGCTTCGATGCCCGCCTGCTTCGCCGCCTTGGCAACGATCGCATCGAGTTCGCGCTGCGAGCAGAGGCCCAGCGTCACCGGATCCTTGGGCACGATGTTGGCGATGTTCCAGTGCGTCCGGTCACGGATCGCGCCGATGGTGGTGCGCGTGGTGCCGATCAGCTTGCCGATCGCGCCGTCCGAAATTTCGGGATGGTTGCGCAGGATCCACGCAATGCCGTCCGGCTTGTCCTGACGCTTCGAAACCGGCGTGTAGCGCGGTCCCTTGGTACGACGGATCTGTTCGGGGCCCTTCGACATCTTGAGCCGATAGTCGGCGTTCGCCTGCCCTTTTTCGATCTCTTCCATCGTCAGTTCGTGCGCGCGAACCGGATCGCGGCCGGTCAGCTTGGTCGCGGCGGTGTCGTCGGCGATCGCCTGGACTTCCAGAATGTGGAGACCGCAGAAATCCGCGATCTGTTCGAAAGTGAGCGCAGTATTTTCGACCAGCCAGGAAGCGGTCGCGTGCGGCATCAGCGGTTGGGCCTGGGCCACGGGCATTCTCCAGAAACAATAAGGGCCGCCCTACCCGGGCGGCCGTAAACGGGCATGACTTAGTGCGGAGAGGGTCGCGGGGCAAGGCAGACTTTGCTCTTCGTCCCCGCACGCGCGCCATTTACTACGCCAGCCGACCGATGCCACGCGCCTGAAACAGGAGGAACATCGCATAGACGATCGCGGCGAGAGCTATCCATCCGATCGATCGCTGCACCGGCTTTGCATCGGCCGCCGCCGTTGCGCGCGATGCCGGGCCGGTCACCAGCCACATCGGCAGCGCGGCGACCCCGATAGTCAGAAAACACTCCACCGCGCCGGCAATCGGCGAACCGGGGCGAAGCGTCCCGGCAAGCGTGAACGAAAGCGCGGCGGCAGCGAAAGGGATGGCGAAGCGGCTGCGCAGGCGGTCCGCCGGGTCACCCCGATCGCGTTGGCGCCATGCGGCCGCAGCCATCATCCGAATGCCGACCGCATAGACCAGCACGCCGCCGATGAGCATTGTCGGCTGCCACACCGTCGGAGACCATCCAAGCTGCGAGGCGATTGCCGCTTCGTCATAGCCGGGCACGAACGGCGAGCTGATCACTTCGCCCGCGAACCAGGCGATATTCACTGCAGCCATGAGAAACAACAGCCAGCGCCACGCGACCGCCTTCGCCGATGCGCGACGCAGCAACCACAGCGAAACGACCGCGAGCAGCAGGTTCATCGCCGGGCCCGCCGCATCGACCCACAGCGCGCCGCCATCGCAAGCGAAGCGCGTCGCGGTGAGCAGCGTCACTTCGCCCCCAGCCAGCAGGCACGCCCCGCCATGGCCGAAGGCCTCATGTCCCGCGGCGGAAACGCACGCGACGATCACCCCCAGCGCGGCGAGCGTGGCGACATCGTCCCGTCCCGTGGCCGAGGGCTTCACGCCGCGATGCGCACGTCGCCGATATAGACGAGCGCGCTGAGGAATTGCCGCGCGCTCGCTGCCCAGGTGAAGGTGCGGCCATATTCGGCGCAGACCGCCCGGTCACGCGTCAGCGCGCGGCCGATCGCATCGGTCAGCTCGTCGCCCATCGCGCCGACACTGTCGTTGAGGATGTCGATAGGCCCCGTCACCGGATAGGCCGCGACCGGCACCCCGCATGCCAGCGCCTCGATCATCACCAGCCCGAACGTATCGGTGCGGCTGGGAAAGACGAACACATCGGCGGCGCTATAGGCGCTTGCCAGTTCGGGGCCGAACATCGCGCCCAGAAACTTCGCTTCGGGATATCTGGCCTGGAGCGATGCGCGCACCGGACCGTCGCCGACCACGACCTTGGTTCCCGGATGCGAGGATTTGAGGAAAGCCTCGAGATTCTTTTCTACCGCGACCCGGCCGACATAGAGTTGGATCGGGCCTTCAAGCCCGACCATCTTCGGGTGCGGCGCGATGCCGGTTTGGAAATTGCCCAGATCGACGCCGCGCCCCCAATGGCGCACCTGCGGCAGGCCATGATCGACCAGCGACTGGCGGATCGACGGGGTGGAGGCGAGGATCGCCGCAGACGGCCCATGGAACCAGCGGATATAACGCCAGATCCATTCCGCCGGGACGCCCGAGCGCGCCGAAACATAATCGGGAAATTGCGTGTGATAGGCGGTCGTAAAAGGCAGGTCGCGACGCAGGCACCAGCGGCGCGCGGCGACGCACAGCGGCCCTTCGGTCGCCAGATGGATCGCTTCGGGTTCGAATTCGCGCAGCAATGCGCCGACCTGCGCCACGCGCGCCAGCGCCAGGCGGATTTCGGGATAGGTGGGGCACGGCACCGAATAGAAGCGGTCAGGCGAGATGATAAGCACCTGATGGCCCATCTTCTCCAGCTCGGCCTTGACCGCCTGAAGCGTGCGCACGACTCCGTTCACCTGAGGCTCCCAGGCGTCAGTGACGATGGCGATGCGCACGCTCTGCTCCTCGCTCACGCAGCGGCCAGTGCCGCGACTCCTGACGCGCTACGCGCAGCCATTTCGTCGGCCCAATGAAGAATCTCCATGGTGCCGTCGTAATGCTCGACCAGCGCAGTGCAACCCTCGACCCAATCGCCGTCGTTATAATAAGCGATGCCGTCGATCTCCCGCATCTCGGCGGTATGGATGTGTCCGGCGACGACACCATCGACGCCGCGCGTGCCCGCTTCGCGCGCGACCACTTCCTCGAACCGGCCGATGAACTCGACTGCGTTCTTGACCTTCGCCTTGGCATATTTGCTGAGCGACCAGTAGGGCAGGCCGAACACGCGCTGGAAAGCCGCGACCCAGCGATTGAGCGCCATCACCGTCGTGTAGGCGGCATCGCCCAGATGCGCGAGCCAGCGATGCGACAGCGTGATCGCGTCAAACTCGTCGCCATGCAGCACCAGCAGCCGGCGCCCGTCCGCGGTTTCGTGGATCGCCTGACGCCGGATTTCGACGCCGCCGAAGTTCAGCCCGGTGAACTGGCGGAAAATCTCGTCGTGATTGCCGGGGATATACACGATCCGCGTGCCACGCTTCGCGCGTTTCAGGACGCGCCAGACGATGTCGTTATGCGCGGCGGGCCAATAGAATTTCTTCTTGAGCTGCCATCCATCGATGATGTCGCCGACCAGATACATGGTGTCGCTGTCGACATGATCGAGGAAGTCGATCAGCATCGCGGCATTGCAGCCGCGCGTGCCCAGATGCACGTCGGATATCCACACGGTGCGGTATTTGCGGCGGCGGGTGACCGATTTTTCCGGGATGGACGGACGTGAAACCGCGAAATCGGAAAGCGCGGCAAGATCGCGCGAACGAAGTTTGGTGACGGAAGCCATATGCCCCTGGGCCCTCGTGCAAGTCTTCGATTGCCGAAAGCCTATGGCGGTAAAATGTTACAGTTCGAATCGTTCGGCCGAGAAACTCTGCACAGGCAGAGCTGCGACCTCGCAACCGGAAGCACAGAGACAATTCGCAAAGCTACGAATTTATATGGCATCGCCATAAATCGACCCCCAGGCCTTGTGTTAAACACCGAGCGGTGGAATAATTGGCTCGAATCTGTCAAAGGGGACAAGTTTATGACCAATGTCACGAAGGGGCTGTTGACGGCCGCTGCATCCGCAGCACTCATCATCGCGCCGACCATCGCCCAGGCGAACGCTTCGGCGCTTTCGCTCACGTCCGGTCGTGCGTCGACCTCGGCGGAAAAGGCCAACAAGATCGCGCCGGCAATCATCATCGCAGTGGTCGCGGGTGCGGCGCTGATCGGCGGCGTCGTCGCGATCGTCGACGACGAAGACGAGCCGGCCAGCCCCTAGTAGCGGCTTTCCGGTTTGGAAATACGAACGGGCGCCCGGTTTCGGGCGCCCGTTTTGTTTTGCGAGCGCCCGGCCTCCGTTCGGTTTACCGCAGGCCAAGGAGGCGCATGATTCTGCAGCAATATCCTCGCCGCCATCCCGCCGGAGGGCACGCCCCCCAAGCGGGAAGTGTCGTCGATGTCGCTCCCTCCGCAACCTGGTGTCAGACGGTGCGGACCTGTCCCTTGGCGTCAGGCGATCTGAGCGCGCAGTTGCCGCCACGCAACTTCTATCCGGTGCATGTCAGGCAGCGGCGCGTGGCGAGAGAAGCGTCGAAAATCCACCCGGCGTGGCAGTATTTATAGCGCCCGGCCGCAGCCCCGAAAAATCATCCACCGCGGAACGTAGGTATCGCGAGGCCCAGCAAGGCCATAGCGCGATTTTTGTTACGGAAACGATATATACCAGGCTCTTGGGGAAGTTTCGATTGCCCGAATTAAAAGGGGCGGCGAGTCATCGAATTGAAATCGATTGACGACTTTTTTTGCGTTGCCTTGGCGCATCGCAATTATTCTTTTTTGGCGCGGGACACAATTAAAGGTTGTCTTCCACCATCATCAATGAAATCAGGGACGCGAACGAGAAGGGAATAGCATATGACCAACATCAAGAAGGGACTGCTCACCGCCGCGACTTCGCTCGCGCTCGTGGTCGGTCCGACCGTCGCCCAGGCGACGAGCGCTTCGTCGCTTTCGCTGACATCGGGTCGCGCTTCGACTTCGGTTGGCAAGGCCAACAAGGTCGCCCCGGCCGTTATTGTCGCCACGGCTGCTCTCATTGCCGTTGTTGCCGGCGCGGTCGTTGTCGAGACGCAAGACAACACGCCCGACAGCCCCTAGTAGCGGGTTTCGAGTTCGAAACAGGAACGGGCGTCCGGTTTCCGGGCGCCCTTTTTGTGGCAACGACCCTGCCAGGCGACTCGCAGTGGCTTTCATATCGCAGGCGCGCGCCGACGCACTGGACCGCTACCGATCAGCGGAACGCTCAGGCCCCAGTAGCGCTCAGGCCTCAGTGGCACTCAGGCCTCAGTGGCACTCAGGCCCCAGCAGAACTCAGGTCAGGGTCAGGACGATCTTCCCGACATGCTCGCCGCTTTCCATCCGGCGATGGGCGTCCGCCGCCCGATCGAGCGGGAAAGTGGCGTCAATGATCGGTTTCAGGCGCCCCTGTTCGACAAACGGCCAGACATTGCGAGATAGTTCGTCGGCAACCAGCGCCTTGAACGCGCTGTCGCGCGGTCGCAGCGTCGATCCGGTCAGCGTCAGGCGGCGGCGCATGATTTCGAAAATCGGAACTTCCGCCCTGGCCCCGCCCTGAACCGCGATCGAGACATGGCGCGCATCGTCGGCCATGCACTGCATGTTCCGCGCGACATACTCGCCGCCAACCATGTCGAGCACCGCGTTCACCCCGGCCCCGCCGGTGATTTCCTTTACGCGCGCGACGAAATCCTCGGTCTTGTAATTGATCGCGTGATCCGCCCCATGTGCCTTCGCCGCAGCGCATTTGTCGTCGCTGCCCGCAGTGACGATGATCGTGACGCCGAACAGATTGCACAGCGATATCGCCATGGTGCCGATGCCGCTGGTGCCGCCATGGACAAGCACGGTATCCCCTTCCTGGGCATAGGCGCGCTCGAACAGGTTCGACCAGACGGTGAACAGCGTTTCGGGCATCGCCGCGGCTTCGACCATCGGCAGCGCGGGAGGCACCGAAAGGCACTGGCCGGCCGGGGCAACCGCATATTCGGCATAGCCGCCGCCGCCGAGCAGCGCGCAGACACGCTGGCCAATCATTTCGCCCGCGACATCCTGCCCCGCCGCAACCACGGTGCCTGCGACTTCCAGACCCAGCGTCGAAGGCGCGCCCGGCGGCGGCGGATAGCTGCCCTTGCGCTGCAGCACGTCGGGCCGGTTGACCCCTGCTGCCGCAACCTGAATCAGAACCTCGTCCGGCCCCGGAACCGGAACCGGAATTTTGCTGGTTTTCAGAACTTCCGGACCACCCGACTGCGCCGGATCGATCGCGCGCATCGTCGCTGACACTGACATTGTCTGGCCCCCACCCTCCGATATCGGGAAAATTCCGAACCCGCATAAATCCCGGGCCCGTATTTGACCGTGGCCTTATTGACTTCATGCGACGGAGGGTCAACGCTGTGCCCCATGGACGCTGACGAAAATCTGCCGCGTCGCAAGGACGATCCCGTGGCCCTGCTGGCCCGACAGGATCTCGATCCGCTTTCGGTCGAGGAACTGGAAGCGCGGATCGACGCTCTCGAAACGGAAATCGCCCGAACGCGCGTGAAAATAAAAAGCGCGGTTAACCATCGCGCAAGCGCAGACGCTCTATTTAAGAAATGAGCGTGGTAGCACCGGAGCCGGGTACTATGCCGCAAATCTCCGGTTCGGAGCCGCTGCGCTTGATGCGAGGGCTCGCCGACCCGACATGGGGGAAAAGGAGCCGGCGCGTCATTGCCGGCTCGACTGGAGTAGTTATCTGATGCCTAGCTTTGCTTCCGCACTGGAATCCACGCTGCACAAGGCGCTCGAAGCCGCCTCGTCGCGCCGTCACGAATATGCGACCCTGGAGCATCTGCTCCTCGCGCTGATCGACGACGAACATGCGTCGAAAGTGATGAGCGCGTGTGGCGTCGATCTGGGCGAGCTGAAAACCACCGTTGCGCATTATCTCGACACCGAGCTTGAAGCGCTGAAGGTCGACCAGACGACCGATCCCTCGCCGACCAGCGGGTTCCAGCGCGTCGTTCAGCGCGCGATCCTGCATGTTCAGTCCTCGGGCCGCGACGAAGTGACGGGCGCCAATGTGCTCGTCGCGCTGTTCAGCGAGCGCGAGAGCTATGCCGTATATTTCCTGCAGCAGCAGGACATGAGCCGTCTCGATGCCGTCAGCTATATCAGCCACGGCGTCGGCAAGGGCGGACAGCCGATCGAATCGAATTCGCCGAAGGGCGCCGACGAACCGAAGGACACCAAGCAGGACAAGAGCGGCAAGGGCGAAAGCGCGCTCAAGCAGTTCACGGTCGATCTCAATGAAAAGGCCCGCAACGGCAAGGTCGATCCGCTGATCGGCCGCAGCGCCGAAGTGGATCGCACGGTGCAGATCCTGTGCCGCCGCAGCAAGAACAATCCGCTCTATGTGGGCGATCCCGGCGTCGGCAAGACCGCCATCGCCGAGGGTCTGGCGCGCAAGATCATCGAAGGCGACGTGCCCGACGTGCTGAAGGAAGCAGTGATCTACTCGCTCGACATGGGCGCGCTGCTGGCCGGCACGCGCTATCGCGGCGATTTCGAGGAGCGGCTGAAGCAGGTCGTCAACGAGCTGGAAAAGCTGCCGCACGCGATCCTGTTCATCGACGAAATCCACACCGTGATCGGCGCCGGCGCGACTAGCGGCGGTGCGATGGATGCGTCGAACCTGCTGAAGCCGGCGCTGTCGGGCGGCACGATCCGCTGCATCGGTTCGACTACCTACAAGGAATTCCGCAACCATTTCGAAAAGGACCGCGCGCTGCTGCGCCGTTTCCAGAAGATCGACGTCAACGAACCGTCGATCGAGGATACGATCAAGATCCTGACCGGGCTGCGCACGGCGTTCCAGGACCATCACGACGTCAAATACACGCCCGACGCGATCAAGTCGGCCGTGGAACTGTCGGCGCGCTACATCAACGACCGCAAGCTGCCCGACAAGGCGATCGACGTGATCGACGAAGTCGGCGCGATGCAGATGCTGGTGCCGCCCAGCCGCCGCAAGAAAACGATCACGCCCCGCGAGATCGAAGCGGTCATCGCGACGATGGCGCGCATCCCGCCGAAGAGCGTGTCGCACGACGACACCAAGACGCTGGCGAATCTGGAAACCGATCTGAAACGAGTCGTGTTCGGCCAGGACAAGGCGATCGAAGTGCTCAGTTCGGCGATCAAGCTCAGCCGTGCCGGCCTGCGCGATCCCGACAAGCCGATCGGCAATTACCTCTTCTCCGGCCCCACCGGCGTCGGCAAGACCGAGGTTACGCGCCAGCTTGCCGAAATCCTGGGCATTCCGCTCCAGCGGTTCGACATGTCGGAATATATGGAACGCCACAGCGTTTCGCGCCTGATCGGCGCGCCTCCGGGCTATGTCGGCTATGATCAGGGCGGCCTGCTGACCGATGCGATCGACCAGCAGCCGCATTGCGTGCTGTTGCTCGACGAAATCGAAAAGGCGCATCCCGATCTGTTCAACATCCTGTTGCAGGTGATGGACAACGGCAAGCTGACCGATCACCACGGCAAGACAGTGGATTTCCGCAACGTCATTCTGATCATGACGACCAATGCGGGCGCCAGCGACATGGCCAAGGAATCGATCGGTTTCGGCACGATGAGCCGCGAGGACGTTCAGGAAGACGCGGTGCGGAAGCTGTTCACGCCGGAATTCCGCAACCGTCTCGATGCGATCGTACCGTTCGGATATCTGCCGACCGAAGTGGTCGAGCGGGTTGTCGAGAAGTTCATCCTGCAGCTCGAACTGCAGCTGGCCGATCGCAACGTCCATATCAGCCTCGACGATGAGGCGAAGGCGTGGCTCACCGAGCGCGGCTATGACAAACTCTATGGCGCGCGCCCGATGGGCCGCCTCATTCAGGAGAAGATCAAGCAGCCGCTGGCCGAGGAACTGCTGTTCGGCAAGCTCGTCCATGGCGGCGAAGTGAAGGTACGGATGAAGGACGAGGCGCTCTCGTTCGAAGTCACCCCGGCCCCGCCGAAAAAGCCGGGCGGCAAGAAGGGCAAGAAGGCGCCTGCCAAGGCAAAATAATTCGCTTCTTCAGAGCGGATGCAGACGGGCCGGGGGAAACTCCGGCCCGTTTTGCCAGGTGCCTCAGAACGCTGCTGGAGCCGGTGCTTTTTCACGCTTGAGCAGCGGCACCTTGCGGCCCCAATAGGTTAGCGCCCGCCAGACCCATTCGAGCGGGCCATAGCGGAAATAGCGCAGCCACACCGCCGCGAAGATCATTTGCAGCGCAATGCCGCCCAGCCCCAGCCACAGCCGGCCCATCGCGTCGAGCTTGTCGTGCAGGGCAAGGCCAAAGCCATAGAAGAGCGGCAGGCAAATCACCGATTGCGCGACATAGAGCGTCAGCGTGAGCCGCCCCATGGGCACCAGCGGCTGGAGGATGTGACGCACAAAGGTGCGGCTCAGTGCGATGATCACCAGCATCCATGTCATCGATCCGGCGAAGTCATAATAGCTGCCGATCAGCCAGGTGAAGGCGCGCACCGCCCCTTCGCTCCAGCCCGCCGCACGGAACGCGTCGATGAGCGGGTGGAGCGCGAAATACATGACGAACGCAAAGCCGCCGATCAGCGCGAAGGCGATCCAGCGCTGCCGCGTATAACGACCCGGATCGGCGAAGAAACCGATGCGGCCAAGCAAAAGCCCGACCAGATAGAGGCCGAAAATCTGAACCATCCGGCCCGATTCGATCGCGTACCACCATTTGGGCCATTGCCCGATCCACAGGTTCGCGCGCAGCACGTCCCAGTAATTGCCATGGAGATAGACGCGCATTGCCGGGTCCTGCCAATGCGTCGGCGGATTGCCCGGCCCGGCATAGCCGGTGAACCACGACACAGCGATCTGGGCGATGCCCACCGGCCCGGCGAGGCAGAAGATCGCCAGCGCCAGCAGGATGCGGTTGTCCTTGATCCGGTTGACCAGCAACAGCGGGAACCCGAGCAGCGCCAGCGTCTGCATGATGTCGCCGCGATAGATATAGGTGTGGATCGTCGCGATCCCGAACAGCAATGTCAGCCGCCAGGCGAAACGCGCGGTGAAATCCTCGCCGCGCTTTTCGGCGCGATCCATCAGGATGAAGAAGCTGAAGCCGAAGCACATGGCGAGCAGCGCAAAGCTTTTACCCATCAACAGCATGAAAACTGCGTCCGAAGCGGGTTCGGACACCGGGTGCATCCAGTGGAGTTCGAAACTTTCCATCACATGGACGAGAAACAGCCCCGCCAATGCAAAACCGCGCAGCATGTCGACGGTCTCGATGCGCCGATTGCCAACCATCTGCACCGATTGCGCCATTTACCTTCTCCCGGCGGATATCCTGCGCCGTCGCAGCCGACCGAGCCGCGCTCCCTTGTCGTAAATTCGGGAAATGTCCAGCCGAAGCCAATGTGTTTACGCTTTATTCGCTACGTGGGCGCAATCACAAATCATGTCCGGTTTTCAGATCGCGCGCCGCATGGCGACGGCGTGGGCCATGGTGATGGCCTGCCTTTGCGCGACGGTCGCATTTGCGCAATCGCCATTGCCCGGCGAACGGCTGTCGGTGTGCATCGCCCGCGATACCGGACAGGCGGCGAATGCCATGATCGCCGATCCGGCGGCCTTCGATTGCAAAACCGCGCAGACCGATTTCGGCGCGGGCGATTTCTGGGCGCTATCACAGCCGTTCGACGTGCAGTCGACCGAGACGGTGCCGCTTACGGTGCGCGTCGCGAGCCTGTGGCAGGAGGGACTCGACCTTCACATTCTATATGCCGACGGCCATGTCGAAACGATCGTCGCCGATGCCCGCGGCGTCGCGCAGCGGATCCAGCTCGGCGCGCTTGTCGAATATGTCATCCCGCCGCGCGACTCGCCCGCGGTCCGGCTGCTGTGGCATGTCCGCCAGTCCGCAAATCTGCGCGGCATCCTGCTGGGCCCGCGGCTTTCGGATGCACATGCCAGCAACGCGGCAAATCTGCTCTGCGCATCGCTCTATGCCGGATTTGCCGGGCTGTGCCTCGCGTTGCTGATCTATAACCTTGCGCTGTGGGGGGCGCTGCGCCACCGGTTCCAGCTTGCCTATTGCGCGATGGTGGCGGCGTTGCTGCTCTATTCGATTTCGGCGTCGGGCGCGATGGCGTGGCTGATCCCGGGCATTTCGAACAATCTGCGGCTGCGCGTGAACTATTTCACGATCAGCCTCTCCGCCGCCGCAGCCCTGCAATTCATGCGCTTCTATTTCGAACCACGCATCTTTGCCGGGTGGATGGACCGGCTGATGCATATCGGTGCGATCGCGCTGATGCTGGGCGGCGGCGCCTTCTTCCTCTTTGCGCCCTGGCATATCCGGCCGATGGACCTGCTGGTGACTGCGCTGTTCGTGGGCTGCGGGCTGCTGATCCCGGCGGCGCTGTGGCGTACATTCCGGCGGCGCAGCGCCTATCGCTGGCTGTTCACCTGTGCCTGGGCGGCGCCGGTGCTGGGCGTGGCGGCGCGTTCGCTGGGCAATATGGGGCTGATCCCCTGGAGCTTCTGGCTCGACAATTCGTCGATCGCGGCGATGGCAGCCGAAGCCGCGATCTCGAGCCTGGCGATCGCCTATCGCATCCGCGTGCTGAGCCGCGAACGCGACGCGGCGATCGAAGGCGAAGTCATGGCACGCCACCTGGCCGATACCGATCCGCTGACCGGCCTGCTCAATCGCCGTGCGTTTCTGAACGCGGCAATCGGCCGCAACGGCGAGCAACAGCTGCTGCTTGCCGACATCGATCACTTCAAGCGCGTCAACGATACGCTGGGCCATGATGGCGGCGACGAAGTGCTGCGGATCTTCGCCCGCGCGCTGCGCCGATACGTCCCCACCGCCGCGCTGGTTGCGCGGATCGGCGGCGAGGAATTCGCGATCATCTGCGATACCGGCGATCCGGTCGAACCGGGCGACCTGCTCTCCAACCTGCGCCGCACGACCTTTCCCTTCGACCTGCGCATCACGGCGAGCATCGGCACGTGCTGCGGGCCGCTGGCCAGCGAAGCCGACTGGAAACAATTGTATCGCTGCGCCGACAGGGCGCTGTTCGAAGCCAAATCGTCCGGCCGCGACCGCTGGCGCGGCAACGACGCACGTTTCGCCGCCTGAGCCAAGGAAAAACCGGCACTGCTTGCTTGCCGAAAGCCCGCATTTCCGGTAGCGAGTAACCATGGTTCGACGGCGGCTTTCCTTTCTTGTGGCGATCGCATTGATTGCAATCCTTGTCGTCGCCACGCCGCGCCCGCACGCCGACATCCGGCTGCTGACTCACGAAGCGGGCGACATGACGCCGAAGAAGGTTCAGGCGGCGCTCGATCTGGGCGTGATCGTCGTAGATTTCCTCTACACCTGGACGAGCCGCACTCTCGCTCGCTGAGGATGAGCGTGCACGCATCGAACATCGCTTGCCTGACCCGACAAGGGTACTTACATCCATGTCAATGATTGCTCCCGAAGAAGCCTGGCGCAACGCCTATCGTCACCCCGGCCCGTGGGACATGCGCTTTCCGCCACTCTCGCTGGTCGATCTGTTCGAAGAAAGCGCGCGCCGCTGTGGCGATCGCCCGCTGATCGATTTCATGGGGCGGCATTACAGCTACGCCGAAACGCTGGACGGCGCCAATCGCGTCGCGTGCGGCCTGCGCAAGCTGGGATATGGCGCGGGCGACCGGATCGGCCTGTTCCTGCCCAATGTGCCGCATTATGTCGCGGCCTATTACGGCATCCTCAAGCTCGGCGCGACGGTGGTCAATTTCTCGCCGCTCTATACGGTGGAGGAACTGGCGCATCAGGTCGAGGATTCGGGCACGCGGGTGTTGTTCACGCTCTCTGCAAGCGCGCTGCTGCCCACCGCGCTCAAGGTGCTCGACGGCAGCCGGCTCGAGCGGCTGGTAGTGGGATCGGTGGCCGGCGCACTGCCGACCGCGAAATCGCTCTTCTATCGCCTGTTCCGCGGTTCCGAAGTGGCCAAGCGCCCCGACGATCCCCGCATCATCTCCTTTTCGAAGCTGATCGCCAATGACGGCGAATGCCGGACGCCGGAGATCGACCCGGAAACCGGGCTGGCGCTGATCCAATATACCGGCGGAACGACGGGCACGCCCAAGGGCGCGATGCTGACGCATCAGAATCTGTCGGCCAATGCGCGGCAGGTGGCGCGGCTCGACCCGCAACTGAGCACGGCGGTCGATCGCGTACTCGGCGTGCTGCCGATGTTCCACGTCTTCGCCAATACCTGCGTGCTGAACCGCACCGTCGCGACCGGCGGCGAGATCGTCATGCTGCCACGGTTCAACGCCGCGCAGACGCTGGCCGCGATCGAGCGGACCAAGGCGACTGCCCTGCCCGGCGTGCCGACGATGTTCCAGGCGCTGCTCGACAATCCCAAGCTGGGCGGCACCGATTTTTCCAGCCTGCGCGTATGCATTTCGGGCGGCGCGCCGCTCGCCGCGGAGCTCAAGACCAAATTCGAAAAGGCGACCGGCGCGACGCTGATCGAAGGCTATGGCTTGTCCGAAAGCTCGGGCGTCGTATCGAGCAACCCGTATGAGGCGGAGGGAAAATCGGGCACGATCGGCCAGCCGATCGCCGGGACGCGCGTGACTTTGGTCGACAAGGCCGATCCCCACCGGCCCGCGCCCGAAGGCGAACCGGGCGAGATCGTCGTCAGCGGCCCGCAGATCATGAAAGGCTATTGGAACCGCCCCGATGCCGACGAAGCGGTGTTCGTCACCGACGGCGAAGGATGCCGCTGGTTGCGCACCGGCGATGTCGGTACGATCGACGAAGACGGCTTCATCCGCATCGTCGACCGGCTGAAGGACATGATCGCGGTCGGCGGGTTCAAGGTGTTTCCCAGCCAGATCGAAGCGGTGCTCTATCGCAATTCGGCAGTGAAAGAGGCGCTCGTCATCGGCCTGCCCGATTCCTATCATGGCGAAATGCCGCGTGCCTATGTTACGCTGGAGGATGGCGAAAAGCTGACCGGCGAGGAACTGCGCGAATGGCTGAACCCGCAATTGGGCAAGCATGAGCGCGTCGATCAGGTGGTGATCCGAAAGAGCCTTCCCAAGACGATGATCGGCAAGCTGAGCCGCAAGGACCTGATCGCCGAAGTGATGGCGGAACAGGGATAAGCCCTCCCATTTGCAGAACTGTATTGTATATGCAATACACCTGCACATGATACGCAAGCTCGCACTCGCAGCCCTGCTCGGCGGATCGTCGCTGGCCGGAGCCGCAATCGCCGCCGGTCCGTCGCAGGACGCCGCGCAAACTTCCCCTGCCTATGTCGAAGCGTCGCTGGACGCAGACGGCACGTTCCACACGCGCGCCGGCAATGGCGGGCGCGACGGCGCACGCTATCAGGCAGGGTCGACGTCCAAATATGCCTGCTCGCTGCTCGCGGTCATCCTGGAGCGCGACGGCAAGCTGCGGCTTTCCGATACGCTGGCCGATCTGTTGCCCGGCTATGCAGCGGCGGATGCCGACCAGATCACGCTGCGCGATCTGCTGCACAATCGTTCGGGCGTTGCCGATGGCCTGATGGCGGCATTTCGCGAGGATGCCGCGACGCTGGCCGAAACGAAACTGACGCCGCTCGAAGCCGCCAACCGGTTCGGTCTGGGGCGCACCGGCGATGCACCGGGCACCGCGTTCGATTATGTGAACACCAACTGGATATTGGTGCAGGCAGTGCTGGAGCAGGCCGGCGGAGCGCCGCTGGAAACGATGCTTCAGCAGCGCATCTTCGACCCGGCGGATATGAGCAGCGCCGTCATCATGAGCGACGGACATCTGCCCGGCGCCGACCCGGTAGTGGCGAGCAGCACGATGATCAGGATTCCCGATTTCGTGCTGTGCGCGGGCGGGCTCGCGGCGACACCCGACGATCTGATCCGGATGCTGCGCTTCCCCTATCATGCCGGCAAATTCACGCCCGCGATGATCGAGGCGATCGATACCGTCGCCAGCCCGGACGACCATTATGCGCTCGGCGGTCGCGTGCGACGGGTACGCGTGGACGGGGCCGAACATCGCATTGCGTGGGAAAGCGGCAGCAACGGCGCGTTCAAATCCTATTCGGTCTATGATCCGCAGGCGGACATGGGATATGCCGTGATGACCAACGAAAACGCGTTCGACTTCATCGGCGAACGCCGCGACGCCTGGATCCGTGATGTACTGGGCGGCGAGCTGATGGACTGAACCAGTCGGTTAGTCCGACAACATCACTGCCTTCAGATTCATGAACTCGTGCAGGCCCCAGGGGCCGAGTTCGCGGCCATGGCCGGATTTCTTGATGCCGCCGAACGGCGCCTCGGCCGTGGAGGCGAGCATGGCGTTGACGGCGGTCATCCCCGCCGCAACGTCGCGCGTGAAGCGCGCGATTTCGCCTTTGTCCTGCGTCCAGACGCTCGATCCGAGCCCGAACGGCGTATCGTTGGCGAGCGCGATCGCTTCGTCGATATCCTTTGCCTTGAACACCATCGCGACAGGGCCGAAAATCTCTTCCTTCGCGAAATGGCTTTCGGGATCGACATCGGTGAGCACGCCGGGCGTCATCCACGCGCCGGGGCGATCGATCTTTTCGCCGCCGAACAACAAAGTGGCGCCCTGATCCTGTGCCTCGGCGACCTGATCCAGCACCGTATCGCGCTGTTCGATGCTCGACAGCGGCCCCATCTCGGTCGCTTCGTCCATCGGATCGCCGATCTTCACTGCTTTCATGCCCGCATTGAAGCGGTCGAGAAATGCGTCATGCACATCGGCGTGGACGATCATCCGCTTGGCGCAGATGCACGATTGCCCGGCATTCTGGACTCGCGCCTTGACCGCCGTCTTTGCCGCGGTTTCGATATCGGCCGAGGGCATGACGATGAACGGATCGGACCCGCCGAGTTCGAGCACGACTTTCTTGAGCGCCCTGCCCGCCGCTTCGGCGACTTTCACGCCCGCCCCTTCGCTGCCGGTCAGCGTGACTGCCGCGACGCGATCGTCCGCGATGATGGCCGACACCTTGTCCGATTTGATCGGCAGGTTCTGGAAAAGCCCGTCCGGAGCGCCCGCGCCGCTCACCAGCTGTTGGATGATCGCCGCGCACCCCTGCGTCAGCGATGCGTGTTTGAGCAGGCCGACATTGCCCGCCATGATGGTGGGCGCAAGGAAGCGGACCACCTGCCAGTAAGGGAAGTTCCACGGCATTACCGCAAGCACCGGGCCGAGCGACAGCCAGTGGGTTTCCGCGCGGCCGCTCGCCGTCTTCACTTCGCCCGGTTCGAGCAACGCAGGACCGTGTTCGGCATAATAGCGGAACGCGCTGGCGCATTTCACCGCTTCGGCACGTGCCGCAGCGATCGGCTTGCCCATTTCGCGGGTGCAGATTTCGGCGAGATGATCGGCCTCCGCCTCGAATCGATCGGCGATGGCAGCGAGCAGATCGGTACGCGTTTTCATGTCGCTGACCCGCCACGAGCGCCACGCCGTCGCCGCGCGATCGAGCGCAAAACCGATGTCGCCATCCTCCATTTCCGGAATGGGTTCGCCGGCTTCGCCTGTTGCGGGATTGATGGGTGTGAACATGATCGCTCCTTCTGCTTCGATCTTCTCAACCCGCCGCGCCATCGGGAGTTGCAATCGCGCATGGCACTGCCGCATAGCGACACCATGACAGAGCAAGCCGATATCGCCGAACTTTCCTTCGAGGAAGCGCTGAAGGAACTGGAGCGGATCGTCAGCCGCCTGGAAAGCGGCGAGGCGCAGCTTCAGGAAGCAATCGATCTGTACGAGCGCGGCGATCGCCTGCGCCGCCAATGCGCCGCGCGGCTGGATGCGGCACAGGCACGGATCGAGGCGATCAAGCTTGATTCCGAAGGCAAGCCTTCGGGCACGACGCCCTTTGCTGCAGGATAGGAGCGGCGTGACGCAGGTCTCCCTCACGCTCAATGCCGCGCTCCGCGATGTGGCGGAGGAGATGGATCGGCAGTTCGACCGGCTGTTGCCGGTGCCGAACGATCCGCGCGCGGACCTGTATCGCGCGATGCGGCATGCGGCGATCGGCGGCGGCAAGCGGCTTCGCCCGCTTCTGCTGTTCGCTACCGCCCGGCTGTTCGGCGTGGACCGCAGCTGCACGGCGCGCGCGGCGCTCGCGGTCGAATGCATCCATGTCTATTCGCTGATCCACGACGATCTTCCCGCGATGGACGATGATGACCTGCGCCGGGGCAAACCGACGGTGCATCGCGCATTCGACGAATCGACTGCTATTCTGGCGGGCGATTGCCTCCACGCGCTGGCGTTCGAAGTGCTGGCCGACGAAGCGACGCATCCCGACCCGTTCGTGCGCAGCGAGCTGGTGGTGGCGCTGGCGCATGCGGCGGGCCCCGCGGGAATGGCCGGCGGCCAGATGATGGACCTGAAGGCCGAAGCGGCAAGCTTCGACTTGCCCACCGTCACCCGGCTGCAGGCGATGAAGACCGGCGCGCTGATCGGCTGCGCAGTCGAGTCGGGCGCGATTCTGGGACGGCTGGCGCCCGAGGGGCGGCGCGGCCTGCGCGGCTATGCGCATGACCTGGGCCTCGCCTTTCAGATCGCCGACGATATTCTCGACGCGACGGGCGACGAGGAAAGCGTCGGCAAGCGGCTGCGCAAGGATGGCGAGCAGGGCAAGGAAACGTTCCTGACGTTGCTCGGCCTCGACCGTGCGCGCGAACAGGCCGAAATCCTGGTGCGGCAGGCCGTCGAACATCTGCAGCATTATGGCGAGGAAGCCGATCTGCTGCGCGATATCGCCCGTTTCGTGCTGGAGCGAGATCGCTAGAGGCCGCCGCGATGCTGCGCCGGACCGCCCTGTTCGTCCTGATCCTGACGATATTGCTGGTGATCGGTTGGATCGCCGCAGCCGACTGGCGCCCGGCAGAGGCCGATTATCCGCGTCAGGGCATCGACGTTTCACAGAGCCAGGGAATCATCGACTGGGAGGGCCTGCCCGATGAAGTCGACTTTGCCTATATGCGCGCCAGCGAAGGCGCCGACGGCCGCGACAGCCGCTTCACCGTCAACTGGACCGGGGCACGCACAGCGGGGATCGCGCGCGGTGCCTATCATCGCTTTTCGCTCTGTGCATCGGGCGAGGCACAGGCAAATAATTTCATCGCCGCGCTTCCCGCCGATCGTGACATGCTGGCTCCCGCAGTCGACCTGGAATTTACCGACACCTGCGCCGACCGGCCCACGCCCGACGAGCTGGCGACTGAACTGACCTTGTTCCTCAACCGCGTCGAGGCGCGCTATGGACGCCGCGCGATCCTGCGCCTGACGCGCGAATTCGACGGCGGTTATGAAGTCAGCCGCCGCTTCCCCGATCACCCGCTATGGCTTCGCAGCACCTTTCTGAAGCCCGATTGGGGCGCGCGGCCCTGGGCAATGTGGCAGGCATCCGGCTTCCGCCGCATCCCGGGAATAACCGGCGCAGTGAACTGGGACGTCGCCGCCCGGCCTTGACTTGATCCCGCCCGCCCCGCAGCACTGCCGCCGACAAAAGGGAGGAATTTGCGCAATGACGGTTCGCACGGGTGTCTATCCCGGAACATTCGATCCGATCACGCTCGGCCATATGGACATCATCAGCCGCGCGGCGAAGCTCGTCGACCGTCTGGTCATCGGCGTCACCACCAACCCGTCCAAGAACCCGATGTTCTCCGTCGAGGAACGCATGACGATGGTGAAGCGCGAAGTCGAAACGATCGACGGCGAAATTCACGTCGTCAGCTTCAATTCGCTGCTGATGGACTTTGCCGAGCGCGAAGGGGCGAGCATGATCGTGCGCGGCCTGCGCGCCGTCGCCGATTTCGAATATGAATATCAGATGGCGGGGATGAACCAGCAGCTCAACGACGCGATCGAGACCGTCTTCCTGATGGCCGATGTGTCGCTGCAGCCGATCGCCAGCCGGCTGGTCAAGGAAATCGCCCTCTTCGGCGGCGATATCGGCAAATTCGTTACGCCGTCCGTCCGCGACGAAGTAGTCGCTCGCGTGACCGAGATGGGACGCAAAGGCGATTGAGCGCGGCGAAAGGGGCTATGCCTGACGTCTGCAATTGCCTAAACCTGCGCCTGACTGCGGTTTTCTTTGGTTTGGGGAAGTTGATGCGTTTCGCCGTAATGCTCCTGGCGATGCTGGGGCTGTTTTCCACCGTGCCGGCATCGGCACAGACCTCGCAGTTGCTACCGACCAACCGGCCCGAGCCCGCCTCGCCCACCGATCCCGAAAATCTGTGGCTGCTCGATCTGTCCGACGGCGGCCGCGTGACGATCTGGCTGCGCCCCGACGTGGCGCCGAACATGGTGGAGCGCGTGAAGACGCTGACTCGCCAGCATTTCTATGACGGGCTGATCTTTCACCGCGTGATCGACGGCTTCATGGCGCAGGGCGGCGATCCGCAGGGCACCGGCGAAGGCGGGTCGGATCTTCCCGACGTTGACGCCGAGTTCAACTATCTGCCGCATGTGCGCGGCGCTGTGGGTGCCGCTCGCGAAGGCGCGCCTCCCGGAGCCGATGAAGAAACGCGGACCAAGGCGGAAAACAGCGCCAACAGCCAGTTCTACATCATGTTTGCGCCGCGCCTGTCGCTCGACCGCGACTATACGGTGTTCGGACGCGTGATCAGCGGGATGGAATATGTCGATGCGATCGCGCGCGGCCAGCCGCCGGCGAATCCGACGCGCATCGTGCATGCCTATATCGCAGCCGACAATCCTCCGCCCTATCAGCCCCCTGCCCCCAGTGCGCTGCCCGAGGGCGAAGAGCGGATAACGCTGCCCGGCGCGGAATGAGGACGCGCCCGGCAGTTCGCCGGGCCAAACCGCAATGAACGTCGACCTTTTCGACTTCGACCTGCCCAACGACCGCATCGCGCTGCGCCCGGCCAGTCCGCGCGACGCGGCGCGGATGCTGGTGCTTCAGGGAAACGCCACGCGCGACATGGGCGTTCGCGATCTGCCGGCCATATTGCGGCCGGGCGACGTGCTGGTGTTCAACGACACGCGCGTCATTCCCGCGCAGCTGGAAGGGACGCGCGGCGCGGCGCGGATCGGCGCGACGCTGCACAAGCGCGAAGGGCCGCGCCGCTGGCGCGCCTTTATCCGCAATGCGAAGCGTCTGCGCGACGGCGATGCCATCGATTTCGGTTCCGGCGTCACCGCGCACGCCTGTGATCGGGCGGAGGATGGCAGCTTCGCACTCGAATTTCCGGGCGAAGAGCCGGTCGAGCTGCTGCTCGAGCGCGCCGGCCGGATGCCGTTGCCGCCCTATATTGCTGGCAAGCGCGACACCGATGCGCGCGACGCCGAAGATTATCAGACGATGTTCGCACGCGAAGCCGGTGCGGTCGCAGCACCCACTGCCGCGCTGCATTTCACGCCGGATCTGATCGCTGCGCTTGAGAACGCCGGCATCGGCCATGAAACGCTGACGCTCCATGTCGGGGCGGGCACCTTCCTGCCGGTCAAGGCCACGGACACCGACGCGCACCGGATGCACGCCGAATGGGGCCGCATCGACGCGGCAACCGCGGATCGGTTGAATACAGTGCGCGCCAGTGGAGGACGCGTGATCGCGGTCGGCACCACCAGCCTCAGGCTGCTGGAAAGCGCGACCGGAGAGGATGACATCATCCGTCCGTTCGAAGGCGACACGGCGATCTTCATAACGCCCGGCTATCGCTTTCGCGCGATCGACGGGCTGATGACCAATTTCCATCTGCCGCGCT
>PAOI01000031.1 GCA_002707985.1 Sphingomonas sp. | reverse complement strand
GGCCTTTGGCGCGATATTTGCACAGGTTTCTGCTATGATTTCCGCTCGTTACCAATATGGCCCCGCTGCGCGATGAGCACGGAAATCCCGCCCCTGCCGGACCTTCCGTCGCAGCCGAAAGCACCGATTCCACGCGGCGCATGCGATTGCCACGCACACATATTCGGGCCGTTCGCGACATTTCCGCTCGCCGAACCGCGCCGCTACACACCGCCCGAAGCGACGCCGGAAGCGCATCGCGCCATGCTCGATGCGATCGGGTTCGATCGCGGCGTGGTTGTGCAGGGATCCGCGCACGGTACCGACAACAGGGCCATCGCCGCAGCAGTGGCCGCCGCGCCGGATCGCCTGCGCGGCATCGCGGTGATCGATGAAAATGTAACCGATACCGAACTGGCCGCGCTTCGGCGCGGCGGGTTCAGGGGCGCGCGCTTCACCCAGATCGTGTCGAAACGCTATCCCAACGGCATGACCGGATCGAGCGATTTCACCGTGCTGGAAAAGGTCGCGCCGCGCCTGCGCGAACACGGCCTGCATGCTCAGCTTTTCGCCAACGCCGATGTCGTGATGGGCGCGCGGGACATGCTGCTGTCGCTCGGCATTCCCATCGTGATCGATCACATGGGCAAGACCGGAGACACCGAATGGACCAGCAAGTCGCGCGTCTATCGCGAGTTTCTCGCCCTGGTGCGCGAGGGGCGGCTGTGGGTGAAACTCACCATGGTGCGAAGTTCCAGCGCCTTTCCCGGCTATGAGGACGCAAGGCCGTTTCACGACGCGCTGATCGAGGCGAATTGGGGCCGACTGCTGTTCGGAACGGATTGGCCGTTGCTCAATCTGGGAGACAAGACCCCCGATGTCGGCGAACTGGTGAACCAGTTTCAGCGCTGGACCGGAGATGAGGTGATCGAGAATCGCATTCTGGTCGAAAATCCGGCCATATTGTACGGATTTTGAAGGCGATGGCGGCGGCTGCACCCCCGCATCCGGGAGACGCCAGTCCGATCGCCATCGCCATCTCGCCGCTTGACGGCAATGCCCGCACCGGCAGCCAGGTCTGGCTGGGACATCGCAGCCGGCTGACCGGCGATCCGACGATGCCGCCCGCCACCCATCGCGCCATAATCGCCGAGCGAACCGAGTTGCCCGAACTGCCGGAATTCCTTTGGCGGGGGATGCGGATTTCCACTCATGGCAGCACCTCCTCTGGCGCGGCGAACGCCATCGTCCTGGGCTTCATGAAAGTCGCGGCGGAAGCCGAAGACGAATTCGCCGACTGGTATGAAACCGAACATATGCCCGGGCTCGCCGCGCTGCCCGGCGTGCTGTCCGCGGCGCGCTATCGCGCCATCGACGGCGATGGCCCCGCCTATCTCGCGCTTTATCGACTGGAAGAACTGACGGTCAGCCAGTCGCCGCAATGGATGGCCGCGGCACGCACCCCATGGTCGGCGCGAATGCGGCGCTTCACCTTCGATTATGCCCGCTATTCCTTCGAGCTTGCGCGATAAGCCCATGCTCGATCGCCGCACCCTGCTCGGATCGATAGTCGCCACAGGGATCGGGTCGCCGGCCGCCCTTTCAGCACACCCCCAGACGCCGTCCGAACGCTTGGTCGCCGCACAACGGCAATGGAGCGAACCGCCGCTGCAAGCCCCGGTCGAGGCGGGATTGCGGGCGTCGGGTGCGGTGCGGCTGTTCGCATGGGATACCGGGGGGCCGGGTCCCGCGATCATTTTCATTCACCCGGCGACCGGGAGCCATGCGTCCTGGCCCTATCAGCAACCTGTCTTCGCCGGTGCAGGCTATCGCGTGATCGGCTATTCGCGCCGCAACTATCTGCAATCCGATGCCAGCCCTCCCGCCAGCCCGGTGGACGACGCCGACGATCTCGCCCGGCTGCTCGATGCGCTGGCGGTCGACCGCGCGCATCTGGTGGCGTCGGCCGCCGGCGGGCTGATCGCGCTCGATTTCCTGGCGCTCCATCGAGACCGGGTCGCCTCACTGGTGCTAGCATCGAGCATGGCATTCGCACGGACGCCGCAGGCCATGGCGCTGGTACGCGGATTGTTGCCGGCGGGATGGCGCGACCTGCCGAGCGAATTTCAGGAGCTCAGCCCCTCCTATCGCGCGGCGAACCCCGATGGCGTGCGCCGGTGGGTAGCGATCGAGCATCAGGCGCGCCATGGCCCGGCCGCCGCGCGCGGCCAGCCGCGACCTGGTGCGATGCTCGACCCCGCATCCTTTCCCCCCCTGCTGGCGATGACGGGCGATGCCGATCTCTATGCGCCGCCGCCGCTGATGCGGATGTTCGGCGACGCCGTCCCCTCCGCCGAGCTGGCGAGCTTTGCAGAGGCGGGGCATGCGCTTTTCTGGGAACAGCCGCTGGGTTTCAATCGGATCGCACTCGATTTCCTCGATCGCGTGGCATCACCAGGCTAATCGATCGCGTAGAAGGCGAATTTCCCGCCACCTTCGCTTACAAAGGGTGCCGCCAGCATCGCGGGATGCTGTGCGAAATCACGCTCCCAGGCTGCAAGCGCCGGCCGACCTTCGCGCCACGGCGTATCGGATGCGCGAAAATCGAGATAGGCGAGCGCGACGCCGATCGCGATAGCGCCGATATCCGGCGCGGCGATGGCGAGCGCGGGCGCATCCGCCTCCATTGCGTCGAGCACCGCGGAAACCTTGGCCGCATAGCCATGGACGTGCGCGGAGGATCGATGGCCGTCGCCCCGATAATATTCGTCACGCCCCAAAATCAGCGCGTCGAGCATGCCATCGGCGAGGCACTGGCGACGCAACGCCTGCCAGCGGCTCGGCCCCGAAGCCGGGAACAGGATACCGCCGCCCGCCAGCGCATCGAGATATTCGCAGATGACGCGCGAATCATACAGCGCGGTTCCATCGGCCAGCACCAGCGTGGGCAGTTTGTTGAGCGGATTGTCCGCCATCAAATCGGCGTTGAGGCGCGCAGGACCCACCCGGCTGCGCACGCAAATAATGTCACCGGCCAGCCCCAGCGCATGGGCTGCGACCATCACCTTGCGCGCGAACGGGGCACTGGGCGACCAGTGCAGCTTCACGCCTGCTTCCCGCCCGCTCCGCCACCCGGTTCAAGCATGATCAGCGCGTCGAGGATGCATGCGCCTTCTCCTTCCGGATAGACCATCAGCGGATTGATCTCGATCTCCTGCACGCTCGGCGCGGCGATCAGCAGCGCTCCCAGCCGTGCTGCGATATCGGCCACGGCAGCCATGTCGGCGGGAGGCGCGCCTCGCATCCCCTGAAGCAGCCGCGCACCGCGCAGCCGCGCAATCTCCTCCACGATCGCTTCCACGGCAAGATCGGCAGGGAAAGTGCGCACATCGTTCAGCGCCTCTATCCATATGCCGCCCAGCCCGATGGTGACCAGCGGTCCCCAATCCGGATCGCGCCGCGCGGAAAGGACCAGTTCGACACCGCACCTCGCCATCGGTTCGACCAGCACGCCGTCCAGTGGCATTGATATCGCCGCACGCATCGCAGCGAGCGCCTCGCGAAGCGCGGGCTCGTCGGCAAGGTTCAGCGCGACCCCGCCGACGTCGCTCTTGTGCAATAGCTGCGCGCTCTGCGCCTTGAGCGCGACAGGATAGCCGACCGCAGCCGCCGCCTCGACGGCCGCATCTGCGTCCGCCGCCAGCACCCCGCCCGGCACCGGAAAGCCGGCGGCGACCAGCCATTGCTTCGAACGCCATTCTGGCAATGCCCGGCCCGGTACGGACGGCAGATCTGGCGCCGATAGTGCCAGCGAAGCGCGCCACCGATCGAGGGTCGCGGCGTGACGCATATAATGGCCCAGTGCCGCCATCGCGCGCTCTGGAACGCGATAGAAGGGCACGCCGGCTTCGCGAAGCAGCGGGGCCAGTTCGGGCGACACCGGACTGTTGCCGCCGAACAGGACATAGGCGACCGGCTTGCCCTTTTCCGGCAGCAGTGCGAGCGTTTCCTGCGCCGCCTTGAGGCCGAATTCGGGCGAGGAAGGCATGATCGCGATCAGCAGCGCACCGACTCCGGGCTCCTCGAGCAACAGCCGCGCGCAACGGCCATAGATATCGGGCTGCTGCAGCGCCTGCGCGCTCACATCCAGCGGGTTTTCCGGCAGAATGAACGCAGGCAATTCGGCCGCGAGCGCCTCTTTACTATACTCAAGCGGCGGCAGATCGACGCCAAGGGCTTCGCAAAAATCGCCCGACAGGCTCTTGAACGCGCCTGAATCGGTGAGGATCGCAAGCCCGCCGCGCGGCGGTTGCGGGCATCGCAGCACCAGTTCGGCGACGTCGATCAGTTCCTCCACCGTGTCGACCCGGATAATGCCGGAATGATCCACCGCCGCCCGCATCACCGCATGATCGCCCACCACCGCGCCGGTATGCAATGCCGCCGATCGGCGGCCGGCGGCGCTGCGCCCGGGATGAAGCAGCAACAGCGGCTTGCCGGCCGCGTGCGCTTTGGCCGCCGCCTTCATGAAATGCGCCGGTTTGCGAATCTGCTCGGCGAAGACGAGGATCACGCGCGTGATGGGATCGTCGATCAGCCGGTCGAGAAAATCCTCGACGCCAAGAACGCCCTCATTTCCGGTGGCGATCGTGTAGGATATATCGAGCGCGCGTGCCTCCAGCGCCATGCGGATCGCCCCGACCATCCCGCCGCTCTGCCCAACCACGGCGATGGCAGGCGCCTTCACCGGGCGAGGCCGCGAATTGCCGAAGGTGAGCGGCACATTGTCGACGAAATTGGTCAGCCCGGTGCAATTGGGGCCAAGCAGCGCGATCCCGCCATCCAGCGCCGCCGCCGTCAGTTCCTCCTGCGCCGCGCGGCCCGCTTCGCCGGCTTCGGCAAAGCCTGAACCATAGACGACGGCGGCACGCACGCCGCGATCCCCACATTGACGTATCGCAGCCGCCACGTCCTTTCCGCCGATCGCGATTACGGCCAGATCGACTCCGTCGGGGAGCGCATCGACGCCAGGGAGGCACGGGCGGCCCTCGATCATGTCCGCCCGGCCGACCAGGTGGATCTCACCGGGAAATCCGAACCGGTCGAGATTGGCAAGCACGCGCCGTCCGAATGCCGATGGATTGGCGGATGCGCCGACGATCGCGATCGAGCGCGGCCGCAGCAAGGCGCCGATATTGCCCCGGCACCGCTCCAGCCGATCAATCATCCTTGGAATAGCCTTCCAGGCCGGGACGAAAGCTCTTTTCATCGAGAAACTGAGTGAGCCCACGGCCCCGCCCGCCGCTCTTGTCCTGCGCACGCACCTGCGCAGCCTTGGCAGTGAGATAGTCCTCAGATGCATCCCAGGTCATCGACCGCACCTGTTTGAAGGCAATCTTGGCACCGTTCATCACGGTGAGATTCTTGCCCATCAATTCCATCGCCAGCGCGCGGACATGGTCGCGCAGATCGGCAAGCGGCACCGATTCGTTGACCAGTCCCATTTCGGCAGCCTTGCGGCCGTCGAAATTGCGCCCGGTCATGATGTAGAGCAGCGCATCGGCGGGACGCAGCTTGTCCGCCACCGCCTTGGTTACGTTGCCGCCCGGGATGATGCCCCAGTTGATCTCCGACAGCCCGAAAATCGCTTCGTCGGCGGCGACCGAAAGATCGCACGCCACCAGCGGGGTGAAAGCGCCGCCGAAGCACCATCCGTTCACCATCGCGATGGTCGGCTTGGCATAGTGCATCAGCTTGCGCCATTGCCAGGCATAGGCGGTCTGGCGCACGCGCCGGACCTCGCTGGGGCGCAGCTTGTCGGTTTCGCGAAAATATTCCTTCAGATCCATGCCGGCGGAAAAGGATTCGCCCGCACCGGTGAGGACCAGCACGCCGCAGCGTTCGTCCAGCTCCAGATCCTCCAATATGTCGAGCATCTCGCGATTGAGCGTCGGGCTCATCGCATTGCGCTTCTCGGGCCGCGAAAGCGTCACCCAGGCGATTCCTTCGTCGAAATCCACCGTGACGCAGGAACGTTCGATCCTTTCCATCATGCCTCCCTTTCGCTTTTTCACCGCGATGCCACCGGGTTTAATTAACGTAGAGCTACCCTTATGACCTTTATCCAGCTGACTAAGGCACCTCGACTCCGACTGCACCGCTTCTTGTAGTTAGGTTTGTTACCTAATATCAGCACCGCATGACGACGCAACCCCATCGCGATCAGCCACCGATCGACCCCGCCCAGCTTGCCGACCGGCTACGCCCGGTGCTCCTCCAGCTCAGCCGCCAGTTGCGACGCGAGGCACAGAAATCGGGCCTGTCGCCGCTCGAATCGCAGCTGCTGATGGCGATCAAGCAAAGTCCCGGCGTCGGAATTTCCGAACTTGCCGAGACTGAACGGATGAGCAGGCCAACGATGAGCGTGCATGTGAAGCGGCTCGAATCCGCCGGCTGGGTCGCGCGCGCACCCAATGGCGACGGAGCCGACCGGCGCCGGGTCGAACTGGTCCTGACCGATGCGGGTCAGCAAACGCTCGCCGCGGTGCGCCGATCGCGAACCGATTGGCTGATCGCGCGGCTGGCAGGAATGACGCCCGAGGATCTGGCCGCGCTGGCTGCGGGCGTCGAGCCGCTCCATCGCCTGATCCGTCACACCAGCTGATGCCCGGCGGACCGGCTACCGACCCGCCTGCCGCGACGGGGCCGCTATTGCCGATCATCATCGGCACGGCGCTGTTCATGAACACATTGGACAGCAATGTGATCGCGATCGCTTTGCCGACCATGGCCAAATCGCTGCGCACCGATCCGGTAACGCTGAACGTCGCGATCACGGCCTATCTGCTCGCCGCCGCGGTATTCCTGCCCGTCTCCACCTGGGTCGCGGATCGGTTCGGCGCGAAGAATGTGTTTCGCATCGCGATCGCCGGATTCGCGATCAGTTCCTTGCTGTGCGGCATTTGCGGAACGCTGTGGCAACTGGTCGGGGCGCGGATGCTGCAGGGCATGTCGGGCGCGATGATGCTGCCGGTCGGACGGCTCGTGCTGCTGCGAAGCGTGCGCAAGTCCGAACTGGTGCAGGCGATGTCCTATCTCACCATTCCCGCGGTGATCGGGCCGATCGTCGGACCACCGCTGGGCGGATTCATCGTCACCCATGCCTCGTGGCGCTGGATATTCCTGATCAACATCCCGATCGGGCTGATCGGGATCGTGCTGGCGACGCTGGTGATCCCCAATGTCCGCGAAGAGACGGTCGACCGGCTGGACTGGCGCGGATTCCTGCTGGCGGCAATCAGCCTTTCGATGTTCGTCTATGGCTTTGAGAGCCTGGGGCATAATCGACTGCCAATGCCGGCGATCGGGGCGATGCTGGCCTGCGGCCTGCTGTGCGGCTGGCTGTACATGCGCCATGAGGCGCGGACGCCGGGCGCGATCATCGATCTGTCGCTGCTGCGGATACAGACGTTTCGCACGTCCGCGATTGGCGGGCTGTTTTCGCGGCTGATCCTGGGCGCCACGCCATTTCTGCTGGCGCTGTTGCTGCAGCTGGGATTCGGCTTGTCCGCCTTTCAGGCCGGTATGCTCACCTTCACCAGCGCGCTGGGGGCGTTGATCGTGAAGATCGCCGCCCCGGCAATCCTGCGCTTGCTGGGCTTTCGCATCGCCCTGATCGGCAATGCGTTGCTGGTGGCGGCGGTTTCGGCAGGCTATGCGCTTTTTCAGGGGTCGACGCCGCACTGGATATTGGTGAGCGCGCTGCTGCTGGGAGGCTTTTTCCGATCGCTGCAATTCACCACATTGAATTCGGTCGCCTATGCCGATGTCCCGGCCAGGCGGATGAGCCACGCATCCAGCCTGTCGAGCATGGTGCAGCAAGTGGCGCAGAGTCTGGGCATCGGCCTCGCCGCGGCGGTCATTGATGGGATGCAGGGCTGGCGAGGCCACCCCACCCCCACCGCCGACGATATTGCGATGGCGTTTCCGATCATCGCCGCGCTGTCGCTTTTCGGGCTGATCTACTTTGTCCGATTGCCGCACGACGCCGCCGCCGAGGTTTCGGGACGGAGGGCGTCGCCAAGCCGCTTGCGCAGCTAACATCAAAGAGCTAGGTTTATAGCCTATAAAATTCATCGGGAGGGTCTCGTGGCGCGGTCCGTCGGAAAACCCCTGTTGATCGTGGCTGCGGCAGCGCTGCTGCTGCTTGGCGGATATGCGCTGTTCGTCTGGGCGATGCCCGGCAATGGCAGGGCGCATACCGGGTTCGGCGATATCGACGATGCGCGGATGCTCGCTGCGTCGTCCGAGCCCGAGAACTGGCTGATCAACGGCGGCACCTTCGGCGGGGAACGCTATTCGCAGCTCGATCAGATCAATCTGGACACTATCAGCGACCTGAAGCCCGCCTGGTATTTCGAATATGACACGACGCGCGGGCAGGAGGCCGAGCCGATCGTCGTCGACGGCGTGCTCTATGTCAGCACATCGTGGAGCAAGGTCTATGCGCTCGACGCCGCCACCGGGCGCCAGCTATGGTTCTACGACCCAAAGGTGTCCGGCGCCGACGGCGCCAAGGCGTGCTGCGACGTCGTCAATCGCGGCGTCGCGGTGTACAAGGGCAAGGTCTATGTCGGTGCGATCGACGGCCGGCTGATCGCGCTCGACGCGCGCACCGGCGACGTCGTCTGGAGCACGATGACGGTCGAGCCCGGCAGCATGCAGACGATCACCGGCGCCCCCCGGGTGGTTCGCGACAAGGTGATCATCGGCAATGCCGGCGCCGATTTCGGCGTCCGCGGCTATGTGAGCGCCTATGAAGCCGCGACCGGGAAGATGGATTGGCGCTTCTACCTCGTCCCCGGCGATCCCGCCAAGGGGCCCGACCATGCGGCATCCGACTCTGTGATGGAAAGCCTGGTACGCCCAACATGGTCCGGCGATTACAGCCGCTTCGGCGGCGGTGGCACTGCCTGGCAGACGATCATGTACGATCCGGAATTCAACCGGCTCTATATCGGCACCGGCAACGGATCGCCGTGGAATCCGAAATACCGCACCGACGGCAAGGGCGATAACCTCTTCCTGTGCTCGGTCGTCGCGATCGATGCCGATACCGGGGAATATGCCTGGCACTATCAGGAAAACCCGCAGGAAGCCTGGGACTATAACTCCACGCAGCCGATGGTGCTGGCGGACCTGGAAATCGAGGGCGCGCGGCGCAAGGTGCTGATGCACGCGCCCAAGGACGGCTTCTTCTATGTGATCGACCGCGAGACCGGCAAGTTGATCTCGGCCGAACCGGTGGTGCCGACCACCTGGGCCACCAGCATCGATATCGCCACCGGTCGCCCGGTGGAGGCGGCCAACTCGCGCTATACCGACGGGCCCTTCCTTGCCAAGCCCGGGACCGCAGGCGCGCATAACTGGCACGCGATGGCGTTCAGCCCGACGACGGGCCTCGCCTATTTCCCGGTCGCCGAGAACCAGTCGCTGCTGCGCAACAATCCCGATTTCAAGCCGGTGGCGATGGGTCCGTTCAATCACGGCGTGATCAGCGAGCATGCCGCCGGCGCGAGCTATCTGCTTGCCTGGGACCCGGTGCATCAGCGCGAAGTGTGGCGCGTGCCGTTCCGCGGCGGCGGCGTTCTCGCCACTGCAGGCGGGCTGTTGTTTCAGGGGCGCGGCACCGTGATCGGCGAATTCGTCGCGATGCGCGCCGATACCGGCAAGGAAGTGTGGCGCTGGCCCACGCCCAACGGCATCCAGGCGGCGGCCGTCACCTATAGCGTTGACGGCGTGCAATATGTCGCCATCTCCACCGGTGCGGGCGCAGGCGCAATGACCGGCGGCGCCGAGGCGCGGATGCGCCAGCCCGGACGGATGATCGCATTCCGACTGGGCGGTACGGCCGTGCTGCCCAAGGAGCCCGATCCCGCGCCCCCCGCCAACCCCGCGCCGGAGCAATTTTCCCAGGCGATGATCGATCGCGGCAGCGCCGTCTATCGCACCTATTGCTACCGCTGCCACGGGCCCAATGCGGTCTCCTCCAACGTGATACCCGATCTCCGCCGCTCCACGATGCTGCCCAGCAAGGAGGCATGGAAGGCCGTGGTGTGGGACGGCGCGCTGGAGCCTGCCGGCATGATCGGCTGGTCCGAATATCTGGAACCCGAGCAAGTGGAGGAACTGCGCGCCTATATCTCCTTCCAGGCCGTCCAGTTGCGCGACGGCAACGCGCCGGGATCGCATCAGACCGGCAGCCGCCGGTCGAGCCAGGCAGTGGTGCAGGAACAATGACCTGCGCTTCCCCCAAAGTGCGAGCCAGCAATCATGCGCTTTGACGACACCCTGCTGCACGAGGCCCGGCGATTGGGCGCCGCGACGCTCCATGAAGCCGCCGGGCGAATCGGCGCGCTGCCCTCGGCGATCAAGCCGGTCGCGCCGGGAATGAAGCTGGCCGGTGCCGCCTTCACTGTGCCGGTGCCCGCGTTCGACAATCTGTGGATTCATCGCGCCATCTATCGCGCAAAGCCGGGCGATATTCTGGTCGTCGGCACCAGCGACGGGATCGAAGCAGGCTATTGGGGCGATGTGCTCAACGCGGCTGCCGAGGAACGCGGGCTCGGCGGGCTGGTGATAGACGGCGGCGTGCGCGATACCGAAGGGCTTGCGCAAAGCGACTTCCCGGTCTTTTCCAACGGCGTGTGCATTCGCGGCACGATCAAGGGGTTCGACGTGCCGTCGCGGCTCGGACAGCCGATCGCGATCGGCAACGTCGTCGTCGCCCCGGGCGATCTGGTGGTGGGGGATCGCGACGGGGTGGTCGTGCTGCCCCAGGCGCGGGTGGCCGAAATCATCGCCGCGGGTCAGCGGCGCGAGGCCGATGAGGCCGAAAAGATCGCCCGCATCCGCGCCGGCGAAACTACGCTCGACATCTATGGATTCGGCGAAGATGCGTGACGATGCGCCAGTAAGACGGCCTGAATCGAACGGGCTTTCGACATGAGGATGTTCTGGTCCTCACGATCGCCTTTTGCGCGCAAGGCGGCGTTGGTCGCGAATGAATGCGGGCTGATCGACAGGATCGCACTGATCGAGGTGCCGATTCCGGGCTCCGGCCCACATCCTGAACTCAATCGCGCCACGCCGATCGCCAAGCTGCCGACGCTGATAACCGGGGACGGTCTGGTGGTCGCGGGATCGCAGGTGGTCTGCGAGTATCTGAACGATCTGGGCGGTGGCGGGCTGATCCCGGCGACCGGCACCGCGCGTTGGCGTGCGCTTTCGCGACAGGCGATGGCCGATGGCATGCTGGACATGCTGCTTTTGTGGCGCGCCGATCTGCGCCGTTCTGAACCCTGCCGGTCGCCCGGGCAACAGGCGGAATATCTCCGGCGGCTACATGCGACGCTCGACCGTTTCGAACAGGAAGCGCCGGCGCGAACCGGCTTCGATATCGGTGATATCGCTACCGGCATTTTGCTGTCCTATCTCGATTTCCGCTTCCCGACGCTCGAATGGCGCACGGATCGGCCGGCACTTCGACAGACGCATGCGGCATTCGAAGCGCGCCCCTCTGCCAGCGCCACCGCTTTCTTCGCCCCGGCCGATCGGTGATACGCCGATACGGCGCGCGTATCGTTTCCCGCTGAGCCCTCGGCAGGCGGTGGCCGCCACATATTGCCGATCATAGCGCCCGCGTGACGAAGAAAAGGCGCGCCCCCTTGTCGGAGCGCGCCTCGAAAACCCGGGCCCGAGTGCCGCCTACACGGCACCCGGGAAGTCAGACCCGCGGCGTTACTGGTCCGATTTCTTCACATATTTGTCGAACCAGTCGAATGCTTCGGCAAGCACGTCGAGACGCGTCTCGCGCGCGGCATAGATGTGATCTTCGAACGGCAGCATCACGAGCCGTGCTTTGCCGCCGAGTCCCTTGATCGCCTGAAACAGGCGCTGCGACTGGATCGGATAGGTGCCGGTGTTGCTGTCGATTTCGCCGTGGAACATCAGGAACGGCTCATTGATCTCGGTCGCGTGCATGAAGGGCGACATGGCATAGTAGATTTCCGGCGCTTCCCAGAAAGTCCGGCGTTCGCGCTGGAAACCGAAGGGGGTAAGCGTGCGGTTATAGGCGCCGTTCAGGGCATAGCCCGCCGCGAACAGATCGCTGTGCGTCAACAGATTGGCGGTCATGAACGCGCCATAGCTGAGACCCGCAACGCCGATCCGGTCGCGATCGGTGACACCCTTTTCCACCAGCATATCGACCGCCGCCTGCGCATTGGCGACCAGCTGTTCGACATAGGTGTCGTTGGCTTCCAGCCCGCCGACGATCGGCATCGATGCGTCAGCCAGCACGGCATAGCCCTGCGTCAGGAACAGCATATAGTCGGTCGGCGCCCCGGCCGACGTGCCCGAAAAGGCATAGGACGTCCCCCGCACCTGACCGGCGCCCTGGGCATCGGCGAACTCGCGCGGATAGGCCCAGACGACGGTCGGCACCTTGTCGCCCGGCTTGTAGTTCGGCGGCAGATAGAGCGTGCCGCTGAGCGGAATGCCGTCCGCGCGGGTATAATGGACCAGTTCCTTGCTCGAATAGGTGAGCGCGTTTTCCGGGCGAGGAATGCTGGTCAGCGCAGTCTTCGTGTCGGCGGACAGATCGTGCAGGATATAGTTCGCCGGATCGAGACTGGTTTCGTAGCGCGTGACGATCTTGCTTGCATCGTCGTCGAGCACCTCGACAACCTGTTCGTAATTGGCGCCGCTGGTTTCGAACAGACGCTCGGTCACGCCGGTCGCCAGATTGTAGCGCGACAGGAACGGATGGTCGCCATCGGGCGAGCCGCCTTCGCCAGTCAGATAGATCCAGTCGCCATTCTGACGCAGGACGCTGCTGTCGGCCCGAGTCACGACGGTGCCGGGATCGCCATACCAGTCATCGTCATTATGCTCCCACAGCTTCTTCGCTGCAGCACCGGTTCCGCCGGCATCGACCAGCCACATATTGGTCTCGCGCGTGCCCCAGGTGAACTGCTTCACCATCGCCTGTCCGCCGTCTTCGGTGAAGGCGAACAGCGATTGCGAATACCAGCTGGGGCCGTTCGAAACGACGCGGCTGGTGGTGCGCAGCAATTCCTTCGCTTCGCCGGTGAACGGCGCATCGAGCAACATCACCCGATCGCGATATTCTGCGTCCTGCTTGGGATTGCCGTGGTCGAGCGGCTCGACATAGAGCAGCGCCGGTTCCGCCGAGGGACGCCAGGCAAAGCCGCGCAGCGCATCGGGGGCCCAGCCGAGCGATTCCGGGCCGCCATTGTTCGCGGGCACGCTGGCGACATGGTGGACCAGCGTTCCATCGGCCGAAAGCACGTCGACTTCCTTGGGGAAACGGCTGGCCGGGATCGTGTAGGAATAGGGTTCGACGATCTTTACCGCGAGCAGATACTGCCCTTCCGGAGACGGCGTCAGCTGTTGATAGATTGCTGGCGCGCCGACCGCAGTTTTGGTGCCGCTGACGACATCGACCAGCATCGGCTGCGACGTCATGTAATAATCGTAGAGCTTCTCATCGAACTTGTCGGTGAGCAGGTTGGTGAAGGTCCAGACCGGCGCCTTCTGTCCATCGCTTTCCTGGATCGACGGACCGGTCGGCACGCCTTCCACCGGCGCCGGACCGCGTCCTTCGGGCACGAAATGGCAAAGGATGCGAAGGCTGTCCTTCATCCAGTTGCACGGGCCGTCCGACTGATAATCGATGCTGCGCGCGGCGTTGATCGACGGGCCCGAAAGCGCATGCGCTTCGCCAGTGGCGACATCGGTGATCCACAGTTCGATGCCGGTATCGGTGGTGTGCAGAAACGCGAAGCGGCTGCTGTCGGGCGACCACATCGGCACGCCCAGCTTCGCAGTCGGTACCGAAAGGTCACGCGCTTCGCGGGTTTCCAGGTTGATCAGGCGATAGCCGATTCCCTGCCCGGTATAGGAGGAATGCATGTCATAGGGATCGAGGTCATAGGGCCCGTTGGTCGCGACATTGACGCGCACCCCGCCCAGCCGGCGGAACGGCGCGGCGCGATCGACGATCGTCGGCATGCCCTGAAGCGAGGTCACCACCATCCATTTGCCGTCCGGGCTGACGCTGGCGGCCGGGGCGGGCGCGATGTCGAGAATATCGACGACTTCCTGCGGAGGCGTGCGATATCCATCCTGCGCAAAAGCGGCCTGCGGGAGGGAAACCTCCGCGACCGCCACCGCAGCTATCGCAATTCCGAATAGTTGTTTCATCATATGTCCTCGGAAAGGGCTCGCCGAAGTGCTCGGCAAGCGGGGAGAGGAACCCGAAGCGGGCCGGACAAGATGCCCGGCCCGCCTCAGGATGCTGGCTTAGAAGTCCTTAGAGAAGGCCACGAAGAAATAGCGGCCGATATTGTCGTAGAGCGAACCGTCGAACGTACCCGAATAGGTGTACGGGGTACGCGGCGGATGTTCGTCGAACAGGTTGTTGACGCCCAGGCTGAGCTTCACGTCCTGCGGCATGCCGTAGCTGAGGAACACGTCGTTGTAGAAACGTTCGTCGACACGGACGCCGCCATTATATTCGGAGCTCTGCTGCACATCGATCTGCGCCGACCCGACATAGCGGACCTGCCAGTTGGCGGAGAAGCTGCCCGATGTGTAGTTGATGTTCAGATTGCCGCGCCAGGTCGGATCGCCATATTCGCCATCCGAAATCAGCAGGCTGCCCGGATCTTCACGATCGACCAGTTCCTCCAGCTTGGCGAGATAGGTGACGTTCGCCGAAATCCCGAGCGACCCCGGCAGACCGATGCCCAGATCCTCAAGATGCGAGCGATAGCTGATCGCGAAATCGACACCCTCTGCCGTCAGCTTGCCGATGTTGATCTGGCGAAGGTCGATCTTCGAGATGACGTAAGGATCGCTCAGCCCCACGAAATTGCCGCGCGTGACCAGCGGGCAGAAGGCGTTGTCGAGCGAGTCCGAGTCGACGCACTTGTCGACGATCGAATTGCCGTCGAGCGTCTGGATCGCATCGTCGATCTTGATCGACCAGTAATCGACCGAGATGTTGAGGCCGCGGAACGGCCTGACCACCACACCCGCCGTCCAGCTGTTCGACGTTTCCTCGGTCAGATCCGGATTGCCGCCCAGCGCCGTGCTGAGCGCCAGTGCCGCAGCGGGATCGACCCAGCCGACCGGGACGCCCAATGCGCGGCAATTCGCCTCGCGATTGGGGGTGAGGTTGATCACAGACACATCGCACGGATCGGCGGTGATGTTGAGCGTGCCGAGCGTATCGGGGCTGTACAGTTCGACGATGCTCGGCGCACGGACGCTGCGCGACCGCGTGACGCGGAAGCGGATGCCGTCAATCGGAGCATAGTCGGCACCCAGCTTCCAGGCCACGGTGCTGCCGATCGTGTCATAGTGCGAATAGCGCACGGCACCTTCGAGATCGAGCGAGTCGGCGAGGAAGCTGTTGCGCAGCACCGGCACGACGATTTCGGCGAAAGCTTCGGCCACATCGGTGCTGGCGTCGACCGGCGGACCGCCATTGTCGGTGCGATAGAGCAGGCCCTTGGCACCCAGGCCGTCATCCAGCGTCTGGAGCTTGTCCTTGCGATATTCGCCGCCGACAGCGACCTGAACGGCGCCCGCAGGCAAATCGAAGATCGGTCCGGTCAGCTGCGCGCCGGCCAGGATCTGCTCATTGGTCACGCTGCGCTGGAAGGTATAGCCGAAATAGGCCTTGTCGGCGTCGCTCAGCGCCCCGCTGAACAGATCGATCGGCGTGCATCCGGCGGCCTGCGCGCTGGTGCTGCGGCACACCGGATCGCCCGAAACCGGGTCCAGAACCGCATCGACTGCCTGATAGAAGTTGCTTTCGATACGGGTGTTGCCGGTGCGGAACGTCTGGTCGCGACGACCATATTGATAGAAGGCGTCCCATTTGAACCGGCCCAGCTCACCACGCACACCGCCCGACGCGGTATAGGTATAGCGCGAGTTGCTATACTGCTTGTTGCCGAAAATCGCTTCGCCTTCATATCCGATCTTGATGCTGGACATGCCGTTGGCATCCATCAGCGCCGTCACTTCCGAAGGGAGGAAGGGATTGTCGCGCTGCAGCGTGATGCTCGCATCGAAGAAGCTCTGGCCGTTGGTCTTCGTGCTCGCATAGGAGAATTCGAAGTCGGCATAGGCGGTGACGCTCGGCGCGATTTCATAATCGACTCCGCCCATCGCCGAAAAGGTCTCGCGCGGGTTGCGCAGCGCGCGCTCGCGGCTGTCATAGCCATAATCGCCGCCGCTGCAGACCGAGCCATAGCAGTTCGGATTGGTGTAGGTGACGAGGCCATTGTCATAGATGTAGCGCTGGCCGCCCACGACGAAGGTCGGCTGATAGGAATAGCCGATCGTGTGCGGCGAATTGATCACGATCCGGTCGGGGATGCCGTCGTCCGGGCCGGTGTTCGCCGGATTGGTGACAAAGCTCAGCGCGCCGGAACCATAGCTATAGTCGCGATCGGGATAGCCGACGCGCTCGCTCTTCTGATACGACATGCCCAGGCGCGCATGGCCGCGATCGTCGGCAAATGCGCCGCCGCCGGCGACCGACAGCATATAGGTGGCGGCATCGCCTTCGCCCGAAATGCCCGTGCGGCCGGAAACGTTGAGGCCGTCGAAATCGTCCTTGAGGATGATGTTGACCACGCCCGACACCGCGTCCGCGCCGTACACCGCCGAAGCGCCGCCGGTGATGACTTCGACGCTCTTGATCATCGAGGCCGGGATCGAGGACACGTCGACCTGCGACCCGTCACGCGAACCGGAAACGCGGCGGCGCCCATTGACCAGCACCAGCGTACGGTTGGTGCCCAGACCGCGCAGGTTGATGAAGGTCGAACCGATGTCGCGCTGGAACGTATCGTTGGTCGACCCCAGGCCGACGCTGATCTGCGGCTGTTGCTGCAGCACGTCGCCGATATCATTCAGGCCCGAGCGCTCGATCTGCTCCTCATCGACCACCGTGGTGGGCGTAGGATTTTCGAAACCCTGGCGCTCGACGCGCGATCCGGTGACGACGATCGTTTCGGACTGCTCTTCGTCCTGAACCTGCGGCTCTTCCGCCTGCTGCGCAAAGGCTTGCGCGCTCGAAAACAGCCCGATCATCGCGACCGTGCTGAGAAGTATTTTCTTCATTTAGCGACCCCCTTTTTAGTCAGCTACTGCCATCGGCGCGCCGCGCCGCAGCCTGCCTTTCAGGATCGCCTCACCAGATACGCGCCCGGTCGGCGCCCCGTCGCACCGCCGCGCTGCTGCATTATTTTGCAGGGTCGATCGGCGGGCATCGTCGCCCTCATCCCCCCTTTTGCGACACAAATATGAAACGGATTCGCCCGGAACGCCCGTGCGATCGGATCAAATCCCTTCGCCATCGGGCCGTCTTGGCATCTGGCGAACGGGACGAAGGCAGGCGCAGGCGGCCCGCACGGAGATTGCTTATCGCTTCATAACCAATTGGAATAAATGAGCTTATCCGACCAACGCCAATCCGTTCACCCTTGTAAAAATGCATCACTGACGGCTGAATTGTATGCAAAGCAATCCTTTTGAATTGACAAGCCATGCGATTCTCATGCGAAATAATTGCGCGCACCAAGGCGTATATGGAGCAACTTTATGATCGAAAGGGTCGCAGTTCCGGTGGATTGCGATAGCGCTCTCCGTCCGGTTATGGTCAGCGCGGCGGGATGCCCTTCGCGCCTGCTTATTCCGCCGCACTCGCACCGTCGCGCCGAATTCGTCTATGTCGGATCGGGCACGCTGACGGTCACCGCACACGACCGTCTCTTCACCGTTCCGTCGCAAAACGCAATCCTGATACCGCCAGGGACGGTGCACGAAGTGCGGATGCTGAGCGACGCTTCGGTTTTCACGCTGTACATCGAAACCGACGAGAACTTCGGCGGACGCTGTCGCGAACTTCCGGTCTCCGGCCTGCTGCGCGAACTGATCCAGGCCGCGGTCGAGCTGCCGAAGGAATATCGGCTGCACGGCCGCGATGCCCACATCATGGAGTTGATCACCGAGGAACTGGCATGGCTGAATCGCCAGCCGGCCGCCCGGATGCGACAGACTCCGGTGCCCAGGGACCCGCGCCTGCTGCGGGTATGTCGCGAGATTCTCCGCGAACTCGAACGGACATGGTCGATCGATGAAGCGTCCAAGGCTGCGGGCATGGGGCGCCGCACCTTTACGCGCGCGTTCCGGCGCGAAATGGGCGTCAGCTTCAGCAGCTGGTGCCAGAGCGCACGGCTGAATGCCGCCGTCAGTCGGTTGAACTCGGGCGCGTCGATCACCGAAGTGGCGCTGGAAGCGGGGTATAACAGCCCCAGCGCCTTTGCGACCATGTTCAAGCGGACGTTGGGCGTGCCGCCCTCTACCTATCAGGCCGATCATCGGCCAGCCGCTGTCAGCGCGCAGGGGTTGCGGCGCAACTGAGCCCGCAACCCCGGCGCCGTGCTTAGTGTCGCGACACTGCGGGGCCGTATAGCAAGCCGTTGAACAGCAGCTTGAACGTGACATAGGGCTGCGCGCGCTGGGTGACTTCGGGGCCCATCATGAACACTTTGCCGCGACCGACATCGGCATCGAACACCGCCACCGTATCCTCAAGCTTGTCCTGACCCACGGCCCAGCCGCTCTGCAGCGGCGTATCGCTGTCATACCATGCGACCCGCGTCACGCCCTCGCCCGTCGCGACGAACGACTGGCTGTTGGCAAAGAACATGCTGACCTTGTCCGGCATCCCATATGCCAGCGGCTGCGTCGGATCGACGGACGCTTCGACCAGCGATCCGGGAATGTAGAAATCGCGCCGCGACAGGCGTTTGGGTCCGCTGTCGCTTTCCGAAACCAGCGCTGCATCCGCATTCACGCCAAGCAGTTCGGCAAGATAATTGGCGTTGCCGACGGTAATCACCGTGCCGCCGCCATGGACGAACTCCAGCAGCTCGACCGCCGATCGCTGCGCCGTGATATTGCCCAGCCGGTCGCGATATTCCTCGGGTATGTCGGCCGGGTTCGGCTGATCGCCGTCGCTGCGCCCGCCATAAACGCCGCTGGGATCGGCCGGGCCGGTGCCGTCGGCAAAGATCAGCACGTCGTAGCGCGACGCGAGGTCGCCCGAATCGATGTCCTCAGGGAAGACCAGCTCGAACGGAAATTCATATTGTTCGAGCAGCCAGCGGGTCCAGCCTGAAGGCATTACGCCGCCATATTTATCGACCAGCCCGATCCGGGGACGATGGAGCTGCATCAGCCCCCCGGCCGACGGCGCCGAACCGCGCGCATAGGCGTCGATGCCGAGTTCGCGCGTCGAATCTGCGATCACCGATTGCGCATCGGCGGAATAGGGAACCCAGATCGCACCGGGGCCGAAACTATGACCATCGACCCGCATCGCGTCGCGCACCCATGCGACCTGGCTCCCTGCGGCGAGCAGTCGGTTGGTCAGGATGAAGCTGTTGTTCGCCTCATGCGCGATCAGCCATCCGGCGCGCCCGCTGCCGATCACGCGGCCCGCATCGACCTGTGCCAGATCGTCGATCTTGCGGAACGGCCCCTCAAAGCCTTCCATCACGCGATCGAAGGAAACCCCCATCTGATAGGCAAGCGTATAGCCGGTAATGTCATAGGGCGGGATCGGCGGACCGCCNGGATATTCGAGATTGTGCGGGTGGTCCTGCGGCTCGAACATGTCGAGCACATGCGGGCGATANGCCTGCGCCGTCTTCACNACATAGCTGCCNGCCGGATAGCGNTTGCCGTCGACCGTGAAGGGCGCATCCGCCTGCATCACATCGACGCCGGTCTTGAGCAGCGCATTCACAAAGGCGACGACGGTGGGCATGTCCGCCTGCCCAGCCGGAATGATATAGCCGCGCGGATCGCGCAGTGCCGGATCGTTCAGCACCTGCGCATACAGGTCGCTCGCGACGCGATCGCTGTCGTTGAACGCGCGCGAAGTCAGTCCGCGTTCGGCGGGCGGCGGGCCGTTTCCGGCTGCTTCCTTCAGCGCATCGATTCGCTGCGGCGTGATCGTCCAGCTGTCGCGATCGCCGCGCGCGATATTGTTCGCCCCCATCCGATAGATGTTGAACAACAGTCGCTCTCGGTTGCGCGCGGCATAATCCATCACGGCGCGATTGAGCGACCATTGATATTCGAGCGTATCGCGCAAATGCCACATGCGCGGCGAGATCGGCAGCGGCGCATCGCCGCGCGGCAGCTGTGCCGCCGGAACCAGCGGGATCCGCTCGGGCGTCGGCCCGCCGATAATCTCCGTCAGCAGCCCGACCGAATTGTGGAAATACGCGACCGAGCGGAGCATGCCGTTATGCCAGGTCGAATAGCTCGCCTCGCCGCGCATCCCCGATCCGGCCTTGCTCTCCGATATCAGCCGACTGTGCATCGCCGCGCCGACTTCGCCCAGCTCCGTCATCACCAGCGGATCGTAGTTATAATTGAACGGGTCGCGGAACGGCGGAACGAACACCACTTCGCCGGTCGGGCCGGTCTGATGCTGGTTATAGATGATCTGCGGATACCATTGCCGGAACAACACCCGGTTGATGTTGGTCGTTTCGGGCATCTGCGACATGAAGAAGTCGCGATTGTTATCGTGGCCGACATATTTCTGATAGAGCCGCGGGATCGACCCGAACTCGCGATCCTCCGGATCGGAATGGCGCATATACCAGTCCGACACCAGTTCCATCCCGTCGGGATTATCCTGCGCGAACAGCAGGATGACATTGTCGAGAATGCGCAGCGTTTCGGGGTCCGACTGGCTGAGCATCCGATAGATGACGTGAATCTGCGATTGCGACGTCACGGTTTCGGTGGCGTGCAGGCCGGCATCGATCCACACGACGGCCTTGCCCTGCCGCGCCAGCGCCTGCGCGTCTTCGTCGGTCAGGCCGTCCGCCCGGGCTAGGCGGCGGGCAATGTCGCGATAGCTATCGAGATTGGCCAGGTTCTCAGGCGACGAAACGATCGCCATCCATTGCGTGCGCCCTTCCGCCGTCCGGCCGATATCGACCAGCATCATCCGATCCGATTGCGCCGCCAGCGTCTTCAGATAGGCTTCATAGGCGGAATAGTTGGCGAGATAATAATCGCTGCCGGGTTCCTGGGGAAAGGCATCCACGGGCGCGGTGATGCCCATGTCGTTGGTCGACGAGATCGGCGTCGCACCCTGCACAGAAGAAGACTGCGTCTGCGCGGCAAGCTGTGGCACGTGACTGGACAGCGCCAGGGCGGCGATATGCGCCAACCATCTCGTCTTCATTCGCTTCCCCTTTTTTGCTTCGCCCGATCGCAGCGCCGGGCGCTGCCGCGCCATCCAGCGCGCGTCCGATCGGGATGACCCGTCGGCAAGGCTGGCGCACCAGCGCACGGCATGTCCAGCGCGAAGCGCCGCAGTGCACAAACTCTGGCCCATATTCTGAACCCGCGACGCGCCAGCCTCTCGATCGGGTCACTTCGGCAGGGGTAAGGCGACGAATCACGGGCGCAGGAAGTCGCGGCGCGGATTATCGCTCTACGATCGACGAATATACCCATCCGCGCCGTTCGCGGTCTGCGGCGCGAAACGCCTCTATTCGATCGCGCAGCAGCAGCGTCTGTCCGATCGGGTCGAGGCCGAGCAACAGCGCGTCGCGCGCTTCGTCGCTGATGTCGAAACGCCATGCCTGACCGGATGGCGCAGTCACCGTGCGGCTTTCCAGATCGACGGTGAGGATCGGCTCTGCCCCGGTTTGCAGCAGTGCGCCGATCTGTTCGATCGCGACATCGCACATCGCCGCGGGCACGATACCATTGGCGATGCAATTGCCGCGAAAGATCGCGTTGAACGACGACGCGATTACCGCGCGAAAGCCATATTGGGCCAGCGCCCATACCGCATGTTCGCGGCTCGACCCGCACCCGACATTGGCGCCGGTGACAAGGATCTTCGCATCGGCATAACGCGGCTGATTGAGCACGAAATCGGGATCGGGTTCGCGCGATCCGATCGCCGTATAGCGCCATCCGGCGAACAGCCCCTCGGCAAGACCGCGCCCCAGCGGATCGCGCATTTCGCGCGAAGGGATGATCGCGTCGGTATCGATATTGTCGCGCAGCAATGGCGCAGCAACCGCAGTGAGCGTGGTGAACGGCTGCATCACTGCGCCACCTTTCGCGGATCGGCGATCCGTCCCGCAATTGCCGACGCCGCTACCGTTTCGGGCGAGGCGATATGCGTGCGCGTGCCCGGCCCCTGACGGCTTTCGAAATTGCGATTGGTGGAGGAAACCACCCGCTCCTGCGGCCCGAAGCTTTCGCCGCCTGCGAAAAAGCACATCGAACAGCCCGATTCGCGCCATTCGAAGCCGGCTTCGCGAAATATGCGGTCCAGCCCCTCGGCCTCGGCGGCGCGCTTGACGCTGCTCGAACCGGGCACGCAGATCGCCTTGACGCCCGGCGCGACATGCCGCCCTTCGAGCAGCCTTGCCGCGCGGCGCAGATCGCTGATCCGGCTGTTGGTGCACGAACCGATAAAGGCCGCGTCGATCGTCAGATCGGTCAGCACCGTTCCGGCTTCAACGCCCATATAGGCGCGTGCCCGCGCCTGCCCCTCTTCGTTGCCTTGTTCCGGCGCGGTGCCGGGAGGGGGCACCGCGCCGTCGACCGGGACCACCTGTTGCGGGCTGGTTCCCCAGCTCACCAGCGGCACCAGATCGGATGCGTCGAACCGCAATTCGATGTCATATTGGGCGTCTTCGTCGCTTTTCAGCTCGCGCCACTGGGCGGCGGCGGCGTCCCAGTCTTCGCCTTCGGGCGCAAAGCGGCGGCCCTTTATATAGTTGATCGTTTTCTCATCGGGCGCGATGATCGCCGTGAAGGCACCGAATTCGGTGCCCATATTGCAAAGCGTCAGCCGTGCCTCGATGTCGAGCGCGGCAACCGCGCTGCCGGTATATTCGACGACATGGCCCGATCCACCGCCGACTCCGAACTCGCCGAGCAGGGCGAGCGCCAGATCCTTGGCCGTAACGCCCGGCGCCAGTTCGCCGTCGATCGTCACGCGCATCTGCGGCGGGCGGCGCACAGCCAGCGTCGATGTTGCCAGCGCATGCTCCGCCTGCGTCGTGCCGATCCCCCATGCCAGCGCACCCAGCGCGCCCTGCGAACAGGTGTGGCTGTCCGGACAGATCAGCGTCGCGCCGGGCAGGACGATGCCAAGTTCGGGCGACATGACATGGACGATGCCCTGCAACGGATCGTCCAGATCGAACAGGCGAATGCCCGCCGCGCGCGCGGCATCGCGCGTCGTGGTGATGAACGCCTTGCCCGTCGGCATNCGCGTATCGTCGCTGCGNCCNGGCATGGTGTCGACGATATGATCCATCACNGCGAACGCCTGTTCGGGNGCCATCACGTCGTGNCCGCGGTCGAGCAGGCGGCGGATCGCNGNCCCGCCGGTNCGCTCATGCAACAGGATACGGTCGATCAGGATCAGATCGGCGCCGTTGCCNAGCGTTTCTACGCGATGCGAATCCCAGATCTTGTCGAAAATCGTTCGCTTCAACGGCCCGCCGCTCCGCTTTCGGCCTTGNGCAGCACGTCNTCGGCATCTTCGCCGGCTTTGGGCAAGTCGTGGCGCAGCCCCATGCGCGCGCCGTCGATCTCGATCGGCAGCGCGGGCAGCCTTGCCTTGCTGCCGTCCTCAAGCGTGACTTCGACCAGACCGCCTTCGGCCTGAAGGTGCGGATCGTCGAGCAAATCCTGCGGGCGGACGATCGGCGCGAAAGGCAGGCCGATCTTGCCGAGACGCGCGACAAGCTCCTCGCGCGTCATCGACGAAAACAACTCGCGCAGCACCGGCAGGATGCGATCGCGCTGCAGCACGCGATTGTTGTTGAGCGCGAGCTCGGCATCAGCAGCAAATGCATCGAGGCCCAGTTCGGCGCAGAAATCCTTCCACTGCCCGTCGCTGACCACACCGACAAACAGCTGCTCGTCCGCATGCTTCGTTTCGAACACGTCATAGACGGCCCATGCCGAAATGCGCGCCGGCATCGGATTGGCGGGCTGACCGGTGACGGCATATTGCGCAATATGCTGTCCCACGAAGAACGCCGTGGTTTCGAACAGCGAGCATTTGACGTCGGCGCCTTCGCCATCGCGATGGCGGCGTTCGAGCGCGGCAAGGATACCGATCACCCCGAACATCGATCCGGCGATATCGATCACCGATGCGCCCGCACGCAGCGGTCGTCCGGGCGGGCCGGTCATATAGGCAAGACCGCCCATCATCTGCGCCACTTCGTCGAGCGCGGTGCGATTTTCATAGGGGCCGGTGAGGAAACCCTTGGCCGAGCAATAGATCAGGCGGGGATTGCGCTTGCGCAGATCCTCTGCCCCCAGACCCAGCTTGGCGAGCGCACCGGGGCGGAAATTCTCGATCACGACATCCGCGTCGTCGATCAGGCGCAACGCATCGGCAAGCCCTTCGGGCGACTTCAGATCCAGGCACACGCTGCGCTTGTTGCGGTTGAACATCGGGAAATATCCCGCCCCCGAACCGAGCAACCTGCGCGTATGATCGCCACCTTCCGGCTCGATCTTGATGACATCGGCTCCAAGATCGCCAAGGATGAGGCCGACCGACGGACCCATCACCATATGGCTGAATTCAACGACCTTCAGACCTTCAAGAGGAAGCGATTCCATATTTCCCCAACGCGTTGCTGCCCCAAGCCGTGCCTCGACAACGGCTGGTCATTTGATATAGAGATAGGACAATAAAGCAAGCAGAGGTTTTGATGGCCAGCGACATTTTGGTAAGCGAAGTCGGTCCGCGCGACGGGCTGCAGAGCATCAAGGCGATCATGCCGACCGACGCGAAAAAGGCGTGGATCGCAGCGGAAGCCGCCGCCGGCGTGCGCGAGATCGAGGTCGGCAGCTTCGTTCCCGCCAAATTGTTGCCGCAGCTTGCCGACACGGCGGAAATCGTCGCGTTCGCGCGCAGCATCCCCGGCCTGACCGTCGCAGTACTCGTCCCGAATTTGCGCGGTGCACAAGCAGCCATCGCCGCCGGGGCTCACAAAATCACGCTGCCGCTTTCGGTATCCGAATCGCACAGCATGGCGAATCTGCGCCGTACCCATGCGCAGGTGATAGACGAAGCGGCAGCTATAGCTACTGCCATTGCCGCATTGCCCGAAGGCGAACGCCCGCATTTCGAAGGAAGCCTTTCGACCGTGTTCGGCTGCACTATCGAAGGCGCAATTCCCCTGCCGCAGATACTTGGCCTTGCGGAACGGCTGATGGCGGCGGGATGCGACGAAGTCGGCCTGTCCGATACCACCGGCTATGCCGACCCGGCCGCCGTGAAGAACATGATTCGCGCGGTTCGCGGCGTTGTCGGCGACGAAGCGGTAACCGGCATCCATCTGCACAATACCCGCGGGCTGGGGCTCGCCAATGTGCTCGCCGCGCTCGATGCCGGACTGGAAACCGTCGATTCTTCGCTCGGCGGCATCGGTGGCTGCCCCTTCGCCCCGGGCGCCAGCGGCAATATCGTGACCGAGGATCTGGTCTTCATGCTCCAGGCGATGGGGCTCAAGACCGGGATCGACCTGCCGAAACTGCTCGAGGTGCGCAAGATCGTTGCCGACGCGCTGCCGGGCGAACCGCTTTATGGCTTTACCCCCGATGCCGGGCTGCCGCTCGGCTTCACTCCCGAAACGAACCCCGCCAAGCTGGAGGCCGCCGAATGACGATTGGTACGAAAATGGTGCGCGACGATCGCACCGCGCGTCAGATTTTCGAAGACGTGATGGCCAATCCGGCGCGCGCCAAATTCGGCTTCGGCGAAAAGCTCGCGATCGTGAACGTCGATTTTCAGAACGCCTATACGCGGATCGACGAATTCAAGACCGCATACGAAACCGATCCGCGGCAGATCGAATATGCCAACACCATTTCGCGGCTGGCACGCCAGAAGAGCATGCCGGTGATCTGGACGCATGTCGCCTATATGGACGATGCCAGCGACGCCGGTGTCTGGGGCACGCGCACCGACACGCCCGACAGCCTGCAGAACATCAAATATGGCTCGCGCCGCCATGCATTCGACGATCGCTGCGAAATCGATCACGCCAAGGACGCGATCTACACCAAGCGCATGCCCTCGGCCTTTTTCGAAACGCCGCTGCAGAGCCTGCTGGTCTGGCACAAGGTCGATACGCTGGTGATCACCGGCGGCTCGACCTCCGGCTGCATCCGCGCGACCGCCGTCGACAGCCTCAGCCGCGGCTATCGCACGATCGTCCCGATCGAAACCTGCGCCGACAAGCATGAAAGCTATCACTTCGCGAACCTCACCGACCTTCAGCTCAAATATGCCGATGTCGAGCCGGTGCAGACCGTGATCGACTGGCTGGAGGCACGCTGATGCGCGAAGGCGAAAAGGATCCCGGCCTGTATGATTTCCGGCCGTATCGCGACCGGACGAAACTGGAATGGCCCGACGGCAAGAAAGTCGCGGTATGGGTGTCGCCCAATCTCGAATTTTACGAGATCGACCCGCCCGCCAATCCGCATCGCAAAAGCTGGCCCAAGCCGCATCCCGATATCGTCGGATACGGCCATCGCGACTACGCCAATCGCATCGGCCACTGGCGGATGGCCGAAGTCATGGAAAAGCATGGCTTCAAGGGATCGGTGTCGCTGTCGGTGGCGCTATGCCAGCACCATCCGGACGTGGTGGCGAATGCCAATGACCTCGGCTGGGAGTTCTTCAGCCACGGCATTTACAACACCCGCTACAGCTATGGCATGGACGAGCGCCAGGAGCGCGCGATCATCGAGGATTCGATCAAAACGGTCCGCGACGCGACCGGCCAGACGATCAAGGGCTGGCTCGCCCCTGCACTCACCCACACGCCGCGCACGCTCGATCTGATCGCCGAATATGGCATGACCTATACCTGCGATCTCTATCACGACGATCAACCGGCGCCGGTGCATGTGAAGTCGGGCAAGCTCGTTTCGATGCCCTACAGCATCGAAGTGAACGACCATTATGGCTTCTTCGTCTACAACATGTCCCCGCGCGAATATGCCGACACGCTGAAGCGGCAGTACGACCGGCTGGCGGCCGAGGCAGAGGCCAGCGACGGGCCCGGCGGGACGGGGATGTGCATTCCGCTGCACAGCTATCTGATCGCTCAGCCGCACCGCATCGGCCCGTTCGAGGATGTGCTGCGCCACATCTCCGCCGATGGCCGCGCCTGGATCACCCGTTCGGGCGACATCGCCGATCATTTCCTGTCGAGCGGCGGCTATGACGCCGTCGCCGCCGACGCAGCCCGTTATGCAAAGGCAGAATCATGAGCCTCGACTCCGCCTATCTCGAATATCCCAAGCGGCGCGAGGGCATGGACCATGACCTCTACACGCCGTCGCCGATGCCCAGCCGCAAGCCGGTCGCCTGGCCGGGCGGCAAGCCGGTGGCCGTGACGCTGCTCGTCAATCTGGAATGGTTTCCGATCACGCCGGAGGACAAGCCGTTTCGCGCGCCGGGGCATATGGTCACCCCCTATCCCGATTTCCGTCACTATACCGCGCGGGAATATGGCACGCGGGTTGGCTTTTACCGGCTGCTCGATGCCTTTGCGAAGGCAGGCGTCACTGCGACAATGGCCGTCAATTCGGCCATCGCCGAACGCTATCCCAGCATCATCGCGGACATCATGACCGCCGGACATGAGATCATCGCGCATGCGACCGACATGAACGCGACGATCGCCTCGACGCTGGCCGAGGAGGAAGAGCGCGCGATCATCACCACCGCCCGCGACACGCTGGCGCAGGTGATGGGCAAGGCGCTGCGCGGATGGCAATCGATCGCGCGGTCGCAAAGCTTCAACACGCCCCGGCTGCTCACCGAAGCCGGATTCGACTATATGTGCGACTGGGTGAATGACGATCTGCCCTATCTCATCACCACCGAAGCGGGCACGATCACTTCGGTGCCGTTCAACCACGAATTGTCCGACCGCCAGATGATCGCGGTGCAGCAGCAATCGATGGACAGCGTCGCGCAGCAACTGGAAGACGCGCTCGACTGGCTGAAGGCGGAATCGGCGCACTATGGCGCGGGGCGCGTGCTGCCCTTCACACTGACGCCCTATATCACCGGCCTGCCCTATCGCATGGATGCGTTCGAAGCGCTGCTCGGTCGACTGGCGAAGGACGATGCCACCTGGTTCGCAACCGCAGGCGAACTGGTCGACGCCTGGAAGCCGCAAGCGGAGTAATCTCGCTCCGGTGGAGTGCCCGTTCGGGCTGAGCCTGTCGAAGTGCTGCGCTGTTCTTACGCCACGATGCGGAAAGAAATACAGGGCTTCGACAGGCTCAGCCCAAGCGGAAGATGCCTGGCGCGACCAGTGCCCCAAAAACCGCCCGTTTGGGCTGAGCTTGTCGAAGCCCTGCCCTTCTCTTTTTACTCTTTGGCGAACGTGGCGGGCCCGCGCGGATCGAGGATCACGCGCAGCGCGCGCATCAGCAGCGCTTCGGTCGCGTCATAGCGTTCCTGCGCGATATCACCGTCATACCGAATGTCGCGCAGTTCCTCGACCGGCTCGCCGCGCAGTTCTGCGCCCAGCCGTTCGAGCCGGTCGATCCGGTCGTTGGAAACCGCCAGTTCGACGGTCAGCGCCAGCGCGATGTTGAGCACTTCCTCGGCCTCGCGGCTTTCGAGGCTGGTCGGGCGGTCCCCGCGTGCAGAAGCGATCAGCGCCGAAAGCGCTTCGGTCTTGCTGGTCATGGTCAGGCGGGCTTCCGTCCGCTGATCGCGTACCAGCGATTATTGGCGAAGCCCTGCAGCGCGGCGAGATCATGTTCGATCACGGTATCCGCCGGGAACCCGGCGGCGATCATGTCGGCGCGCAGATCGGCGGTGGCATAGGTGTTCCAATGCACTTCGCCGTTGAAATGGGTATCCCAGTCCCGCTCAACCTGATGCACTATCGTCGGCTGGTTTCGGATGGCGACATCCTGATGGATGACGATTCCGCCCCGACGAACGACGCGGAAGGATTCGGCGATCATCTTGCGACGCTTCTCCTCTCCGATTTCGTGCATCAGATTGTGCGAGACCACGAGGTCGAAGCTGTCCTTTTCGAACTTGAGCTCCGACGCGTCCATCTGGTGAAAATGGACGGCGACTCCGAGGGACTCCGCACGCGCATGCGCGTAGCGGAGCATGCCTGCGCCCAGATCGAGCGCATGCACTTCGGATTGCGGCCAGTGCGCGGCATAGGCGGCCGAAGCCGCGCCTGCCGAGCACCCGATATCGAGCATCTTCTGCGGTGTGAAACCACCGAAATGCTCTTCCAGAAGCTTTTGAACGACGCCTGCCTTGCTGTCCCCGCGACCGATTCCCTGGCCGAAGGAAAAGACATTGCCGCCGCATTCGTACAGCGCGCCGGCAACGACGTCATAGTCGCCATTGTCCATGGCATAGCCGCCGGGCTGAAGATGAATGTCGACATTCGCCACTTCGGGCGACGGATCGTAGGCGGGATCGAGCGTCAGGCTGCCCAGCTTGTTCGGCGAATCGATCAGTTCCGCCGTCGCCTTGGTCATGCGGTCGAGATCGCGATAGATCGGCTCGCCGACCGAGACCCAGATCATTTCCTGCGCGGCGCGATTGGCGGCGCTCCAGCGGCGATAGCTGGGCGACATCAGGAACGCTTGCTGCACTTCGGCGGGCGATTGCGGCAGGCGGCCATGCGCGGCGACGAACGCCGGCCGCGCTTCCTCGCCATAGCGCTCGACATTCTGCGAACGAACTTTGGCGTTGAGCAGCTTGCGGAGCATCACCACCGCCTCCTGGCGGCTGCGCTCTTCGGCGGTTGCCTGCGGCAATACCGCGTGCTGGACGTCGCGAACCTTCATCACCAACCCCATGCCTTATGACCGTAGAAGATCATAAACTGCGGCGCCGCGCAACCATTTTGTTCTATATGTAGAACAATTAATCCGCTTCGATCAGTTCGACCAGTTCGCCCGCGGGCCCGCGCAATACGCAGGTCCGGCGTCCGCCATAGACAATCTCGTCGCGCCGGGCGGGGGGCCAGATCGCCGCGTCGGCGAACGGCGCAATCGATTCGACTTCGAAGCTGGCGATGGCATTGCCGGGCGGCAAATGCCCTGCGATCGTCGGGCGCGGTCCGGCCGGGAAACCGGCGCCCGTCGGATAGGCGTCGAGTTCGATCAGATTGCCGCGCTGGCGCATGCCGATCGCGCTCAGCTCGATCGTCTGCTCCGGATCGAGCCCCTGCGCGGCCTGGATCACCGCGACTTTACTCTGACGCACGGGGCGTTCGCGCAGTTGGAACTTGTCGACATACCAGCGCAGCAGCGCGTTGAAGTCCCATCCCGCCATCACGACAATGAAGGTCCGCCCGACAAACCCGGCGGGCGGCGGCAGGATCGACGTGTCGCGATCGCCGCTTTCCATCGTGAAATAGAGGCATTCGTTCGCCGGGCCGCGCACCTGCATCGCAACGATCGACGGCATGAACTGCAGCGGTTTTGGCGGGCCGATAATCTCGAACGGCGAATCGGCGAGCCGGTCGGCGAGCGCGTACACATCGTCGACGATGATTTCGAACGCGTTCCATCCGAATGTCGTGAGCGGGCGATAGCCTCGCGGCGCCGGCGTCTGCACCAGCCGGACGAACACATCGCTTTCACCTTCGGGCACCAGCGTCACCATCGGCGCGCCCGCGCTTGCCGGTGCTTCCCAACTGGCGGCGAGCGCGGCAGGAACGGTGCCGCGCTCGACCACGCGGTGGCCCAGATAGTCGCACCACGCCCGTTCGGACGCATCGATGTCGGGCGTCGCCGTGGTTGCGGCAGCGATCCGCAGCAGCCCGGGCTGCGTGTCTGTCGTCCAGTCGTTCACATGCCCTCCGCTCGGTTGCCGCTATGGCGCCGGGCGTAGGTGTACGCTTGCTATTGTTATATATCTATAGCAAATCACGCGCGATGCGAATGCGCGTCAGAGCAGCCGCACGTCGCCGCTGGGGGAATTGAGATCGAGCGTGATCTGATATTTGTCGGGGCGGAATTGCGCCAGGATATGCTGGACGGGGCGCCCGTGCACATCCTCGACGGTACGGCTGACGCGCAGGATCGGCGAGCCGATATCGACCTGCAGGATCGCCGAAAGTCCGGCGTCGGCCAGCGTCGCCGAAATCGTCTGACGCGCGGCACCGATCTGGACCCCCGCTTCGGCGATCAGCGTCAGGATCGGCGTCGAATTGAGCTTTGCCCGCGTCATCCCTGCGCCGATATCCATCGGCAGATAGGTGATATAATGGCCGATCGGGCTGTCCTCGAGCCAGCGGACACGGCTGATGCGCAGCACTTCGGTACCCGCTTCGATATGCAGTGCCTCATCGATCGGCGGTCGCGCCGGGACCGGATCGACTTCGAGCAGCTTCACGCGAGTCGTCCTGCCGAAACTCAGCAGCGATTCGAGCGCCTGTTCGATATTCCCCTGGAACGGCTTGGCCGGCGACCGGAAGATGACGGTCGTGCCCACGCGACGCTTGCGTTCGACCAGATGGTTGTCGGCGAGTTCGTCGAGCGCCCGGCGCGCAGTAATCCGCGACACGCCGAACTGGGCCGAAAGCTCCTGCTCGGTGGGAAGACGCGATCCGAACGCACGCTCGCCGCTGGTGATCTCTTCGCGAAGCTGAAGGAATATCTGATGATAGAGCGGCACCGCCTGCATGCGATCGACGCCGACCGGCTCATCGCTTTCCATGGTCAACAACCGGCACCCCCATCTTCTTGATATCGTTCATGGCTGCTGCCCACCAAGATTAACTTACCTGAATCAATTTCCATAGGGATGTATTCATGCTTACGAAACCCGTTCTTGCACCTGACGACGCGCGCCGCATGCTCGATGCCGCAATCGAAGCGGCAGATGCTTCCGGATTCGCGATGAGCATCGCCATCGCCGATGATGGCGGATACCCGCTGGCGATGCAGCGGATGGCGGGTGCAGGGCTGATGACCGGCAAGGTCGCGCTGGAAAAGGCACGCACGGCGGCATTGCTGCGCGCGCCCAGCGCAGTGCTGCAGAATCGGATCAAGGAAGACCCGGCGCTACTCGCGCTCACCGATTATCTGCCGATGGCGGGCGGCGTTCCGATCCGTGTCGACGGCGTCGTGGTCGGCGCGATCGGCGTATCGGGCGGCACGCCCGAGCAGGATGAATCGGTCGCCGAAGCGGGCATCGCCGCGCTCTGAAGCGCGGTGCGATCATTCGGTCCGGTGCTGAGGCAATGGCAGACGCAGCCCGGCAACCACTCCGGCCAGCAAGCAGGCGGCTGAGATCGTCAGCGCCGTCCCGACACCGACCCGGTCGGCAACGACGCCCCACAGCGCCGATCCGATTGCCAGACCGCCGAACGTCGTCGTCTGGTACAAGGCGATGGTCCGCCCCACCAGATCGCGCGGCGTCGCCAGCTGCAGCGTCACGTTGAAGGTGGAAAGCGTCGACACCCATCCCGCGCCCGCGATCAGATGCGCCAGGATCGCAATCGGCACAGACCGCGTCAGGCCGATCGCCGCCACGGCGGCCAGAAACACACCGATCCCGGCGCGCAGTACGAATTCCGATCCGTATTTGCTGCGCAGCATAACCGACGCCACGGCGCCGCCCATCGCCCCCACGCCGAAACATCCGAACAGGATGCCGAGCAGGTCCGGCCCACCATCGAGCCGCACCGCAACCACCGGCATCAGGCCCCATATCGCCGCCGCGCTGAGGCTGAACATGCCCGCCCGGATCAACAGCCCGCGCGTGCGCAGATGCGTCACGCCATAGCGAAATCCCTCGGCCAGCACTGCCCAATAGCCGCGCCGGGCCTGTTCGGTTCGTTCCGGGCGCCACCGCCACAGCACCGCGATGATGCCCAGATAGGACAGCGCATTGACGATGAACGCCAGTGTCGCTCCGGCCACCAGCACGATCGCGCCGCCGATCGCCGGGCCCAGGCTGCGCGCGACATTGTTGCCGACGATATTGGCGGCGACTGCGGACGGTATTTGCGCGCGCGGCACCAGTTCGCCGACCGATGCCTGCCATGCGGGCCAGTGTACCGCCGTGCCGCATCCGATCAGAAAGGTGAGCGTGAGCAGCAGCATCGGCGTCAGCGCGCCCAGTGCTGCCAGCACCGCGAGCACGACCGACAGTAGCAGCATCACGAACTGCGCGCCCAGCATCACGCTGCGCCGGCTGAAGATATCGGCGAGCGCGCCCGCCGATATCGCAAACAGCATCACCGGCAGATTGGCCGCCGTCTGCACCAGCGACACCATCGTCGCCGATCCGTGAAGCTGGACCATGGCCCAGCTCGTCGCGACGACCTGAATGAAGGTGCCGAATTGGGATACGATCGTCGCGGCCCACATCGCGCGGAACCGCGCATGGCGCAGCGGCTCGGGCAACAGGGCGAAGGGACGGCTCGCGATCAGTGCATCTCCTCGCCGCCCGAGACGTTCATCGCCTCGCCGGTGATGTAGCGCGCCTGTCCCGAACAGAGGAACGCGCAGGCATTGGCCGTATCCGAAGGCTCGCCGACCCGGCCCAGCGGGATGCGGCTGCGCATCGCGGCAAGATATTCGTCGATCGTCTGGCCGCGCGCCTTGGCCATATATTCATTCTGCCAGCTGCCCAGACCGGTCGTGACATGGTTGGGGCAGACAGCGTTGACCGTGATCTGTTCCGGCCCCAGCTCGATCGCCGCCGAGCGGGGAAGGCCGACAATGCCGTGCTTCGACGCGATATAGGACGAAGTCAGCGCCGAACCGGATTTCGATCCGCGGCTGCCGATCGAAACGATGCGGCCCCGGCCCCACCCTTCCTGAATATCCTGCTTCAGCATCTGGCGGACCGAATGCTTCATCGCAAAGAATGCGCCGCGCAGATTCACGTTGAGCACCGTGTCCCACATTTCCTGCGTCGCATCGACCAGCGGGCCGAACAGATAGCCGACCCCGGCATTGTTCACGAGGATGTCGAGCTTGCCATAGGTTTCGACTGCATGGGCGACCATCGCCTCGACCTGCGCCTCTTCGCGCATATCCGCCTGAAAGGTCGAGACATGCGAGTTGATCGCGCGCAGTTCCTCGGCGACCGCCGCCATTTCCTCGCTCGCGCCGACGCCGTGCGCAGGGGCCATGTCGCCCTTGGTCTGGCCAAGATCGTGCAGGACCAGCTTCACGCCGTCCTCGGCCAGCTTGCGCGCAATCGCTTCGCCCAGCCCCTTGCGGCGGCCCGCGCCGGTGACGATGGCGACCTTGCCTTCCAGATCGGGATACATGGTCATACTCCTTAAAGGTCCATGGCGGCGCGATAGCCTTCACTCGTCGCCGAAAGCGTGATGCGCGGTGCCTTACAATCGCCGACCAGTGTCACGGCAATCCCCGCCGCCCGCAGCGGCGCCGCAAGCGCATCGTTGGGGATGCGCGGCGTCGCATAGGTGAGGAAGGAAACACCGGTCAGCGTTTCTTCGGCACCGCTGAAGATATTGGCGAACGCGATCTCGCCATCCTCGATCCGGGGGCCGGGCAGCGGTCGCACCGAGGTGATGATCCGCGCGCCCTTGCTGTAGAGCCGTTTGTACACGCCCTGCCGCACGATCAGCGATTCGTCGCTCGCGATGCGTTCGCGCGGGGTGAGGATCGTCACCTGCTCGAACCGGGTCATCAGAAACTCTGCGGCATCGTAAGTGAAGGCGCTGTGATCCTCGTCCCAGATCACCGCCATACCCTCCATCTGCGTTGCATAGGGCCGCAGCATGACCGCAGCATCGCGGATGTCGGGCACCAGCCCTTCCGCGCGCCATTCGTTCGGCAGGAAACTCGGCCATGCCGGCGTCGATCCGGTGGCGAGGATAACATGGTCGGGCGCGAGCGCGATGATATCGTCCGCGTCGGCGCGCTGGCCCAGATGCAGCGTCACGCCATGGCGCGCCGCGGCGAGCGCCTGATAATCGTAGATGCTGCTCAGCCCTTCGCCGCCGGGCAGATCCGCATGGATACGCGTCTTGCCGCCGACGTCGTCCGATGCGCCAAGGACATGCACGTCATGGCCGCGCGCCGCCGCGACCCATGCGGCTTCCATCCCCGCAATGCCGGCGCCAACGACCACCACCCGCTTGCGCACCGGCGCAGGCGGGGGCGTCCAGTCGGCCTCGTCGGGCGCCCCGACGCGCGGATTATTGTCGCAGAGTAAGCCCCGGCCCGACGTGATCATATGCCAGCAGCTGTTACACGACACGCAATAGCGGATTTCCGCCTCACGCCCCTCGCGCGCCTTCACCGGCCAGGCAGGATCGGTGACCAGCGGGCGAGCAAGCATGATCAGATCGGCCTTGCCGTCGCGGATCAGCCGCTCGCCTTCATTCGGGTCGGTGATCAGCCCCAGCGCGCCGAGCGGCACCCCCGGCGCACCCGCACGACCGAGCTTTTCGATCGTGTCGACATAGGGCAGGCGCGGGCCGTGATTGTCGGGCAGGTGGGTGTAGAGCGTGTCCGAATGGCTGCCCCAGCAATAAGTGAGGTAATCCATATTGCCGGTGGCGTGGAGCGCCTGTGTGATCGCCTGCGCCTCGTCCTGATCGATGCCGTCGGGCATGCCGTCTTCGGCGGGCAGTTTCAGCCCGATCAGGAAATCGCTGCCGCATTCGGCGCGAATGCCCGCCATCAACTCGCGCAGCAGCAGCGTGCGCCCGTTCAGATCGCCACCATAAGCGTCTTTGCGATGGTTCGACCGGCGCGACAGGAACTGGTGGAACAAATGCCCGTGCCCTGCCGAAATCTCGACGCCCGAAAATCCGCCCACCGCAAGCAGGCCGCAGGATCGGACGAATTCGTCGATCATCCGCCGCACCGCATCGGTTTCGAGCGCGTGCGGCACCGTCCAGCTCAGATCGTCTGCCAGCGCGCTGGCGCCGCGCGCATCCAGATTGCGGAAGCCCGCGCGAAAGCCGCGCCCGTTATCCTGAATCTGGCCGAGCATATGCCCGCCCTCGCGCCGCACGGCTTCGGCCCAGCGCGGCAGCATGTCGGCATTGATGCCGGAAAGCACCGCCGGGCGCGTCGGAATATTCTGCCAGTGGAGCATGCCCATCGGCTCGCTGACCAACAGCGAAGCGCCGCCCCGGGCGCGATTGGCGTAATAGGAAATCAGCCGGTCGGTGACCCGGCCGCGGTCGGCATAATGCGTCGAGGTCGACGCATGAACAATGCGGTTGGGGAGCGTCAGCCCCCCAACACGCACCGGGGAGAAGAGGTGGGGATAGGCAGTCACGCTCAGCGCGGTTCGTGCGCGCGCAGCACCCGGCGAATGAATTGCTGGGTCCATTCGGAACGTTCGGCCTCGGTCGATGCGCTCGGCTTGTACGCTTCGATCTCGTCGCGGCTGATGCTGCCCTTTTCGTCGAGCAGCCGCTCGATCGTATCGACGCGCTCACGCAACGCGGCAGTTTCGGCCATCAGTTCGAGCAGGAACGTCATCATCTGGTCGACTGCGGGATCTTCGTAAAACTGCGAACGCTTGCCCTTGGCCGCGCGGGGCAGTTTCACCGTTTCCTTCGATACCGTCATTGCCGAACCCTGTTTTCCTGCAAGTCGCAATAAAATGGGGCGGAGCATCCGAAGACACTCCGCCCCATTCGGATTACATCATCAGAAGTCGAACCGTCCACGCAGCATCCAGGTGCCCGGAGCATTGAGGTACGGATAGATCAGGTACGATGTACGATATACTTCGTCGAAGCAGTTGCTGCATTCGAGCGTCAGCGACACGTTCGACGGCATCTTCAGCGTCAGACCGGCGTTGAAGATGCTGTAGCCTTCCTGGAAACCGCGGGGATCGTTCGAAGTCGAAACCCAGGTGTCCGACGTGTAGCGCCACGCAACCGACGGGGTGAGCGTATATCCGCCGCCCATTTCGGCAGTGTAGTTGCCACCCAGAGTCGAAGTGAAGTCCGGCGCACGCGTCGGTTCCGCGATCCGACCGTCGGGCGTGACAATGCTGTTGTTACAACGGGCAGCCACGCCGTTCAGACAATCTTCCTGCTGATCGACCGTACCGGCATTGATGTTCTTGTACGTCGCATGCTGGAGACCCGCCGACCAGTACAGGTTCAGATTGCGGATCGGCGATGCCGAGACCTCGATTTCCAGACCATAGTTTTCAAGATCGGCGACGTTGCGCGTCAGATAGGTGATCGTGCCCGTCGTCGGATCGAGACCGCCGCCCGGAAGCTGCTGATCATAATCCATGAAGTAGAAGCCGGTCAGATTGACCCGCAGCGCGCGATCGAACCATTCCGAACGCAGGCCCGCTTCATAGGACCAGATGGTTTCCTGGGTGAATGCCTGAGCGCCCGTGGCGTAATAGGCACGCGCGTTCCAGCCGCCAGCCTTGAACCCGCGGGTTGCCGAGGCATAGACGTTGATGTCGGGCGTGATCTTGTACTGAAGCGCGAAACGCGGCGTCCATTCCTTGGACTTGAGCTCCACCGGGATACCGGCGTCGATCAGGTCCTGGGTGCTGAACGGCACATAGAGTGCGCTGCTGGCGGGAAGCGGGCTGTCGTTCGGCTTGAACCGGATGTCCTTGGTTTCGTCGGTATAGCGGATACCGGCGGTGAAGGTCAGTTCCGGCGTCAGGTGGAAATCGCCCTGCGCGTAACCCGCATAGTCTTCAATGTCGTTATAGACCGTGCGATCGGCGCTGCGCGTTGCATTGGCGACGCCCGAAAGCGGCAGCGTGGTATTGGCGAAGTTCGATTCGTTGGTCTCGCGGAAATAATAGACGCCCGCGACATAGTCGACGAAACCTCCCAGCGCCGAACCCGACACCTTGATTTCCTGGCTGAACTGCTTGTGCCAGCTGTCATTGGCGAGCGGCGTCGAGAAGCCGCGCGACGACGAGACGTAATCGATGCCGTCGAGCACCAGCGAGGAACTGCTGACGCCGGCAAAGCTGTCGGTCAGATATTCCTGATACAGGTGACGATAGCCGGTGATGAAGTTGATCGTGGCATTGTCGCCCAGACCGACCGTGAAATTCGACGTCACGGCATAGGATTCGGCCGTGTTGCCGAGCGTGTTGTCGGCGAGCTGCGGGTTGACCATGTCCGAACCGATCGGCGTATCGGTGCGCAGCGGCGTGAAGCTGATGCGGCGATCATTTTCCGCGTCATAGAAGTTCGGCAGGTTGTTCGCCGACGAATTGACATATTCGCCGGTGAGATCCCAGGTCACGTCCGGGCTGAGATAGGCGCGGACATCGCCACGGAAGCCATAGCTTTCCTCGCCGTTCAGCTTTTCGCCGGTCGTCAGATTGTCGACATAGCCATCGGCCGAAACATAATAGGCCGAGAATTTGGTGAGCAGGCTCGAGCTCACCGGCAGATCGACCGAGCCGCGCAGCTGGACGCGGTTGTACCGGCCATAGCCACCTTCGACAAAGCCGCCGACTTCATCGCGGGGCTTGCGCATCACGACGTTGATCGCACCGCCGGTCGTGTTCTTGCCGAACAACGTCCCCTGCGGACCGCGCAGCACTTCGATACGCTCGACGTCGAAGAAGGAGAAGTTGTTCGCACCCTGACGCGCGATATAGACGTCGTCGACATAGGTGCCGATCGGCGGATCGAAGGTCGCGATGGATTCAGTGTTCGACAGGCCACGCATCGAATAGGCGTTGGCGGTACCGACCGAGGTATTGTTGTGACCGATCAGGTTGGGAACATAGTTCACCAGATCGAGCGTGTTGGTGATCTGCCGCTCGGCGAGATCTTCGGCGCTGAACGCGGAAACCGCGATCGGCACGTCCTGCAGCCGCTCTTCGCGACGCTGCGCAGTGACGACGATTTCGCCCGATGCAGTCGTGTCCTGCGACGGCGGGGTGTCGCTGGCAGTCTGGGCATGGGCCGAAGCGCTCGAAAGGAGCACGGCGCCCACAAAAAAGGCTAGCTGGGATTTACGCTGGATCATGTTGCTCCCCCTTTCTCTGGAGTTCAGTTTCCTGCGGAATGTGCAACGGTTGTCCCCGCATACGACCCGGGGGTTCGCTGTCATCTATTTGTTATATGTTTATATCATTATCGGCTGCTGTCCATAGTCTTTTGCGGCCGCTGCCGACTTTGAATCGAAATTTTTTCCCACTTAGAAACAGTGCCTTAAGCTTTATTCTCGGCAATGCCCGCGGAGTGTGCCGTTTTGGCCACACCATCCAAAAAACTCTCGACCGGCACCCACCATTCGGCGATTCGGTCGAGCACCATCCCGGGCCCGCCGGGCAATTCGGCATAGGCCCAGTCGGGGCGCGCCTGGCGCAGCCGTGCGGCGGACGGGAACACGGCATCCGTGCGGCTGCCGATGATCAGAGTCGATGCCGAAATACGCGGCACATCGGCTTCGAAATCGAACAGCGGAATGACCGAATGGCCATGTTCCTTCCACGGGCCATGGAGGAAATAAGTGACGACCGAGATATGGACCGTCTCATCGCTCCAGTCCTTGTCGCCGACACGGCGCACCCAGTTCCAGCGATCGGCGATATGGCTGCCGTCGGGGGCGATTTCCTGATTGTCGGGAAAGCGGCCGATACGCGCAGCACGGTCTTCGGCGGACATGAAGGGCGCGTTGTCGAGGATCAGCGCGCGCACCAGATCGGGGCGATCCGCGGCCAGCCGTCCGGCCGCAAGTCCCCCGCCGCGATGGCCAAGCACTACCGCCGGCGCTAGGTCGAGCGCGTCGATCAGCGCCCCGATTGCTGCGGCATAGGCTTCGATCGAGGGCGCGGCGGGCGGATCGGACATGCCGTGCCCGGGCAGGTCGATCGCGATCGCACGATAGCCCGCGTTCGCGATCAGCGGCATGGCATGGCGGAACTGAATCGATGCCCAGGGCGCCTGATGCACCAGCACCACCGCCGGGCCTTCGCCCATGCTGCGATAATGAATCTGGCCGTCCGGCCCGTCGATATAGCCGCGACGTTCGCCCGGCAGGGCAGTGAGGATCGGCAGCGTCATACGGTTTCCTTGAGCGGGATCATGTGCGCCCCGAGCAGTCGGCCGAACGTCATTGCCGGCGTCACCATCATGCCCCCGCACGCGGCCTTGCCCATCGTCTGGCTCGATCCCAGCACTTCGCCCGCAGCATAGAGATTGGCGATCGGCGTGCCGTCGCGGCGGATCACGCGCAGCGTATCGTCCACCGCCAGCCCGACTGCGCTGGAAATCGCGCTCGCCTGCATGCGGATCGCATAATAGGGCGGCCTGGCGATCGGCAGCGGTGCATGTTCGCGCCCGAAAAAGTCGTTGCCGGTCAGCACGCCATAGTTGAACCCGGCGATCGAGGTTTCGAGCCCCGCTGCGTCGATCCCCGCCTTGTCCGCGAGCGCTTCCACGTTGCCGGCGCGGATAAAGGCAGGACCGCCGCGATCGAAGGCCGCGACCATATCTTCGCGGCTCCACCCCACCACCATCGGCGGCGCAGCGTTCAGGATCGCGTCGTCGAACACCACCCAATATCGGTATTGCGGCTGAAACAGCAGCGCCATTTCGCGCGCGTCGACGCTTTCGACATCCTCGCGGACAAAGCGCGTGCCGTTGCGATTGACATAGATTTCCCACGGCTTGCGGCGCTCGGGGAAATGCTCGATCCGGCCCGCCATCCGCGCGGGGAAATCGTCGGTGTCGAACAAGGTGCCGAAATTGACGAAGACATTTTCGGCGCCGCGCGCATAGCCGCCGACCGCTTCGCCGAGTATCAGCCCTGCGCCGCGCGACCATTGATACGGCCCGGCATTATATTGCGGATAGCCGTTCAGCCGCTCGAACATCTCGGGATTGGCGGCATATCCGCCGCATGTCAGCAGCACCGCGCCCGCGTCGATCCGATGCGACACCCCGCCCGCGCCGCGTGCGACCAGGCCGGTGACGGCGCCTGTATCGTCGGTCGTCAACTCGGTTACTTCGTGGCGCAGCGCAACCGCCAGGCGGCCTTCCGCTACCAGCTTGTCGACGATCGGCAGCAGCACGTCCTTGACGCTGATGCCGCCTTCGGCACCCCAATAATAGCGCGGCTGAAGATAGGGTTCGTGGCCGAATCCCTTGACGGGATGTTCGGGCAGCGGCTCGAACCCTTCGTCCATCAGCCAGTCGAACGTGTCCGCAGCATGATCCACTGCCAGCCGGACGAGACCCGGATTGGCGGTGCCGCGGCTGATCCGCATCACATCCTCGAAATGCTGTTCGGGGCTGTCCTCGATCCCGCGTTCGCGCTGCAACCGGGTGCCCGCCGCGCTCATCTGGCCCGTCGCGACCCACAGCGATCCGCCGAGCTGATCGGCATGGTCGAGCAGCAGCACGCGCGCACCCCGCCGGGCGGCGAATATCGCAGCGGGCAGCCCGGCCGACCCTCCACCGACGATGGCGAGATCCCAGCGACCGGACAGATCGGTCGCGGTCGTTTGCCGGTCAGTCATGCCGCCGCTCGAAACATGTTGCACCCGCCCGCTCCAAATGTTCTATTTTTATATCAAATCAGGCATTGCGGATGAAATCAAGCACGTTCCCGATCCATTTTAGACAAAAGGGGTAATTCGATGTCCGGACGTCCGAAACGATGGGGGGCTTACCTGCTCCGCCGCCGCTCTTGCGCTCTTCTCCATTCCGGTTGCGTCCGCCCAGCCCGCGTGCCCGCCCGAAGCGACCACGAGCACCGAATGGATCGGCCTCAGCCAGCTTCGCGGCGGCAAGGGCTATGCCGATACCCCGCTGGGGCAGGTCCATTACCGGATGGTGGGAGAGGGCGACGGGCCGGTCATCGTGCTGCTGCATCAGACGCCCTGGTCGATGGTCCAATATGCCGAGGTTCAGGCATGCCTTGCCGAACGCGGGGTGCGGTCGCTGGCGATCGATACGCCGGGATACGGGATGTCGGACATGCCGGAAGGGCATCCGACGATCGAACAATATGCCGACAATCTGATCCCGGTGCTCGACAGGCTGGGTCTCGATCGCGTGATCGTCGCCGGGCACCATACCGGCGCCGCGATCGCCGCTTCCTTTGCCGCACGGCACCCGGAGCGCACGGCGGGGCTGTTGATGCACGGCACCCCGCTCTACACGGCGGAAGAACGCGCTACCCGACTGGCAGCGCCCCACCGTACCCGCGATCTCAGCGCAGACGGCAGCCATCTGTCGGAATATTACGCCTATATCCGCAACTATGCCGGCGCGAACCCGCGAACCGAAATCACTGCAAACTGGTCGACCATCACCTGGTGGCTTTCGGGCGTCGCGGACGTCGCGCATGAGGCAGTGTACGAACATGATCTGGCCGCGGATCTGCGGGCGATACGGGCGCCGACGATGATCTTTTCGGACGCGAAGGATACGCTGCACGAGAATGACCTGCGTGCCGCCGCGCTCGCGCCATGGTTCGGCTACACGCAATTTTCCGAAGAGGGCGCCCACGCGATGATGATCGATCCCGCGCGCTGGGCACGGCTTGCGGCGACATTCGTCGGCGCGGTTGCCGATGGAAGCGCGCCGGCGGGCAAGTAACCCGCCGGGCGCCCGCCCGTTACGCGATGGTCCGTGCTGCGCCCGGCGTCCTGGTCGGGTCGATCGTGTCTTCCGGCACATCTGCTGTAGTTACCGCCATATCCTCGGCGAGCTTGCGATAATGACGGAAGCCTAGAAACACGACCAGGATCGACGGAATACCGATCAGCAGCACGAACCCGCAGAGCACGACGCCGATCGAAGCCGGATTGCCCGACCAGTCGGTCGCCGCGCCGATCAGCGGCGGGCCGAGCAGCGGGCCGATCAGCGTGATGATCGCATTGAAGATCGCCACCGAACGGCTGCGCATTTCGCCGGGCGTGATCATCTGCAGCGCGGCCGGGCCACCGGCCGTCGCCGCCGACTTGCCGATAAACGCAATGAACATCGCCACCACGGCCAGTTCGGCGCTCGGCATGATCGGGTAGAGCGCACTCATCGGCACGGTGATGCACAGGCCGAGCATCAGCGTCCGCATGCCGACCAGATCGGCATTCTTGCCCAGAAACTTGCCCGCCCAGAGCGCAAGCGCCGTGCCCAGCGGACCGGCCGTGAAATAGAAAAGGCCCGTGATCGCGCCGATCTTGGCGACATCCCAGCCCCAGACGCGCTCGAACAGCGGCACGTTCCAGAAAGTGAGCGTGCTCATCGCGAAATTACACGTCGCCCCGACGATAAGGACGCCAAAGCCCTTCCACCGGTCGAGCATATAGCGCACCGCGCTCATTTTCGCGCCCTCGTCCGCATTGGCGCTGATCGTGTCGCGCTTGGCCGGCTCTTTCACCGTCAGCATCAGGAGCATGAACAGGAAGCCCGGGATACCGACGAGCAGGAACGTCGTCTGCCACGGGGCGAACTGGCGGCCCAGGATCGTGATGTGGCCCACATCGTGCAACGCCGCGACCAGCATCCCGCCGACCAGAAAGGCAAGCCCCGCGCCAAGATAGGGACCGGCCATATAGAGGCTGATCGCCTTTGCCCGGCCATCGCGCTTGAAATAGTCGCTGATGATCGAGACCGAACAGGGGCTGACCACCGCTTCGCCGATGCCGAGGCCCAGGCGCAACAGCAGCAGCGGCAGGAACGACATGGCAAAGCCGCTCATCGTCGTCATCGTGCACCAGATGAAGATACCGACGATCAGCATCCATTTGCGGCTCGTCCGGTCGGCCATCACGCCCAGCGGCACCGTGACCGCCACGTTGAACAGCGAGAATGCCGGGCCCAGCAACAGTCCGATCTGGAAATCGGTAAGGCCGAGCGACTCCTTGATCGGTCCGACCACGAGCGAGAGGATGAACCTGTCGAAATAGGACAGGATGAACACGGCAAGGAGGAGGATGACGACGTACCAGCGATAGGCCGTGCTCTTGGGTTCGGTCGTCACATGGTTCCCCTGCTCATGCCGGTGCACGCCGGCGATTGTTCAATGTGTCGCGGCAGTCGATCGCGTCATTCGGGCAGGCTGCTGCCGAATACATACCAGCCGCCCTTGCCATGGCGCGGACGCCCCGGTTCGTCCCAAGCGAATTCCGCCGCGCGATCGGGATAGGTGTTCGCGTCGGGAAGGATATGGGCAAAGCTGCGATCCGCATCGAACCCGGCCTCTTCGCACAGCGCAATCGGGTCCTGCGCGCGGAATGCGGTATAGTGCGGCTCGTTGTTGTGCTGAGTATCCCAGTTCCAGAAATAATCTTCCCAGGGATCGACCAGATTGGTCGCGGGCAGTTCCTGATGCACCATCAGCCCGCCCGGACGCAGCAGGCGCCGGCATTCCTTCAGCACGCTGCGCGTCGCCTTCACCGAAATCTCGTGGAAGAAGAAGCTCGATACGATCAGGTCGAAATGCTGATCGGGAAAATCGAGGCTTTCGGCATTTTGCTGGCTGAAATGGATCGGCACATTCATGTGCTCGGCCACCGCATGGCCCCAGCGGAGCAGCGGCGCGGCGACATCGACGCCATGGATTTCAGCCTCGGGAAAGGCATCGGCATAGGGGATCAGATTCTTCCCCGAGGATGTCCCGAGATCCAATATGCGCAACGGCCGGAAATCGGGACGCTTGTGCCTGATCCAGCGGCTGATGACGCGCGCGACGCCGCCCCAGCTGCGGAAATTCATGCTCGCGGAGAACACCCGCGCGCCCAGGCTGACGACCGCGCCCTGCGCGACATCGTCGTCGATCCATTCGGAATGAAAGCAGCCCGGCGTCAGATGGACGTCGAGCGCAGTCACATAGCGCGGAATCTCGAGATCGGGATCGAGCCGCAGCGACCCGCCCGCCGGATTGCGTTCGGCGGCGTCGCGCGCAACCGCAATCATTTCGGGCAGCGCGCGCTCGACTTCGTCCTGCACCGACAGGAAGCACATCTCCTGCGCATTGTACCGCAGCGCGCTGTAGAGCTGATAGCTGGGCTCGCTTTCCATCGCCGATTCGATGGCGCGCGCCGTATCGAAAACCGTCCCGCGCGCTTCCGCTGCCGGACGTACCCGCGATTCGAAATCGTCGCGCACCACTTCCGGCATATCCTGGATCGCATAACGGCGCAGCGAGCTGCAGAAGCGCTGGCGCCCGCGCTCGTCCAGCGTCGGAGCAGCGATCGCCTCAATGTCGGGAATGGCGGAATTCTGCCGGTTCAGCGTCGTGTCCACAGCCATGGTACACCTCCATCTATAGCGCCCGTAGTGCGGGAAGGGACGCGAATTTTCGCTTGACCTTATGCCGCACAGAAGCATTTACGCCGGTTGAATAGTCTTATATCTAGTACAAATTAAAACACAAGGGGGACGACATGGGACCGGATAGCAGACGCGTGGTGATCGTGGGCGCCGGACCGGTAGGTCTTACCGCAGCGCGGCTGATGCAGGAAAAGGGAATCCCCTTCGTCGTCATCGAATCGGAGGCAGAGCTTGCCGACGATCTGCGCGCCTCGACCTTTCATCCCCCGACGCTGGAAATGCTCGACACGCTGGGCGCCGGCGCACCGCTGATCGCCGAAGGGCTGATCGGCCGCACCTGGCAGATCCGCATGCACCCCAGCGGCGAAAAGGCGCTGTTCGATCTTGCCGCCATCGCCGGAGACACGCCGCACCCCTATCGGCTTCAGTGCAAGCAATCGACCTTGTGCCGCATCCTGCTGGCACAGGTGCGCGAGCGCGGCGGCGATGTCCGCATGGGCATGGCAGTCACCGCGGTCGAGCAGGACGATGCCGGGGTCCGCGTCACGGCGACGCGCCCCGACGGCAGCACGGAAATCTTCGAGGGCGGCTGGCTGATCGGGGCCGACGGCGCGCGCTCGGTGGTGCGCGGCGAAGTGGCGACCAGTTTCGAAGGCAAGACCTATCCCGAAACGACCATCCTCGCGACGACGCGCTTTCCGTTCGAGGAGCATCTGCTCGATCTTTCCAACGTCAATTATGTCTGGAAGGATAGCGGCACCTTCAGCCTGCTCCGCCTGCCCGGCCTGTGGCGGTGCAGCCTCTATCCCGATGGCGACGAGACGATCGAGGACGCCGTCCAGCCCGAAAGCATCGCCCGCAAGCTTCAGGAAATCGCGCCGAGCGATACGCCGCATGTCGTCGACGAGATCCGCCCCTATCGCATCCACATGCGGATCGTGGATCGTTATCGGAATGGCCGCATCCTGCTCGCGGGCGACGCTGCGCACCTCAATTCGCCGTCGGGCGGGATGGGGATGAACGGCGGCATCCATGATGCGTTCGAACTGGTCAATACGCTCGAACAGGTGATCGACGGCGCCTCGCCCGATCTGCTCGATCGCTATACCCGCCGCCGCCGCCCGATCGCCGAGGCGGAGATCCTGAAACAGGCAGATCGCAACCGTTCGCGGATGCAGGAACGCGATCCCGCGCGCCGCCGCGAAATGCTGACCGAGCTTCAGGCGATCGCCGCTGATCCCGATAAGGCGCGCGAGCATCTGCTGCGCACCTCGATGATCACCGGCCTTGCCAAAGCGGCGGCAATCGCATGAGCGAGCGCTATGACTATGGCCGGGCGGGGATCATCGGCCTCGGCACGCCCCAGGCCAATCCGACGGTCGAGGCGGAAATGCGAATCCTGTTCGATCCGACCGTGCTTACCCAGACAGTGCGTCTGACGAGCCGGGCCGAGGCATCGAACGATCGCCTGCGCGAATATCTGCTCGGGCTCGAATCCGCGCTCGAACGCTATGACACGCTGCGCCCCGCCGCGTTCGGCTTCGCCTGCACCGGTTCCTCCTATCTGGTGCGCGCGAACGATCAGGCGCTGTTGCTCGACCGGCTGCAACAACGCTTCGGCTATCCGATCGTCACTGCGACCGATGCCATCGCGGCCGAGCTCGATTCGCTGGGTGCGAAACGCATCGCGCTGGCATCGCCCTATCCGGGCACGCTTTCCGATGCGGCGGCGGAGTTCTGGCGTGCTGCTGGGTTCGACGTCGCCACGGTGCAGCGGATCGATACCGGCATCGCCGATACCCGCGGCATCTATACGCTGGGCAGCGCCGACGCCCGCCCGATTGCCGAGGAACTGGCGGCGCTCGATGTCGATGCGGTGCTGCTCAGCGGTACCGGCATGCCCTCGCTCGCGCTGCTGGCGCAGGCGACCGGCAAGCCGACCATAATTTCCTCCAACTATTGCCTTGCCGCGCAGCTCTGCCGCGTCGCCGGGCTTCCCGCTCTCGATCGCGCGCAATGGACCGCGCGCCTTGCCGAAGCCACTATTGCGAAGGAACCGCTGCAATGACCGATACGCCGACTGCAATCATCGACGCCCGGCCGGTACGCGGCAGCGGCACGCCGTTCGATGTCGTCGATCCCGCGACCGAGGAAGTGATCGCAACCATCCCCGGCGCCGAAGACGCGCTGGTCGATCGCGCCGTCACTTCTGCCCGCGCAGCGTTCGACAAGGGCGACTGGCGCCTGCTGCCCGTCGCCGACAAGCAGAAGGTGCTGCGCGACAGCGCCGATGCGATCGATGCCGCAGCCGACGCGATCGCCGATATCGAATGCGCCAATACCGGGCTTCCCTACAGCCAGGTTCGCGGACGTCAGGTCGGACGTGCGGCGGACAATTTCCGCTTCTTCGCCGATTATATCGGCCAGATGACTGCCGAGCTTTATGAGCAGGAGGCCAATTACCTCACCTATGTCCGGCGCGAGCCGATGGGCGTCGCGGCGCTGATTTCGCCGTGGAATTCGCCGCTGGCGCTGGGATCGATGAAGATCGCCTCCGCCATCGCCTTCGGCAACAGCTGCGTCATCAAGCCCGCCGAACAGGCGCCGCTGGGCCTCACGCTGATGACTCAGGTGATTCAGGACGCAGGACTGCCGCCCGGCGTGGTCAATCTGGTCAACGGGCTCGGCGTCGAGAGCGGCGACCGGCTCGTCCGCCATCCTCAGGTCGACGGCGTTTCCTTCACCGGCGGCACCCGCACCGGCAAGATCATCATGGAAGCCGCCGGTGCGATGCTGAAGCCGTCGATCATGGAGCTGGGCGGCAAATCGGCGAACATCATTTTCGACGACGCGGACTTCGATTCTGCGCTCGACGGCGCGCTGATCGGCATTTTCACCAATAACGGCCAGCAATGCCTCGCCGGATCGCGCATCCTTGTCCAGCGCGGCATCTATGACCGCTTTGTCGAAGCATTCGTCGCGCGGGCAAAGAAGGTACGCGTCGGCCATCCGCGCGATGCCGATACCGAAGTCGGCCCGCTGATGACGCGCGCGCATTACGACCATGTGATGAGCTTCATCCCCGCTGCCGAAGATGCCGGCGCGCGCGTTCTGGCGGGCGGCGACCGGGCGCCGGGCTTCGATCGCGGCTATTATTTCCAGCCGACCATCGTCGAAGTGGATTCGAACAGCCATCGCCTGTGTCAGGAGGAAATCTTCGGCCCGTTCGCGGCGATCATGCCGTTCGATACCGCCGAGGAAGCCTGGACCATCGCCAATGAATCGCGCTTCGGTCTCGTCAGCTATATCTGGTCGCGCGACATTGCGAAGATCATGGAGGGGCAGGAGCGCATCTTTGCCGGTACGGTATGGTGCAACACCCCGATGATCCGCGATCTCCACGCGCCGTTCGGCGGCTATCGCGAATCGGGTGTCGGCGCCGAGGGCGGCCGCGCCGCCGAATCCTTCTACACCCGGCAGAAGACGGTCAGCATTCCGCGCCGCCCGCTCACCCTGCCCAAGCTGGGAGCCTGAACCCATGGCAAGCCTGCACGAAGAACTGACGCAGTTTCTCGACGCCTATTTCGAGGCATGGAATCGCTATGACGTGGCCGATATGCGCGCGCTGTGGGACGAGGAAGAGCCCGACGTGACTTATCTGGCGGAGGAATGCGAACCGCATCACGGTTGGGACGCGATCCTCGGCTATTGGGGCGTCGATCGCTCCAAATCGGAACGGCTGGTCAGCTGGCACAGCCTGCATGCGACGCAGGCGGCAGAGGATGTCGCCATCGCGTTTTTCCACGCCAACTGGAGCACCTATATCCCCGGCAACCGGCTCTATCCCAAACCGTTCGGCGGGCCGGTCCGTATTTCGATGGTGCTGCGCCGCAAGGCTGGCGAATGGCGCGCGATTCACTATGTCGAATGTCCGCTGGCCTCGATCGTTCAGCTCCGCAAGGCGCATGAGGATGCTGTCGAACCGGCGCTGCACGAACGTCTGGCCGCCAAGGGTATCACCTACTGAGACGCCCGGCACCAAAGGAACCGCAAGCCTATGACTACCGAAATCCAGTCCATCCCGGTCCGCACCATCGACGGCAAGGACGCGTCGCTGGGCGATTATGCCGGCAAGGTGCTGCTCGTCGTCAATGTCGCATCGAAATGCGGCCTGACCCCCCAATATGAAGGGCTCGAAGCGCTGTATCGCGACAAGAAGGATGCCGGGCTGGTGGTGCTCGGCTTTCCCGCCAACAATTTCCTCGCGCAGGAACCGGGGACCGAGGAGGAAATCGCGACTTTCTGCTCGACGCAATATGATGTGACCTTCCCGATGTTCTCGAAGATCAGCGTTGCGGGTGAGGATCGCCACGCGCTCTATGCGGCGCTGGTCGCCGCCGAACCCGACGCGCAGGGACCGAACGGCGAAGCGATGCGCGAACGGCTTTCGAGCAAGAACATCCCGATCCACCCCAAGCCCGAAATATTGTGGAATTTCGAAAAGTTCGTGATCGGCAGAGACGGCGAAGTCGCCGCTCGCTTCTCGCCAGATACGCCGCCCAGCGATCCGGCGCTGCTTGCGGCTGTCGACAAGGCACTGGCCGCCTGAACCCCTTGCCGTCACGCCGGGTCCGGTTCGCCGGGCCCGCGCGCTGGCGGTCAGCCTTCCAGAATTGTCCGGTACAGCGCGAGATATTTGCGCGCCATCCCCTGAGCAGTGAACCGCTCTTCCACCGAAGCCCGGCACGCCCTGCGGCTGATCTCGCCGATCTGTTCCAGCGCTTCGACCGCCTCGTCGCTGTTACGGACCAGAAACCCGGTGACACCGTCGGTGATCAGCTCGGGCATGCTGCCGCGATGGATCGCGATCACCGGCGTCCCGCACGCCATCGCTTCGACCACGCTCAGCCCGAACGGCTCGTCGAAATCGATCAGGTGCAGCATCGCCCGCGCATTGCCCAGCGCCCGTATCCGCGCCTCACCGCCGACCGGCCCGTGCCAGATGATCTGCTCGCCATCGAGATGCGGTTCGACCTCGCGCTCGAAATAGCCCTTGTCCTGAACGATCCCGTACAGGTGCAGCCGCAGTCCGGCGGCCTTCGCAACCCGGATCGCCTCCGCCGCACCCTTGTCCGGGTGGATCCGCCCGAAAAACAGCAGATCATCGCTGCCCCTCGCATCGAAAGCGAAATCCTCGATCCGGATGCCGTGATGGATCGTCGCGGCATAGCGAAGATCCTTGTGCCGGTCCGCCGCGCTGATCGCGACATAGTGCACGCGATCCTCGAACGGCTTGTACATCGGCAGGATGCGGGGACTGGAAAAGCCGTGGATCGTCGTCACCATCGGCGTATCGACCAGCGGTGCAAAGGCGTGCGCCGGGAAATCGGCCTGATTGTGGATCAGGTCGAACTCGCCCGCGCGCGAAAAGACATGGCTCAGATGGCGATATTCCCACACCTTGGCGTCAAGGCTGCGGTCCTCTTCATATCCGCGCGGCACGACGCCATCGAGCGTGCCCGCCGTTTCCGAATCCTGCGTCGCGAACAGCGTGACATCGACGCCCTCGGCGACCAGCGCTTCGGTCAGGATGCTCGTCACCAGTTCCCATGGGCCATAATGGCGCGGCGGCGTGCGCCACGCGACTGGAGCGATCATGGCGACTTTCATCCCAATATCACCCCCTCGTTGCGGCGCAGCTGAGTCGCGTCTCCGTCGCCATGCGTCGACAGCAGGACGCGCAGCCCCCGCGCCCATTCCGGCGGATCGAAACGCTGCGGCACATCGGTAAGGTTGAGCAGCACCAGCAGCCGGTCGTCGCCTTCGCGCCGTTCATAGGCAAGCACGGCATCGTTCCCGGCCACGGGAAGCCAGTCACCCACCGACAGCGCGGGATGCCGCCGCCGCAGCGCGAGCAGATCGTGATGCAGCCGCCACATCGATCGCGTCTCACGCCGCTGGGCAGCAACGTTCCGTGTCTGCCAGTCGGCATGGATCGGCAGCCACGGGTCGCTGTCGCTGAACCCGGCGTTGGGCGTGTCGTCCCATGCCATCGGCGTCCGCACCGGATCGCGCCCCAGCCCCTTGCCCGGTTCATTGAGCTCGCGCGGGTCGTGGATGCTCTCGCGCGGAATATCGACATCGGCCATCCCGATCTCGTCGCCATAATAAAGTGTCGGCGTGCCGCGCAGCGTCAGCAGCAGCATCGCCGCCACGCGCGCCTGCGCCGGGCCCACCCGGCTCGCCGCGCGCGGCCTGTCGTGGTTGCCGAGCACCCAGTTGGGCCAGCCGCCCGCAGGCAGCGCCGCTTCATACTCGGCGATCAGCCGCGCGAGCGCCGGCGCATCCCATGGCGCCTCGATCAGCTGGAAATTGAACGGCAAATGCACTTCGGGCTCGCCACGCCCATAATAGTCCATCAGCTGTTCGACCGGCAGATAGATTTCGCCGATCAGCACGCGCGCAGGCGTATAGCGCTCCGCCAGCCTGCGCATCGCCGCCGCGATCCCATGCACTTCGGGCTGGTCGGTCGAATGGAGCTGAAACACGCGCAGCATCTCGCCCATCGCCGGCGTCCAGTCCGGATTGGCGGGATTGTCGGGGAAATCGGGGTGCTTCACCATGTGCCAGAGCACGTCGATGCGGAAACCGTCGATCCCCCGGTCGAGCCAGAAGCGGAGCACATCCAGCATCGCCGTGACCACTTCCGGATTGCGCCAGTTGAGGTCCGGCTGCTCCTTCAGGAACGCGTGGTAATAATATTGACCGGTGACCTCGTCCCATTCCCAGGCCGAGCCACCGAAATCGCTGATCCAGTTGTTGGGCGGCCGGCGATTGCCCCCGGCATCGATCACCGGATCGCGCCAGAGATACCAGTCGCGCTTCGGATTGTCGCGGCTCGACCGGCTTTCGAGGAACCAGCGATGCTGATCCGAAGTGTGATTGGGCACGAAATCCAGCAGGATCTTGAGGCCCCGCGCATGGCACGCCGCGATCAGCGCATCGAGATCGTCCAGCGTCCCGAACCGCGCATCGACATCGCAATAATCCGCGACATCATAACCGAAATCGGCCATCGGCGAGGGAAAGATCGGCGAAATCCAGATCGCGTCGATGCCCAGCGCCACCAGATCGTCGAGCCGCGCCGCGATTCCACGCAGATCACCGATCCCGTCGCCGTTCGAATCCTGGAAACTGCGCGGATAGATTTGATAGATCACGCCGCGTTGCCACCAGGCCGGTTCGGTCATCGCACGTCTCCCTTCGCACCCGCAGCATAGCGCCGGCGTGCATCGGAGTGAATCCCGCTGCTAGCCAAATCGTTCCTTGGCAATATGCGTCACCCGGCACGCCAGGTCCGCTTCGCCCGAGACGACGATATAATGATCGCCGCCATCCGCCAGACCGGTGGTGAACACTACCGGCGTCGGCAGATACATCTGGTGCGCAATGCTCTGGGTCAGCGCCGGATCGGCTTCGATCAGCGGCGTGGCATCCTCCTGCCGCAGGATGCGGGTCGGATCGTCACGGTCGAGCAGCGCCCAGAAGGTGCGATAGACGCCCACCGCATCGCGCTTTTCGACGCCGTGATAGAGCATCAGCCATCCCGCCGGAGTCAGCACCGGCTGCGAACCCCCGCCCACGCGCAGCGCCGACGTCGAATCCTTTCGCGCGCGCAGCCCCGGAGCATCGGCGGGCTTCCAGTGCAGCCCGTCGGGCGACGACGCGAAGTGGATCGCCGGGCCGCCTGCAAAAATGCTGTCGGGCGCCGGCGCGAAATAGCATTCGCCGAGCGGGCGGGTCAGCGCCATGAACTTGCCGCCCGGCTTGCCTTCGAACAGGACCATGTCCTTGTTCTGATGATCGAGCACCACGCCCATCGGCTCGTAATCAAGACCGTTTACCGAGCGATACATCGCGGTGCAGTGCCGCTCGGACGATACCGCGCACACCGTCATCCACCAGCATCCGCCGACCAGGCTGATCCGCGCATCCTCGATGCCATATTCCATGAAGGACGCACTGGGCGCGATTGCCTTGTCGTAATGAACCTTCACCACCTGACGGGCGTCGCGCGACAATTCGACCGGCAACAGCCAGGAAAGCGAGGTCAGCCCCAGCAACGGAGGATGCCGCCCGCGCAGCGCGAACTGGCGCGGATCGTTCATTTCGATCCCCGTCACCAGATGCCGGTCGACCCGATAGCGCCCCGCCTCCCACCGGATCGCCAGCGCATGCCCGTCGACGACCGGATCAGTCAGCGCCTCGGCGACGCGCACCATCATCAAGAGATTCCCGCCCGGCAGCCGCGCCAGCCCCGGATTGAACGCACCGAGCACATAGGTCGGCACGTCGATTCCGTTGCGCAGCGGCGATCGTGTCAGATCGACATCGTCCGGGCGAAAGATCAGATAATCATGGTCACCCATCGACTGCCTCCCACTCCGACGCGTTTATTCCTCGCGCAGTTGTTCGTGATGCCGGATCACTTCATCGATGATGAAGCGCAGGAATTTTTCGGAAAATTCGGGATCGAGATCGGCATCCTCGGCCAGTTTGCGCAGCCGGGCGATCTGCCGCCCCTCGCGCCCGGGATCGGCGGGGGGCAGGCCCGATTCGGCCTTGTGGCGCCCCACCGCCTGAGTAACCTTGAACCGTTCGGCGAGCAAATAGACCAAAGCCGCATCGATATTGTCGATGCTCTGGCGATAGCGGTTCAGCGTGTCGTCGCTCATCTCTTCGGCTCTCCGCAGCGCAGGGGAACGCCCTTTCGCCCGACAGGCGCGGCGACGCAAGCCCGCAAGGCGCTTCCCGCAAGTTGGGGAAACGGTTTCACCAGCCATCAGCACCCTTGCCTTCCGGTCGGTTAATCGTCAGAGGACGGGGCAATGTCCGCTACCATCCATCGCATCGGCGCACGTTCGGAACCCTCGCTGGAGCCGATGATCGCGCTGGTCGCCGCCGACATGAATCTGGTCAACAGTGTCATTCTGGACCGGATGCAGTCTGACGTGCCGCTTATCCCCGAACTTGCCGGACATCTCATCGCCGGGGGCGGCAAGCGGATGCGCCCGATGCTGACCCTCGCCAGCGCGCGGCTGCTCGATTATCCGGGAACGCGCCATCACCGGCTCGCCGCCGTGGTCGAATTCATCCACACCGCGACATTGCTGCATGACGATGTCGTCGACGGATCGGATCTGCGCCGCGGCAAGCGCACTGCGAACATCATCTGGGGCAATCCGGCGAGCGTGTTGGTCGGCGACTTTCTGTTCAGCCGCAGCTTCGAGTTGATGGTCGAGGACGGCAGCCTGAAAGTGCTGAAGATCCTTTCCAATGCGAGCGCGGTGATCGCCGAAGGCGAAGTCAATCAGCTCACTTCGGTCCGCCGGCTGGACCTCAGCGAAGAACGCTATCTCGACATTATCGGCGCCAAGACCGCCGCCTTGTTCGCCGCCGCGTGCCGCATCGCCGCCGTGGTCGCCGAACGCAGCGAGACCGAGGAAATGGCGCTCGACGCCTATGGCCGCAATCTGGGCATCGCCTTTCAGCTGATCGACGACGCGATAGATTACGTGTCGGATGCGGGCACGATGGGCAAGGACGCGGGCGACGATTTCCGCGAAGGCAAGATGACGCTGCCTGTCATACTCGCTTATGCCCGCGCCGAAGGCGAAGATCGCGATTTCTGGCGCGAGGCAATTGCCGGGCGCAAGATCAGCGACGCCGATTTCGCCCATGCCGTCGAACTGGTGCGCCGCACCCGCGCTCTGGACGACACGCTCGCCCGCGCCCGCCATTTCGGCCAGCGCGCGATCGATGCGCTCGGCATCTTCCCGGCAGGCGACGCACGCGACGCGATGGTGCAGGCCGTCGAGTTCGCAGTAGCCCGCGCCTATTGAGCGCGCTCAAATCTCTCCCCCTGGGGGAGAGATAGCAGAGCTTGACGGCGAAGCCGTCTAGCGGCGCTTGAAAGGGGCTACCAAAAACCGAACCGACTGGGGCAACCCCCTCTCAACTGCGGCTAGGCGCGAGGCGCCAAGCCTTCGTATCTCTCCCCTTAGGGGAGAGAAAAGGGGCAGCGATCACTCGTCATCCTCATCGTCGTCATCGTCCTCATCCGCCATCAGCAGATCGTCGTCGTCGCGCTCCAGCTCTTCGGCAATCGCATCGGTGATCAGATCGAGCTGATCGAAGCTGGCGACGAATTCTGACGTATCGCCGTCCTCGTCTTCCAGCATCAGCACATAATCCTCGCCCGTGCGCGAGATCGAAAAATGGGCAAGCAGCTTCGCCATCCTTGTCTCCTGTTCCAGCCTTCCGCCCCGCAACGCGCGACATCGCGACTGGTGCCCTCAAAAAATGAAGCAGATGCTGTCCTACAGGGCTGCTTCTGTGTCATGGCGTGCAGGAATCGCGATGTCGTGCTCCTGTCTCCTTTCCTCTGCCACTGCTCCGCGCGGCCCTGCGCGAAGGGGAAGTCATGGGGGACGTGCCCTCAACTTCGTAAACTTCCGCGCGCGATCGCATGGCTGATCTGCCGATCCACGCCGTACTTCCCACGCTGCTCGATTCGCTTCGCAGCGCGAGCAACGCCGTGCTCGTCGCGCCGCCGGGCGCCGGGAAAACGACTGCGGTCGCGCCCGCCTTGCTCGGCGAATCTTGGTGCAGCGGCGAAATCCTGCTGCTATCGCCCCGCCGCCTCGCCGCGCGCGCAGCCGCCGAACGCATGGCGGCGCTGGCGGGCGAACCGGTCGGCAGGACCTTCGGCTACGCCACGCGGATGGATACGAAACGCTCGGCGGCAACGCGCGTCACCGTCCTGACCGAGGGGATTTTCGTCAATCGCATTCAGGCCGATCCCGAATTGGCGGGCGTTTCCGCAGTGCTGTTCGACGAAGTGCACGAACGCAGCCTCGACAGCGATTTCGGGCTGGCGCTCGCACTCGACGCACAGGCGGGACTGCGCCCCGACCTGCGCATCGTACCGATGTCGGCAACGCTCGACGGCGCGCGTTTTTCGGCGCTGATGGGCAACGCAGCGGTGATCGAAAGCGAAGGCCGGAGCTATCCGCTCACTCTGCGCCATATCGGTCGCAATGCCGAAGCGCGGATCGAGGATTCGATGGCCAGCGCGATCCGCGCGGCCCTGCGCGAGGAAAACGGCGGCATCCTCGCCTTTCTGCCCGGCGTTGCCGAGATCGAGCGCACCGCCGAACGCCTCGATACGACTGCCGACATCGTCCTGCACAAGCTTCACGGAAGCCTCGATCCCGCCGCCCAGCGCGCGGCGATCGCCCCCGATCCCGATGGGCGCCGCAAGATCGTGCTCGCAACCAGCATTGCCGAAACCTCGCTGACGCTCGACGGCATCCGGGTGGTGGTCGATAGCGGGCTTGCCCGCCGCCCGCGCTACGATCGCGCGGCGGGCATGACCCGACTCGTTACCGAACGCGCCAGTCAGGCTTCGGTGACGCAGCGCGCGGGCCGCGCCGCGCGGCAGGGGCCGGGCACCGCCTATCGATTGTGGGAGGAAGCCGCGACCGCCGGGCTCCCGCGCTTCGATACACCCGAGATACTGGAAGCGGACCTTTCCGCGCTGACGCTCGATTGCGCGATCTGGGGCGTATCCGATCCGCGCGATCTGCAATGGCTAGATGTGCCACCCCCCGCTGCAATCGCAGAAGCGCGGTCGCGGCTGGCGGTGCTCGACGCGCTCGATGGCGATGGTCGTCCGACCGATCATGGCCGCGCGATCGCCCGCCTGCCGCTGCCGCCACGGCTCGGTCATATGCTGGTCCGCGCGGGTGAAATGGGGTTAGCGAAGACGGCGGCGCAAGTCGCGGTGCTGCTCGGCGAGCGCGGGCTGGGCGGCAACGACCCCGATCTCGAACTGCGCCTGCGCCGCTGGGCGAGCGAGCGCGGAAAGCGCGCGGAGGGGGCGCGGAAACTTGCCGAACGCTGGGCGAAACTCGGCGCAAGAACCCCGCTCGTCCCGAGCGAAGTCAAGGGACGTGCCGCAGACGCTCCGCAACGTGTCTCGACGGTGCCCGACACGAACGGACTGGCGATTTGCATCGCCCTCGGTTTCCCCGATCGTATCGCTCGCCGCCGCGACCCGACCGGCGAAAACTGGGCATCGGCGGGCGGGCGCGGCTTTCGTCTCGACCCGACTTCCTCGCTCGCCAGTCAGGAATGGCTCGCCGTTGCCGAGACGCAGGGCATGGCATCGGGGGCGCGCATCCTCTCCGCCGCTGCGATCGATTTCGCGACGATCGAGGCCCTGTTCGCAGACCGCATCGAAACCCGCCGCACCGTCCGGTTCGACCCTACGAACGGTGCCATCGAAACGCTGCGTGAACGCCGCCTCGGCGCGATCCGCCTGTCGAGCGGCCCCGATTCGGACGCCAGCACCGAAGAGATCGAAGCAGCCCTGCTCGAGGGTGTCCGCATCGGCGGCCTTTCCCTCCTGCCATGGCGCGATTCCGCTCTGGCACTGCGCACCCGCGCCGCCTTTGCCTTTGGCGCGGACGCCAATCCCATCGGCGATAGCGCGCTGATCGAACGGCTCGACGAATGGCTGCCGCCATTGCTTTCGGGCAAGCGCCGCCTCGACGGGATCGGCGCCGATGCGCTCCATAGAGCCTTGCAGGGCCTGCTGGGTTGGGACGGCATGCAGACCGTCGATCGCCTTGCCCCACCCCGGTTCGAAACCCCTGCCGGATCGAGCCACGCCATCGATTATGCCGCAGAAGGCGGTCCCCGCGTCGAATTGCGCGTGCAATCGCTGTTCGGCCTTTCCGAACATCCCGCGATCGGCACCAGTCGCCTCCCGCTGGTGCTCAGCCTCACCTCGCCCGCCGGCCGCCCGATCCAGACGACGCGCGACTTGCCCGGATTCTGGGCGGGAAGCTGGGCGTCGGTGGCCAAGGAAATGCGCGGCCGCTATCCCAAACACCCCTGGCCCGACGATCCCGCCAGCGCCAATGCGACGCTGCGAACGAAAAAAGCCGATGCAAGAGGCGGCGGCCCGCGATAAGGAAGCGGCAATGGAGGCAGCAGTGAACAGCGCACGTATCTATCAGCGACCCAAGAACGCGATGCAGTCCGGCCGCTATCGCACCGACCAATGGGTGCTGGAATATGATCCGATCGAACCGCAGCGTCCCGACCCGCTAACCGGATGGCCGGGCTCGGGCGATACCCGCAACCAGCTGCGCCTCAATTTCCCGACGCTGGACGCGGCGAAGGAATATGCGGAGCGCGAAGGCATTCCCTTCCACGTCGTCCCCGCGCCGACGCGCAAGCTGAAGCTTCAGGCCTACGCCGACAATTTCCGGTGATTGGACCGGGCGAAGGTCGGTCTGACTCGCTCGCCCTGAGCGGCTCAGCGGCGACGCAGGGCCAACGGAGTTGCGTGGACCTTACGCCAGCCAGTCCTGCGCCAATAGCAACAGCAGTTTGACGTCCATCGCCACGCCGGCCTCGCGCTTGGCGGCAACGAAATCGCCGATCTCGGAACACGCGACACGGTGGACGGTGATATCCTCGCCCGCGACACCGCCGCCCGGGCCGACCCGGGTCAGGCCGCGCGCGCGCAGCAATGTGAAGCCTTCGCTGACCATACCGGGCGAGGAAAAGAATTTGCCCAGTTCCTCGATCCGATCGGCGCGATAGCCGGTTTCTTCTTCCAGCTCGCGGATCGCGGCGGCGTGCGGGGTATCGCCCTCATGCTCGTCACCGATCAGGCCCGCGGGCAGTTCGAGGCAGCGCTGGCCCAGCGGCACGCGATATTGCTCGACCAGCAGGACATGATCCGCATCGTCGACCGCCAGGATCACCGCAGCCTGAATGCCCCGCGCGCGCGCCACATATTCCCAGCGGCCCTGCCGTTTGGCGACGATCCACTTGCCCTCCCACATGGTTTCGACGGGGGCGTCGAAATCGGGCACGGTCACAGCTGAATCAGCCGGTCGGGCAGTTCGTTTTCATCATCGTCGGTCTTGGGCAGATGTTCGGACAGGATCGCGCCGATCTGTGTCACCGCGTCCGCCATGCCGCCCGCCGGATCGCCGGCACGCACCCTGTCGATCAGCGCGGCCATCGCGTCGCCCCAGCGTTCCATCGGGACAGCCTTATGGATTGCCTCATCTGCGATGATTTCGGCGCGATGCTCGGCAAGCGAGAGGTAGAGCAGGATGCCCTCGCGCGCCGCCGTCCGCTTCTCCGCGCTCGCCCGGAACAGCGCCAGCGCGCGCCGCTGAACCCGGCGCGACTTGGTCGCTTTCGGCGTCAGCGCCATGCGCAGCGGCCGATATTCCAGGCCATAGCGCACGGCCAGAAACGCAACCACCTGCACCATTACCGTGGCAAAGATCAGCAGCCCCGGCGCGACTGTGTCGATCCAGCCGCCATGGCCCAGCGTCACCAGCCATTCGGGTACCGCCGGGAACAGCGCGCACAGCCCGCCCACCAGCAGCATCGCCGCAACCGCATAATGGAGCGCGACGTCGCGATAGCTGTCCGATTGGTCGGACAGGATCGTCACGATCTCGCCATTGGTGCCGCGCTCGGCTTCCGCCACTGCGGCGGTAACGCGCGCATGATCCGCTTCGTCGAGTTTCCAGCCTGCCATTACCAGCTCCCCGATGCGCCGCCGCCGCCGAACGATCCGCCGCCGCCGCCAAAGCCGCCACCGCCGAATCCGCCGCCAAAACCGCCCGAGGAACCGCCGCCCCAGCCCGAGCCGTGATGGCCGCCGCTGCCCCAGCCGGGGCCCCAGATGATGACCGGACCCGCGCCGCCGCGATAGCGCCGCCGCCGACCACCGCCGCCGCCTCCACCGCCGCCGCGCCCACCACCGATCGCGGCAAAGACGATGAAGCAGATCACCAGGATCCAGAACGCTACAAACAAGGCTGCGACGGGATTGCCACCGTCCTTCTGCTTCGCTTCCTGCGCCTCCAGCGCGCGCTTTTCGGCCGCTTCGAGCGGCAATTTCATCTGTTCGGCAATCGCGGTCGCGCCTGCGACGACACCGCCCGTCATGTCGCCGTCGCGAAAGCGCGGCAGAATATCGTCGCGAATGATCCGGTTCGACAACGCATCGGTCATGATCGGTTCCAGGCCATAGCCGACTTCGATCCGCACCTTCCGCTCGTTCGGCGCGACGATCAGCAAGATGCCGTTATTGGCGCCTTCCTGCCCGATCCCCCATGCGCGGCCCAGCCGATAGCCATAATCCTCGATCGGATAATCCTGCAGATCGGGAATGGTGGCGACGACGAACTGGCGCGAGCTTGCCTGCTCGACCTCCGCCGACATTTGCGTCAGCTGCGCCACCGTCTGCGCGTCGAGGATGTTCGCCGCATCGACCACCCGCCCGGTCAGCTTCGGGAAATTCTGCGCCAGCGCCGCTTGCGTGCCCAGCAGGAGCATCAGCAGCGCGGCGAGCATTGGCTTCAAGCGGTTCACTCGGTCTCTCCGATTTCGGCAGCACGACCGGCGAAAGGAGACGAAAGAGACACCTCGTCCCCCTTCCTTCCCCTCTCGCGTGGCGCCATCGGGCAGCTGCGGGGGAAGGGATGCGTGCATCATACCCGCATCCCTTGCACAGACCGGTTCCTGCAGGACAGGCATTTCGGTTTGCCGCCGCAGCACGATGCCGCGGATCAGTTGCTGTTGCCGAAATTCACTGTCGGCACGACGTCCGATCCGGCCTTCGCCTGGAAGGGCGTCATCGGTTCGGCGCCGTAAAAGACCTTCGCGCCGATTGCCGAGGGGAAGGTGCGGATCGTCGTATTATATTGCTGCACCGCCGTGTTGTAGTCGCGGATCGCGATGGTGATCCGGTTCTCGGTCATTTCGAGCTGTTCCTGCAGGTCGCCGAAGCGATCTTGGCTCTTGAGCTCGGGATATTTCTCTACCGTGACCAGCAGGCGGCTTAGCGAACCACTCAGCGCGTCCTGCGCCTCCTGAAACTGCGCAACCTTGGCAGGATCGGTGAGATCTTCGCCGGTAACCTGAACCGAGGAGGCACGCGAACGCGCATCGGTGACTTCTGTCAGGATCTGCCCTTCGGAAGCCGCCGCACCCTTCACCGTCGCGACGAGATTGGGAATAAGGTTCGCACGCCGCTGATAGGCGGCCTGCACATCGCCCCAGCGCGCCTTGGCAGCTTCTTCCGCAGTCGGAACGCTATTGAGCCCGCACGCCGAAAGCAGCAAAGCGGAAACCATCACCAGCGCGGCACGTATCTTCATCGATCCCTCCGGATTGTGTGTGATCGATATAGTACACGAGCCAGAGGGGCGAAAGAGGCAGCAAAGGGGTCAGAGCCGATGTTAAAGGAATTCCGCAAATTCGTGATGCGCGGCAATGTGATGGATCTCGCCGTCGGCGTGATCATCGGCGGCGCATTCGCCACCATCACCAAATCGCTGACCGACGACATCATCATGCCGGTGGTCGGCTGGATTTTCGGCGGGTTCGATTTTTCGAGCTATTTCATCCGGCTGGGCGCGATCCCGGAAGGCTATACCGGTTCGACCAGCAACTATGCCGCGCTCAAGGAAGCGGGCGTGCCATTGCTCGGCTATGGCGAATTCATCACCGTTATGATCAATTTCCTGATCCTCGCCTTCATCATCTTCCTGTTCGTGCGCGCGGTGAACCGGATGATGGAAGCATTCGAGGAAGATAAACCCGAAGTCGCCGCAGCCGAGCCGACCGATGTCGTGCTGCTGCGCGAAATCCGCGACGAATTGCGCGCGGGACGCGGCCCGGGTGAAGGCTGACACATTGGCATTGCGCCGGGGCGGGCCGGCGGACTTCGATGCGCTGGGCGCATTGATGTTCGATGCGGTGCGTCTCGGCGACAGCCCCTATAGCGAGGCGCAGCGCGCGGCCTGGGTACCGGAACCGCGCAACGGGCCGGAATGGACCGCGCGCCTCGCCGGTCAATATATCGTCATCGCGGTCGACGCCGACGACAATCGACTGGGATTCATGTCGCTGGCCGAGGGCGGCTATATCGACTTTGCCTATATCCTGCACGCAGCGCGCGGCGCCGGGCTGTTCCGACGCCTGTTTGCCGCCATTGCGGAGGAGGCGCGACAGCAGGGCGTTTCGCGCCTGTGGGTACATGCCAGCCTGATGGCGGAGCCGGCCTTCGCCGCATGCGGGTTCACCGTCACGCGGCGCGAACAGGTGACGATCGGCACCGAAACGCTCGACCGGTGCCAGATGGAGCTGGAGCTCTAGCGTCGGCCATTCCTCCCCCGTTCGGGAGCGGGACCGGAATGGCACATACCCGCGTTACGCCGCAGCCAGTTCCTCGGCATTGGCATCGGCCAGGCTGGTGCCGTCAAGGATACGTGCGGTTTCATCGCGCACGCGCGCCATCGCGATGCGGATCGCGCAGCTCGCTTCGTCCTTGCAATCCTTGCACGGACGATAGGCAGTGCGGCTGACGCAGGGAACCAGCGCCAGCGGCCCTTCGATCACCCGGATAATCTCCCCCAGCGACACAAGATGGGTCGCGCGCGACAGGCAATATCCGCCCATCTTGCCGCGATGGCTGTGGAGCAGGCCGGCCTCGCGCAGATCGGCGAGAATGAGTTCGAGAAACTTGCGCGGAACATTGGCTTCGGCGGCGATGCGCGTCATCGGCACCGGGCGGCCACCGGCCGGCTGCTGCGCCAGAAACAACATTGCGCGAAGGGCGTAACGGGAACGCTGCGTTAACATGCCAGTCTCATGCCAGATTAATGTGGCGCCGTCATGGCGCGGAATCACTTTTCATTTAATGAACCGCCCCTATATTGGAAGGCGTCGGTTTCGGCCGACTATGGCGATAAACTGTGGCGTGCAATAGGCGCAGCGGACCCGGGGGCAGTACCCGGCGGCTCCACCATAACCGGTGGTGTATCTGGACACCGTTTCTGACGGGGCCGAACCAGGATCGACGTGTGTTGAAAAGCGCCGTTTTCGCTCGGAATGGGACCACCGCGACGGCCCATACACACAAGTGCCAACGATAACGAAGCACTCGCTATTGCGGCGTAACCCCACGGCCTAACGGCCTAAGGTTATTCTAAAATGCGCGGTCGGGCCACACCGGGCAACAGAAGTGGATTCCAGCGGTACGGGAGGCACCGGGCAACAGAAGCCTCCCACTCTTCGTGCTTCTTTCCGTATTAGTTCTGCGGTCGGCAAAAAGGCGTAATCCGACTGCAACTACGCGTCGAATTCGATTTCTTCGCGCAACTGCATGCCGCGTCGGTATGCGAAAAGCGCCAGAATGGCCGCAGCGGGCGCATAGATAAGAAACGCTGGCCAATAATAGGGTCCGCGGTCTGCCATGCCAAAGCCTCCCAGTACGCCGCTCGTCAGCCAAGCAGCACCAACCGAGAGCAACTTGCCCATCAGCGGATCGTCAAGGACCCTTTTGAATAACAACCATTCCCACAATGCCGCCAGCAGGTAAATGGCAATTAAACTGCCGACGATGGAACCAATAATATAGGCCATAGCGCCGCCTCCCCTTCAATACGATGTATTGATTGGAAAGAAACTGCGCGCAAGAAGTTTTCAATACAGAAAAAACACGCGAATGTACGATTGAATGGCACCGGCCAACAGAAGCCTCCCACTTTCCCCCATATCTTGGTTTGCTGGAAGCGTTCAGGCGCGATTTCCCGCTGCGGACTCGCCGCCTTGCTGCAAGCTCATCGCCACCAGCAGATCGCTTTCCAGTTTCACGCGTTCGTGCAGTCGCGGCAGCATCGCCTGCGTCTCGGCGGCAAAGCCCTCGCGATCAGCGGCGATGGCGCTCTCGTTCCAGCGGTCGATATAGCTGCCCCAATGGTCCTTCAGCGTTTCGAAATCGCGCTGGACCCGCTCAATGCTGCCGGTCGCGATGCCCGGCCGCGCGCGCATCGCGAGGTCATAGATCAGCGCATCCTCGCTTTTCAGATGGTCCGCGACTGTTCGGGCAAGCAACGCAAGCGCATCGGCCAGTTGCACCGGTTCAGCACCGTTCCGGGCCAGCCGCGCGAGATCCCTGGCACAGCGATCGATCATCGCATGCTCGATCATATATCTGGAATGCTGACGGTCAGGCATCGTTCGACTCAGTAAATCCCGCATGCAACACACGCCTCATATACCAGGTGGCCGGTCACGCCGGCAGCATCAGCCGCGCCGTCGCGCCCTTGCCGCCGATCAGTTCGAACCGGCCGCTCAATTGCTGCGCCAGCATCGCGGCGATCCGCAAGCCCAGATTGTCGCTCGCTTCGATATCGAAGCCTTCGGGCAGCCCATGGCCGTCATCGCGGACTTCGACGCGCAGCATCTCTTCGCCGTCGCGCACCAGTTCCACTTCGATCGTGCCGTCCTCGCGCCCGGCAAAGCCGTGTTCGATCGCATTGGCGACCGCCTCAGCGACGATCAGCGCCAGCGGAATGGCGGCGTCCGGGGCAAGCAATGCGTCATGCGCGGCGTTGACGGTGCAGCGGATGTTGCGCCGGCCGCTGGCCTCGACAACGTCGGCGCATAGCGGCTCCAGAAATTCGGCCATCGAACGGGTGGCGCCTTCGGCATCGTAGAGCTGGCGGCTGATCCGCCCGATCAGGCCCAGCCGTCGCGCGGATTCGTCCAGCGCCGCGCGAGCGGCTTCGTCGCGCACGCGGCGCTTCTGCACCGTGAGCAGCCCCGCCGCGACCTGAAGATTATTCGATACGCGATGCTGCAATTCGCGGAACAGCAATTCGCGCGTCTTTGCCAGCGTGCGGCTGACTTCGCGTTCGGTCGCGAGATGGTCGTTCGCGCGCTGCAGCCAGTGGATTATGACGATATCGGTGCCGACCACCACGATGTAGAAGCCGAGCGCAATGATCGCGCCGAGGTTGATCGTGAACACCTCGCGCTCGCCGATGAAGAAATACCAGCTGAGCATCCCGCAGATCACGCCTGCCGCCCCGCCGACCCGCACTCCGAACAGGAAGGACGAGATGATGACTGCGGGAAAGAACGTCACATAGGGAAAACCCGACGTCAGCCAGGGATCGGCAAGGAAGCGCGCCGCCAGCGCGACCGCGCAAATGCCCAGCATCGCGGTTACCGCCAGCGCGGGCCGGTCGCGCGCGATCGGCAGGCGTTCGAGCCATCGGCCCGGTTCGGTCGACTTGTTCTGCCCCACTACCCCGTCTTCCCGGCATTCAGGGACTTCGCGATGCGCGGGCCGACCTGATACCCGCACAGCTATAGCCGACTGTGATTCCAACGAAAAGAGGGCCGGAAACCCGGCCCTCTCTCGCATTCGATCCGATCGATGGAACGATCAGTTCTCGGTGATGAACGACGGCAGGCCGATGTCCTCGCCGCCTTCGTCGTCGCTCTTGGCTTCGCTGCGCTCGCGGCGCGGACCGCGATCGCCACGATCGCCGCCGCGGCCACCACGGTCGCCGCTGCGACCGCCACGGCCACCATCGCGACCACCGTCACGACGACGGTCGCCACGGTCACCACGATCGCCGCGCTCACCCTTTTCACGGGGCTCGCGTGCCGGACGCGTGTCTTCCAGCTCTTCGCCGGTTTCCTGATCGACGACACGCATCGACAGGCGGACCTTGCCGCGCTGATCGATTTCGAGAACCTTGACCTTCACTTCCTGCCCTTCGGACAGGACGTCGGACACCTTCTCGACGCGCTCATTCTTGATTTCGGAGACGTGCACCAGGCCGTCCTTGCCGCCCATGAAGTTCACGAACGCACCGAAATCGACCAGGTTAACGACCTTGCCGGTGTAGATCTTGCCGACTTCGGCTTCCTCGACAATGCCTTCGATCCACTTCTTGGCGGCTTCGATCTGGCTGAGGTCCGAAGACGAGATCTTGATCACGCCTTCGTCGTCGATGTCGACCTTGGCGCCGGTGGTCGCGACGATCTCGCGGATCACCTTGCCGCCCGTGCCGATAACGTCACGGATCTTGGCCTTGTCGATCTGCATCGTTTCGATGCGCGGCGCATGCGCCGACAGCTCGGTGCGGGTTTCGCCCAGCGCCTTGGCCATTTCGCCCAGGATGTGCGCACGGCCGGCATGTGCCTGCTTCAGCGCGACCTTCATGATCTCTTCGGTGATGCCGGCGATCTTGATGTCCATCTGAAGGCTGGTGATGCCTTCGCTGGTGCCCGCAACCTTGAAGTCCATGTCGCCCAGGTGATCTTCATCACCCAGAATGTCGGACAGAACCGCGAAGTCTTCGCCTTCGAGGATCAGACCCATGGCGATGCCCGACACCGGACGCTTGAGCGGAACGCCTGCGTCCATCATCGACAGCGAACCGCCGCACACCGTCGCCATCGACGACGAACCGTTCGATTCGGTAATGTCGCTGGTGACGCGGATCGTGTACGGGAATTCGTCATGGCTCGGCAGCACCGGGTGCAGCGCGCGCCATGCCAGCTTGCCATGACCGACTTCGCGACGGCCCGGCGCGCCGAAGCGGCCGACTTCACCGACCGAATAGGGCGGGAAGTTGTAGTGCAGCATGAAATGCTGATAGCTGAGGCCGCCCAGGCCATCGATCATCTGCTCGCTGTCCTTGGTGCCCAGCGTCGTCGTCGCGATCGTCTGGGTTTCACCGCGGGTGAACAGCGCCGAACCATGGGCGCGCGGCAGGAAATGCACTTCGGCTTCGATCGGGCGGACCTGGTCGGTCTTGCGTCCGTCGATGCGGCGGCCTTCCTTCAGGATGGCGGTGCGGACGATGTCGGCTTCAAGCTTCTTGACCAGCTTCGACGCGACGAGCTGCTCCTGCGGCTCCTTGTCGGCCATGGCTTCCTTAGCCTTGGCGCGCGCATCGTTCAGCGCGACCTGGCGCGCCTGCTTGTCGGTCAGCTTGTAGGCGGCTTCGATATCCTTGCCGACCAGCTTCTTGAGTTCAGCCTTGAGCGCGTCCTTGCCGTCATTGCCGGCGAGTTCCCACGGCTCCTTGGCGGCCTGTTCGGCCAGCTTGATGATCGCCTTGATGATGTCCTGCGATGCCTTGTGCGCGAACATCACGGCGCCGAGCATGACGTCTTCCGAAAGCTCCTTGGCTTCCGATTCGACCATCATCACGGCATTGTGGGTGGCGGCGACGACCAGGTCGAGATCGCCTTCGGCAACCATCTCGTCGGTCGGGTTGAGCTGATATTCGCCGTCCTTGTAGCCGACGCGCGCAGCACCGATCGGGCCCATGAAGGGAACGCCGGACAGCGTCATCGCGGCCGAAGCGGCGATCATCGCCAGAATGTCGGGCTCGTTTTCGCCGTCATAGGACAGCACCTGACAGATGCAGTTGATTTCGTTGTAGAAACCTTCGGGGAACAGCGGGCGGATCGGGCGATCGATCAGGCGGCTGACGAGCGTTTCCTTTTCGGTCGCACCGCGCTCACGCTTGAAAAAGCCGCCGGGAATGCGGCCGGCCGAGCTGAACTTTTCCTGATAGTGCACGGTGAGCGGGAAGAAGTCCTGCCCTTCCTTCACCTTCTTGGCAGCCGTAACGGCGCACAGCACCACGGTTTCGCCGAGCGTCGCGATCACCGCGCCGTCGGCCTGACGGGCAACCTTGCCCGTTTCGAGCGTGAGGGTCTGACCGCCCCACTCGATTTCCACTTTCTTCGTGTTGAACATGATATTTCCTTTTCACCGGGCGCCCTATGCGTCCGGGGCATCTGATCGAGCCGATTGCGGCTCTTTCGATTCCCTCCCAACCCGTTCGGGCTGAGCCTGTCGAAGCCCCGTTCTTCCTGAAAAGAAGGACCGCCCTTCGACAAGCTCAGGGCGAACGGAGAGGGTTTGGTTCGGGCCGGGTGCCGGATTGCACCTGTCCCGATAAACGAAACGGCCCCGCAAGCGGGGCCGTCCCTTGTTACTTGCGAATGCCGAGCTTCGCGATGATCTCAGCGTAACGCGAGTGATCTTTCTTCTTCAGATAGTCGAGCAGGCTGCGACGCTTGTTGACGAGCATCAGCAGGCCGCGACGCGAGTGATTGTCCTTCGCGTGCGTCTTGAAGTGTTCGGTCAGGTTCGCAATGCGCTCGGTGAGGATCGCGATCTGCACTTCGGGGCTGCCGGTGTCGCCGTTCGCACGGCCATGTTCCTTGACGAGCGCGTCCTTGCGCTCCTGCGTGATCGACATGTCTTTTCCTTCGACATCATGGCTTACAAATTGAAACCGCGGACGACCCGGACGATGCCGGATTGAACTTCGGCCAATGCGACCGGAACATCGTCCAGCATCGCAAACACCAGTCCATCGTCTGCAATTGTCCCGGTCACTTGCTGCCCCGAACGGAGCAGACCTGCCTGACCGGGGGTGAGGAGTAGAGCCGGGATGTCGTCCAGCCCCGCCCTCAATGGCAGGAGTAGTTCTTCAAGGCGCCGCTCCTTAGCGGCATCGGCCAATTTGTCCAGCGAAATCGCGTGTTCGAGGCCAAACGGCCCTGCCTTGGTACGACGCAGATAGGTGACATGCCCCACGCTTCCAACCGCGCGTGCGATGTCCCGTGCAAGCGAGCGGATATACGTGCCCTTGGACACATGTGCGGTGAGGGTGGCATATTGCAGCCCGTCCTCGTTCCACCAGTTCTGAAAGCGCAGATCGTGAATCGTGACGTCGCGCTTTTTGAGTGCCACCGTTTCGCCGGCGCGCGCCAGATCATAGGCGCGCTCGCCATCGACCTTCAGCGCAGAATAGGCGGGCGGTACTTGCTGAATCGGTCCGATGAAATCGACCAGCACGTCTTCGACATCGGCATGGTCGACATAGGTGTCGGACCGGGCAATCTCCTTGCCCTCGGCATCGAGCGTATCGGTTTCCACCCCGAAACAGATGGTGAAGTCATACACCTTGTCGCTGTCGAGCATCCGGCCCGCCAGCTTGGTCGCCTCCCCAATCGCGACCGGCAGCACGCCGGTCGCCAGCGGATCGAGCGTGCCGCCATGCCCAACCTTGGGCATATCTTTCTTCTTCGGGCCATAGCCGCCATCGCGCAGCGCGCGCTTGACGGCACTCACGCCCTGAGTCGAGCCCAGTCCGAGCGGTTTATCGAGGATGATCCAGCCATGCATGGCGGGCGCGTCTAAACGACGCGGCCCGCCGGGCCAAGCAGCGTCAGTCGAGCGTGACGATCGAATTCGAATCCACCTGCGGCGGCGCGGCGCTGGCGCGGATACTGTCGACACCGCATGTGATCGCGAGTTGCGGAATCCGCAGATGCGAAAATTTATCGAAGCGTGCGTTGTTGCCGGTATCGACAATCACCGTCATCGAGTCCCGATATTGGCGAAGGCAGCCCGAATTGGTCTGCACGCGATACCATTTATCGGCGCGGTCGCGCACGAACAGGACATCGCCATGGCCCTTCACGATCTGCCCGATCCCGCCATTGCCCGCATAGGCAATGGTCGTTTCCGTATCGCTCACACCCGGAAGCGACTGCGCGGTTGCGGGCATTACCGCCATCGCCGCAACTGCGGCACCGACAAGCATGGGCGTCCGCATCATTCGCTCTCCACTTCGTTCGGCGTGTCCGGGCCGGTGCCGCGACGATCGGCATGCCCCGGCGGCGGCGCACTCGTCTTGATACTGATCACGGAACACCACTGCCCCGGAAAATCGGAGGACGCCACCTTGGTCCAGCTGTCGAACCGACCCATCGGTCCGGTCTTGTACACCAGCTGAAAACTGCCGCGATGATCCATGCACGGGCCGGCCAGTTCGACGCGATACCAGTCGCGACGAATATCCTGCACGAAAATGGCATTCGAACCCACCGGCCCGACTTCCCAATTGCGGATCCCNTTGGAATCGGCGAACGGNATCGTNGTTTCGACNCCCAGTTCGCGAGCGGANTTNTCCTGCGCCATGGCGGNGGCCGCGACGGTCATCGCCAGCAGGGCAGGTGCCATGAAAAGAATCTGTCTCATGNTCGANNACNTAGCATGAACCACCTGAACCTAGGCTGAGCAGCNTTCGCCTTTCAAGGCGCGTGCGAAGTGCCGGCGGCACATCGCAACATAGCGTTCATTGCCGCCGATTTCGGTCTGNTCGCCTTCGCGGATCGGGTTGCCCGCGGCATCGACGCGCAAATTCATCGTCGCCTTGCGCCCGCAATCGCACACCGATTTGATCTCGACCAGCGCATCGGCAATCGCCAGCAACCGCGCCGATCCGGGAAAAAGCTCACCCTGAAAATCGGTGCGCAGGCCATAGGCGAGAACGGGGACGTCATGTTCGTCGCACAGCACCGCCAGCTGATCGACCTGAGCCGCGGTGAGGAACTGCGCCTCATCGACGAACACGCATGCAACTGTTCCCTCGTCCAGCGCATCGGTCACCGCAGCCAGAATATCGGTGTCGGCGCCGANCGGAATCGCGCCTGCCTCCAGCCCGATCCGCGATCCGATTGTTCCCGCGCCCGACCGGTCGTCGATCGCGGCGGTGAACAGCATCGTGCGCATGCCACGCTCACGATAGTTGAAATCGGCCTGCAACAGCGTGGTCGATTTCCCCGCATTCATGCTGGCATAGTAGAAATAAAGCTTAGCCATCAGGCAAGCGTTTCAATTGTCAGAGGAGCGTCGGCGCCCGCCGCAGCGGCGAGACGTGTGTCGAAGGTCGCAAATCCGCTTGCGCCTGCCGCCATCAAAATATGCACCATATCCGCCAGATCGGCACCGGTCCGCATGCGGGNGAGCGCCCAGCCGACACCATCCACTGCGCAATTTGCTCCGGGAAGATCAACCAGGGCCTCCAGCGCAGCTGCAATTCGCAAGCGGGGCCAACGATAGGCCGAACGCAGCACCCATTCGGTCTCGACCAACACCGTTGCCGTCAGCATGAAATCCTCGCGAAGAATGGTAGTCGCCACTGCGCTCTGGTCCGGATCGTCTCCGGTCAGATAGCGAACAACGACGTTGGTATCGACAGCACGGCTCAATCGATCGATCCGCGCTGGCGAACCATGTCATCTATGGCGCTATCCATCTCCTCGATCGAAACCGCAGGACCTTCCCACTTCGGAGCAATTTCGCGGATCGCGGCCGTGATCTCGTCGAATGACCGTCCGCTTTTCTGAGCGGTTGGCCGCAACAGCACGCCATTGCCGGACCGGACAACTTCAAACGCCTGCCCTGGCTTCAGGCCCAGCGCGTCGCGCACCTCCTTGGGGATCACGATCTGGCCCTTTGCCGAAAGCGTCGTCTTGGCGTTCATGGAAGTAAGATGTGTCTTACCTGCGAACGTGTCAATCGTTGACCTCGTCCTCGCCCAGATCACGCACCACCTTGGGATCGCGGAGTAGCTGGTCGATATGGCTCGCTTCCTCGAAGCTTTCGTCGGCGAGGAATTTGAGNTTCGCNGCGTATTTCATTTTCACGCGATGCGCGACTTCGCGTTGCAGATANGCGGTGTTGGTNCGNAGCGCCTTGATCACCGCTTCCTCNTCCTTGCCCAGCAGCGGCTTCACGAACACNGTNGCGTGGCGCAGNTCGGGCGACATGCGNACTTCGGTGATGCTGACCATATGCTTTGCCAGCACATCGTCATGCACATCGCCGCGCTGGAGGATTTCGCTCAGCACATGGCGCACCTGTTCACCCACGCGCAGGACGCGGACGGAGCGATCTTCGTTGCTGTCATTGTGGCGCATATTGAATTTTTCGCGATTTTTGCTTATAGAGATTGCACTACAGCGGAAGTGTCCAAGCTTCCACCTTCTGAGCCCGGGTGCTGCAACGCCCGGGCTCAATGCGTTTTGGGGCCTTGGCGCTNCAACGCCAAAGCCCCGCAGACGCTTACTTGNGCTTCAGCTCAATGAGCTTCACCACCAGCCCGAGCAACGCGACAACGAATGTCGCGGCGCCCAGCGCCACTACTACAGCATTTGTGTCCATCGGCCTTCACCTCCTTTCGACCGCAGTTGCGGCCGAGAGGAGGTGTAGCGGGAAATCATCGATGGTGACCAATTGACCTTGTTGTGAAGCGGGGCGCCACAACAAGGTCAATCGCTTACAGCGTCCGTTCGCGCATCTCGACTTCGAAGGTTTCGAGATAGTCGCCCGGCTTGATGTCGGTNAAGTTCTGGGTGAACGTCACACCGCATTCAAGGCCCGCGCGNACNTCCGGAACATCGTCCTTGAAGCGCCGCAGCGACGCGATTTCGCCATTGTAGATNATGACGTCGTCGCGCGTGATGCGTGCCTTGAGCGCCTTGCGGATCGCGCCTTCGGTGACCAGCAGACCGGCAGCCTTGCCGTGTTTGCCCGCCGAGAAGACTTCCTTGATCTCCGCACGGCCAACGACCGTTTCGAACGCCTCGGGGCCCAGTTCGCCGGCCATGCCCGCACGGATTTCGTCGGTCAGATCATAGATGACGTCATAATATTTGAGCGCCACCTTGTTCCGTTCGGCGATTTCGCGCGCCTTGGCATTGGGACGGACATTGAAGCCGATGATCGGCGCGCCGCTGGCGCCAGCCAGCGTCACGTCGCTTTCGGTAATGCCGCCGACGCCCGAATGCAGGATCCGCACCTTGATCTCGTCGGTCGAGATCTTGTTGAGGCTGCCGATGATCGCTTCCACTGTGCCCTGGGTATCGCCCTTGACCACCAGCGGATATTCGATCGCCTGCTTCGCCTGCAGCGCGGAGAACATGCTTTCGAGGCTGGCCGGAGCCTGAGTCGTCCGCTTCTGCTGGATAACGCCCTGGCGATATTCGGCGACTTCGCGCGCACGCGCTTCGCTTTCGACCACCTGGAGCGGATCGCCCGACATCGGCACGCCCGAAATGCCCAGAATCTCCACCGGCATCGACGGGCCCGCTTCCTTGATCTGGCGACCCTTGTCGTCGATCAGCGCACGGACCTTGCCGCTTTCCGCGCCGATGACGAACACGTCACCGACCTTCAGCGTGCCGCGCGTGACGAGCACCGAGGCAACCGGGCCGCGGCCCTTGTCCAGCTTGGCTTCGATCACCGTGCCTTCGGCATCGCGATCGGGATTGGCCTTGAGCTCCAGCAGTTCGGCCTGAAGCTGGATCTTGTCGATCAGATCGTCGAGACCGGTCTTCTTGAGCGCAGAGACTTCGACGTCCTGCACTTCACCGCCCATATATTCGACCTGCACGTCATGTTCGAGCAGGCGTTCGCGAATACGCTGCGGGTTCGCCTCATGCTTGTCGACCTTGTTGATCGCCACGATCATCGGAACGCCGGCGGCCTTCGTATGATTGATCGCCTCGATCGTCTGCGGCATCAGCCCGTCATCGGCAGCCACCACCAGCACGACGATGTCGGTGACATTGGCACCGCGCGCGCGCATTTCGGTAAAGGCTTCGTGGCCCGGCGTGTCGAGGAAAGTGATCTTCGACTTGTCCTTCAGCGTGACCTGATAGGCGCCGATATGCTGGGTAATGCCACCCGCTTCGCCCGACGTGACGTCGGTGCCGCGCAGCGCGTCGAGCAGGCTGGTCTTGCCGTGATCGACGTGACCCATGATCGTCACCACCGGCGGACGCGGCTTCATCGACTCTTCCGAATCCTCGGTCGTGTCGAGCTGAAGGTCGATATCGCTGTCCGAAACGCGCACGATATTGTGCCCGAATTCGGTGACCAGCAATTCGGCCGTATCCTGGTCGATCGTCTGGTTGACGGTGACGGGCATGCCCATCTTGAACAGCGCCTTCACCAGATCCGCGCCCTTTTCGGCCATGCGGTTGGCGAGTTCCTGCACCGTGATCGCTTCGGGCACCTTGACGTCGCGGACCTGCTTGGCCTGCGGTTCGCGCGGGCCGGAATGCGAACGCTTTTCCTTTTCGCGGGC
>PAOI01000030.1 GCA_002707985.1 Sphingomonas sp. | reverse complement strand
GGACAACCAAATCAAATCACTCATGGCAGCGCCTCCTCGCGCCACCAGTGAATCAAGCGATCGGGCCATTCGCAAGCAATTTAATAGGTCCTGAGCCTAAGTCAAATTCGAGAAGCTGGCGGGACTTTGCCAGTGAGCAGGGGCCAATTTGGCGTTCAGGATATTGCCGGAGCTTCGAGAGCTGGCGGTAACGAAGTTGCGTTCTTCCGAGACCGAGCTTCTGGTCAACTCTACCTTCGCGAATTGGGGCCGAAAATGGGCGAAATTCCTTTGAATTCCCGCCTGATTCTGCATACGCAACCGGGGTCTGGCTTCCTAGCGGTGCAACCCAGCGCGGCAGATCGGGCGGCCCTTACAGTGCTTGGTCAGCGGTCGTCGGTGATCGTGAACAGCGAAGGCACGTTCGCGATTCGATTTAGGCCGACGAACACCGGCGACGGCAGTATTCGCCCAATAGGAGGTTGGTGAGATGACGATTGAAAGCTTTAAGCTCGCCATGCCAGGGCAGTTTTTTGTCTTCATATCGACGAAGTCACCCGAGCGACTTAGCGCTCTGGAAGAAGCTTTGAATGACTTGGGGGCGAAGGTTCTTGGACCCCAATCGTTTGCTCTGCGCAAAGATAAAACGACGCCGGACGATATTAGGGACGCGCTCGGGAATCTCGAAGAAGGTGAGTGCATTTACGTTATCAGCGCTGCCGGCGATGTGCTCGAAAACCATCTTCTTGCTCCCCCCCGATTAGAAGGTGGAATTATCATCGGATAGAGTGCGGACGGTAAAGCAAGATAAAGGCAGTGGCTCCTAGCCACTGCTAAGCTGTTGTCTGCACATCGTTATTTAGGGAGACAGGCGGCGCTGCGAGCGAGACTCGCCGCGCCGCTTTGGCGTTCAAGCTGTTGAATCCGCTCCCCTTTAGCCGCTGTTCGATGGAGACATGGGGCGTCGGAGGGGGCTTGGGGACTTACGGCAAGATAAAAGGCCCGCCGTCGGCATGGGCGCATGTGGTTGTTTTAGCGGAGGAATAAGCGCCGTCTCTCGGACAGGATTACGGTGACAGGTGCAATAACCCCTAAATTGACGACCCCACTCCCGCTCTCTGGCTTGGTACCATGGCCCGCCTGCCCCGTCTGGTCCTGCCCGGCATCCCGCACCAGGTGACGCAACGCGGCAACCGGCGCGAGCAAACCTTCTTCGAATACGGCGACTATGCGCTGTATCTCGATCTGCCTGCCGATGCGGCGGGCCGCTCAGGCGTCGAGATCTGCTCCTACTGCCTGATGCCCAATCACGTTGCGCGCGCCTAGGGCTGGCGCTGGTCGAGCACTCGCGCGCACCCGGCAGGCGCGGACGATCATGTCGTCAAGGTGGCGTCGGCGCTCGAGCGCGTAGGCAGCTTCGCCGCGTTCGTGGGCGAGCGGTTCGACGAGGCACTCAGCTATCCCGCGTTGCGCAAGGCGGAGAGCGGGGGACTGCCCGTGGGTTCCGCCGACCAATCCGGGGGCGTTCCGCGGCGGGGCCCAGTACGGCACGGCATATGCCGATTTCGTGCAGAGCTACGATCCGATCAACAGCTATCAGCAGGGCAGTGCCGGCGGCAGCTATACGGTGCAGGCTGGGGACACGCTGGCCAGCATCGCGGCGACGCTGTGGGGGGATGCCAGCCTCTGGTACAAGCTGGCAGAGGTCAACGGCATGTCGGCCAATGGCAGCCTGTTCGACGGACAGGTGCTGCTGGTGCCGTCGGGCGTCAACAAATCGACGCACAATGCCGGGACGTTCAAGCCCTATGACCCGGCCGAAGCGATCGGTGGCACATCACCGACCACGCCCAAGCCGCCCAAGCGCAACAAATGCGGCGTCTTTGGCGTAATCCTCCCGACTATTGTCTCCGTTGCGGTGGCGATCGCACTGCCCGGCGGCGGGTACCAGTTTCGGGGACAATGTGATCGCGATCCTGCCGGACGTCATCGGGCAGACTGTTGGGGAGTTCGTTGCGGCTGAGATTGAGGGCCCGTATGGACAGGTTCGCCGCCTCGGCGAGCGTTCTGCCCGGCACCGCAATGCGGATCGGATCCAGCCGCCACCACGTCCAGGAGGCGAAGCAGCCGGCGATCTCGAACAGCGCGGCCAGCGGATAGACGAGCAACAGCTTCATGCGAAGCTCAGACGCAGGGCGAGCGCTGCCAGGGTCACCAGCAGGATCGGCGTCGTCAGCGTTATGCCGACACGGAAGTAATAGCCCCAGCCGATCTTCACGCCCTTCTGCCCCAGCACGTGCAGCCACAGCAGCGTCGCGAGCGATCCGATCGGGGTGATCTTGGGTCCGAGATCGCAGCCGATGACGTTGGCGTAGATCATGGCATCGCGCACCGGACCCGTGACGCCGGCAGCATCGATCGACAGCGCGCCTACAAGGACGGTTGGCATGTTGTTCATGCCGGAGGAAAGCACGGCGGACAGGACTCCGGTTCCGAAGGCCGCACCCCATATGCCGCCCTCAGCGGAGCGCTCAAGCACCCCGGCGATCGCGGCGGCGAGCCCCGCGTTGCTCATGCCGTAGACGACGAGATACATCCCCAGCGAGAAGATCACGACCTGCCAAGGTGCCTCGCGGATCACCCGACCGGTCGGAATCACACGGCCGCGTGCCGCGATCACGATGAGCGCTAGCGCGCCTATCGCGGCAACGGCACTGATCGGCACACCCAGCGGATCGAGCACGAAGAAGCCAAGCAGCAGCAACGCCAGTACCGCCCAGCCGGCGCGGAAGGTCGCTCGGTCGTGGATAGCTTCTGCCGGAGCACGCAATTGCGCGACGTCATAGCTGGCGGGAATATCCTTGCGGAAGAAGAGCAGCAGAGCCGCCAAAGTGGCGGCGATTGCAGCAAGATCGACCGGCACCATCACCAGCGCATATTCGCCGAACCCGATATCGAAAAAGTCGGCTGACACAATGTTGACGAGGTTGGAGACGACCAGCGGCAGACTGGAAGTGTCGGCGATGAACCCGGCTGCCATGACGAACGCCAGTGTCGCCCTGGCGTTGTATCTCAGCGCCCGGAGCATCGCGATCACGATCGGGGTGAGGATCAGAGCGGCGCCATCATTGGCGAAGAACGCCGCGACGCCCGCGCCGAGCAGCACCACGAGCACGAACAGGCAGCGACCGTCGCCGCGGCCCCAACGCGCCACATGAAGCGCTGCCCATTCGAAAAACCCCGCGCGGTCGAGGATCAGGCTGATCAGAATCACCGCAACGAAGGCGCCGGTGGCGTTCCAGATGATATCCCACACTACCGGAATGTCGGTGAGCGAGATGACGCCGGTGGCAAGCGCCACCAGTGCTCCGCCAATCGCGCTCCACCCGATGCCGAGCCCGCGCGGCTGCCATATCACCAGCGTGATGGTGGCAATGAAGATCCCGATCGCAAGCAGCATCAGGCGATACGCTCCCCCGCCGCATTCACGACCTGTTCGCCGTCTTCCTTCGCGAATGCAGCCTGCTGGCGGCTTGGTAGGATGTCGAGCACCGCCTCGGACGGACGGCACAGGCGGACACCGAGCGGCGAGACGACAAGTGGGCGGTTGATGAGGATCGGGTGCTCCATCATCGCGTCCACCAGTGCTGCATCGCTGAGGTTTTCATCGCCTAACCCAAGCTCGGCATAGGGCGTGCCCTTTTCGCGCAGCAACGCCCGAGGCCTGATCCCGGCGCGCGCGATCAGGCTTTCGAGCATCGCGCGCGACGGCGGCGTCTTCAGATACTCAACGACGTGCGGCTCTATTCCGGCATTGCGGATCATCGCCAGCGTGTTGCGCGAGGTGCCGCATTCGGGATTGTGATAGATAACAATATCGGTGGTCATTCAGGCTTCCTTCGCCTTGGCGCTGGCGCCTTCTTCGCGGCCGATTGCGGCAAGCTTGCGCAGGATCGACATTTCGTCGATGCTCTGGAGCGGCAGCATCAGGAACAGCTCGATCCGGCGCTTGAGGTGGCTGAGCGCATCGATAAACGCCTTCCGCTGGCCATCACCCTCCACCGCGGCGGGATCCTCGACGCCCAATGCACGGTGAGAGGTTTACCCGGCCACACGGGGCAGCTTTCTCCCCCGCGGCATTATCGCAGACAGTGAAGATGAAATCGAACTTGGGAGCGCCGGGCTTGGTGAATTCGTTCCAGTTCTTCGAATGCAGGCCCTCGGTCGGATAGCCGAAGCTCTCAAGCACCTCGAGCGACATCGGATGCACCTCGCCCTTTGGCTGGCTACCCGCGATGTCGGCACGGAAGCGGCCTTCTCCTATCTTGTTCATCAGCGCTTCGCCGAGGATCGAGCGGACCGAGTTGCCCGTGCAACGGAAAAGGGCGTTGTTTAGAAGAGAAGGCATGGGGCGCTCCATCAGCAGCAATCGGAGAGTTCCGTGACAAGCGGTTTGCAAAGCTCCGCGCGACCGCCGCAGCAGTCCTTGGCAAGAAACAGCACGAGATCGCCCAAGGCCTCGATGTTCGCACGCTGGATCATCTGCCGGCCCCGCTTCTCGGATACGATGAGGCCGACCCCGACAAGGATCGCGAGATGACTGGAAAAGGTGCTCTGGCTTAGGCCCGAGGCTGCAACCAGTTGTCCGGTGGATAGCCCGTCTGGCTCGCTACGCACCAGGCGACGAAACGCATCGAGGCGCGTGGGATGCGCCAGGGCGGACAGGGAATCGAGTGCGGCGGCCGACTGCATTCATCGAAAAATATCGATGTGTTTCGGCGCGGTCAATTCCTATCGGAAATAATCGATGGTTTGATCTGATCTCGGGTATTTATTGCCAGCTCACTGGAACCTGCTCTCCAGTTTTCGTCCTGACCTGCGCTCAAATCCGCCCCATGAGGCCCCGAACGATGGCCGGATGACCAATACCGGCTTCGCCTCGCCCGGCTATCCTCATTGATCCGATAGGGTGAACTCGAGGCGTCCATCACCGACTGCGCCTCGCACCCCGCCTCGATGACAGTCTTCGACGGCTTCCGCGACGTGCTGGCGAAGACCCGCGCGCAGTTGTTACTCGATGTCCCCTCAGGTCCGTTCTGCGGCTTCAACCGTGACGGCGCCCAGATGAGAAGGCCTGATCCGCAACTGGCGGTGCCAAGGCATGTCGGGTGGTGCGAAGGCAAATCAGCAGCCAATGAGCAGCATGAAGCCGACACATCGTGTTCGCCACCCACGAGATGTGGGACGACCCTCCATGCGAAAACATTATCCGCGAGGCGGATAAGCGTTCGACGGGAAACCGATGTCGATCACATAAAGGATTGCGTAAAGGCGGCTCGGCTCAGTCGTGCTCGACGAGGCGGTATCCAACGGCTGGCTCATTGCGGATTAGCCGCGGCTGCGTCGGATCAGCTTCCAGTTTCTGTCGAAGCGCGCGGATCGCAACGCGCAGATATTCGACATCCTGCGCATGGGCACTTCCCCAGACGCTTTGAAGAAGATGCTGGTGGGTCACCACGCGCCCGGCATGGCGGGCAAGCTCGGCGAGCACGCCATATTCCTTGGGCGCGAAATGCACCTCGTCGCCGCCGCGCCGGACGAGATGCGCGCCGAGGTCGATATCGATCTCGCCGATGACGATGCGCGCTTTCTCGCCGCGAGCAGCCTGTCGGTGGCGCAGGCAGGTGCGCACGCGCGCGAGCAACTCCTCGGTATCAAATGGCTTCACGAGATAGTCGTCGGCGCCGAGATCGAGTGCGGCGACCTTTTCCTGCACCGCTTCTCGCGCGGTCAGCACGAGCACCGACGTTTCAAGATCGCGAAGCGGACCGATCAATTCGAGGCCGTCACGGTCGGGCAGCCCGAGGTCGAGAATCGCAAGCATCGGTCGCCGCGCCGTCGCCAGCCGCAACGCTTCCGCAGCGTTCGGCGCTTCGACAGCGTTATAACCCGCCCGGTCGAGCGCGCGCATGACGAGCAGCCGGATCGAAGGCTCGTCGTCGATCACCAGCACCGCGCGGTCGTCACTTGCCAAGAGGTTGCTCCTTCGGTCGGATGATAAGCGAATGCGGGAAATACAGGCTGAATATCGCGCCGGTCCGGTCGTGCCGGTTCGCGGCATGCGCCTCGATCCCCAGCGCTTCGGCAAAGCCCTTCACGATGGCGAGGCCAAGGCCGGTTCCGCCGGTGCGGTCCGATCCCTCGACGCGGGTGAAGGTGCCGAACAGTTCATCCTCGCGCCCGGACGGCAAGCCGGGGCCCTGATCGAGGATCGCGAGCCGCAGGCCGTCGCGCTCGCGCCGGCCCTCGATGCGGATTTCCGAGCCGTCGCCGCTGAACTTGGCGGCATTGTCGATCAGGTTGATCAGGATGTGATGGAGCAGGCTGGGGTCGGTGCGCACCAGCGGAAGGTTTGCCGGAACGTCGAGGGTAACCCTGCGTCCCTCGCGCGCCGCTTTGACGTCGTGGACCGCCGAAGCGATCGCATCGGTAAGGTCGGTCGCCTCGGGCCGCGGATGGATCGCGCCGGCCTCGATACGCGTCATGTCGATCAGGTCGTCAAAGAACCGGCGGAGCCGCCGCGCTTCGGTGCGGATGGTGCCGCGAAGTCGGGCATTGTCCGGCTCCGCCTCGAGCGCCTCCACCCCAGCCGTCACCGCCGTCAGCGGCGTCTTGAGATCGTGCGCGATCGAAGAGAGGAGCGTGCCCCGAAGCTGGTCGCGCTGCTTGAGCGCCACCACTTCGCGCATATCGTCTTCGAGCTTCAGGCGTTCATGGGCAAGCGCCGACTGATCGACCAGGCTCATGAACAGCACCGCGCGGTTTGCGGGCACCGGATCGCCGGCATCGCTTCGCGACACGCCGAGCACGGCAAGCGTGCCGAGTGCGGTCCGGAGCGGATGGAACCGCCACTCGGATGCCGTCAACGTGCCAGTGCCGCGCCCCGCCGCCTCGCCACGATCCCAGGCCCAGTCGGCCGCCGCGTTGTCGATCGCGGAAAGCCGCGGTTCGACAGGATAGGCGGCGGTTATCGCGAGCGCTCCCTCGGACCGCGACAACAGAATCGCGTTGACACCCATCAAGCGCGCGATCTCGGCACAGACGGTGCGCGCCGTCTCACCCTGTTCGGACATGCCGCCCAAGGTTCGCGCGAAGCCGGCGATCGCGGCATTTTCGCGAGCGCTGCGCGCGCCGAGTTCCGCCTGCGCCTTGACCCGCCCGGCGAGCTGACTGGTCAGCACCGCGACGAAGATCAGCACAAAGAAGGTGACGACATTCTCCGGCTCGTAGATGGTCAGCGTGTAGCGCGGCGGGATGAAGAAGAAATTATAAGCAAGGCCCGAGGCGACGCCCGCGACCAGGCCCTTGCGAAGCCCATATAGCGTCGCCGCGCCGATCGTGGGCACGAGGAACAATAGATCGGTGCTGCGATAGCCGATCAGCGGTTCGATCAGTCGACCAATGAGCACCATCGCCGCCACTGCGAGGAGGCTCCAGAGATATTCCTGCCAGCGTCCGGAAACCGGCGTCCGCTTGCCGCGCGACTTTCCTCCTCCTTCCTCCAGCGGCAGGACGTGGACCGCCACCCCGCTACTTTCGCGCACGATGCGGTCGACCACCGATCCATGGCGGAGTTCGAACCACCAGCTGCGTTGGGACTTTCCGAGAACGAGCTGCGTCGCGCGGGACGTGGCAAGCTGGTCGGTCAGCCCTTCCAGCACCGACCCTGCCGGGACGGTGACGATCGTCGCGCCCAGCGTTGCCGCCAGTCCGAGATTGGCCGCGAGCTGCTCGCGCTCGCCATCGGTGAAACGCGCTTCGCGCGGGGTTTCTATATGGAGTGCGGTCCAAGGCGCGCGCATCGCGTCGGCGAGCCGCTTGGCGGCGCGGACCAGCGCATCGGCACCCGCTTGTTCGCCGACCGCTACCAGGATGCGCTCGCCACCGGCATAGGTTCCGGCAAGCGCATGGCTGCGCAGATAGTCCAGCATCTGCGCATCGACCGCCTGAGCCGCCCGGCGCAGCGCCAGTTCGCGCAGCGCCGACAGGTTCGACTTCGAGAAGAAATGGTTGAGGGCGCGGCTCGCCTCATCGGGAATATAGACCTTGCCCGCCTTCAATCGCTCGATCAGGTCGTCGGGCGGTATATCGACCACCTCGATCTCGGCATCCTCGAGCACCCGATCGGGCAAGGTCTCGCGCACGCGCACCTTCGTGAACGACGCGACGACGTCGTTGAGGCTTTCGATGTGCTGGATGTTGAGCGTCGAATAGACGTCGATGCCCGCCGCGAGCAGTTCCTCGACATCCTGCCAGCGCTTCACATGGCGCGAGCTCGGAGCATTGGTGTGCGCAAGCTCGTCGACCAGCGCGAGTGCCGGGCGGCGGGCAAGCACCGCGTCGAGATCCATCTCGGTCAGCGCATGGCCTTCATAGTCGATCGTGCGGCGCGGCACGATTTCGAAGCCCTTGGTCAGCGACTCGGTATCGGCGCGGCCATGCGTCTCCACCACGGCGACGACGACATCGACGCCGCCTCGCTGCCGCTCCGCGCCTTCAAGCAGCATCTCATATGTCTTGCCGACGCCGGGAGCGGCACCGAGAAACACCTTGAGCCGCCCGCGTCCCTCCTGCGCCGCGCTTCGCAGCAGCGCGTCGGGCGACGGGCGCGTTTCGTAGGGATCGGTCCCGCTCATTCCTGCCTGCCTGCGCGCTTTCGCGGAGGCTGTCCAACAGCGATTTTCCGGCACGCAAAAAGGCCGCTCCGGACGGAACGGCCCGGAGCGGTGAGGCACACCAGTGTCGCAGGAGAGCTTGCTGGTGAACGAGCTTGCCGGGGTGAAAGGGTCATGGATCGGCGGCAGGCTCCGCAGTATCGAGCGCAAGATTCAGCGCCAGCACGTTGACGATGCGGATGTCGGTGAACGGCCCCCCGGGCGAATAAGCCAGCCTCGCGACCAGCGTCCGCACCGCATCCGGCTCAACCCCCCGGGCGGCGGCCACGCGGGGCACCTGATACAGTGCGCCTGCTTCGCTGATATGCGGATCGAGGCCCGCTCCGGAGGCGGTGGCGAGATCGGCTGGCAAGGGGCGAGCGGCAGTGGCGCCATAGCGCGCGACGATCTCGCCACCGCGATCGGTCAGGTCGGAACTGGTCGGACTCTTGTTGCTGCCGCCGGCCGCATCCGCTGCATAATCGACTGCCGAGGGGCGTGGCCAGAAATAGCGCGGCGCGGTGAAGGCCTGTGCGATTTGGCTGCTCCCGACGAAATGGCCATCGGCGGCACGGACGAGTGAGCCTTGCGCACCCGCCGGATTGAGCAGCTGTGCTGCGCCAAGGATGAGCAACGCATAGCCGACGACGCAGATCAGCATCGAGACGATGACGGTGCGCAGGCTGGACAGGATCAGGGACATTGGTCTGGCTCCCTCAACGCATATAGGTCACATGTTCGGCGACCGGCCCGATCGCCGCTGCCGGAAAGAAAGTCAGCGCGCCGAAGATCAGGATCGTGATCACCAGCATCACTGCGAACGTGCCGTTCTCCACCCCCAGGGTGCCCGCCGACTCCGCCGCGCGGCGCTTGGCGGTGAACGATCCGACGATCGCGATTGGCAGGATGATGGGAATGAAGCGCATCGCGAGCATCGTGACGCCGGTGGCGATGTTCCAGGGCGCGGTGGCATCACCCAGCCCCTCGAAGCCAGATCCGTTGTTTGCCGCTGCCGAGCTGAATTCGTAGAGAATCTCGCTGAACCCGTGCGGCCCGGCATTGTTGACCGTGCCCGCCCCCCAAGCTGTCGCGGCGAAGATCGCGGTGCCGACCAGGATGAAGAAGGCGTGCGCGGCAAGCGCCATGATCGCCAGCTTCACCTCGCGCCCCTCGACCCGGTGGCCGAGATATTCGGGCGTTCGCCCTACCATCATCCCGGCGACGAACACCGCAACGACGATGTAGAGGAACATGTTGATCATGCCGACGCCGACCCCGCCGAATGTCGCGTTGAGCCACATGCCGATCATCGGCATCAGCCCGGTCATCGGATTGAGGCTGTCGTGCATCGCGCCGACCGATCCGTTGCTGGTCGAGGTGGTAAGCACTGCCCAGATCGGCCCGCCAGCAGCACCGAAGCGCAGTTCCTTGCCCTCCAGATTGCCGACATTCTGCGCAATCGGCAGGTTGTAAAACGCTTGCGTAGGCGCCTGCTCGAACCACACCGCACTTCCCGCCTTCACGACGAGGAAGGCGAGCATTACCGCGAAGATCACGTGCGCATGCTTCGGGCGGCCGATGATCCGCCCGAACATCCACACGCACGCCATCGGCACGATGATGATCGCGGCCATCGACAGCGCGTTGGTCCAGAAACTGGGATTCTCAAACGGATGTGTCGAATTGGGCCCGAAAAAGCCGCCGCCATTGGTGCCGAGCTGCTTGATCGCGACGAACGCGGCCACCGGCCCCCGCGCGATCGTCTGCGCGACGCCCTCCAGCGTCGTCGCGTGCGCCGCCCCGGCAAAAGTCATCGGCACGTGGCCGATCACCAGCAGCAGCGCCAGCACGATCGCGAGCGGCAGCAGGACGAGGAACGCGGCGCGCTGCACATCGACGAAGAAATTGCCGAACGGACGGCCTGCAAGCCCCCGCGCCAGCGCGACCAGCGCGGCGATGCCCGTCGCCGCCGATACGAACTGCAGCCACATCAGCCCACCGAGCTGGCTGAAATAGCTGAGCGAAACCTCGCCCGAATAATGCTGCAAATTGGTGTTGGTCGTGAAGCTCGCCGCGGTGTTGAAAATCATGCTTGGATCGAGCGCGCCCTTGGCATCGGGGTTGAACGGCAGCCATTGCTGCGAGGCCAGAATCGCGAACACGACGAGAAACATCGCCAGGTTGAAGGCGAGCATCGCGAAGAGGTAGCGCTGCCAGCTCTGATCGCCCCGCGCGCCGCTGCCGCCGATGCGCTCGAACCAATCGGTCGGGGCCGCCGCCGCTTTCGGGTCCATGGCATGCGCCATATAGCGGCCGAGCGGGAGCGACAGCAGCGCGGTGCCGCCGATGACAAGAATTGCGAGCCAGAGAGCATCCAGCATGACGAATTTCCTTCGATCAGGCGCGCGCGACGAGGCGGACGAGCCCCGCGAGCAGCGCGAAGGTGACGAGGGCGAGATAGGCGAGGATCATCGTGGAGCGCTCCTTCAGGCGAGGCCGAGGCCGCTGACGACAAGATCGATCAGCTTGATGCCAATAAACGGCGCGACCAGACCGCCGAGACCATAAATGGAAAGGTTGCGGACAAGCAGCTTCGCCGCGCCGATCGGGCGATATTCGACGCCCTTCAGCGCCAGCGGCACGAGCAGCGGGATGATGAGCGCGTTGAAGATGATTGCCGAGAGCACCGCGCTCTGCTGGCTGGCGAGGCCCATGATGTTGAGCGCGCCCAGCCGGGGATAGAAGATCGCGAAGATCGCGGGGATGATCGCGAAATATTTGGCGACGTCGTTGGCGATAGAAAAGGTCGTCAGGCTGCCGCGCGTCATTAGCAGCTGCTTGCCGAGCCCGACGATCTCGATCAGCTTGGTCGGGTCGCTGTCGAGATCGACCATGTTGCCCGCCTCGCGCGCGGCTTGCGTGCCGGTGTTCATCGCCACACCGACATCGGCCTGTGCGAGCGCGGGCGCGTCGTTGGTGCCGTCGCCGCACATTGCGACGAGCCGCCCTTCGGCCTGTTCCTTGCGAATCAGCGCCAGCTTATCCTCGGGCGTCGCTTCGGCGAGGAAGTCGTCGACACCCGCTTCGGCGGCGATGGCGGCCGCGGTCAGCGGGTTGTCGCCGGTGATCATCACAGTGCGGATGCCCATCCGGCGCAGCTTGGCGAACCGCTCGCGGATACCCGCTTTCAGGATGTCCTTGAGGTGTACGACGCCGAGCAGTGCCCCCTCTCGCGCGACCGCGAGCGGCGTGCCGCCCGAGCGCGCGATCTCGTCGGTGATGCGCTTGAGTTCCGAGGCTGCCGGGCTGTCGCCGGCATTGCACGCTTTCAGGATCGCATCGACCGCGCCCTTTTCGATGAGCACGCCGCCGGTCCGGATGCCCGAAAGCCGGGTCTGCGCCGAAAAGGGAATGATCTCCGCTTCGTCGCCCAGCGTTTCGGCTGCGACGTCGTGCTCTTCGCGCGCCAGCCTGACGATCGAGCGGCCCTCGGGCGTTTCGTCGGCGAGACTCGCGCGGTGCGCTGCCTTGGCCAGTTCCTGCACCGACACACCTTTGAGCGGCCGGAAATCGACCGCATGTCGGTCGCCGACGGTTACTGTGCCGGTCTTGTCGAGCAGCAGCACATCGACGTCACCCGCCGCCTCGACCGCGCGCCCCGACTTGGCGAGCACATTGAAGCGCACCAGCCGGTCCATGCCCGCAATGCCGATCGCCGAGAGCAGGGCCGCGATCGTCGTCGGGATGAGCGCGACGAGCAGTGCCGCAAGCAGCGCGACCGGCACGCTGTCACCCGAATAGGCGGCAAAGCCCGGAATAGTCGCCACGGCGACGAGGAAGATGATGGTAAGTCCGACGAGCAGGACGGTGAGCGCGATTTCGTTCGGCGTCTTCTTGCGCTCGGCGCCTTCGACCAGCGCGATCATCCGATCGAGAAAGCCCGCGCCAGGCTCTTGCGTCACCCGCACCTTGATGCGGTCCGAGATGACGCGCGTGCCGGCAGTCACCGCGGAGCGGTCGCCGCCCGCCTCGCGAATGACGGGCGCGCTCTCACCGGTGATCGCGGCTTCGTTGACCGAGGCGACGCCCTCGACCACTTCGCCGTCGGCGGGGATGAGGTCACCGGTCTCGACCAGCACCAGATCGCCATGCTGAAGGCCTGACGCGGCGAGCGTTTGATAATCGTCGCCCTTGCCACGCAGCCGCTTGGCGGTGAGCTCCGCCTTGGTCGAGCGCAGCGATGCCGCCTGCGCCTTGCCGCGTCCCTCCGCCAGCGCTTCGGCGAAATTGCCGAACAGCACGGTCAGCCACAGCCAGAAGACGAGCTGGAGGTTGAACCAGGCACCGCCGACGCCCTGCCCGGCGATCAGCAGCACCGTCAGCAGCGCTGCCACCACCGCTGTCGTGAACATCACCGGATTGCGGATCAACGTGCGCGGATCGAGCTTGCGAAAGGCGTCGCGGATCGCAGGGCCTATCAATCCCCATGTGAACAACGAACGCGCCGAAGCGGAAGCCATCGCCGCGCCCTCAGAACCGCTCGGGTCGCGCGAGCGCGACGATCAGATAGACCAGAAGCCCCAGCGCGACGACCGCGCCGAGCCAAAGCTCGACTGACATGAAAACACCTCCCGAATAGCTGGCGTCAGTGCCAGCCCATCAAGTGGTGCATCGATGCATTGCTAATCCATGGGAAAAGACGCCAAACGCATTAGCGAAGCATAAAGGTCGGCCTCGCTAACGCGGTGGCGCTTCAGAGATTTCCCCGCTGTGACCGCGCGACGGCAGCGGCGAGTTCAAGCGCGCGCTCCGGCGCCACTTGGCCGGCAACTGCGAAAGCGGCATCACCATTTTCCCAATAGGCAACCGTCTCGCTTGCCCGCTTGGCGAGCAGCGGATGCGCATCTGCGAGCGTGTCGGTACGATCGGCGAAAAGAGTGATTTGCTCGCCATGATCCGAGATCAGCGACAACGCGACAGCCGGACTGTCTGTCGTCGGATAAAGTTGCACGTCCTTAAGAATCCAGCCCGCCGGCAGGGTGGGCAGCGTTATTCCGGTCGATCGCGTGATTTCGATCGGATCAAGCATCGTGTTTTCGAGCTGGGATGCCATTGCCTGGCGCAACAGTCCGGTGCGGTGTGAATCCACCGCCTCGTCGACAAATGACTCCGCGTGCGCGGGAGCCGAGAGCGGGCCAAGTTCACCGCGCGCGATCCATCCCGAAGCAATCAATGCGGTCGCCATCGCAATGCGCAGCGCGCGTCGCCGTAAATGCCCCGCCTCATTGTCGTTTGCCACAGGCGAACGGGCATCGCGCTTGCGGCCGATCAGCGTGCGCTTCGTCCCGTCCCGCATGAGCCGAAAATCGATGTCCGGCCAGCGCCGACGCCAGCGCCGGGCTACCAGTCTTTCGCCGGGACGCGCTCCGTCGTCGAGCAATATGACACCGTTCGGCGCAAGCCGTGTGAACAGCCCGTCCGCCGCCCCGCGCACCAGCGGATGCACGCTCCAGGGCGGACCGTCGATGATGATCATGTCGATCCGATCAGGTAAATCGGTCAACGAATACCATCGCCCCGGCCAATCGGTCGAGCGGGTGGTCAGTGGTGCATGGCGGATATCGACGTCCATCCCGTTGTCCGAGAGCCACTGACGTGTCGCCGTGACGAAATCGCCATGTTGATCGAAGCTATGGAGTTTCCCGCCACCATGCAGCGCCAAGGCCCTGGCAGCTATGAGCGACGATGCACCTGCCCCCAGTTCCACGACATGAGCAGGGCGGAGACTGGAAATTTCGCGGGCGATGTGGCGCAGGAATCCGACATCGGCCTTCCAGCTGCCGAGATGGGGCAGCGCGTCGTCCGGCAGGTCGAGTTCGGCGAGCAGCGCTTGCTTTTCGCTCTGACGGCCGCCGGACAGGCTCGCTAGCAACCACGGCCAACTGATCGCCCCGAAGCCAATCCGCCACAGCCAGGAGGATGCCGTATCGCGCATCGCATCATCGTCATCGGACCGGGTCAGCAGACCGGTAAGCTCGCGGGAAGTCAAATTCTGGGTCTCCGAATGAACGAAAGGGGGCTAGCGATAGGTCCCGGGAGCCAGCGGTCAATCTCCAAATGCAAAGCGGAGCGCGCATCAAACCCGCTTGCACATCCCTCTCAGACGACAAGCCACCTCCGCTTCTCCACACTATCATATTGCCCCGAAACGATCGCCGGATTCCTTATACGGTTTTCGCTCTTCGCCTCTGCGCCTGGGACAGCCGCGCCAAAAATTCCGCCGAGCGCTTTTTCGACACGAAAAGTTCGGCAATTATATACTTTACTTAGCATGCTGATTGTGCCATACCCTGTGCATGGTAACGAACATCACCGACCCGATCTTTCATGACGAAGCCAAGGCGGAAGCGCATATCGAGCATTCGCGCTGGGGCGGCGAGCCCGTTTGCCCGCACTGCGGATCGGTTCGCGTACGTCGGATGGAAGGCAAGACGCAGGCCGGAATGTTCCTGTGCAACGATTGCCGCGACAAGTTCACCGTTCGCACCGGGACCGTCATGGAGCGTAGCCACGTTCCCCTGCATAAGTGGCTGCTCGCCACGCACTTGATGGCCGCCAGCAAAAAGGGCATGAGCGCCAAGCAGATGGAGCGCATGCTCGGCGTCACGTACAAGACCGCTTGGTTTCTCTGCCACCGCATTCGCGAAGCGATGGACGGCGCGGCGCCTACTGGCCCGCTCGGCGGCGCCAACGCCGTGGTAGAGGCTGACGAAACCTTCGTGGGCGGCAAGCAGAAGAACCGCGCTACCCGCGCCGTGAAGCCCAAGAAGGCGGTTGTCGCGCTGGTGGATCGCGACGGCCATGCCCGCTCGTTCCACGTCGCCAACGTCAACGCCAAAACGCTGCGCCCGCTGATCGTTACGAACGTTGACCGCGCCTCGCACCTGATGACCGACGAAAGCATGGTTTACACCCGCGTTGGTCGCGAGTTTGCCGGTCATTCGGTCGTTAATCACAGCGCGAAGGAATACGTCACCACGGGTGGCTTCAAGCACAGCAACACCGCAGAAAACTTCTTTTCGATTCTCAAGCGCGGCGTCATCGGCACCTACCACCACATGAGCGAGGCGCATCTCGGCCGCTACTGCGCCGAGTTCGACCTGCGCTACAACACGCGCGACATGACCGATGGGGAGCGCGCTGCGGTCATCCTGAAAGGCGGCATCGGCCGCCGCCTCACCTATCGGCGGACTGACAAGCTCGCTGCCTAAGCACTACGCGCCTCCACAGGCGCGAGGCGAGCGCCGAAAGCGCTATTTCGACTGAGACTCCTTGCCGCCCTTTTTGCTATCCTTCTGCGGCTTGTGAGGGGTGGCAAGCATGTTCTTTAAAGCCGCCTCGCGACGGGCCATCGTCTCCGCTTCGGAGTAGGTGTCTTGATCGGAGTTCTCCATTGCTTGATCCTAACATATTGATCGGCCCAAGACTAAAGGTTGAGCGGGCCAATTGCCACATTGACGAACTGCGGCGATGTTCGGAACCCCTGAATCCCCACTGGTACTATCTTGGCTGGCATCCAGTGAAATATGCCGTTCCTGAGGACAACCCTCCCGCCACTCAGTTCCGGTATGTTCCTCATCAATACCTTCCAGAGCTGTTTGCTCTCATCATTGGTGATGCCATCCACAATCTCCGGAGCGCATTGGATCACCTGGCCGGCGGCATCATCCGATCCATTCCCGCAACCGACAGGCCCAAATTCAAGCCATACTTTCCCATGCATCCCAAAAGGGAAAACCTCATAGCCGACGCGTCCTTGGCGGCGATAGAGCAAGCCCTGCCCGGAGCCAAAGAAGTCTTTCTTAACGACATACGTCCTGAAGGTGGAGCGGATGAGAAACTCTGGCTCTTCAACGACCTCAGCAATCTCGACAAACACAACCTCATTATTCCGGCGCTGACCTTTCTTGAAGTCGGAGTCATTCGGTTCAATTCCGGTGGCGGCAGCATCAGCTTGACGGTCCACAGCGATGCGTCGAAGCCACAGACACTCATAAGACTTCCAGAAGAAGTCCCCATACAAAACAATTTCAAGGCGGCCGTTGAGATAAAGTTCGCCGAGGGAGACCACCCGTTCGAGGACGAGCCTGTTATCCCAACGCTGACGCAGATCGCTGGAATCGTAACCCACACGATCAACAAGTTCGAAGGCCTGATCAACCAACGAGCCTAATCCCCCTCGTGGGGATTGGTCTTGATCTAAAGCGCCAGCCTGTCCTGTCGAATCATCCGCCATCTAGTCCGCTCACTCAAGTATACAATTGCCAAAAGTTCAGGCAGTATCCCGGGAAATCAGTGGATATGGGATCGCGTTCCAACCAGCCGCGATGCTCTGATGGAACATATAGCAGTAGATCCAGCACAGTCGGAAAGGGGCTGGGGGTTGATGAAGAACAAAACAATTAACAATAAGTTGTTGCGACTGCTTCCCTCCGAATCGCTCGATCTTCTCCTGCCCTGTCTCGACTTTGTCGAACTCACTTCAGGTGAAACCATTGATCATGTAAACCGACCGATCGAACACCTTTATTTCGTCAATCGCGGCGTAATCTCGCTGGTCAAGGTGATGCGTGACGGACGCTCGGTGGAAGTGGGGGCGGTTGGGATCGAAGGCATCACCGACCCCATCGCGCTTTTCGGAATCGACGATGCGGTGATCGAAGCGATGGTTCAGGTTCCGGGAAATGCATTTCGGGTAGGGCGCAAGGTGCTGAGCAGCCGAATGGCGGAGGATGCCGCGCTTCGCGATCTGATGCAGCGCTATGCCCGTTTCGCTTATGGCCAGCTCGTTCAGACGGCTGCCTGCAACCGGCTCCACATGCTCACGCAGCGCGCCTGTCGATGGATTCTGACGACGCATGACAGCGCGCTTGCGGACAGTTTTTCGCTGACGCATGAATTCATGGCGATGATGCTCGGTGTGCCTCGATCGAGTGTAACGCTTGCCGTCAGGGAATTGCGCGAAGCAGGATTCATCAGCTATTCCCGGGGACGCATGAACGTCATCGACCGCGCAGGGCTGCGGGATGCCTCGTGCGAATGCTATTTCGAGAATATCGCCGAAATGAAACGTCTTTTCGGTTCGATTCCCCCCGACCTCGACGATGTTCCTAACCAGGGTTAGATTCTAACCGACGCCACGCTCCCACAGCGTATATTTGCTTCGCGCGCGAGTCGTCCGTGCGCTTTCGCCTGTCACGGCGAAATCACGGGATGGAGCATGGCCACGACCCGAATGTCGGAAATACCGTTTGAGCCGGATGCCCGACTTGAGCAAATCCGGCTGAAACTCTTCGTCTGCGCTCGCAATATCGCGCGCTATCGTGCCGCGCTGCAGGATAGCGGAACGTGCAATCGAGGCTGGCTTGGCGCACAGCTCCGTACGGAACGCGCTGAATACCATAGCCTTTGCGCGGAACACGCAGCGCTTTTCGGTGAAGCTGCCGAAGCCGGCATACGTAAATTCCCGCATGTCGCCGACGCGGCCACCGGCGCAGCTTCGCCGTATTCACTCGAGGAGGCCGCAATGAAGAATGTACTGGTGCTGTTGCATGACGATGTCGGTCAGGAAGCCCGGTTTCAGGCCGCACTCGACCTGGCGCGCGGTATCGGCGGTCATCTCACCTGCGTCCATGTGACGGTTCTGCCGCTATTGGCAGGCGAGTACGCTGCCGTTGGCGGCTCGGGCCTGCTGATGGAGGATGAATGCGCGCGCGAGGAAAGCAATCGGACGCGCATCGAAGCGCGACTGAATGCCGAAGATGTTCCGTTCGACTGGCTCGAGGAAACCGGATTTCTGACGCCATCGGTGCTCGATGCCGCGGCGCTTGCCGACATCGTCGTTCTCAACCGCGAGCTTGATACGATTACCTATCCCGACATGGTCGAGCTTGTTGGCGATACCGTGATTCGAAGCCGCAAACCCGTGCTGGCTGTTCCCGAACAGACCCGTAGGCTCGACCTGTTCGCAAGCGCACTGATCGCCTGGGACGGATCGCCCGAGGCCGAAGCGGCGATGCGTGCAGCGGTGCCGCTTCTGTCGCTTGCAACCGACGTGATCCTTGTCGAAGTAGCAGACGGGTCGATCCGGACGCCCGCGGAAGGAGCGGCGGAATATCTGTCGCGCCACGGAATCAACCCCGAAATCCGCCGTCGATCCAATGCATTCGATATTCCGAGCAGCGTCATTCTCGACATGATCGACGAGACGCGCGCGGAATATCTGGTGATGGGAGGCTTCGGCCACAGCCGTTTTGTCGAGGCCGCCTTTGGCGGCGTTACGCGCCGCATGCTCAAGGAATGTCCGGTGCCGCTGTTCCTGACGCATTGATCGGAATGTCATTCGCAAGGCGGCTCGAAGGCCGGGAGATACAATAGATGGAGAAGATGCGCGCAGCGGTAGTCCGCACTTTCGGCGCTCCGCTCGAAATCGAGGAGCGGTCGATACCCGAGCCGCGACGCGGCGAACTACTCGTCCAGGTCCATGCGAGCGGTGTGTGCCATACCGATATTCACGCCGCTAATGGCGACTGGCCGGTCAAGCCGACCCTTCCCTTTGTGCCGGGACACGAAGTCGCGGGACGGATCGCTGCGATCGGGCCGGGGGTCAGTGGTTTCCATCTCGGCGATGCCGTGGGAGTTCCCTGGCTGCACGATGCCTGCGGCGGCTGCGAATATTGCGAAACGGGCTGGGAAACGTTGTGCGCGCACCAGCACAATACGGGTTATAGTGTCGACGGCGGCTATGCCGATTATGTGATCGCCGACGCAGATTATGTCGGGCGCCTGCCGCACAACGTGAATTTCGAACAGATTGCCCCGATCCTTTGCGCGGGCGTCACCACTTATAAGGGTCTCAAGGAAACCGAGGCGCGGCCCGGGCAATGGGTGGTGATCTCGGGCATTGGCGGGCTGGGGCACATCGCCGTGCAATATGCCAAGGCGATGGGATTGCATGTCGCTGCGGTCGATGTTTCGAACACGAAACTGGCGCTGGCCAAATCGCTGGGCGCCGATGCGGTGCTCAATGCTGGCGACCCCGAATTTGCCTCGAAGATCGTGAAGGAAACCGAAGGCGGCGCGCATGGGGTGCTGGTGACGGCGCCTTCGATCCCCGCCTTCCGCCAGGCGATCCAGGCAGCGCGGCGGCGCAGCACGGTGAGCCTGGTCGGGCTGCCGCCCGGCGAGTTTCCGACGCCCGTATTCGATGTCGTGCTCAAGCGTATTACGATCCGCGGATCGATTGTCGGCACGCGCGTCGACTTGGCCGAAGCGATCGATTTCGCAATTGAGGGCAAGGTTCGCGCACAGATAGAAACGGAACCGCTCGAGGCGATCAACAATGTGTTTTCCCGGCTTTCCGCAGGTAAGGTTGAAGGAAGAGTTGTACTCAGCTTCTAGTCGGAACCGACGAAAATGGTCGCATCAGCGCTCGTGAAGGTACCAGCCGGCCGACTTCTGCTGGTGGAGGACGACATCGGCGTTCGCAGGGCGTTGCAACTGACGCTCGAAGGCAATGGCTTTGCGGTTCATGCCTTTGCAGCTGCCGATCCCGCCTTGGCGGAACCGGCGGCGATGCATACCAGCCATCTGGTCGCCGACTATATCCTGCCTGATCGCAACGGCATCGAATTGCTGCAGATGCTCCGCGCAAAGGGGTGGTGCGGGATTGCGGTCCTGATCTCGGCCTTTGCGAACCCGGAAACCCGCGCGATCGCCAAGGCTGCAGGGTTTTGCGCGGTGATCGACAAGCCGTTCCACGACGAATGCCTTCTGGCAGCGCTCGGGATCGCTGGCGTCGGGGTGATGGCATGACGCCGATGATCACGATCGAGCCCTATCGACACCGCCCACGCCTTCGCCTGTCGCAGCAGCGCCCGGCGGCGCGCTATGCGTTTGGCGCCGCCGCCGCCGCCGTGGCGGCGCTCGCCCGGTTCGCGATGCAGATGGCGCTGCCCGGTCACGGGCATTATCTGTTCTTTGCCGTCGCGGTGCTGGTGACGGCCGTCTTCGGCGGAACGCTGCCCGCGCTGCTGTGCGCGCTGCTGGGCGTGTTCTTCGCCAACCTGCCATGGTGGGATTCCGGGCCCGGGGTAGGCATCGAACTGGCCGAATATCTGTTCGCGACTATCGTGATACTCTGGGTATCCGCGCGGCTCGTCTCTTTCCAACGCAATTCGCTGGCAAGCGAGCGGCTCGCCGCCGAGCGCGCCCAGGCCGCCGCGGTCCTTGCCGAGGAACTCGAACTGCTGATCGACGGGGCGGAGGCCTATGCGATCTACATGGTCGATCCTCAGGGATATGTGACTGTCTGGAATCACGGGGCGGAGCGCCTGACCGGCTGGAGCGAAGCCGAAGCGCTCGGTCGGCCAATGTCGATTTTCTATTCCGACCCGGCGGTTGCGGCGGGAGAGGCGGAACGAGATCTGGCCCAGGCACGGGCCGAAGGCAGGCTGGTGCGCGAGGAATGGCGTCGCCGAAAGAACGGCTCCGAATTTCTTGCGCATGTCACGATGACAGCGCTCCACGACGGCGAGGGCAGGTTGCGCGGCTTCGGCAAGGTGGTCCGCGACATCACCGCGGAACGCGCCAGCGAACGCACGCTTGCGGCGAGCGCCGAGCAGTTCCGCACCATTCTTGCGACGGTTCCCGACGCGATGGTGCTCATCGACGCAACAGGGACCATTCGGTCGTTCAGCCGGGCGGCCGAAGTCATGTTCGGCTATGCCGCCAGCGAGATTATCGGCAGCAACGTTTCGCGGCTGATGCCCGAACCCGATCACAGCCGGCACGACAGCTATATCCGGCGCTATCTGGAGACTGGCGAAAAGCGGATCATCGGCCATGGCCGTACCGTGATCGCCGCGCGCCGCGACGGATCGCATTTCCCGATCGAATTGTCGGTCGCCGAAGCGAACGGCCCCGATGGCCGCATCTTTACCGGCTTCATCCGCGACCTGAGCGAGCGGTTCGATTCCGAGGAGCAGATCGAGCATCTGCAGCAGGAACTCGTCCATGCCAGCCGCCTGAGCGCGATGGGGACCATGGCGGCGACGCTCGCCCATGAGATCAACCAGCCGATCACTTCGATCGCAACTTTCGTCCGCGGCGCCCGCAAGCTGATCCGTGGGGGCGAGCGCGACCGCATCGCCGAAATCACCGAGGCGCTCGATCTGGCCAATGAGGAAGCGATGCGCGCGGGGGAAATCGTCCATCGGCTGCGCGATTTCGTCGCGCGCGGCGACCTGGAAAAAAGCGCCGAGCCGCTCCCCGAACTGATCGCCGAAGCCTCGCGTCTGGTGCTCATCGGGGCACGCGAAACGCGCATCGAGACCGAATTTGAGTGCGATCCCGCGCTTGCTCCCGTCTTTGTCGATCGCATCCAGATCCAGCAGGTTCTGGTCAATCTGATGCGCAATGCGATCGAGGCGATGGCAGATTCGCCGGTCCGCCGGCTACGCGTCTCCGCACATACCGGCGAAAACGGGTTTGCCCATGTGATCGTCGCGGATACCGGGCCTGGCCTTGCCCCGGGCGTGGCAGGCGACCTGTTCCGCGCGTTCCACGGCACCAAGCGCAACGGCCTGGGCCTGGGTCTTTCGATATGCCGCACCATCGTTGAGGCGAATGGCGGAAAAATCTGGGCGGCGCCGCGTGCGGGCGGCGGCACCGAATTTCATTTCACGCTTCCACCACAGGACGGGAAAGGCAGCGATGGGTGACAGACGGCTGATTCATTTGATCGACGACGACGAGCGCGTCCGACGCGGCACCGGCTTCCTGCTCAAGGTGTCCGGTTTCACGGTGCGCAGCTGGAGTTCGGGAGTCGAATTTCTGAAACAGGTCCGGCAGCTTCAGCCGGGCTGCATCCTGCTCGATATTCGCATGCCGGAGATGGACGGGCTCGAGGTTCAGCAGGCGTTGAACGAGCGCGGCGTGACATTGCCGGTCGTCCTGCTGACGGGCCATGGCGATGTCGAGCTTGCGGTCCGCGCGATGAAGGCAGGTGCGGTCGACTTCATCCGCAAGCCGTTCGAGGATGATACGCTGCTCAATGCGATCGAACAGGCGTTCACCTTGCTCGATTCGAGCAAGAACGTCATGGCGCGCGCGGCCGAGGCGGAACTGATCCTGGGGGCGCTCAGCGAGCGCGAGCGCGAGGTGCTCGACGGCCTTGCGCGCGGTTTTCCCAACAAGACTGTCGCCTATGATCTTGGCATTTCGCCACGCACGGTGGAGGTGCACCGGGCGAACATCATGGCGAAACTGCGCGCGCGCAGCCTTGCCGAGGCGCTTCGCGTCGCCTTCGCGGCAGGCATGGGCCAGGCCGAGGCCTGACTGCGGATTCAGCGGACGTTGCGGCGGACCAGGATTTCGCCCGGCGCTCCCTCGCGCGGAACGACGGCGAACCCGGCTTCGCGCTCGAGCGCCAGCGCGGCATGGTTTTCGCTGCTTTCGATCGATTCGACCACGCTGATGCCTTCGGCGCGCGCATAGCGCATGACATGTTCGACAAGCGCCCAGCTCACGCCGCGCGCCTTGAAATCCGCGCGTGTTGCCACTGCCAGTTCGGCGCGGACATGATCGGGATCGGCGACCAGCATCGCGCTGGCGACGAGAATGTCTCCGGCGAAAGCCAGAAAGTTGATCGTGCGGCGATAGTCGACCTGAGTCAGCGCCACGAGACGCTCGCGGTCCACCTTGGGCAGGCCGGTGAGGAAGCGGAAGCGCAGATCCTCCGGGCTCATATGGGCGAAGAGATCGGCGAGCGTCGCCTCGTCCGATGGAACCACCGGCCGCACATGCAGCTTCAGCCCGCTGCGCGTCACCAGCTCCGCGGTCCATTCGACCGGGACGGGCCGGATCGCCAGTCGCGCCGCGCGCGGCTGCTCGGAAATCCGCGCCCGTGCGTCAAGTGCGATCACGCCGTCGGATGTCGCAAGCAGCGGATTGATGTCGAGTTCGAGAATGTCCGGCCAGTCGACTGCGATCGCCGATACGCCGTTGAGCGCGCGGATGATCGCCCCGCGATCGGCCGGCGCGACGTTGCGATATCCCGCAAGCAGCCGCGAAACCCGGGTGCCGTCGATCATCGCCCCCGCAAGCGCATCGTCGAGCGGGGGAAGCCCGAGCGCGCGATCGCGCAACACCTCGACGGCTTCGCCTCCCGCGCCAAAGGCCAGAATCGGTCCGAAAGTGGCATTATCGGCGATGCCCAGCAGCAGCTCGATACCGTCAGCCGGGGCGACCATCGGTTCGATCTCGAAGCCGTCGATCGGTGCGTCGGGATGTTCGCGCGCGATATGTTCGGCGATTTCCGCCGCTGCCGTCGCCGCCGCCTCGGGCGATGCCAGTCCCAGCCGCACGCCGCCAACATCGGATTTGTGCGGGAATGCCGGCGAAACCAGCTTGACCGCATACGGCGCCGAAAGCCCCGCACAGGCAGCGGCGACGTCGTCGACGCTCGCCGCCGTGACGCTGCGGACGGTGGGAATGCCATAGGCCGCGATCAGCGCGCGGGTTTCCGGCGCGCTGAGCGTCGTCCGTCCCGCTGCGCGCGCAGCAGCGATGATCTGACCCGCCACCGCGCGATCGGCCTCCGAGCGTGTAACCCGGGCGGGCGCGCGCAGCAGCGCGGCGCGGCCTTCGTTCGCCTGAACCAGCCGACCAAAGCCACGCACGGCATCGTCGAGATTGTCGAACAGCGGAATTTTCGCACGCTCGAAAATTGGCCGCGCAGCGGCTGCGTTCGCGCTGCCCATCCAGCAGGCGATCACCGGCTTGGCGCGACCGCCCGCATTTGCTGTCGCTTCAGCGACGCTGATCGCGATTTCGGTCCCGGTCGCCACCGCTGTCGGACAATGGATGACCAGCAGCGCATCCACGCCATCATCATCGCGAAGCGTCTGGACCGCCGCGGTAAAGCGATCGGCGCGCGCATCCCCGACCAGATCGAGCGGATTGGCGCGCGACCAGCCGGGCGGCAGGTGCGGATCGAGCGCCGCGACGCTCGCCGGAGAAAGTTCCGCTAGCGCTCCGTGGGTTTCAGCCAGCGCATCGGCGGCGAGGACGCCCGCGCCGCCGCCATTGGTGATGATGCCCAGGCGACGACAATTGGCCGAGGGCCGAATCTGGGAGAGAAGCTGCGCAGCATCGAACAATTCGGTGAGGCTATCGACCAGCACGATGCCCGCGCGGTGGAAGGCGGCGGCGTAAACGTCCCAATCGCCGACCAGCGCGCGGGTATGCGACAGCGCGGCCTGCCCGGCAGCCGCCGAGCGCCCCGCCTTGACGGCGACGACAGGTTTCACGCGCGCCGCCGCGCGCGCCGCCGACAGGAATTTGGGCGCGTCGGTGACGCCTTCGACATATAGCAGGATCGCATCTGTGGCATTGTCGGCGGCCAGCATGTCGAGCAGGTCGCCCAGGTCGACATCGGCCATGTCTCCCACCGAAAGAACCGCGGAAAAGCCCAGATCCCTGCGCGATGCCCAGTCGAGCATCGCCGTTACCAGCGCGCCGCTCTGCGATACGAAGGCAAGCCTGCCCGGCGCGGCGCTGCGCGGGGCGAATGACGCGTTCAGCCGGGCGTGCGGCAACTGCACGCCAAGGCAATTGGGGCCGATGATCCGCAACAGATGCGGCTTGGCCGCCTCCAGCATCTTCCGGCGCAGCGCCGCATCGTGGAGACCCGCCGAAATCACCACCGCGTCGCGAACACCCTTCGCGCCAAGCCGGGCGATAAGTTCTGGCACCGTCGAAGCCGGGGTGACGATGACGGCGAGGTCCGGCACGAATTTGAGGGCTTCGATCGAAGTGACCCACTCAACGCCTTCGCGACCCACCTTGCGAGGGTTCACCGCCGCGATTTGCCCCTGAAATCCGCCGGTTACGATATTGTCGAGGACATGCGTTCCCAGCGAGCCGGTGCGATCCGAACCACCGATTACAGCCACGCTCTTCGGATGAAACAGCGCTTCGAGATTGCGGACCGTCATCGCTCGATCTCCCCGACAGGACGACCTTCAGAAGCATTGCCGGGGGCCATCGGGCGATACGTAGAGAAACGTATGTCCGTAGGGCTGCATCGGCGGAATCCTTTACTGCGCAACAGAGGAGCGAAACATGGTCCGAGCATTTGCGACGATCGCGCGTCGCCAGCCGCGCCTGGCCATCGGCATTGGCGGGCTGGCGGGCATCCTGCTGACGCAGTTGCTGACGATCTTGGTCGTTCAGCTTCCGCTATAGGAGGGCGCGATGACGAAGACCGACGGAGCGCCGCGCCATCTCGTCGTGTTGGGGCATCCTGACGTGCGGAGTTTCAACGCGGCGCTCGCGCAGCGCTACTGCGACACGGCGCGCAAATGCGGGCAGAAAGCGGATTTGCGGGATCTTTACGCGATCGGCTTCGATCCATTGCTCAAGCAGCAGGAACGCCCTTCCGAAGCGCAATTCCATCCCGCGCCGGACGTTGCCGCCGAACTTGCATTGTTGCGCGCCGCAGACGTGCTCACCCTGGTCTATCCCATCTGGTTCGGCATGCCGCCGGCGATCATCAAGGGCTATGTCGACCGCGTTTTGGGCGCGGGTTTTGGCGGAACGAAGATCCGTCGGCGCGCGAAGCACCCGATACTCTATGGCAAGCGACTGATGATCCTCAGCAGTTCGGCTTCGACGCGCCCCTGGCTTGAGGAACAGGGGCAATGGCTTTCCCTGCGGCAGGCGTTCGACAGCTATCTCGCGACCGTTTTTTCGCTCGCGAGCCACGACCATATCCATTTCGATTCAATCGTTGATCATGCCAGCCCCGACTATATCGCGGAATGTCTCGAGGAGGCGGGTAACCGGGCCTATGCTTTTTGCGCGCAGCTCGAACATGAGCGTAACCGGCGTCGCATCGCCCTGCTCGGCGCCGGGTCTCGATAGCGACGCGGAACGGGATCAGCAGGCGTGGGAGAGCCGGAGGAAAGCTGTCGGAACTGACTCACCGTATGACACGCCGCCCGGACGCATAGTCGCCCTTGCGCAGCGCGCACGCATCGCAGGACGGATTGGAGCCCTTACCCTTTCGGCATCGGCTTCGAACAAGTGACGCGCCGCCGCGAATTCAGAGTATCTCCTAACGCCCGGGAACGAGCACCGCGGCGCCATCGAAACGGCCTTTGCGCAAATCTTCGAGTGCGGCGTCCGCACGTGCCAGCGGATAGACCTGCGTGCGCGTCCGCACCGGGATCCGGCGCGCGATGTCAAAGAAGGCCGGACCGTCGGCGCGTGTCAGATTGGCGACCGACAGAATTGCGCGCTCGCCCCACAGATCGGCATAGGGGAAGGAGGGGATGTCGCTCATGTGGATCCCCGCACAGACGACCCGGCCGCCCTTGCGCACGGCGCGGAGCGCAGCGGGAACGAGCGCGCCGTCCGCGGCGAATAGGATTGCAGCATCGACCGGCTCGGGTGGCACTTCGTCCGATCCACCCGCCCAGGCGCTGCCGAGTTCCCGTGCGAAGCCCTGGCTGCGTTCGTCGCCCGGCCGGGTGAGCGCGAATATTCGGCGCCCCTGCCACCGCGCGACTTGCGCGACGATATGCGCGGCGGCACCGAACCCGTAGAGCGCGAGGTTCTCGGCCTCTCCCGCCATTGTCAGCGAACGATAGCCGATCAGCCCTGCGCAAAGCAGCGGCGCGGCCTCGACGTCTCCGAATTCCCCGGGGATCGCAAGGCAATAGCGCGCGTCGGCGAATGCGTGGCTGGCATAGCCGCCGTCACGCGTGGCGCCCGTAAAACACGGCGTGTCGCACAGATTCTCATGGCCCGAGCGGCAATAGCGGCAACGCCCACAGGTTCCGCCGAGCCAGGGGACGCCGATCCGGTCGCCGATCCCGAATTCGGCCACGTCCCTTCCGATGGCGATGACGCGCCCGACGATCTCATGCCCCGGCACGAGGGGATAGCGGGCGGCGATCTCTCCATCGGCGACGTGCAGATCGGTGCGACATACTCCGCAGGCAAGCACTTCCAGCAGCACCTCGTGGGGCTCGGGCACCCCGAAAACCCGCGAAACGCGCCGCAGCGGTGCGCCCGCGTGATCGAATTGCATCGCATAGCCGTCAACCATCAGGCGATGATGGTGCGGCCGCGCCCCGGCTGGAATAGGGAAGATTGCGGACTCCCCGCGCGGCAGGGGCGCCGTAGCTCCCTTTGACGGAGGCAGTTCGATGGCGGACCCGGGCGAGTCGCGAAAGCAGCACGATGTCGGCCGCACCGGCTGGCTTGTGGGGTTGATCGCCATCGCCGGTCTGATCGGTGCGGTGCTGCATTTCGGCGAAATCGAACGGTTCGCCGCGATGCTGCGGCGCGCCGAACCCTTTTGGCTGCTTGCCGCACTGGCGCTGCAGGGCAGCACCTATGTCGAGGTATCCGCGGGCTGGAATCTGGTGCTGGCGCGCGCCGGAGCGCCGCGACCGCTGCGTCGGCTGTTGCCGGTGGCGCTCGCGAAGCTTTTCGCCGATCAGGCGCTCCCGGGTGCCGGGATGGGGGGAAATGTCGTTCTCGTCGCGCGACTGACGGCGCTCGGCGTGCCGCGCAGTGCTGCGGTGGCGGCACTGCTGGTTTCGCTGGTGGGATATTATGCCGCCTATGCGCTGCTCGCGCTCTTCATGCTGCTCGTCCTGTGGCTCCACGGCCGGGCGACGCCGCTGCTGGTCGGGCTGGTCACGGCCTTCCTGCTGGTAGCGCTCGCGATTCCGTCGCTTGCCTTGTGGTTGCGCGCACGGGGCAGCAGGCCGCTGCCTGCCTGGATCGAACGGCTCGGTCCGATCCGCAAGCTGCTCGAGATCATGGGAGAAGCCCCGCGCGACCTTGTGGCGGATCGCCGGCTCATCGCGCGGGTGGCCGGGTGCAATGCACTGGTGTTTCTGGCGGATTCGTTGACGCTCGCCGCCTGCCTTTGCGCGCTCGGCGAGCCGCTGTTGCCTGCCAGCGCATTCATCGCGTTGATGACGGCATCGATCGTCGCGACGCTGGGCCCGATTCCGATGGGGCTCGGCAGCTTCGAAGCGACGTCGACGGCGATGCTCGGCATGCTTGGCGTTCCAATCGAGCCGGCGCTCGCCGCCACCTTGCTGCTGCGCGGGCTCACGCTGTGGCTTCCGCTGGTGCCGGGAATGATCCTGTTGCGTGCGAAACGCACGCCTACGTAGTCTCCCCGATGGAGTCGCTTCGGCACGACGAAATAGCCTTTTCGCGCCGGAACGGAGGAGTCGGATGTCGATCGAGCGGCAACGCGATGGGGATGCGGCGAACATGCCGAGTGCCTGCGAAGCATGGGAAGCCATGATGGGCCAGTTGCCCTTCATCCTGTTCGCCAGCTGGTGGAACGGGGCGGCCTCCGCAATGCTGCCGCCCGCCAGCACGCATGACGATGCACATCAACAGCTTATCGTGCCCGATCCGATCGCGGTGGAAGGCGAACACGCGCTTTTCGCATGACATCTTCGCCCGGTAGCCCCCCATGTCAGGAGTGATCCCATGAACGATGTGTCCAAAACACCCGCCCGCCGCGCTTCCCCGTCACCGATCGGATGGTTGCGCACCGAGATCGACCGGCTGTTCGACGATTTCGCACCCGCGCGCAGCGTGTTCAATTTCGGCATGAGCGGTATCTCGCCGGTGCCCGCGCTGGAAATGACTTCGGGTGACAAGGAATATCGCCTCACCGCCGAACTGCCAGGCATCAAGGAAGAGGATATCGACCTGAGCGTCGCCGATGGCGTGCTGACGCTGCGTGGCGAGAAACGCTCCGAGGAAGAGAAGAAGGATGAAGGCTATCTGCTTAGCGAACGCAGCTATGGCAGCTTCGAACGCCGCGTCACCCTGCCCGGCGATATCGACATCGACGCGCTTTCGGCCGTCTTCAAAAAAGGCGTTCTGACGATCACGCTGCCGCGCAGCGCCGAAGCCGCCGAGCGCACGCGCAAGATCGCCATCACGACCAAGGATTGAAATCCGGCGATGCGAAACCCCGCTGTCCATGCCGTCAGGTTGGCGGCGGGGAACCGCGAAGCCGAAACTGCGAAGCCGCGCGTCCACGACTTCTGGTCGATCGACGCGATGCCGTTGTTTGCGGCTCTTGCGACGCGACCCGACGGCCTTTCCGCTGGAGAGGCGCAGGCGCGGCTGCGCGAATATGGCGCCAATATCCTGGAAGATACCCGGCGCGTTCGGGCGCTTCCGCTACTGGCGCGACAATTTGTCACGCCGCTGGTGCTCATTCTGATTTTCGGCGCGGGCGTATCGATGGCGATGCGCGAATGGCTTGATGCCGCGATCATCCTGGCGATCGTTTTTGGCAGCGGATTGACGAGCTTCTTTCAGGAATATCGCGCCTCGAACGCGGTGCTCGCATTGCGCCGCCAGCTCGCGCTCACGTCGCAAGTGCTGCGCGACGGCGTCGTGCAATCGGTGCCCGCCGCGATGCTCGTACCCGGGGATATCATCGCGCTGTCCGCCGGGAATCTTGTGCCTGCCGACGCCCGCATCCTTTCCGCGAACGACTTGCTCGTCTCGCAGGCGGCGCTGACCGGCGAATCGCTTCCGGTGGAGAAACAGGCCGGCACCGTTCCCGCGAGCGCGACGGTTCCCGAGCGCACCAATGTCGTTTTTATGGGCTCTTCGGTGCGCAGCGGCACGGCGCAGGCACTGATCACCGCCACAGGCCGCGACTCCGAATTCGGCGCGATCGCGGGGCGGTTGCGCCGGGCCGAACCGGAGGGTGACTTCGCGCGCGGCGTGCGGCGGTTCGGAGCCATGCTGCTGCGCGTGATGATCGTGATCGTGCTTGGCGTGCTGACGGTCAATCAGTTGCTGGGTCGCCCGATCGCGGAATCGCTGCTGTTCGCGGTGGCGCTTGCGGTAGGGCTTTCGCCCGAGCTCCTGCCGGCGATCGTCAGCGTGACTCTTTCCGCCGGTGCACGCGATCTCGCGCGCGTCGGCGTCATCGTTCGCCGGCTCGAAGCGATCGAGAATCTCGGCAGCATGGACGTGCTGTGCACCGACAAGACCGGCACGATCACCCAGGGAACGGTGACGCTTGCCGACGCTGTAGGCCCCGACGGTCAGCCCAGCCGCATGGTGCGGGAAGCCGGGTTCCTAAACGCGATGCTCCAGACCGGCATCGCCAATCCGCTCGACGCCGCGCTGTCGGCTGCGGCGAAGCGCGAGGACTGGTCGCCCGATCGGGCCAAGCTGGGCGAAATCCCCTATGATTTCCAACGGCGGCGATTGAGCGTCATCGTGGCCGAAACAGGCGGGCCACGCATGATCACCAAGGGAGCGTGCGCCGATATTTTGTCGGTCTGCACGCATGTCGCCAACGGTACCGAAATTCTGCCGATGGATGCCGCTGCCCGTGCCCGGATCGAGGGGCGGCTTCGCGCACAGGGCGAGGCGGGCCTGCGTGTGCTGGCGGTTGCCGAACGCGTGCTCGCCACAGCCTCGGCCACGCGCGAAGACGAACGCGACATGGTTTTCCTGGGATTGCTGAGCTTTGCTGATCCGGTCAAGACCGATGCCGCGCAAGCGATCGCTGATCTCGCGCGGCTGGGGATCGCGGTCAAGGTGATCAGCGGTGATAATCGCCACGTCACCGCCCATGTCGCGGCGCAGGTCGGGCTCGATGGCAATGCGATGCTGTCCGGCGCCGAAGTCGCGGCGATGAGCGATCCGGCGCTTTCCCATGCCGCCGCCAGAACGCAATTGTTCGTCGAGATCGATCCGCAGCAGAAGGAACGCATCGTCCGCGCGTTGCAGCGTGGCGGTCGTACCGTGGGGTTCCTGGGCGACGGCATCAACGATGCGCCTGCATTGCACGTTGCCGATGTCGGCATATCGGTCGACCAGGCAGTCGACGTTGCGCGCGAAAGCGCCGACATCATCCTGCTGCACCGCGATCTCGCCGTGTTGCGCAAGGGTGTCGAGGACGGGCGGCGAACCTTTGCGAACACACTCAAATATATCGCGATCACCACCAGCGCCAATTTCGGAAACATGGTCAGCATGGCGCTGGCGACGCCGCTGCTGCCGTTCCTGCCGCTGCTGCCCAAGCAGATCCTGCTCAACAACTTCCTGTCCGATCTGCCCTCGATCGCGATTTCCACCGACTGCGTCGACCCGGAACATCTCGCCCGGCCGCAACGCTGGGATATTGGTGAGATCCAGCGGTTCATGATCCTGTTCGGGCTGGTCAGCAGCGCGTTCGACCTGCTTACCTTCGTGCTGCTGCTTGGCATTCTCCACGCCGGCGAGGCCGAATTCCAGACGCTCTGGTTCCTGGTCTCGCTGCTCACCGAACTGGTCGTCGTCCTGATCCTGCGGACCCGCAGGTCGGCGTTGGCGAGCCGGCCGAGCCGCCTGCTGCTGTGGAGCACGCTCGTCATGTCGGCGATTACGCTGCTCGTCCCCTGGAGCGGCGCGCTGGGCGGGTTGTTCGGGCTGGTCGCGCTCGATCCGCGGCTGTTCGCGGCCGGACTGGCGATCGTGCTCGCCTATGCTGCGGCGACGGAGTTCGCCAAGCGATGCTTCTACGCGCGGCGACCGCGGCACGAGACGAGACGCGGAGGCTGGCGCGGCGCATAGGGGAAATTGCGCATTTCCCCGCCGGTCGCCGCATCTACCGTGCCGAGCTTCGCAAGGGAGCCGACAGATGCTCGTTCTTCATGGCGCATTGGGATATGCGGGTGATCGTACACCCGCACTCGCCCGGCGGTTGACGCTCGCGTATGCGGTTTGATCTGCTTCCCGCGCTCATCGGCCTGGTGTTGCTCGCGCTGCCAGCTGCCGCCCAGGAGGCACCTTCCGCGCCGCTTGCGACCAGTATCGCACAGGCCACACCGGGGCTCGAAAATGGCGGCTATCTCTGGATGCCCGAAGCCTCGCCCGAAGGGCCGCTGCTGCTCGTGATCAGTACCGGCAGCCAGCGCGCGATTCTGTACAGAAACGGCGTCCCGATCGCGGCCACCACCGTATCGACCGGACGGCCAGGACGGCGCACGCCGACCGGGGTGTTCACGGTGCTCGAAAAGCAAATCGAACATTATTCGAGCCTCTACGACAACGCCCCGATGCCCTATATGCAGCGGCTCACCTGGGGCGGAGTCGCTTTGCATGGCGGAACCTTGCCCGGCTATGCCGCGTCGCACGGCTGTATCCGGCTGCCGCAGGAATTCGCGCGACTGCTGTACGGCGTCACGCGGATCGGGACGAAGGTGATCATAACCGATGCGCCGGCCCTGCCCGGCATCGCGCCGGTGGACGATCCGCTTGCAGGGGCACCCACAATCGATGCGACTCCCCAATGGTATCCCGATCAGGCGCCTTCGGGCCCCATGTCGATCCTCGTCAGTGCTGCGGATCGGCGTATCCTGGTGTTGCGCGACGGAATCGTGATTGCCCAGGCGCCGGTGACGCTCACCGATGCCGTCGCAGGAACGCACGTCTACCGGCTCGCCACCTCCGGATTCGCCGGACCATCATGGGTGCGCGTGGCACCCGACGCAGCGTCGGATTTATCGCCAAGATCCCTCGACCCCTGGCAAGGCTTTCGTGTCGACATGCCGTTCCTGCTGGCCCTTGAGGCGCTCATCGAGCCCGGTACGCACGTGATGGTGACCGCTGACAGCCTCGTCACTGGCGCGGCGCACCCTGCATCAACGCCCTAGACAGGCTCCGCCGTTTCGACTTTTGCAAGCATGCGCAGAGTCGCCACGAAACTGTCAGGGTTGAGCGAGATCGAATCGATCCCCTGTTCCACCAGGAAGCGCGCAAAATCGGGGTGGTTGCTCGGCCCCTGCCCGCAAATGCCAACCTTGCGCCCGAGCGCATGCGCCCGGGCGATAAGCTCCGCGACCATGGTGCTGACCGCCGGGTCGCGTTCGTCGAACAGCGGCGCAAGCAGCGCCGAATCGCGGTCGACGCCCAGAACGAGTTGCGTGAGGTCGTTCGATCCGATCGAGAAGCCATCGAATCGCTCGGCGAATTCGTCGGCGCGCAGGATGTTGGCCGGGATCTCCGCCATCATATAGACTTGCAGGCCGTCGACGCCGCGTTTCAATCCGTTCGCGGCCATTTCGGCCAGCACGCGGTCCGCCTCCCCGGGGGTGCGGCAGAAAGGCACCATGACGATGACATTGTCGAGCCCAATCGTCTCGCGCACGCGCTTGAGCGCTCGGCATTCGAGCGCGAAGCCCTCGCGATAGGCGGGATCATAATAGCGCGACGCCCCGCGAAAGCCGAGCATCGGATTTTCCTCGACCGGCTCGAAGTCCGCGCCGCCCAGCAGCCCGGCATATTCGTTGGTCTTGAAGTCGGACAGGCGGACGATCGCGGGATGCGGGTGAAACACCGCCGCGATCCGCGCGATGCCGAGCGCGAGGCTCTCGACGAAATATTCGGCGGGATCGCTGGCGGCGCCCACGCGTCGCGCGATCTCGCGCCGCGTGGCGGGGTCGCGCACACGCTCAGGGTGCACCAACGCCATCGGATGGATGCCGATATGATCGCTGATGATGAACTCCATCCGCGCCAGCCCGACACCGCGCGCCGGCAGGCGCCACCAGGCGAAGGCGGATTCGGGGTCGGCGAGATTGATCATCAGGTCGGTACGGATATCGGGCAGCGCGTCGATGTCGACGGCTTCGCTCGTAAAGGGGATGTGCCCTGCAATCACCTGCCCGCGCTCGCCGCCCGCGCAGGAAAGCGTCACTTCCGCGCCATCGGCGAGCCGGCGGGTGGCGTTGCCGCAACCCACCACCGCCGGCACGCCGAGTTCGCGGCTGACAATCGCCGCATGGCTGGTCGGCCCCCCATGATCGGTCACGATGCCCGCGGAGCGGCGCATCATCGGCACCCAGTCGGGATCGGTCCGCTCGGTCACCAGCACGGCGCCTTCGGGAAAGCGCGAAAGGTCGGCGGGATCGTCGATCCGGCAGACCGGACCTGAGGCAATGGCCTGACCGACCGCCGATCCGGTTACGAGGACGCGCCCCTTCGCTTCGAGCCGCCACGTCTTGAGCATCGTATCGCCCGACGCATGCACGGTCTCCGGGCGCGCCTGGACCAGGAACAAATCGCCGGTCTCGCCGTCCTTGGCCCATTCCATGTCCATCGGCCGGCCATAATGCGCCTCGACCGCGACCGCCCAGCGCGCGAGCGTGAGCACTTCCGCGTCGCTCAGCACATATCCCGCTCGCTCGGCCCGGCTGGTCGCGACGGTACGCGTACCTTCGCGAGCGTAGCGCATCTTCACCCGCTTCGCGCCGCGCTTGCGTTCGAGGATCGGGCAGAGCGCGGGGTCGTCGAGCAGCGGCTTGAACACGCGATAGACGTCCGGGTCGACCGACCCCTGAACCACCGGTTCGCCCAGACCCCAGGCAGCGCTGATCTGCGCCACTCGTGGAAAGCCGGTTTCGGTGTCGAGCGAGAACATGACGCCCGATCCCGCCTTGTCCGACCGGACCATCGCCTGAACGCCGATCGACAACGCGACGCCGAGATGATCGAAGCCCTTTGTCTCGCGATAGGCGATCGCGCGATCGGTGAAGAGCGAGGCGAAGCACCGGCGGCAGGCATCGAGCAATGCTCCCCCTCCGCGAATGTTGAGAAAGGTTTCCTGCTGCCCAGCGAAGCTGGCGTCGGGCAGGTCTTCGGCCGTCGCGCTGGAACGGACGGCGACAGCGGCATCGCGCCGTCCCAGCCGGGCGCAGAGCGCGCGATAGCCCTGCCGGATCGCCGATATGAGCGCTTCGGGCAATTCGGCTTCGAGGAGCATCGCGCGGATCGCCTCGCCGGTTTCGGCGAGAGGGATGCCCGAGCGATAACCTTCGATCGCCGATCGGAGCGGATGTTCCAGACCGGCGGCAGCGATCAGGGCGCGATAGGCGTCTGCAGTGACGACGAAGCCGTCGGGAACGCGGATGCCGGCGGGCCGCAAGTGCCGGATCATCTCTCCCAGCGAAGCGTTTTTCCCTCCGACCCGAGGGATATCGGTCAGCCCGACGGCGTCGAGGGGAACCACCATGTCGGCCACGACATCGATAGGTTCGGGCGAACGGGCAATACGCGCAGTCATGAGCAAAGCCTGCGCCGGATCAGCAATATTGTTGATACGCAATTTTCCGCATCGGCGGGATACTACGCAACATTGCGGATGCAGCCATAGCCCGGGACGACATAGCTCCGGGACCGGAACCCTGTCGCTGCTGCGTGGAGCCGCTCCTCCCCGGTACCGGTGATTCGCAGGCAGCGCGCGGCCCGGCGCGCTTGGACCGCGCCCCAGCCTGGCGATGCCGGGCCGCTCCCCCTTGATGAGTGCAAGTTCCGATCAGGCCCTTCCGTCGAGAAGGCGGACGAGCGCATCGAGCAGCGGCCGCTGGCTGGCGAGCATCATCGGACGCGCGGATGCGAGCGGGAACCAGCGCGCGCGTGCGACTTCCGGAAAGCGCGCCGTCGCACCGCTCGCTGGAGGCCATTCCAATGTGAAGTCGTTGCTGGCGATCGTGTCGGGATCGATGTCCTGCTCGATCGCGAAGGCCTGTACGCGCTTGCCGCCCGATTGCCGGACCGTCGCCAGCGGCACCGGCTTCCCGGTGACCGTCACACCCAGCTCTTCCATGACTTCGCGAAAGGCCGAGGCCTGTGCGTCCTCGCCCGGCTCGACCGCGCCCTTGGGAATCTGCCAGGCGCCCTGGTCGCGATTACGCCACCAGGGGCCGCCGGGGAGCACCAGCAGCACTTCGATTCCGCGGGCGGCGCGGCGATAAAACAGAATGCCGGCGCTGAAGCGATCGGAGCCGCCGCTCAGAAGCGAAGCTCCCGGTCCTGCGCCGGCCATTCGGGGACACCGGGTTCGGGCGAATCGCGATCGGGCTGCGGTGGTGAATATTCGGGCATGCCCGGCGCGGTTTCACCCGGCCATGCCGGTGGCGGGCTTTCGGGCGGAGCGTGCGGGTCGATCGTGTCGGGCGGGGGAATCAGCGGCTGGCTCGCCATCGTCTCGGCTCCTTATCGGGTGACATGGCGATTCTGCGTTTCGCCGCGCACCAGCCTATCCGCAATCTCCCTGATCCCGCCTGTGCGCGGACTTCGCGTCAGCCATTGTGCGCGCCGACCAGCAGAAGGAGCCAGGTCGCGCCGAAATACAGTCCGGCCAGGGCGATGCTGCTCCAGCCAAGCCAGCCGAAAACGCGATAGCGTGGGCGATTGAGGATCGCGATGATCACGATCGCCGACATCATCGTCGCTGCGAACACCGTCCCGGCATGCGCCGTGTCCGCAGCGGCGAAGAGCGACCCGGGCCGATAGGCAACATCGTCCAGCGACAAGACCGCGATGTCGAACAAATTGCTGCCAAGCAGCGTCGCGACACCCAGATCAACGGCATTCGCGCGCAACGCGGCGATCACCACCACAAGCTCGGGCAGCGACGTTGCGGCAGCGAGAAGCACGGTGCCGACGAAGCTGCGATCCCACCCCATGTCGCCGGCGATCTGTTCACCGGCGAACGGAAGCATGGTGCCGGCGCTCGCGACCGCGACCGCGGCGAAGAGATAGCGGGCGATGTCGCGCCTGGGCGCTTCGACCGCCACCGAGACCTCTCGCGACAATGCAACCGGACGCTCGTGCCGGAATACGGCGTGGATCGCGGCGAGATAGAGAATGAGGAGCACGGGACTGAACAGGCTCACATGTCCGATTCGAGGATGGAACGGGCCGTGCGCGAGCAGCAGCGGTGCGCCGGCGGCAGCAAGGAGCAGCACGCCCAGGGCAGCGGTCAGCACATGACCTTGTTCGACACGCCGGAACAACGAATCCTCGCGGCTCAGCAAATCGAGCAGCGCAATCAGCGCAAGGTTGAACAAGGTGCTGCCCAGCGCGTCGCCTACCGCCAGATCGGCATCTCCGACGATTCCCGACGCGCTGAATCCCGTCACCAGTTCCGGCAGGGACGTCGCGGTGGAAAGAAGCGCTACGCCGATCCAGGATCGCGACAGTCGCAGGGCCGTCGCGATCCGGTCCGCCGATCGGGTTAGTACGGGACCGGCGAGCGCGATCAGCAACGCGCTTCCAGCGAAAAGCGCCCAGCCACTCATCGCGCCGTCCGGTTGTCGTCAGACAGGTCTCTCACAGCCCAAAGGGATAGGTTTCCGGCGCGCCGCGCGGATGTTCGGCGCCGATCGGCGTTACGGCGCGGGTTTCCTCGAACCACACCCAGGCATCGAACTGTTCGGCAAGCACCGCCTGGAAATAATGGCTGAGCATCTCGGTTTCGGGGCGATAGACGACGCCGATCGCGCGTTCGAGCAGCGGTTCGCGCAGCAGGCTTGCGAGCCGCATGCGCGCGCCGCCGCGCCAGTCGGTAAGCGACCGGGCAATGCCGGTGCGGCGGAAAGCCTCCTCATAGCTGCCGGGCCGGGCCGGGCGGACGGCCTTGATTTCCATCTCGCCGTCCCAGGCGCTTGCCGCCGCCACCGTGCCGCGATCGGTGCCGAAACCGATCAGCACCGCCTCGTCGCCATGCGCCATGCGGCACAGCTCGCCGATATTGAATTCGCCCTGCCAGCCCATCGCGGTCGCCGCGGCATTGCCGATATGCGAATTGTGCGCCCAGACGACGGCCCTGGCGCCATCGCCGCGATGCGCGAGCAGCGCCTGGAGCGTGCCGAACATGTGCCGATCGCGCAGGTTCCAGCTTTCCGCCGCGCCACGATACATGGCGCGATAATAGCGTTCGGCGGCATGCACGATCCGCGCATTCTGCACGGCATCGAACCAGTGTTCGCCATCGTCGCGAAGCCATCCGATGCGCCGCTCGAGCAGTTCGCGTAGCTGCGCCACCGCGCCGTCCTCGCAACTGTCGCCGCCGCCATGGACGACGCGCTGGCCATAGCGCGCGGGATCGTCCTGCCAGGGGGTGAGGCAGGCATAGCGCGCCCGCGCTCGCGACGCGGCTTCGGGATCGCGGGTATCGAGATAGGCGAGCACGGCATGGATCGATTCGCTCAGGCTGTAGACGTCGAGGCCGTGGAACGAAACGCGGTCTCGCTCAGCGAGCGCGGCATTATGCCCGCGCAGCCAGTCGGCGAATTCGAGCAGTTCGATATTGCGCCACATCCAGGTGGGGAAGCGCGCGAACACGTCACCCCGGCGCGGGCGTGGCGCCTGATGGCGGACATAATCATCGATCCGCGCGGCATCGGGCCAATCCGCCTCGACCGCGACGATATTGAACCCGTGTCGTTCGATCAGCCGCCGCGTGATCGCCGCGCGGGCACGGTAGAATTCGCTGGTGCCGTGCGTCGCTTCGCCCAGCAATATCACGCGCGCGTCGCGGAACCTGTCGAAACAGGCGCCGAACGCTTCGGCTTCGGCCGGATGCGGCAGCGGTTCCGCGGCGGCGCGCAACACAGTGACCAGCGTTTCGGGTGCTGGACGGGCGACATTGGGGACATCGGCATAGCCCATGGCGGTTTCCTCGCGCAGTCGTTGGCGCCTTCGTGCTCGGCCCGACTGCGCTCGCTTGCGATACGCAATGCTACCAATCGAGCGGGCCCTCGCATGCCGGTAGAACGGCGGTGCCAGCACCGAGGACCTCCATGGCCAGCGCGCCGCCGACTTCCACCGCCAACGTATCGGGCGCCCCGCCGATCTATCGGATCGAAGGGCTGACCAAGGTCTATGGCGAAGGCGCCAGTGCCGTGCACGCGCTGCGCGGCGTCGATTTCAGCGTCGCCCGCGGCGCGATGCTGGTGCTGCTCGGACCTTCGGGCTCGGGCAAGTCGACGCTGCTCAACATCCTGGGCGGGCTCGATCATGCGACTGCGGGGCGAGCATGGTTTCACGACCGCGACCTGACCGAATTCGACGACGCTGCGCTGACCGAATATCGCCGGCGCAGCGTCGGCTTCATCTTTCAGTTCTACAATCTCGTCGCCTCGCTCACCGCGCGCGAGAATGTCTCCCTCATCACCGAGATTTCGGAAAATCCGATGGATCCGGCCGAGGCGCTGGCACTGGTCGGGCTCGAAACGCGGCTCGACCATTTCCCCGCCGAGCTTTCGGGCGGCGAGCAGCAGCGCGTCGCGATCGCCCGCGCCATTGCCAAGCGCCCCGAAGTGCTTTTGTGCGACGAGCCCACCGGAGCGCTCGACAGCCAGACGGGAACGCGCGTGCTCGCCGCGCTCGACCAGATCAACCGCGAACTTGGCACCACCACCTTCGTCATCACGCACAATGCAGTGATCGCCGACATTGCCGACGAAGTGCTGCTGTTCGGCGACGGCCAGATCACCGGCGCGCGGCACAATGATGTACGCAAATCCCCGGCGGAGCTCAACTGGTGAGGCGCTGGCGCTCGACCATGACGGTGAAGCTGTTCCGCGACGTCTGGCGGTTGCGGGGGCAGGCCGTCGCGATCGCGCTGGTGATCGCCGCCGGCGTCGGCACGATGGTGATGGCGGTCGGGCTGATCGATTCGCTCAAGGCCACGCGCGCAGAATATTATGACGCAACGCGCTTCGCCGATGTCTTCGCGCCGCTGGTGCGCGCGCCCGAGCCGCTGATGGCGAAGGTTCGCGAGATACCCGGCGTCGCGGCGGCGGACAGCCGGATCACGACTCGCGCGACGCTGGATGTCGATACGGTCGTCGAGCCGGTTACCGCGCGGGTGCATTCGCTGCCGCCCGAGCGCGCCTCGGCGCTCAACCAGCTCGTGTTGCGCAGCGGCCGGCTGCCCGATCCGCATCATCCCGACGAAGTCGTCGCCAACGAGGCGTTCGTGCAGGCGGCGGGACTGGAGATCGGCGCGCGCTTTCGCGCCGTGCTCTACGGCAAGCAGGTCACGCTGCGGCTGGTCGGGGCAGTCCTCTCGCCCGAATATGTCTATGCGATCGCGCCGGGCAGCATCTTTCCCGACAATCGCCGATCGGCGGTGCTGTGGATGGGGCGAGCGCCGCTCGCCGCCGCGCTCGATATGACCAACGCGTTCAACGACGTGCTGGTGCGCGTCGCGCCGGGTGCGCAATCGGCCGAAGTGGAGCGGCGACTCGATCTCGTCCTCGCGCGCTATGGTGGAGTCGGCGCCTATCCGCGCGACCTTCAGATATCCGATCGGTTCGTTACCGACGAAATCTCGCAGCTTACGACGATGGCGACCCTGCTGCCGCCGGTGTTCCTGCTGGTCGCGGCGTTTCTGCTCAACATCGTGCTCGCGCGGCTGGTGGATACCGAGCGCGAAGTGATCGGCCTGCTCAAGTCATTCGGCTTTCCCCCGCGCACGATCCTGCTCCACTATGTCCAGCTCGCCGGGCTGCTTTCGATCCTCGGCCTGCTGCTCGGCATCGCGGTGGGGGCGTGGCTCGGTCACGGCATGGCGGGGATCTACCAGCGCTTCTTCTCCTTTCCCTTCCTCAGTTTCCGGATCGGCGGCGGCATCTATCTGATCGCGGCGGCGGGGACGCTCATTCCGGTCGCACTGGGCGCGGCGACTGCCGTTTGGCGCTCTGCGCGACTGACGCCGGCCGAAGCGATGCGGCCCGAGGCGCCCGCCGACTATTCGGGGCGGCTGGTGGCGATCCTGTCGGGCGCGCTCGGCCGCGACGAGCCGAGCCGCATCATCATGCGCGGACTGATCCGGCGGCCGCTGCGATCGACGCTGACGGTGATCGGCATCGCGGCGGCGCTGATGCTCTATGTCGCGTCGAAAAGCCCGATGGGCAGCGTCGGGCGCATGATCGACCTGGGTTTCAACGTCGCCGACCGGTCCGACCTCGTCGTCACCTTTGCCGAACCGCGCGACGCGCGTGCGCTCTATGAGCTGCAGCGTATCCCGGGCGTGCTGCGCGTCCAGCCGTTCCGCGCCGTCGGCGCGCGATTGCGCAATGGCCCCCATGAGGTACGGGAGGGGCTTTCCGGCGGCATGGTCGGGGGCGATCTTCAACGCTCAGTCGACCTTAGCGGCACGACGTTCGATCCGCCGCCGCAAGGCATCGCCGTCACCGGCAGGATGGCGCGGGACCTTGATGTGCGCGTGGGGGATCGGGTGACGGCGCAAGTGACCGAGGGACGCCGCCCGACGCTGTCGCTGCCGGTGACGGCAGTTCTCGACAGCCCCTTTGGCAGCGCGGCCAGCCTCGATCGCCGCGCGCTCAATCGGCTGATGCTCGAAGGGGATACGCTGTCCGGCGCCTATCTCGACGTCGACGAAGCGCGACTTGCACACATCTATGCGCGGCTCGAAGCGAGCCCGATGGTGGCGGGAATCACCGTGCGCAAGGCGACGCTCGCGGCGATGGAGGAAATCATCCAGGGCAATTTCGCGATCCAGTCCTTCTTCTACACCACGCTTGCCGCGCTGGTTGTGATCGGCGTCGTCTACAACAGCGCGCGGATCAGCCTGTCCGAGCGCGCACGCGACCTCGCTTCGCTGCGCGTATTGGGTTTCCGCCGGTCCGAAGTGGCGTTCGTGCTGCTGGGCGAGCAGTTCCTCCTCGCCTTGCTGGCATTGCCGCTCGGCATATGGTCGGGGCGCGAACTCTGGCGATATCTGATCGCCCAGTTCAACACCGAGCGCATCACCATTCCCTTCTACGTCGATCCGCGCGTGCCCGCCGAAGGCGTGCTGGTCGTCGCCGCAGCAGTCGCCGCGACTGCATTCCTCATCCGCCGCCGGGTCGATCGGCTCGATCTCGTCCGCGCGCTCAAGACTCGGGAGTGACCATGGCTCGCAGGATCGTGACCGGACCCAGGCTGATCGGCACGCTGGTCGTGCTGGTGCTTGCCGTCGCACTATGGATGGCGACGCGTGCGCCGGCGGTGGAAGTCGACGCAGGCGAAGTGACGCGCGGCGCAATGACCGTCACCGTCGACGATCTCGCCGAAACGCGCGTGCATGATTTCTACACCATTTCGGCCCCTGCAACCGGCGAGCTGATGCGGGTACCGCTCAAGCCTGGGGCGGCGGTGGTCGCCAACACGACGGTCGTTGCGCGCATCCGGCCGATCGAACCGGGGCCGCTCGATGCGCGCAGCTTCGCGCAGGCCGAAGCCAATGTCTCGGCGCTCACCGCGCAGGCCGCCGCCGCGACGGCGCAGGTCCGCGAGGCGGAAGCAGCGGCCGAACTGGCGGCGCGCCAGCTGACACGCGTGTCGACGCTGCGCGCGCGCGGTTTCATTGCCGAAGTGGCGCTCGACGAAGCGCGTGCCGCCCGCGATCGCGCAACCGCCGCGCTCACTGCTGCCCGCGATACCGAGACGGCAGCCCGGCACAGCCTCGACGCGGCTCGCGCAACGTTGATCCTGCCCGGCTCGTCGCGCCGGGGGCGTGGCGTGGTCGATGTCCGCTCGCCGGTATCGGGCGCGGTGATGACGGTACCGCAGGAAAGCCTGCGCGTCGTCACCGCTGGCACGCCGCTGGTCGCGGTGGGCGATCCGGCAACGCTCGAACTCGTCACCGATCTGCTGTCCGAGGACGCCGTTCAGGTGCGCCCCGGCGCGTCGGTGTCGATCGAGGATTGGGGGGGCGCCCACCCGCTGAAGGGCCTTGTACGGCTGGTCGAGCCCTATGGCTTTCTCAAGGTTTCGGCGCTCGGCGTCGAGGAACAGCGCGTCAATGTGATCATCGATTTCGCCGAGCCGCGCACCGCCTGGGAACGGCTCGGCCACGGTTTCCGGGCGACCGTGCGTATCGCCACCTGGTCAAGGCGGGATGTGGTGCGGGTGCCGGTCGGTGCGTTGTATCGCGGCCCCGACAGCTGGCAGGCCTTTCGCATCGGCGCCAATGGCCGGGCGGAAGCCGTGACGGTGAAGATCGGGCATATGAACGAGGATTCCGCCGAGGTGCTGGGCGGCCTTACGCCGGGCGATCGTGTGATTCTGCATCCGGGCGAAAAGGTTGTTTCAGGCGTCCGCGTCCGCATGCGCCAGGCTACGTAACATCCCCGAGTGCGGCGCGACCATGGGCGCCCGAGACTTGCCGCGCCGTCCCGAGACGGATGGCCCGAGGGAGCCGATCCATGGAATTGATCGAGGCGATCCGAAGTCGTCGCGCGGTTCGCAGCTATCGTCCCGACCCGGTCGATGAGGCAACGCTTTCGAAGCTGATCGACGCGGCGGTGCAGGCGCCGAGCGCGGTCAACCGCCAGCCCTGGTCATTCTGCGTGATCCGCAATCCACCGATACTGACGCGCATATCCAACGCCGCCAAGGCGCAACTACTCGCGCATCCACCCGAAGGTGCGGGCGTTGCCGGAGTCGCGGCGATGCTGCGCGATCCCGACTTCCATCTCTTCTATCATGCGCCCGCCCTGATACTGATTTCGGCTGTCGCGGACGATCCCTGGGGGCGGATAGACTGCGCGCTCGCCGCGCAGAACCTGATGCTCGCGGCCTGCGATGCGGGGCTTGGCAGTTGCTGGGTCGGCTTTGCCGAACACTGGCTTGCCGCCAAGCCGGGCAAGGCCTTGCTGGGGCTTTCCGACACCGAGATCCCGATAGCGCCGATCATCGTGGGCCATCCCGCCGAGCCCGCTCCGCCCGTCCCGCGCCTGCCGGCGCGCATCCGCTGGATATGAAGGAGGATGGCGATGGCCGCTGACACGATCGACCTGCATTCGGTGCGGATATTGCCCGAAGCCATTGACGCCACGCTTGGTCTTCCGCCCGATCCGGTGGGGCTGGTCCTCTTTGCGCATGGCAGCGGCAGCAGTCGGATGAGCCCGCGCAACATCTATGTCGCCGAGCAATTGCGCGAGGCAGGGTTCGCGACGCTGTTGATCGATCTTCTGCTGGCGCACGAGCAATGGGACCGTGCCAACGTCTTCGACATTACATTGCTCGCACGGCGGCTGCTCGCTGCGATCCGCTGGGCGGATGGACAGGACAGGCTTTCGCGCCTGCCGATCGGGCTGTTCGGCGCGAGCACCGGAGCCGGGGCAGCGCTGGTAGCGGCGGCCGCCTTGCCCCAGCGGGTCGCAGCCGTCGTTTCGCGCGGCGGAAGGCCCGATCTTGCCGGTGCCGGGGCGCTGGCCCGCGTGCGGGCGCCGACCCTGCTGATCGTAGGGAGCCTCGATACCGATGTGCTCGCGCTCAACCGTGCCGCCGCTTCGCATCTGCGCTGCGCGCACGAACTTTCGATCATTCCCGGTGCAGGGCATCTGTTTGAAGAGCCCGGCACGATGGACATGGTGGTCGATCGCGCCCGCGCATGGTTTGCCCGTCATCTGAAACCGCAAGGAGCCGGCGAATGAGCGACCTGCTTTTCCGTGATCGCGTCGATGCCGGTCGCCGTCTTGCGGCAGTACTTGCCCCGTTCGAGGGTGCGCATCCGCTCGTGCTTGCGCTTCCACGTGGCGGCGTGCCCGTCGCGTTCGAGATCGCGCGCGAACTCCAGGCGGACCTCGACTTGCTGTTCGTTCGAAAGCTCGGCGCCCCGGGGCACGAGGAATTCGGGATCGGCGCGGTAGTCGACGGCGCGCATCCGCAGGTCGTGCTCAACGAAATGATCGTCCGGGCACTGCGGCTCGAGCAGCGCTATATCGATGCCGAACTCGCCCGCCAATTGCGCGAAATCGAGCGCCGCCGCAGCGCCTATATGGGCAATCGCGCTTCCCAGCCGATCGGCGGACGAACGGTCATCGTGGTCGATGACGGCATCGCGACCGGATCGACCATGCTCGCCGCATTGCAGGGCATTCGCCGCAATCACCCGGCGCAGCTCGTCCTCGCAGTACCGCTCGCGCCCACCGAGGCGTTGCGCGAATTGCGGCCCTGGTGCGACGAGATCGTCTGCCTGGCGGCGCCGGAACCGTTTCATGCGGTCGGGCTGCACTATGCCGATTTCGCGCAGACCAGCGACGCCGAGGTGGTCCGCCTGCTCGCCCAGGCGCGAAACTGGCGCCATGCGGCGGATACTTCCAAACGACGAAAGGCACAGCGATGACGGATGCCTCCTTGAACAGCGCGTGGCGGGAAGCCGAGCTTGCCGGTCCGGTTACGCTTATGCGGCACAGCTGGGGCTGGTTCCTGCTGCGTGCAATCCTGGCGCTGATCTTCGGGTTGGTGGCGCTCTTCTCGCCCGTAAGTGCTTTGACGGCCTTCGTTCTGGTCTTCGCTGCCTTCAGCGGTATCGACGGGAGCCTGGCGCTGATCGCCGCATTGCACGGCGCGGCACGCCGGCGTGGTCATTGGGGCCTGTTGCTGCTGCGCGGAATCATCGGGATCGCCATCGCCGTGCTGTTCCTCCTGCTTCCCGGCCTGGTGACGATTTCCTATTCGGTCGTACTGCTTGCGTTGCTGGCGAGTTGGGCCGTCATCGTCGGCATCATCGAAATCGTTGCGGCCGCCCGCTTGCGCCGCGACGTTCCCGACGAATGGTTCCTGGGTCTCTCCGGTCTCATATCGCTGATTCTGGGAGGACTGATCTGGTTTCTGCTCTGGTCCATGCCGATGGCATCGATGGTGGTGGTCGGCTGGATGCTTGCCGTCTGGGCGCTAGCCTATGCCTTCCTGCTGCTGATGTTCTCGCTTCGCTTGCGACGGCTGGCGGAGGCTTCGAAGAACGTTGCGCAATAGCATGCTCCGGGCCATGTTCGTCGCCCGGAGCACGCCTGGTACAGATCAGGCCGCGGCGGCAGCCGCGTTCTTGGCCACTGGCTGCGAGAGCGCCTCGGCTTCCTGGCGCAGTCCCTGCATCGCGCCCTTTGCCGCACGCGATCCCATTTCCATCACCTTGCCGGCTTCGGCGCTATATTCCTTGGCAGCGCCTTCATAAAAGCCGGCCATCGCCTGATAGATGCCGTTAAGATCGCTCGCGCCCGAGATCTTTTCGAGCAGTTGCAGATCGGCGGTGCAGCGATGCATCAGAAACGAAAGCGCTTCACGCTGCTGTTCGAGCAGCGCGTGCGCGTACATCGCCTGTATGTGAGGAACGACAAGCATATATTTCTCGGCATCGCCCGGAACGGCGAAACCGAACGGAAATTGCGGTTTCTTCGTGTCAGTCGCCTTGGTCGACATGAGGAATCTCCTGATCGGGGGCATCGATGCCGGCTACGCGCGAAGGCGCTCCGGCAAGGGCAATGTCCCGGAAGAAGGCGGGGCGCCTGAATAAGGGATAATACGCAGCGCGTTCGCGACCGCCGCCGGACAGAGTGATTCCGTTGGACCATATCCGGCCGATCAAAGCGTCGTGTGCGCGCGACATGCCGGTGAGATGATGGGGTGTACCATGTCCGAATCCGGTGTGTCGGCCGGCACTGCGCTTGCCGTTCGTCCCGAACTGCTGCTGCCTGCCGCGCATCCCGCCCATGCCCTGCTTGCCGAAAGCCCCGATCCGTTCGAGGGCATGGCGGCGATGCTGAACCGGATCACCGTGGCTTGGCTCGCGCAATGGACTCATGGAGTGTCGCCTGCGGCGATGGCTGCCGCCGGGTTCGACTGGCTGAGTCATCTCGCCCTGGCGCCCGGCAAGCAGGCGCATCTGGCGATGAAGGCGGCGCGCAAGTCCGCGAAGCTCATGCATTTCGTGACCGAGAGTCGCCCCGGAACGCAGGCCGATCCGGTGATCGAGCCCCTGCCACAGGATCATCGCTGGGACGATCCGGCCTGGCGCGATTTTCCCTATGCGGGAATCCAGCAGGCTTTCCTCCTGACCCAGCAATGGTGGGACGCGGCGACGCGCGGCGTGCCGGGAATGGCGCCGCATCACGAGCGGGTCGTCAATTTCGTCAGCCGGCAGATTCTCGACATGCTGGCCCCGACGAACGCGCCGCTGACCAATCCCGTCGTCCAGCGCCGCATCATGGAAACCGGCGGCGCATGCCTGGCCGATGGCGCCGCATTGCTGCGTGAAGATATCGAGCGCGAACTCCGCCACTGCCCTCCAGCCGGCGCGGAGCATTTCCAGCCCGGGGAAACTGTGGCGGTGACGCCCGGCGAAGTGGTCTTCCGCAACGCATTGATCGAGCTGATCCAATATCACCCGACCACCGAGCAGGTTCGTCCCGAACCGGTGCTGATCGTGCCCGCATGGATCATGAAATACTATATTCTCGATCTCACGCCGGAGGATTCGCTGGTCCGCTGGCTCGTCGGTCAGGGATACACCGTATTCATCCTCTCATGGCGCAATCCCGACAGTGCCCTGCGTGACATGGATATGGAGGCCTATCGCCGCCTCGGGCCGATGGCGGCGCTCGACGCGGTGCAGGCGATTACCGGCGCTCACCGCGTGCATGGTGTCGGTTATTGCCTTGGCGGCACGTTGCTGGCGGTCGCGGCAGCGGCGATGGCGCGCGACGGGGACCAGCGGCTCGCCAGCCTGACCCTGCTCGCCGCGCAGACCGAATTCAGCGAGCCCGGCGAACTAGGGCTGTTCATCGATTCCTCCGAGATGGAATTTCTCGAACAGATGATGTGGGCACAGGGGTATCTCGACAGCTGGCAGATGGCGGGCGCGTTCGATCTGCTGCGGTCGAATGACCTTGTCTGGTCGCGACTGACCGGAGAATATCTGATGGGCGCGCGTGCGCCGATGAATGCGATGATGGCGTGGAACGCGGACGGAACGCGCATGCCATATGCGATGCACAGCGAATATCTGCGGCGCTTCTTCCTCGATAACGACCTTGCCGAAGGGCGTTTCCCGGTCGGCGATCGGGCGGTGAGCCTGTCGGACCTACATCTGCCGATCTTTGCGCTTGGTACCGAGAGCGATCATGTCGCGCCCTGGCATTCGGTGTACAAATTGCATCTGCTGGCCGATTGCGAGCTCACCTTCGTGCTCGCCTCGGGCGGCCATAATGGCGGGATCGTCTCGCCGCCTGGCAGGCCCCACCGGCATTATCGGGTCCGCACGCGCGCTGCCGATGGCCCCTATCTCGATCCCGATCACTGGGAAGTTGCGGCCGTTCAGCGTTCGGGTTCCTGGTGGCCCGAATGGCGCGACTGGCTCGATGCGCGGTCGGGCGATCCGCTCGCGCCGCCGCCGCTGGGCGCTTCGCATCAGGGGTATCCGCCGCTCGAGCCCGCGCCCGGCAGCTATGTCCGCCAGCATTGAAGCAGCGCGAGGAGCAGGAATGCACCGACCCAGGGTTCTGCCGGTCGATTCCGATGAGCAAAAGGCGCGTCTGGCTGCTCCGATGTTCCAAGAACGCTGAAGGGACGCGCGCGGTATGGCAACCGCCTCAGGCGATCCATCGGTTCGATCCTCGTCATGCGAAGGCCTGAGCAGTGCCACGGCCGCAGCCCGATTGCGGGAAGAGGGGCCGAATGCACTGCCCGACGCAGAACGCCGCTCGCTGTTCGCGATCGCGATCGAGGTGCTGNGCNAGCCGATGTTGGCGCTGCTNCTGATCGGTGGCGNCGCCTATTTGTTGCTCGGCGACCGCGCAGAGGGACTTTTCCTGCTGGCTTTCGCGACTTTCTCGGTTTTCGTGACCGTGATCCAGGAAAGCCGCACGGAGCATGTGCTTGAAACGTTGCGCGATCTTTCCGCACCAAGCGCGCGCGTCATCCGTGATGGCGTTCGCATGGGGGTTGCCGGGCGCGAGGTCGTTCGCGACGACCTGATCGCGCTCGAGCAGGGCGACCGGGTTGCCGCCGACGCAGTCCTGATCGAGGCCGCCGACTTGCAGACCGACGAGTCGCTGCTGACCGGCGAATCGCTGCCGGTCGACAAGCAGGTGGCACCGGCAGGCGACGGCGAAGCACCGCACCGCCCCGGGGGCGCAGGCCAGCCCTATATCTATTCGGGATCGCTGGTTACGCGCGGAACCGCGATCGCCCGCGTGATCGCCACCGGGCCGCGCAGCGAGATCGGCCGGATCGGCCAGTCGCTGGCGTCGCTCGATACCGAAGCGCCGCGCCTTCGCCGCGAAACGACGCGCCTTGTCGCATGGTGCGGCATCGGCGGGGGCGCCGCTGCGATGCTGGTTGTGCTGCTGTACGGGCTGTTTCGCGGCGGCTGGATCGAGGCGGTGCTCGCCGGAATCGCGATCGGCATGTCGATGCTGCCAGAGGAGTTCCCCGTCGTCCTCACGGTGTTCCTCGCGATGGGTGCGTGGCGGATCGGCAAGGCGGGGGTGCTGACGCGCCGCGCGGCGGCAATCGAGACACTGGGCTCGGCAACCGTGCTGTGCACCGACAAGACCGGCACGCTCACTCAGAACCGCATGTCGGTCGCCGAGCTCTGGCTGCCGTCGGGCGAGACGATCCGGGTGCGGGACGATGCCACGCCACCCGAGCAATATCACGACCTGATCGAAACGGCGGCGCTTGCCAGCGCGGTGGCGCCGACCGATCCGATGGAAATCGCGCTGCACGAGGCGCGATCGAGCGTGAACCGCGCCGGAGAGCCCGGNGCAATAGCGCATGCCTATGCGCTGCGTCCCGAACTGCTGGCGATGTCGAACATCTGGGACGATGGCGAAGCGCTGGTGCTGAGCGCCAAGGGGGCGCCGGAGGCGATCGCCGAGCTGTGCCGGCTCGATCCGCAGGAGCTGACCGCGATGACCAGGGCCGTCGAGGGGATGGCTACGCGCGGCATCCGCGTATTGGCGGTTGCCACGGCAACGCCGCGCGACCGCGACTGGGCGGAGACTCANCATGGCTATGACTATCGGCTTGCCGGGCTGGTCGGCCTTGCCGATCCGCTGCGCAAAAGCGTGCCGTCCGCAGTGGCCGAATGCCGTGACGCGGGGATCCGCGTGGTGATGATCACCGGCGACTATGCGGCAACCGCGCGATCGATCGCGACGCAGGCGGGGATCGCCGACGGGGATGTTCTGACGGGTGCCGATCTGGCGTCGCTCGACGACGCGCAACTCGCCGAGCGCCTCAAAACGGTCACGGTCTTTGCCCGGATCATGCCCGAGCAGAAGCTGCGCATCGTCCGCGCGTTCAAGGCCGACGGCGAAATCGTNGCAATGACCGGCGACGGCGTCAACGACGCGCCGTCGCTCAAGGCAGCCCATATCGGCGTCGCCATGGGCAGGCGCGGCACCGATGTCGCCCGCGAGGCATCGGCGATCGTCCTGCTCGACGATGATTTCGGGTCGATCGTGCACGCGGTCCGGCTCGGGCGGCAGATTTACGACAATATCCGCAAGGCGATGGCGTTCATCTTTGCGGTGCATGTGCCGATCGCGGGACTTGCCCTGCTGCCGCTGTTTCTCGGCCTGCCGATCCTGTTCGGGCCGATCCATATCGCGCTGCTCGAAATGGTCATCGATCCGGTCTGCGCGCTTGTGTTCGAAGCGGAACGGGCGGAGGATGACGTCATGCGGCGTCGCCCNCGCAATCCGCGCGAGGCCCTGTTCTCGCTGCCGATGATCGTCTGGAGCGTCGTACAGGGCGCTCTGGCCTTTGGGATGCTGGCGGCCCTCTATCTTCTCGAAAGCCACTTGGGAATGCGCGAGGCGGAATTGCGCGCGCTGGTCTTCTTCGCGCTGCTTGCGGAGATCGTCGCGCTGATTTTGGTCAACCGGTCGTTCAGTGCCTCGCTCGGCGCNGCGCTGGTCNGGCATAATGTCGCGCTGCGGCTTGTGGGTGCGGCCATTGTCGGCGGCACGGCGCTGATATTGTTTCTGCCGTCCGCGCAGGCGTTGCTCGGGTTCGGATCGATCGCCTGGGCCGACATGGCGTTGGCGGTCGGCTTTGGTTTGGGACTTCTGTTCCTGCTCGAGGCTTGCAAGCCGATGGTCCGGCGATTGTTGGCGCAGCCGACGCGGGTTCGCGTGAGCGAAGGGGCGGTTGCGCGATGATTGCGCGCAGGTCCGTCGTCTCGCGCCCGGGGATTCATGCGGATACAGGGCCGTGATTCGATGACGATGTATCTGCTCTTCTTCCTGCTGGTGCTCGGCATCAACCTGATGCCCGCATTCGGTCCTCCCACCTGGACGATCATCGCGCTCTACGCGCTGCATTCAGGCCTGCCGCTTGTCGCGCTGGTCCTGACCGGGGCAGCCGCAGCCGCGCTCGGACGGCTGCTGCTCGCACTCGGCTTTCGGCTGATTGGCCGTCGACTGTCGTACAAGCGCCAGCGCAACCTCGCCGCGGCCCGCGTCATGCTGGAGCGCCGCCGCAGCAGGGTTGGCATGGGGTTGGCCCTGTTCGCCCTGTCGCCGGTGCCCTCGGCACAATTGTTTGAAGCCGCCGGGCTGATGCGAGTGCGACTATTGGGCTTCACAATCGCCTTCTTCCTCGGACGGCTCGTCTCCTACGCGCTGTATGCGAGCGGCGCGCGGTCGCTTCGGCAGTCGAGCATTGGTCAGGCATTCGAGGATGCGCTGACCAGCCCGATGGGGTTGCTGGTGCAGGCAATTGCTATCGCCCTCTTAATCCTGCTTGCGCGGGTCGACTGGGTCTCGCGGCTTGGCATCCGTGACGCGGCGCCGGGTACGAACTCTTGATTGGCAAGACCGGAGCGACATTATACCGAAGTGCTGCATCATAGATGTAGCTTTGAGAGTCTGAGACCGACCATTTGAAAACGGGAATGCCCGTCTCGCGGGAAAATGCCGAAGCGCGCGCATCATTGCCCGCACAGGTTGCTGCAACGCTGTAGCCCAGCCGACGCNGCGCCGCGCGGGTGGCGGTACCGATCCCGGACACCCGCCGGGTCACAAGAGCTACGCGAACGGGCTGCGATATACTCGCCCCCAGTCTTCTCCATCGATCGATGGGCAGNCGCTAGGNGNCCNCGCCAGCCTCCCACTTCCGGTCGGGACGCAGCCGNAGNNNTGCGNGCGTNNTCGNNGNCNGGNACTAGGGATNGATANGNATGNCNNNCNTCNGCTCGNTCGGNGCGTTNGCATCTTGGCGGTCGCTACGCNTCACGCGGAATCGCGATATGCGCGTGCGGCGCGCGCTCTCATAGCGCCCGGTNGCCNCGACNNTTCGCAGAGCGGCAATCAATCTGCGTGCTTCGGCGAACTGCTCGCGTGCATCGGCCAGCCCCACCTCCGGCCAAGGTCCGAAGGAAAGTGTGCGCTGCTTGCCGAGATAGGCGTGTTCATCCGCCAGAGCTTTCGCCCGTTCGGCTTTACGAGCAGATATAGCCCGGCACCGTCGGTGAGCTTATAAGGCCGCTCCAGCGGCTTTGCGTTGGCGACCGTCGTCGAGAACAATTTTCCCATCGTGTCTGCCGTCCATAAGGGCGGCTCGATACCATAAAGGATACCATGATTGTTCCCGATTGGTACCGAATACGCCCGGATTTCGGAGGACGATGATACACTAAAAAACGGCGGAAAACCATGGGTTTGGCGCACTTCCGCGGACCTCGACGGAAGAGCAAATGGTGCCAGAAGAGGCATCACATTCGAAATAATTTTTTACGTCTTATCAGATAGCTAGGAATTCGGTCGTCTCCAAAAAGCCCTCAAAAGGCCCTCAAAAGCCGTCTAATGCATTGGTTCGATGCCTTTTTCGGGACTCCAAATTCAATTTCTCCCTATGCGAGTTGGGCGACATCAATGTCAGCTTTACGCCCGTATTGTGTTGAAAAAGTCGGCCCCGCCGCGCCGGAGGTTAATTTCGGGCAACAAAAATTCAGAGTGAGCTTGCCGCTTGAATCATTGTTACACTACGAGGCGTGCCAAAGTTCTAGTGTTACCGACCAAAACGGGTGGCAGAGTTTTTCAACACAATACGCCCGGATTCTGGACGTAGCCCGCGCATAGCAAGGTGCCCGAAAGCGGACCGCTTGCTTTTCTGCTCTGGCAGGCTGAGTCAATTGTGAGTGTTGGATGGAACGTTGGTCCGTAGCTTGGATCTGCTGGATTAGCCTTCGCCGGCTAAGCTTTCCAATACCGGGCACCGATCATCACTGGTAGTGCCACACTGCCTGATCAATTTTGTCAGAGCAGTTTCCATGCGCGCGAGGTCCGCCAGCTTGGCGCGGACGTTCCCGAGATGCTGTTCCGCGATTGATTGCACTTGATCGCAATGCACATCGGGCCCCGGTGTGAGGTCGAGCAGCGCCCGCACCTCTTCAAGGGAGAAGCCGAGTTCGCGCGCACGCCGAACGAAACGCAGCCGCTCGATGTCCCGAGGACCGTAGTCGCGGTAAGCGCCCCTTCGTGGAGGCGGGTCGATGACTCCTATCCGCTCATAATATCGGATTGTCTCGATTTTGCATCCGGTCTGTTTCGATACATCACCGATTTTCACACGAAACCCCTTGAGTCTGTAGTTGCTACAGACTGTAAATAATTGCGGGAATCGGGTTTTGGAAAGGGACGACTGGTGCGCAGCTTCAGCACATGGTGGAACGGATTAGCGGCGGGCAGCGGTGTCTTTGCTGCCTTCGGAGCAGCTGCTTGCTGTGCACTCCCATTGACGCTTACGTCAGTTGGTGTGGGTTCCGCGTGGCTTGGCAGCATCTCGCCTGTCGTAGCCCCCTATCGCCTCCCCCTGCTGACCCTCGCGTCGGCTCTTCTCCTCGCTGCGACCCTCCGTTTGCTCTGGCAGTTTAGGCAGGCACAAACATGCCCGGCGGACAGTGCATGCGGATCACCGACCTATNGAGCGCTGACCGCCATAGGGATTGCCATCGGTGCTGCGCTGCTGACAGGTGCCTTCCTCTATGGCTGATCCGATCCTGATCTCGCGCTTGCGCTGCCCCGAATGCGGTCATGAAGAAGACATGGAAATGCCGACCAACGCCTGCATGTTCTTCTACACTTGCACGGGCTGCGGCGTGCGTCTCAAGCCGCTCCACGGCGATTGCTGCGTGTTCTGCTCCTACGGCACAGTTCGCTGTCCTCCGATACAGGAAGGGGACTGCTGCAATGGCTGAGGCTTTCGATTTCATTGCGATCGGATCGGGAACGGCTGCGCAGGTCGCGGTCCACCAGATGGCCGACGCCGGGAAGCGTTGCGCGGTTATCGATTACAGGCCCTACGGTGGCACATGCGCGCTCCGAGGGTGCGATCCGAAAAAGATGATGGTGAGTGGAGAGGAAGCGCTCGCTGCACACAGGCGATTGAAGGGGAAGGGTATCGAAGGTTCTGTTTCGATTGACTGGNGTGACCTCCAGGCATTCAAGCGCAGCTTCACCGACCCCGTCCCTGAAAAGCAGGAAGCTCGCTACGAGCGAAAGGGCGTCGCGACCTTCCACGGCACGGCTCGCTTCGCTGGNCCCGGCCGGATCGTGATAGGCGAGACNGAACTGTGTTTTTCCCACGCTCTTATCGCGACGGGGGCGGAGCCTCGATCACTTGGCATCGAAGGCGAGCCGTTGCTGACCCACAGCGATGCATTCCTAGAACTCGAANCCCTTCCAGATCGGATCGTATTCGTCGGCGGTGGATACATAGCTGCGGAATTTGCCCACCTCGCGGCGCGGGCAGGTGCAAAGGTGACCATCATCCAACGAGGCCGCATTCTGAAAGCCTTCGACCCTGACACGGTCGATTGGCTCATGCCGAGTTTCGACGATCTCGGCATTGAAATCGTGGACGCCGAGGTGAACAGCGTAGCGAAGAGAGGCGGCGTTCTGACCGTCCATGCTGGCGACCGCAGGATCGAAGGGGACTTGGTGGTGCACGCTGCCGGAAGAGTCCCTGCGATCGGTTCGCTCGATCTGGGGGCGGGAGACGTCGCCTGTGACGAGGGTCGCTTGGTGCTTACCGCTCAACTACGAAGCCAAAGCAACCCCAAAGTCTTCGCGGCGGGTGACGCTGCTGCAAATGGTCCGCCACTGACTCCGGTCTCCAGTCATGATGCCAAAGTGGTTCTTGAGAACATACTCGAAGATAGCGGCCGAGCTCCGAACTATTGTGGGGTTCCTAGTGCACTTTTCACGGAGCCGCCGGCGGCGCGGGTCGGAATGCTGGAAAGCGAGGCGCACGAGGCAGGTTTGGATTTCACGGTGAATGCTGGATCGCACCCAGGTTGGTTTTCGGCAAGGCGGCTGAACGAAGAGATCTACGGCCACAAGGTGCTGGTCGAAACTGGAACAGGACGCATCCTTGGGGCTCACCTGGTCGGCCCTGACGCTGACGAACTGATCAATATCTTCGGCTTAGCCATCCGACATGGGCTTAATGCGGACGATATTAAATCGACTATGTTTGCTTACCCTACAGCTGCCTCCGACGCCGGATCTATGTTGGGTTGAGCAGCACCCGATCGCCGGAGTTCTCTCCATTCCAACCCAACGACTGCTTTCACACAGCGGTGTAATGCGACCAATGTCCGCTCACGGGTCGCAAGCCGAATGTCCGCTATCTGCGCCTTGTCGACCAGGACCGGACTGACCACTAGCGGCCCCATCGCAGCCCAACTTAGAAGTCGGCAGAGATGCTGGCTTTGATTGTGCGCGGGGTTCCTTGCAGCAGTGCGGCAGAAAAGACGTCGAACGCGCTGGCCCAGTACTTTTCGTTCGTGATATTATCGGCCGAAAGGCGGAGCGTGACCGGCGTGTCGTCCGCCGCGAAGACGTAGCGCGCACCGAGATCGATACGCGTCCAGCTATCGAGTTCGAGCGTGTTGGCGGCATCGACCCACTGCGGACCCGTGTGCACTGCACGCGCTGTGATCGTCGCGCCAGGCACAAAGCCCAAGTCCCACTCCAAGTCTGCATTGGCGGTGTATTCGGAAACGCCAGGTACCTCGTTGCCGCTGACGAGCTTCGCATCGGTCAGAGCTGCGCCGCCGATCAGCCTCAGGCTGGGTGTCAGATCGCCGTTGACCGTGAACTCGATGCCTTGGTGCGTCTGATCCCCGAGGTATCCGAAGCTGCCGTCGGCAAGCACACCCTCTCCCGGTCGCTCAAGGCGGTAGGCGCCGAGACCGACGAAGACATCGCCCAGTGCCAGCTTGCCTCCAACCTCGTACTGCAGCGACTTGCGNGGNGCGAGNACCTCNCCCGGATTGNTNACGAGNGCCGGATCGAGNGGCGCTGTCGGNCCTTGCTGGAGNGCNTCGATCCGGTTGCCNTATAGCGANAGGCCATCGAANGGCTTNAGGACCACGCCGATNACGGGCGTNACNGCNCTNTCATCNTATTCNGTCGCNAGGTCGCCGCCGAANTAGCTGTAGCTCTTCACATTGATGGATTGCAGGCGCAGNCCCGCNGTGACCTGCAANCGNTCTTCGATCATCCCNATCGTGTCCGATGCGAAAGCNCTCCANAGNCGCGTCCGCGNAATCGGGAANGGATCNNCNANGTCGCCGCCGACGAGGGNCGAAGANGGCAGNTCNACNTGNGGGGNGTCGTAGATATTGGTGGCGTAGNCGGCAAAACCNGGNCCGTANCGNAAATCNTAGGCGTTGCGGTTCACCTGCCAGCTGGCATTGCCGCCGAAATTGAACTCGTGGGTGATCGCTTCGCCCANCTTCNCGCGGATGCCAGCTTCGANCGCTTCGTTNTTGTCGGTCCGCGGGACGAACAGCGCCGTGCCGNTNGCAGCACCGCTNNCGGCATCGAGAACGGTNATGCCGCCGTAAATNCCNTCCTCGCGCCCGTCGCGCGCACCGGCCCTGAAGTATGCCAATGCATTGTCGGCAAGATCGTATTCCACGGCCAGCGCGCCGAAAACATCGCGCAGTTCGGTGTAGGTGAAATCCTGCGCATAGTTCGCATCGCCATCGGGAACGGCGGGGATCGTTGCGCTTCCGACGGTGACCTTCGGCCGCAAGGCGTCGATCCGGACATTCTGGAACGCCAGGTCGAGAGCTGCCCGTAGCGGGCCACTGTCATAATCGATCGCACCGCCCACGACCTGAGTGCGGCGATCTTCACGGTCGATCGACGTTTCGCCGTCANGATAGGCTGCATTCAGGCGAACGCCCCATTCGCCGTTCTGGCCAAAGCGGCGAGCGACATCGAAGCTGCCGCCGAAGTGGGCATTCTCGCTGGCTGAAACGGTTACGCGATTGAGGTCGGTGTCTCCGGCCCTCTTGAGCTGCAGATTGACGCTTCCGCCAAGTCCCGATCCGCCCGGTGCTGCACCGTTCAGGAAGGCGCTGGCGCCGTTGAGGACCTGGACGCTTTCAAACAGTTTTGGAGGGCGGTGCGCTTCTGCTCGTCGATATCCGTACAAGTGCCGATCCAGCGCTGTATCTCACCCTGCTCGTTGAGGATCGGCAGCGCACGACCGATCATCCAGCGATAATCACCGCTGTGATGCCTCAGGCGATATTCAACCTCGTACGGTTCGCCGGTAGCGAGGCTGTGGTTCCATTTATTCCATGCATCGGCCTGGTCATCCTCATGAAACATCCCGGCCCATCCTTCGCCGTCGGTTGATCCGACAGGGACACCCGAGAATTCATACCAGCGCGCATTGTAATAATCGTGGGAGCCGTCGGGAAGAGTCGACCAAACCATCTGCGGCATGGTGTCGGCGAGCGCATGGAAAGCAGCTCCGGCGGATTGCAGCGCATGCTCTGTAGCCAAGGGCAAGACATCCGGCG
>PAOI01000029.1 GCA_002707985.1 Sphingomonas sp. | reverse complement strand
AGAAGCTGTCCGAGCACGAGCGCAACCTGCTCACACAGATCTTCCGCTTCTTCACCCAGGCCGATGTCGAGGTGCAGGATTGCTACCACGAAAAATATGGCCGCGTGTTCAAGCCGACCGAGGTCAAGATGATGCTCGCCGCCTTCTCCAACATGGAGACGNTNCACATCGCNGCNTANNNNCACCTGCTCGANACGATCGGCATGCCCGAAAGCGANTATTCGGCNTGTTCCTCNAATATNNGGAGATGAAGGACAAGCANGACTATCTNCAGCNGTTCGGCGTCGACACCGANGAGGATATCGCCAAGACGCTNGCNATGTTCGGCGGCTTTACCGAGGGGCTTCAGCTCTTCGCCAGCTTTGCGATGCTGATGAACTTCCCGCGCTTCAACAAAATGAAGGGCATGGGCCAGATCGTCAGCTGGAGCGTGCGCGACGAAAGCCTGCATTGCGAAGGCATCACCACGCTGTTCCACGCCTTCTGCAAGGAACGCGACTGCCTCACCAAAACGGTGAAGGACGATATCATGGACGTGTGCCAGACGACGGTCCGTCTGGAGGACGCGTTCATCGACCTGGCGTTCGAACAGGGCCCGGTGCCCGGCATGACGCCCAAGGAAATCAAGAAATATATCCGCTACATCGCCGACTGGCGTCTGGGCCAGCTGGGCCTCAAGCCGATCTACATGATCGACGAACACCCGCTGCCGTGGCTCACCCCGCTGCTCAACGGTGTCGAACACGCCAATTTCTTCGAAACCCGCGCAACCGAATATTCAAAGGGCGCCACCCGCGGCCAGTGGAACGACGTCTGGGACAGCTTCGACAAGCGGCAAAAGGCGAAGGCCGAAAAGCCGGCGAACGAAGACGAAGCGGGCGCGGAACTGTTCCCGAACGGCGGCGTGGCAGCGGAGTAACGATGATATGGCCGAAAAAACGTGCTTCGTAATCGCGCCGATTGGCGAACAAAATTCGGCGACACGTCAGAGATCTGATAAGATCTTTAAATATGTCATCTCTCCCGTCTTTGACAAAAATTGGACGGTAGAACGAGCCGACAAAATATCAGAGCCTGGAATAATCACCAATCAAATTATCGAAAGATTGATAAGCAGCGATATTGTCATAGCCGATCTCTCCGAGCGCAATCCGAATGTGTTTTATGAGCTCGCAATTAGGCATATTACGCGAAAGCCATATGTGCACCTGATTGCTCATGACGAGGACATCCCCTTCGATAATGCCCCTGTCAGAGCCATTAAAATTGATGTTCGTGATTTGGATAGCGTTGACCAAGCAAAGGCAGAGCTTTCAAGACAGGTAAAACGATCTTGTGAAAGTGGCGCGGAAATAGATAGTCCAATCAGTGTATCGCTATCCATCTCCGATCTTAAACGCTCTAGCGATAGTGAAAGCGTCGCCCTACAATCAATACTGAGCGAAATGACCTTAATAAAAAGGCAGAACTTTGAAACTAATAAAGTAGTTTCAATTTTACTTGAAAGTATAACGTTAAGATCTCAATTAAACGAAACTATATTCGATAGAAATGCTTTAAATATTAACAGTGCGGCAACAGCTGCATCCAGCGCATCAAGCGCAAGCAGTAATTACCTGAATCGAGAATACAATGCGGTCGCGGAAGCACTAAAAAGCGCCAGTTCAGGCGCTCACACGAGCAGCAAGCCAAAAAGATAATGTCATCATATCCATACACACTTGAAAAGCGCTAAGAAGATTTACATTCTGCATGTTTTGCTGAATGGGTGTTTCTAAAATTGAAATATACAACCGATTTTAACCCACCGGTCGAAGGGATAACACCGTACCGTTGGAGTGTGCTATGGCGAGCTAGGCCATAGGAACGGTCTATCTAACATACATACATAAATACATCGGATGTGACCCGTGCTGCTCCATCCTCAAAACCCGCTGTCCTACACGAACCAATATGGTTATATGAACCGGCTCCGCGAACCATTTAGGAGCCGAAACCATGTCGTACGAACCGACCNACTTNACCCCCGCCCCCGCCACGCGCGCCGATGGCTGGACCGCCGGGCGCCAGCGCAAATTNATCGANGTCCTCGCCGAAACCGGCTGCGTTTCCGATGCNGCCGCCGCCGTCGGCCTGACNCCGCGATCGGCGTACAAGCTGCGGCTGCGGCCAGAGGCGGATAGCTTCAACCGCGCCTGGGANGCNGCGCTCACGCTTGCCGCCGATCGCCTGCTCACCATGGCGTTCGAGCGCGCCGTGTACGGCACGATCCGTCAGGTGTGGCAGCGCGGCGANTGCGTNGGCGAAGAGCGGGTGCCGTCCGACAAGCTGCTGATGTTCCTGATCCGCCATCTCGATCCGATGCGNTTCGGTCGCCTCTCNGGCNTGATGCAGGCCGACGTGCCCGATCCGCGCGACACCGCCCGCGCCGCCTTTCCCGAACTTGCCGACCAGCTGGTCGACAGCGATGCCGAAGCAGAGCCGCTGCGCGAGGAGCATTTCGCCCATGGCCTGATCCCGCAATTCGATGCGCAATGATCGGCGCCGCTGNCGGGCCAGCNGCGTGCCCTCNTTCCGCTCCCGCGCGCGCCTACGCGCGTATTGGCGCGAACCAGTGCGAACTTCGCACGCAAATGCGCGGGTTTCGGGAAGTCGCGCGGCGAGCGCCGCGATCAGCACCAGCTGCGGCGCAGCCCGCCAACGATTCCGTCCACGCGCCGGTTCGCCCGAAAACGCGCACCGTCGATGACCAGGTCGCCTCGCCGGGAACCGGACAATGGCTCCGGCGGGGCTTCATTCATCGACCGTTCAGCCCGCAAACCCGCGGTTAAGCTGGGGTTCAGGCGCCGTACGCGGTTTCGCCGATCGCCCTGCCGCTCGCCCTGCACGGCCTGTCCCGCCCTACGCGAGGGCGGGCGCGAGTCCCGCATTTCGCGCCGCAACCGACGCTGCACACCGCCCGTTCTTGGCCCCGGCACACAACAGCAAGGGAGGTTATCCCATGAAAAAGACCATGATCGTTTTCGCCGCCGCCGGCGCCGCGCTGTTCGCCGGCGCTCCTGCAATGGCCCAGTCGGCCGTCAGCACCAGCGCAAGCTCGCACACCGAAGCGACTCTCAGCCCGATGGTGTTCACCGACGACAATTCGCACTGGCTCGATTACAAGACCGACGTGTCGGAGGCCGGGCGCGAGCTGCGCAGCGACCTGCGCCGCGCCAACGATGCCGACGATCGCATCGACGCCTATGCCGAATATGAGCGCGAAATCGCGGATGCCCGCCATGATTTCCGCAAGGAAATGGCCGAACGCGGCGTCATCATCCCGGAAGACGCGATCCCGCCCGAAGGCACGGTGACGGTCGAGGAAGCGATGATCGTCCCGGCGATCGACGACTGATCGCCCGCACATGAGAACAGGATCGGCGGGGCTCCCCCTGAAGCCCCGCCGCGAGCGGACAGTTGGCTCCCGGTCTCCTGCCCGCCCGATCCCGGCCGCCGCTCCCGTTTTCGGAAAGCGGCGCCGGGCTTTCTTTGACCTCCGTCAATTTCGCACGATCCGGGCGGCGCCATGCTGGCACCATGGCCGATAATCCTGCTGCCGCCGCTGGCGATCGTTCCGAACTGTCCCCCGCGCTGCCCTATGCCGTCATCGGCGGCGCAGAGACGGTGCGAGCGCTGGCGCATCGCTTCTATGCGCTGGTCGGATCGGATCCCGCCTATGCCGAATTGCGCGCGCTGCACGGGGCCGATCTGGATGCGATCGCCGATTCGCTCGCGGGATTTCTGTCGGGATGGCTGGGCGGACCGCGCGACTGGTTCGAAAGCGGGCGCGGATGCATCTTCAGCCTGCACGGCGCGGTGCCGATCGATCATCGCACCGCCGGGCAATGGGCCGATGCGATGGCACGCGCCATCGCCGCCGAACCGCGTATTCCGCCGCATATCGGCGAAGAGATGCAGGACAAGCTCGGCCGCATGGCACGCGCCATGGCGCCGCGCGGCGCGACCGCTTCCTGACACATTGGCTCCCGGCTCTTTCCACCGCCGCTACAACCTGCAACGATAACGGCCTGGAGAGGAAGTCGCCGATGCACTATGTCGACCCCGCCGCCGGTCAGATGGACGCGTTTCGCGATTTGCCCGTCGATGTGCCGATCGAGATGCTCAACCTGATCCGCTATCGCGATCTGGCGGAATATCCCGACGACCATGCCTGCGCTGCCGAGGGGCTGTTCGGGGCAGAGGCCTATCGCCGCTATATGGCGGCCAGCGGCCTCGTATTTGCGCGGTTCGGCGGCAGCATCCTGTGGAAGGGCGAACCCCAGCTGGTGCTGATCGGCCCCGATTCGGAAGCATGGGACATGGCGTTCGTCGCGCGCTATCCCGATGCCGCCGCATTCCTCGCGATGATCGCGGACCCGGAATATCGCCAAGCGGTGATCCATCGCCAGGCAGCGGTTCAAACCTCACGGCTGATCCGCATCGCCCCTGCCGATAGCTGAGACCTAGCCGCGCAACGCCCGGCGCTTGCCGGGCTGCGGAACCGGCGTCGCCGTGCCGCCTCCCGCCCGCACGTCGCGCCGGGGCGAACGCAGCGGTTCGCTTTCATGTCGGCGCGGTGCCATATCAGCGCGATGCCCATGCGAACAATCGCGCTCGCCATGGCAGATCAGCCGATCATATCCCGAGTGCGGCCCGATGCCATGCGCGGTCAGCGCAGCCGCCAGCAGCCCCTCGGGATCGCGGACCGCCGCTCCCGCAAGGCCTCCCACCCGGCCCAGCCAGCTGCGCAGCCAGGAAGCATCCATCGCTCCGCCGCTTACCAGATGCCCCACCGGCGCATATTGCGCGCAGGGTGTCGATCCCGGTGCGACGAGGCGCAACAGCGCCGATGCCCAACGCGGCGTCTGCGGTCCGGGCGGCAGATGCGGCACCGGATCGAACGCCAGTTCGTATCGCAGGCACGAAATCCGCGTATCGGCATAGGCCGCGGCAAAGGCCGCGTCGCCCGGCCGTGCCGCCGCCACCGTCAACACCCGGATCGAAACGTCGCGCAATGCAGGTTCATGCGCCGCCCGAAATGCAGCGAGGTTCGCCAGCGCCCCGCCCTTGCTGTGCCCGGTAAACCACAGCCGGCGCGGCGCGCCGTCCGCGAACAGCCGTTCGATCTGCGTCGCGATGCCGGGACTGCCGTCGGGAGTATCGTGCCACAGCCGCCGCATCGATTCGGCAAAGCCCCAATGCACCGATGTGCCGGCATAATCCGGGTCGCGCCGACATATCGAGAAGCCGTCGTTCAACCAGTCGAACAACACTGCCCAGCCATCGGCTGCCGTCCTGCCGAACGGGGGCAGCGATCCGCGAAACGCCACCACCACGCCTTCGGCCACGCGGCCCACTAATGCGCGATCGATCGGCACGCGCCAGAATTCGACATCGCGCGTCACGCTTTCGGGTCGCCCCTGCCAGCCGACGCCGCGGCGCCAGGTTTCGAGATCGGGATCATAGGCCTGCGTGCATGCATAGAGCAGGCGGCGCTTGATGCAGTCGTGCATGGTGCCTTCCTTCCGATCGCCACCATCGCCGCACCATTAACCATATGCCATTCCGGGAATCTGCGGCTCGGGAGCTTTGCGTAGCTATCGCGAACGCGATGAACGCCTGCTGTCGACGCGACCAGGCTCCCGGCGGTGCCTCAGCAGCAGCCCGTCAAATGATCCGCAACGGATCAGATACTTCTCCGATACGGAGCATCCCGGTCTAATCTTCCACGCACGACAGCGGGATGCAGGCGATGCGCGAAGCAACTGATCGGATCGAATATATCTGCGTCAGCTGCGGTGGCACCGCCGTTACGCGGGAAGCCTGGGCAGAGTGGAGCTTGGCGGATCAGCAATGGGCGCTTTGCCAGACATTCGATTTTGCCTTCTGTCACCAATGCCATCGCGAAACGCGACTGGAGGCGCGACCGCTGGCAAGGCCCGCGAACTGACATCCAGCTCGTTGCGTTCCCCCAGCATCAAAATCGACCGCGAGGGAAGCGTTAATGCGCTAAACCCAGCTGCCACAGCACGAACGCCATTTCGTCCGCCGCTTCCTTCAGGCTTTCCCAGCGCCCCGATTTGCCGCCATGGCCCGCGCCCATATTGGTCTTGAGCAGTAGCACATTGTCGTCGGTCTTGGTCGCGCGCAGCTTGGCCGCCCATTTGGTCGGCTCCCAATAGGTGACGCGCGGATCGTTGAGCCCGCCCGAGATGAACAGCGGTGGATAATCCTGCGCCGCGACATTGTCATAGGGGCTGTAACCGCGGATCAGCTCGAACGCCGCCTTGTCCTCGATCGGATTGCCCCATTCGGGCCATTCGCCCGGCGTCAGCGGCAGCGTCTCGTCGAGCATCGTGTTGAGCACGTCGACGAACGGCACATCGGCGATCACTGCGCCCCACAGCTCAGGGTTCGAATTGACGACCGCTCCCATCAGCTCGCCGCCCGCAGAACGGCCGGCAATCGCAATCTGGCCTGCGCTGGTGAAGCCGAGGTCGATCAGCCCCTTCGCCACATCGACAAAGTCGTTGAACGTGTTGGTCCGCTTCTCCAGCTTGCCGTCGTGATACCATTGCTGGCCAAGATCGTCGCCGCCGCGAATATGCGCGATGGCGAACGCCATGCCGCGATCGAGGAACGACATCCGGCTCGTCGAAAAGCCCGGCGGAATGGCATGTCCATAGGCCCCATAGGCATAAAGGTAGAGCTTGCCCGATCCGTCCCGGGGAAAGCCCGCCGGATAGACGATCGACACCGGCACCAGCGTGCCGTCGCGCGCCGTAATCTTCAGCCGCTCGGTGGCATATTTCCCGGCGTCATAGCCGCTCGGGATTTCCTGAACCTTGAGCGTTTCAAGGCGGTCCTCGGCGATGTGATAGTCATAGACCGTGCCGGGCGTGACCATCGATTCATAGCCAAGCCGCAGCGTATCGATCGCCCATTCGGGATTGTCGCCGACGCCCGCCACATAGCTCGCCTCCGGGAATTTCAGGCGGCGCGGCGCACGACCGTCATACCAATGCAGCTCGATCTGATCGAGCCCGTCCTCGCGCCCTTCGACCACGAAGAAATCGGCGAACACGTCGATGCCGGTCATGTAGAAATGATCCGACGGCGCAATCAGTTCGGTCCAGCGCGTCGGATCGGTGATCGGCGCAGTCACCAGCCGCCAGTTGGTATGCGTGTCGTTGGTGTGGATGAACAGCGTGTCGTCATGCTCCTCCACATCATATTCCCGCCCCGTCTGGCGCGGCGCGACCAGGATCGGATCGGCAGCGGGATTGTCGGCGGGGACAAGGCGGATCTCGCTCGTCACATGGTCCCCGGTCGACAGGATCAGATAGCGGCGCGACTGGGTTTCGCCGACGCCGACGCGATAGCCGTCGTCGCTTTCATGATAGAGCTCGACATCGTTTTCGACCGGCTCGCCCAGCCTGTGCCAGCGAATGCGATCGGTACGCCAATGGTCGTTGACCAGCGCATAGAGAAAGCCTCGGGAATCGGCAGTCCACACCAGTTCCGAAAGCGTGCCGGGAATGGTGTCGGCAAGCAGTTCGCCGCTCTCCAGATCCTTCACATAGGCTGTGAAGCGTTCCGACCCGTTATCGTCGGTGGCATAGGCAAGCAGCTTGCCGTCCGGGCTGACGCTGAGCGCGCCGAGACGGAAATATTCCTTGCCCGCCGCCAGCGCCGGTTCGTCGAGGATCAGCTGATCGTCACCACCGCCGACCGGCTTGCGCCACCAGCGGCGATACTCGCCACCCTCTTCGAAATCGGTCCAGTAGATCCAGTCGCCATCCTTTTGCGGAACGGTGGCGTCATCTTCCTTGATCCGCCCGCGCATCTCCCGAAACAGCGTTTCCGAAAGCGGCTTCAATGGCGCCATCACGCTTTCGAAATAGGCGTTCTCGGCTTCGATATAGTCGAGTACATCGCGATCCTCGACCGGATCGGGATAGCCGGGCGCGCGCAGCCATGCCCAGGGATCGTCCACCGTGATACCGTGGCGTTCGAAACTATGCGGGCGCGGCGCAGCGACGGGCGGCTTGGGGATGTTGGTCATCGCGGTGCCTTAGCGCATCGTTCGGGATCGGCGAAACGGGAAGCGACTTTCGCTACGACATCGCGTGCGGCGGCGCCGAAGCTGCCGCAAAGGCATTGCGCAACGACTCCTCGATTTCCCGCCGCTTCGCCCGTTTGCGCCGCTTCAGCCAGCGTGCATGGCGAATATAGACGATGGCCTCGATCGTCTCCCCGGTCGCCTCATGCGTTAGCGGAAAGGTGTCGACCGGCGCAAAGCCGACCTTTTCGAGCAGGCGCCGCGCACCGATGTTGCGAACATCGGTCGTCGAAAGCAAGAAGGGCAGCTCCCGGTCGCTCGCATAATCGACGAACGCTCTCGCTGCCTCGGTACCGTAACCGCGGTTCCAGTGCGGGCGCGCCAGCAGGAAATGGAGAAACGGCCACTGTGTCGTTCCCAAAATCCCGATCAGTGCGCCTTTGCGGATCAGCGCGAATTCATCCTGTCCGGCTGCCTCAGCATGGTCATCCAGCCATTTGCGCGTGTCTTCGATCGAGGCATGAGGCGGCCCGCCCCATAGCGTCAGCGCTTCGGGATCGGTGAAGAGCGCATGAACATCCTCGATATCTTCCGGCTCCAGGCGCCGCATCAGCAGGCGCGGAGTCCGCAGTCGCCGCGCGCGACCGCCCGGGACGCTCGGAACGACCCAGATGGTCGAGCCAAGCAGGACAAATATTGCGAAATTGACGATCCCCGGAATGGCTTCCAGCCACCCGTTCATGCGCGCAGTGGCCAGCTGCCGCGCCGCCTCCGCGATCGCGGCAGGCGCCCCGCCTGACCCGTCACGCGTCAGCGCCGCGCGATAGCCATGCTCAAGCGAAAGCGACAGACCCCAGAAAATCAGCACGGGGACGCCGAGTACCAGCAGCCAGATCGCCAATGTCCGCCATATCCGCCTGCTCATGACCGATATGTAGCACGGCGCGGACGCCTGTCATGCTGCAACCGCCTCGCGATCGGAAGAAAAAGCCCGGCCGATCACCATCGGCCGGGCTGGATTTTCGCGAACGCACGTCGGCCCGATCAGCACAGATCGTAGCGATCGGCGTTCATCACCTTGGTCCATGCGGCCACGAAATCCTTGACGAATTTCTCGCCCGCATCGGCGGAGGCATAGACTTCGCTCAGCGCCCGGAGTTGCGAGTTGGAGCCGAACACCAGATCGGTGCGCGTCGCGCGCCATTTCTCCTCGCCGCTCGCCCGGTCGGTGCCGACAAATGCCTCGTCGCCCGCCGGATCGACTTCCTTCCATGCGGTATTCATGTCGAGCAGGTTGACGAAGAAGTCGTTGGTCAGCTGCCCCTTGCGATCGGTGAACACGCCTTCGGGGGCATCGCCGTAATTGGCGCCCAGAACACGCAGCCCACCGACCAGCACCGCCATTTCCGGCGCGGTCAGCCCCATCAGCTGCGCACGATCGACCAGCAATTCCTCGGTCGGAACGCTGAAGGGCGCCGAGAGGTAGTTGCGGAAGCCATCGACCTTCGGCTCGAGCACCGCAAAGCCTTCGACATCGGTCTGTTCCGCGCTCGCATCGGTGCGACCCGGCGTGAAGGGCACCTCCACGTCGAACCCGGCGTCTGCCGCAGCCTTGTGCACCGCCGCCGATCCGCCCATCACGATCAGATCGGCAATCGACACCTTCTTGCCGCCACCGGCATTGGCGTCGAAATCGGCCTTGATGTCCTCATAGACCTTGAGCACCTTCGCCAGCTTCTCGGGCTCGTTGACTTCCCAGTCCTTTTGCGGGGCAAGCCGCAGCCGCCCGCCATTGGCGCCGCCGCGATGGTCCGACCCGCGATAGGTCGATGCCGCCGCCCATGCCGTCTTCACCAGTTCCAACACTGTCAGGCCGGAGTCGAAGATCGCCCGGGTCAGCTTCTGCACATCGCCGGGTTCGATCGACGCATGATCGGCTGCCGGAATCGGGTCCTGCCAGATCAAATCTTCCGCCGGCACTTCCGGGCCGAGATAGCGGGCCTTCGGGCCCATATCGCGGTGGCACAGCTTGAACCATGCGCGGGCAAAGACATCGGCGAACTGATCGGGATTGGCGCGGAAACGTTCGGAAATCTTGCGATATTCCGGGTCCATCTTCATCGCCATATCGGCGGTCGTCATCATCGTCGGGACTTTCGTGCCCGGCGTGTGCGCCATCGGCGCCTGCGTGTCCTCCGGATTGCCGACCGGTTGCCATTGCTGCGCGCCGGCAGGCGACTTCACCAGCTCATAGTCATGGTCGAGCAGCATTTCGAAATAGCTCATGTCCCATGTCGTCGGCGTCGGCGTCCATGCCCCTTCCAGCCCGGACGTGATCGTGTGATCGCCGATGCCGCTTTCATGCCCCGACTGCCAGCCTAGCCCCTGTTGCGCGATATCGGCGCCTTCGGGTTCGGCGCCGACTTTCGATGCGTCGCCAGCGCCGTGGCATTTGCCGAAAGTGTGGCCGCCCGCGGTCAGCGCGACCGTTTCCTCGTCATTCATCCCCATCCGCGCAAAGGTTTCGCGAATGTCGCGGCCCGACTGGATCGGGTCGGGATTGCCGCCCGGTCCTTCGGGATTGACGTAGATAAGCCCCATCTGGATCGCGGCGAGCGGGTTTTCGAGCACCATCTCCTTATCGGGCTGGATGCGGGTTTCGGCGCCCTGGCCGACCCATTCTTCCTCCGTGCCCCAGTACACGTCCTTTTCGGGTTCCCACACATCGGCGCGACCGCCGCCAAAGCCGAACACCGGGCCGCCCATCGATTCGATCGCCACATTCCCGGCCAGGATCATCAGATCCGCCCAGCTGAGCTTGCGACCATATTTCTGCTTCACCGGCCACAGCAGGCGCCGCGCCTTGTCGAGATTGGCATTGTCCGGCCAGCTGTTGAGCGGCGCGAAACGCTGCTGACCCGCGCCGGCACCGCCGCGTCCGTCGCCGGTGCGATAGGTGCCCGCCGAGTGCCACGCCATACGGATGAAGAAGGGCCCGTAATGGCCATAGTCCGCCGGCCACCAGGGCTGGCTGTCAGTCATCAGCGCGTGCAGGTCGCGCTTTACGCCCTCGTAATCGAGCGACTCGAATTCCTTTCGGTAATCGAAATCATCGCCCATCGGATCGCCGGACTTGCCCTGCTGATGCAGAATGTCGAGCGACATCTGATTGGGCCACCAGTCGCGATTGGTGCGGCCAAGCAGCGATCGCTTCGCTGCTCCCTTCTTCATCGGGCAACCGCCATGCGGGTCAGTGGTCGGGGCGTCCATGAAATCCTCCTCCTGGGTGCTGGATATGCGGAGAGGATAGCCCCGGAAACATATTGGCGAAAACGATTAGCTTTTGTCACTGATAATCAAAATATCGATCTAGGTAGGAAATACCTGCGTCACATTCTCCGATGGCACCCCTGTCCTACACGCCCGCTTGGCCCTATATTCGCAGCCATGTCTGGTCGCCCCTTCCCTGCAGCGCATGCCTGTGTGCCATCGCGCGCATTGGTGCGAACCAGTGCGAACTATCCACGAATTTCCGGCCTTTGCCGGACAGGAGCAAATATTCCATGTCGACCTATGCCGATCGCCTGAAGGCGCTTCGCGACCAGCTGAAATCGCAACAGCTCGACGGATTCGTCGTGCCGCTGACCGATGAGCATATGAGCGAATATGTCGGCGATTATGCGCAGCGGCTGGCCTGGCTGACCGGGTTTCAGGGGTCGCAGGGCAGCGCGGTGATCCTTCCGCAGGAAGCGGCGATGTTCGTCGATGGCCGCTACACGCTTCAGGTGCGCGAACAGGTCGACGGCAACGATTATCAGTACGTCAAGATCCCCGACACCAGCATTGCCGACTGGCTGAGCGAGCATGCGCCCGAGGGGGGGAGGATCGGCTATGATCCCTGGCTGCACACCCGCGCTTGGGTTGTCGAAGCGACCAGGGCTCTGGCCGAGCGCGGCGCCGAACTGATCCCGGTTACCGCCAATCCGGTCGATGCCATCTGGGCGAACAAGCCGCAGCCGTCGGACGCAAAGCTGGTGGTCCAGCCGGACAGCGCCGCCGGCCAGTCTTCGGCGGCCAAGCGCGCCGAAATCGCCGAATGGCTCGAAACGCGCCGCGCCGACGCGGTGGTGATTTCGGCACTCGATTCGATCGCCTGGACGTTCAACGTGCGCGGCGCCGATGTCATCCACACGCCGGTCGCGCTCGCCTATGCCATCGTTCATGTCGACGGCACGGCCGACCTGTTCGTCGAGCTCGACAAGGTGACCGACGACGTGATTCAGCATCTCGGCAACGCGGTGCGCGTCCAGCCGCGCGATGCGTTCGCTCCGGCACTGCGCAGCTTTTCCGGCAAGCGCGTCGCCGCCGATCCCGAACGCGCAGTCGCGGCGATTTTCGACCTGCTCGACGAAGGCGGCGCCAGGCCGCTTGCCGTGCGCGATCCCGCCGTGCTTGCCAAAGCGCTCAAGAACCCCGCCGAAATTGCCGGCCATCGCGCCGCACAGGCACGCGATGGCGTGGCGGTGGTCCGGTTCCTGCGCTGGATCGAGGAAGAAGCGCCCAAGGGCGGCGTGACCGAATTGTCGGCGGCAGCCAAGCTGCTCGAATTCCGGCAGGCGCTGGGCGGGCTCAAGGACACGTCGTTCGAAACCATTTCCGGATTCGGCAAACATGGTGCGATCCCGCATTATCGCGTCACCGAGGAATCGAGCCTGCCGCTCGAAAAGGGCAGCCTCTACCTCGTCGATTCGGGCGGGCAATATGAAGCCGGCACCACCGACATCACCCGCGTCATGCCGATCGGCGAACCGACTGCCGAAATGAAGGATCGGTTCACGCGCGTGCTTCAGGGCCATATCGCGATCGACATGGCGATCTTCCCGGACGGGACCGTCGGCGGCCAGATCGACGCCTTTGCGCGCAAGCCGCTATGGGAGGCCGGGCTCGATTATCCGCACGGCACCGGCCATGGCGTCGGCAGCTATCTGTCGGTGCATGAAGGGCCCCAGCGGATCGCCGCGCCCAATTATCCCGGCGGGGGCCCCAACGAGCCGCTGCGCGCGGGCATGATCCTGTCGAACGAGCCGGGCTATTATAAATCGGGCGAATACGGCATCCGGATCGAGAATCTGGTGCTCGCCGTACCAAAAGAGATTCCCGGTGCCGAATTGCCGATGCTCGGTTTCGAAACGCTCACGTTCGTGCCGATCGAACGCACGCTGATCGACAAGTCGCTGATGACCGCGGCCGAAATCGCCTGGCTCGACGCCTATCACGCCAAGGTCGAAGCGATTTTGGGCCCGCAGATGGACGGCGATGATCTGGCCTGGCTCAAGGCGAAGTGCGCGCCGATCTGATCGGTTTTGATTGCCGCAGGGCCGATCTGCATCGGGATGGTGAGAGGAGAGAAACACAATGCCGTCGCTGTTTACCACGCCCGTGCATCTCGGCCTTGGCGCCACTGCCCAGGTCCAGCCCGATTTCACCGGTCTCGAATGGTATGAGGCTTATGGCGAACGCACCGCCTCCGACGGCGCGGAGGGACGGCTCGTCAGCCTCTATACCTTCACCGAAAGCTGGGACTCATGGGAAGTCCATCCCGATGGCGAGGAAATCGTCGTCTGCGTGGATGGGCAGATGATTGTGCATCAGCAACTGGCCGATGGCAGCACGAACAGCGTCACGCTGGGCCGCGGCGATTATGTGATCAACCCGCGCGGCGCATGGCATACCGCCGATGTGACCGGCGAATCGGCAACGGCATTGTTCATTACTTCAGGTCAGGGGACGGAGCATCGTCCGCGCTGATCGCGGGATCGGGCATATCCGCAGCGCCTGCATCGTCGCGCATCGCGCGCGCCTGCGCCTTGCGGCGGCGCAGATTTGCGCGCAACTGCTCCGCCAGCCGCGCCTTGCGTTCGTCCTTATCGGCCATGGTTCCGCGATAAACCGGGAAGCCCCGGCTTGACAATCGCCCGCCCCCAAGCACATAGGCCCCTCCCGCTCCACGGGAGCCTGGCGGGCTGCTGTAGCTCAGTGGTAGAGCGCACCCTTGGTAAGGGTGAGGTCGAGAGTTCAATCCTCTCCAGCAGCACCATTCATGATGTGCCCGAACCCCGCCCCCGCAGATTCGGCGCCCCTCCCATCGTCTTCCGTTACGGATTCTGTGTCCCGGGGCCGTTTGCTGGCCCGTCTGATGTTGATCGACGCCGCGAATGCGCTAGCTGGTCAGAAACCGGGCGGAATTTTCGGGCGAGGGAGCGGTTGCGGGCATGAAGAAATTCGACGTCATCATTGTGGGGGCAGGGCATGGCGGCGCACAGGCTGCAATCGCGCTGCGCCAGAACAAGTTTGCCGGCACGATCGCGATGATCGGCGACGAAGCCGAACCGCCCTATGAACGCCCGCCGCTTTCCAAGGAATATCTGCAGGGCGAGAAGAGCTTCGAACGCCTGTTGATCCGCCCCGAAAATTTCTGGGCCGAACGCGACATCACCATGCTGCTGGGCCAGCGCGTGGCCAGCGTCGATCCGGCAGCGCATGCGGTCACCACCGAAGCGGGGGAGACCTATGGCTATGGCAAGCTGATCTGGGCCACGGGCGGTGCGCCCCGGCGCGTCCTGTGCGACGGCCATCACCTCGCCGGTGTGCACACGGTCCGCACGCGCGCCGATGCGGACCGGATGACCGCCGAGCTTCCCCAAGTTCAGCGCGCAGTGGTGATCGGCGGCGGCTATATCGGACTGGAGGCTGCGGCCGTGCTGACCAAGTTCGGGAAGAAAGTCGTCCTCCTCGAAGCGCTGGATCGCGTGCTGGCGCGAGTCGCCGGCGAGCCGCTGTCGCGCTTTTTCGAGGAAGAACATCGCGCACACGGGGTCGATGTCCGGCTCGATGCCAGGGTCGACTGCATATTGGGCGAGACCCATGTCACGGGCGTGCGCATGGCCGATGGCGAGGAAATTCCCTGCGAGATGGTGATCGTCGGCATCGGCATCATCCCCGCAGTCGCGCCACTGACCGCAGCCGGTGCAGCGGGGGACAATGGCGTCGATGTCGATGCCAGGGGGCAGACCAGCCTGCCGGACATCTATGCGATCGGCGATTGCGCGCGACATGCTAACAGCTTTGCCGACGGCGCATCGATCCGGCTCGAATCGGTGCAGAATGCCAATGATCAGGCGACCGTCGTCGCAAAGAACATTGCCGGTATCGAAGCGACCTATGACGCCGTGCCATGGTTCTGGTCGAACCAGTACGACATCAAGCTTCAGACCGTCGGATTATCAACCGGGTTCGACGATGCGGTGGTGCGCGGCGATCCCGCCGCTCGCAGCTTCTCTATCGTGTATCTGAAGGGCGGACACGTCATAGCACTCGATTGCGTCAACGCGACGAAGGACTATGTCCAGGGACGCAAGCTGGTGCTCGAACGTGCAGAGATCGCACCCGAACGGCTCGCCGACAGCACGACACCGCTCAAGGAAATGCTCGCCTGACTCCCATTCCCGAATGGCGCGTTATCAGGCTATCCTGGCGCACTGCATGCCTTGGTGACAGCGGAGCGACCGCCCGCTCGCTGCCGCTCGCCGATGGCCTCTCAGGACAGACGGGCAGGATGCCGGGAAGACAATGACAGGAATTATCTCCATGTTTCAGAAACTGCTCCGCGGCGCCGCCGCTCTTGCCCTGTTCGCCGGGCCGCTCGCACATGCGCAGGAGGCCCCCGCCACCGCACCTGCCCGGACCGAGGTCGTGGCGGCAACGCGGGATGCCGATCCGGCGATCTGGGTCGTGAAGGACGCGGATACGACCATCTATCTGTTCGGCACCGTGCATGTCCTGAAACCGGGGTTCGGCTGGTTTGACGAAGCGGTGCACGATGCATTCGAAGACAGCGATGAACTGGTGCTGGAAATGATTCAGCCCGACATGAACGAGATGCAGAGCAAGATCATGCAGATGGCCATGCAGATGAGCGGCCCGTCACTGCGCGACAAGCTGGGTGCCGATTATCGCGACACCTACAAGGCGGTGATGGAGGATCTGGGCCTGCCTGTCGGGGCGTTCGACCGGTTCGAACCATGGTTCGCAGCGATGACCCTCAGCGTGCTGCCGGTGGTCAAGATGGGCTATGATCCCAATAGCGGTGTCGAGCATGTGATTACCGAGGCGGCGACCGAGGAAGGCAAGAAGATTTCGGCGCTCGAGACCGTCGATGAGCAGTTGGGCTTCTTCGACACGATGCCCGAGGAGGTTCAGATCGCCTATCTGAAGACGTTGCTCGACGGATATGACGATATCGGACCCGCGCTCGACGAAACGGTCGAACAATGGGCCGGCGGCAATCCGGAGAAGCTGGGCGAACTCATCAACGAGGGCATGATCGAAACGCCCGGCGTTGCCGCGCGACTCCTCACCGAACGCAATCAGCGCTGGGCGATCTGGATCGACAACCGGATGGATCAGCCGGGTACGGTGTTCGTCGCGGTCGGCGCGGGGCATCTCGCCGGGAATGACAGCGTCCAGGAATTTCTGAAGCGCGAACACGGCCTGACCGCCGAGCGTATCGAATATTGACGGCGCAAGGGGCCGGCGGCGCCGGTCCCGCTTTACAGCAGTAGCCGCTCGGCCGGCGTCCTGGCACCCAGTCCCGGCCCGCGTCGGCGTTCGAGTTCCAGATCGGCGGTGTAGCGCACATCCTCGCTGCGATCGTCGAGGAATGCGACCAGCGTTTCCTCCTCCAGCTCGCTCCATTCCTTGCCGCGATGCGGGCCATAATGCACGCGCGGCAATAGACCCGGCAGCGCCGACCAGGCGATAAGCTGATCGACAGGCGTTTCGTTGAGCATGTCGCGCAAATGAAATGCAGTGACATAGGCATCGGGAAAGGCGCGATGCGCGGGCAGGCCGCGCTCATGGTCCATCCCCTCGGGCTTGCGCCAATAGCGGAGATACTGGTTCGAAAAGCCCGCCGATTCGGGCCATAGCCGCAGCGCGCATTTCCAGGTGCAGATCCAGTCCGCCGATCGGGTAAGCGCGGCCGTGCAGAATTGCTGCTCGAAATCCGCGCGATGCGCGGCGAGCGCCACGCGTCGCGGCCAGGGATTGAGCAGCGGCCGGGCGACATCGTGCCACCACGGCGCATCCGCTACATCTTCGTCCCGGATATGGTGGATCGCCTGCGTCACCGGCGGGATGGGGCGGCCGGGATTGACGAATTGCGACCCGCCCTCGCCCAGCAATTCCCAGCGGCCATCCTCACCGCGAGCGACATCCTGCCAGCCGATTTCGCAGACGCCATGCGCTGCCGGAGATGCACCGGTGGTTTCAAGATCGATCACGCGGATGATTTCGGGAGCCTGCGCCATGGCTTCCCAAGTGGCGCCTCACGCGGCCGATTGCCAGTCTTTTCCCGGTCCGAAAACGGAATAGGGCTTTCGGAAGGCCACGCAGCAACGCCGCGCGGCTTCCGAAGCGATCAATGCCCCACGGTCTCGCCGCGCTCGACACCGCTCGCGGTAAGCTGCGCATCGAGCTGGGCCATAAGCCGATCGAGCCCTTCCTGGCTGCGCGCCTCGGCACGCGCGACCAGCACGTCCTGCGTATTCGACGCACGCAGCAGCCACCAGCCGTCGGGCGTGTTCACCCGCGCGCCGTCGGTGCCGTTGACGTCGGCGCCTGCCTCCTTCAGCCGCGCGAGCACTTCATCGACGATCGCGAATTTGCGGCTTTCGTCGACCTGAAAGCGCAATTCCGGCGTGTTGACGAAATCGGGCATCGCGCCGCGGATTTCGGTGAGCGACTTGCCGATCATATGCACTGCGCGGATCAGCCGGACGGCCGCATATTGCGCGTCGTCAAAACCATAATAATCGTGCGCGAAGAAGATATGACCGCTCATTTCGCCGGCCAGCGGCGCGCCGGTTTCCCGCATCTTCGTCTTGATCAGGCTATGACCGGTTTTCCACATGATCGGCTCGCCGCCCAGTTCGGATACGCGATCGAACAGCATCTGGCTGGCCTTCACATCGGCGATGATCGCCGCGCCTGGCTCTTCCTTCAGCACAGGTTCCGCCAGAATGGAGAGAAGCTGATCGCCCCAGATCACGCGGCCCTGCCCGTCGATCGCACCGATCCGGTCCCCATCGCCATCGAATGCCAGTCCGAAATCGAGCTGCTTCTCCGCGACCAGCGCCTTCAGATCGGCGAGGTTCTTTTCCTCGGTAGGATCGGGGTGATGATTGGGGAAATTGCCGTCCACATCGGTGAACAGCGTGTAATGCTCACCCGGGAGCAGCTTGATCAGCTTCTCCACGACCGGACCGGACGCGCCGTTGCCGCAATCCCAGCCGATGCGATAGGCGCCACCGGCATAACCCGCCATCAGGCGACCGACATAGGCGTCGATGATGTCTGCATCGGTGACGTCGCCGGCGCCTTCCTCCCAATCGCCTTCCGCCGCCAGCTTGCCGATGCGCTGGATATCGTCGCCGAAAAAGGGACGGTGCTGAAACACCATCTTGAAGCCGTTGTAATTTGCGGGATTGTGGCTGCCGGTTATCTGAATGCCGCCATCCACCTCTAGCGTCGCTTCGGCATAGTAGAGCATCGGCGTCGGGCCAAGGCCAACCCGCACGACATCGCATCCCGATGCCGTCAGCCCTTCGATCAACGCCGCTTCCAGTGCGGGCGAGGATTCGCGGCCATCACGGCCGACCGCGACACGATGCCCGCCTTCGCGGCGCAGCAAGGTTGCAAAACCGCGTCCGATCGCGCGCGCATCATCGGGACTCAGTGTCTTTCCCACGATTCCGCGGATGTCATATTCCCGAAGCGACGTGGGATCGAACTGATGCGTCATGATGCCTCCGATGGTATGAGCGCCCTAATCCCCCAGGCGCAGGAAAAGTTCAATCCTTTGGCCTGTTGGCCTCCAAATCTTGCAGCAGCAAGTCGCGCGCCGCATTCCCCCGCCGCGTCAATTCGGCGCTGCCGCCGCGATCGGGATGTACGCGAGCGATCAGCCGCCGGTGAGCCGCGCGGATCTGTTCGGCATCGGCATCGGCGGGCAGGTCCAGCAGGCTGCGCGCCTCGACATAGCCTTTGTCGACCGGTGGCTTTTCCGCGGGTTTGGGCGAGCCGGGAAGCGGCCCAAAGCCGTGCCACATTCGCCAGCCAAGATACGCGACCAGCGCCGCAGTCAGAAATTTGAAGATCACGCGCGAGTCACGCGAACAGCGGCATCGCCGGCTCGGGCAGCGCCAGCCCCGCCATCATCTCCCGCAATTCCTGACGCGCGGCGACATGGGCCAGCCCCATCTCGCCGAATTCGCGGCTGTCGAGCATCGTCAGCCCTTGCGGGAACAGCTCACGATAGATGACGCGCTCGGAAAGACCGGAAATGACGCGGAAGCCGACGCGTTTCGAAAGCTGGTCGATCGCGTCCGACACGCGGCGCATGTTGCGTGCCTCGATATGCTGCATGCGATTGCGCAGCACGACCCAGTCGATCGTCTCGCCATCGGCCTTGGCCCGGCGCTTGCGCGATTCCCAGATGAGCTCGGAATAGAAGCTGGGGCGGATCACGCGGAATGTTTCCGGATCGACCTGGCCGATCAGATCGAAATCGACGAAGCTGTCGTTCATCGGCGTCACCAGCGTGTCGGCATTGGTCACGGCGATCCGCGCGAATTTGTCGTCGCGGCCCGGCGTGTCGATAACGAGGAAATCGGCGTCTGCGCTCAGCCGGTCGAGCGAGGCGGAGAATTTCGCCATCGTTTCGCCGTCATGCGTCTCGTAACGGGGCATCGGCAATTCGCGGCCGGTCCGTTGAATCGTGGCAAGGCGATTGTCGAGATAGCGCCCCATCGTGCGCTGGCGATGATCGAGATCGAAGCAGGCGACACGCGCGCCCTTCGCCGCCAGCGCGATTGCGACATGCACTGCTGTGGTGGATTTGCCGGTGCCGCCCTTCTCGTTCGCGAAGACGACGACATGCAGGCGATTCGCTGCGTCAGACAAATCAGTAGCTTCCCTTGTTGATCGCGAGGCCCGCCCCCCATAGAAGGCCGCGCTCCGACTGTATCCGAGGGTGTTGAAGCGTGCAAACCATTCGCCAACTCGAAGCGCTGCGCGAGGCCGTACGTGGCTTTCGCGCCGCAGGCGAGCGAATCGTACTTGTTCCGACGATGGGCGCGCTGCATGCCGGCCATCTCGCGCTGGTCGATACCGCGCGGCGGCAGGGCGATCGCGTCGTCGTGTCGATCTTCGTCAATCCCACGCAATTCGGCCCCGATGAGGATTTCAGCCGCTATCCGCGTCAGGAACAGCGCGACGCACGGATGCTGTCCGAAGCGGGCGTGGACCTGTTGTGGATGCCGCCGGTCGAAGTGATGTATCCCGAAGGCTTCTCGTCGAGCATTTCGGTCGCGGGAGTCAGCGAACCGCTGGAGGGTGCGCATCGCCCCGGCCATTTCGACGGCGTCGCTACGGTGGTCGCGAAGCTGTTCAATCAGGTTCAGCCCGATGCCGCGGTTTTCGGCGAGAAGGATTTTCAGCAGCTGGCAGTGATCCGCCGCATGGTGGCCGACCTCGACATGCCGGTCGAAATTGTCGGCCTGCCCACCCAGCGTGAGGATGACGGCCTCGCCATGTCGTCCCGCAACGGATATCTGGTCGAGGAAGACCGCAAGGCCGCGCTTGCGATGCCGCGGGCGCTGGGCGTCGCCGAACGGACGATCAGCCAGGGCGGCGATGCGCAGGGAGCGCTGGAGCAGGCCCGCGAGACACTGACCGCCGCCGGTTTCGAAGTCGATTATGTCGCGCTGGTCGATTCCGACACTCTGGGCGAACCCGTAGCGGGAAAGCCGCAGCGGCTGCTCGCAGCGGCCAAAATCCACGGAACCCGGCTGATCGACAACGTACCGGTAAACGGGAACGGTTAATTCCGTTAACCAATTGTTCGCAATTGCTGCCCCAAACCATGATTCGCGAGTGGATCGTGGAAAAGGGGTAGCGAGATGGGCAATAGCCTCAAGAGCGCGCGTTTCCTGATCGAAAGCCGGCTGCAGGATGCAGCCCGCGGAGATGCGCAGGCATGTTATGACTTGGGAATCGTCTATTCGAGCGGTTCCGACGGAATCGATGTCGACCTGATCGAAGCACATAAATGGTTCAACATCGCTGCGATGTCGGGCAGCGACCATGCGCAGGAATGCCGCGCGGAAATCGCCGAGGACATGAGCGCCCGCGAGATTATCGAAGCGCAGAAGGCGGCGCGCGCATGGCTCAGCGCGACCAGTCGGCGAGCGGCGTGACGCAGCAGGGAACCCGGCTTAGCCGACTACCGAGACCCCTTCGGGATAGTGAGTGATCTCGAAGCGGATACCGTCGGGATCCTTCATGAACAGCGCCGTGGCGCCGCCGAGATCCTGAATCTCCGGCACATCGAACCCGGCATCGCGCATCGCGTCCCGAATGCGATGGACGGTTTCCGGGTCCGGCGCGCCAAAGCCGAGATGGTTCATCCCCGCACCATAGCGTTCATAGGGAAAAGTGTCGGCGCGCGCCTCGCCGAACTGAAAATAGAAACCGGCGCCATCGTGCCAGATAAGCGCTTTTTCGCGCGCGAAGCCGATCAGCGGAAGCAGCGCCTCGTAATAGGGCATGCTGGCTTCCAGCGACCGGACCAGTATCGTTACATGGTCAAGCTTCAATCGCGCCGTCTCCATCGCCTTTCTCAGGGCCGGGCGAGCAACAGGCGACGCGCCAGCGATCAGCCCTCCTTCTTCGCCGCAGCCTTTTTCTTCGCCGGAGCCTTTTTCTTCGGTGCCGCCTTCTTCTTGCCCTTGGCCGGTCCCTTGGCGGCCTTTGCGTCGATCAGCGCCGCGGCCTCTTCCGCCGTAAGCGTTGCCGGATCGGCGGTCTTGGGCAGGGTCGCATTGGTCGTGCCGTCAGTGACGTACGGGCCATAGCGCCCTTCCATCAGCTTCATTTCGCCGCCCGAGGTCGGATGTGCGCCGAACGTCTTGAGCGGCTCACGCGCCGCGCCGCGACCGCGCCCGCCCTTCGCCTCGGCTGCTTCGGCCAGCTTGACCACCGCCGCGTTCATGCCGGTTTCGAACACTTCGGCAGTGCTGGAAAGCCGCGCATATTTGCCGTCATGCTTCAGATACGGGCCATAGCGCCCGATCGCCGCCTCGATCGGCTGACCCGTCTCCGGATGATTGCCAATGATGCGCGGTAGCGACAACAGCTTCAATGCCCATTCGAGATCCAGCTCGCCCGGCAGATCCTTGGGGATCGAGGCGCGCCTGGCGTCCTTGCCTTCGCCCAGCTGGATATAGGGACCGAACCGCCCGGATTTCTTCTCGATCTCCAGACCCGTTTCGGGGTCCTTGCCCAGCGCCTCCGGCCCGGTGTCCTCGCTCCCCTCGCCGCCCGGCTGAGCGAAACGACGCGTATATTTGCACTCGGGATAGTTGGAGCAGGCCACGAACGCGCCATAGCGCCCGCCGCGCAGCGCCAGCTTGCCATCGGCGCAGGCAGGGCAGGCGCGCGGATCGCTGCCATCGGCCTTTGCCGGGAAGAGATAGGGTTCGAGGAACTTGTCGAGCTCGGCGGTGATATCCGACGGCTTCTGTTCCATCACATCGTTGGTGCGCGGTTTGAAATCGCGCCAGAATTCGTCGAGCACCGCCTGCCATCCGGCGCGCCCGCCCGACACATCGTCCAGCTCTTCCTCAAGCTCGGCGGTGTAATCATAGCTCACATATTTGGCGAAGAAGCGTTCGAGGAACGCCGTCAGCAATCGCCCCGATTCCTCGGCGAAAAAGCGATTCTTCTCGACCCGGACATAGGCGCGGTCCTTCAGCACCTGAATGATCGAGGCATAGGTGGACGGGCGCCCGATGCCGAGCTCCTCCAGCCGCTTCACCAGCGACGCTTCGGAGAAACGCGGCGGCGGCTGGGTGAAATGCTGTTCGGCGTTCACGCCCTTCTTGGCAGGGGCATCGCCTTCGGACATTTTGGGCAGGCGGCGCGAATCCTCGTCGCCTTCATCGTCCTTGCCCTCTTCATAAAGCGCGAGATAGCCAGGGAAGAGCACGACCTGACCCGTGGCGCGCAGGCCATGCTGGCCGGTCGCATCCTCCAGATCGACAGTGGTGCGTTCCATTCGGGCCGAGGCCATCTGGCTCGCCAGCGCGCGCTTGTAGATCAGGTCATAGAGTTTGGCGTGATCGCCCGAACCGGCGCGATCCTTCGAAAAATCGGTCGGACGGATCGCTTCGTGCGCTTCCTGCGCATTCTTGGCCTTGGTCTGATAGATGCGCGGCTTATCGGGCACGTAAGAGCCGTCATAGCGAGTCGCGACGGCCTTGCGGGCTTCCTGAATCGCTGCGCTGTCCATCTGGACGCCGTCGGTACGCATATAGGTGATCGCGCCGTCTTCATACAGCGCCTGCGCGATCCGCATCGTGTGGCTCGCCGAGAAGCCAAGCTTGCGCGCGGCTTCCTGCTGCAGGGTCGAAGTGGTGAAGGGAGGCGCCGGGTTGCGCATCGCCGGCTTGGTTTCAACGCGGACGACGCTGAACCGGCCTTCCTCGACCGCCTTTTTCGCGGCCATCGCGTCGCCTTCGGTGCCGATCGTCAGCCGATCGATCTTGTCGCCCTTCCATTTGACGAGGCGCGACTGAAAGCCCGTGCCGGCATGCTCCATATCGGCGGTGACCGACCAATATTCCTGCGCGGTAAATCCCTCGATCTCGCGCTCGCGCTCGACGATCAGGCGCAGCGCGACCGATTGCACGCGGCCGGCGGACTTGGCGCCGGGCAGCTTGCGCCACAGCACCGGCGACAGGGTGAAGCCGACCAGATAATCGAGCGCACGCCGCGCGCGGTAGGCATCGATCAGATCGGTATCGAGCTGGCGCGGCTCGCCCATCGCCTTGGTAACAGCAGCCTTGGTGATCGCGTTGAACGTCACACGCTGCACGTCGGCGGGCAAAGCCTTTTTCTTCGCCAGCAATTCCTGCACATGCCACGAAATCGCTTCGCCTTCGCGATCAGGGTCAGTCGCGAGGATCAGGCGGTCGGCCTTTTTCGCTTCGTCGGTGATCGCTTTCAGCTGCTTCGACTTGTCGGCATAGGTTTCCCATTCCATCGCGAAGCCTTCGTCCGGGTTCACCGACCCATCCTTGGGCGGCAGATCGCGGACATGGCCGTAGCTCGCGAGAACGCGGAAATCCTTGCCGAGATATTTTTCGATGGTTTTCGCCTTGGCCGGCGATTCTACGATGACGAGCTGCATGAGGTTTTGAAGGCGTCCTTACGTGTGCGCGTACGAGGATGGGGAGCGCGTCCCCGTGCCGTCAAGATGTGGCGGGCATGTGAAAGTTTACGAAGTTCAGGGCACGTCCCCCTTATCTTCCCCTTCCCGAACGGCGGTTCGCAGGGTTGCGAGGCGCGGCGGAGCAAGGCGGCGTGGTGTGCCATACCGAAGGGCGTGGCAGATTTGGGGCGTGTAGGACAGGGGCAAGCGACTGGCCTATCCCAGCAATTCGTCGATGAACGAGGATATCAGCGTCGACTGGCTGGTCACGCCTGCCTTTGCATATACCTGGCTTAATTGCGAGCGGACGGTGCCACTGGCAGCGCCCCGCATTTCGGCGATTTCCGCGATGGTGCAGCCCTTGAGCGCGAACAGCGCCACTTCTGATTCCGCTGCCGACAGATGCCATTGTGCGAAACGTTGCGCGACCACATCGGAAAAGGCACCGCGCGCAAGATCGAGCGCAGCATCGCGATGGCGCGCTTCGATCAACAGCCGGCGAACCTGCATCGCATTGACGATCACACCAGCGATCAGGGCGATCGCCACCAGTGCTTCGAGCAGCGACGCGATCGAGAATTGCCAGAACGCCTCGTCCATTCCGTCGATCAGGAAATAGACCGCCGCAACCACCTGAACCACAGCCAGGATTACGGACCCAATCAGCGGCAGGCCTGCCAACCGTGCCATCGCACCCTCCCTACGCATCTGCCGAAATCGCGCCGTATCAGCAGCTGCTTATGGGGCAAAGCCCGCAGAATTCCTAGAAAATGCTCAGGTTAGTTCTGGAAGGACGACATGGTGACACGCGATCAGGAAGCGATGCTGACCAAGGTGCCGGCGGTGACGCTGGGCTTTTGGATCATCAAGATTTTGGCGACGACATTTGGGGAGACGGCGGGCGACACGGTGAGCATGTCGCTCAACCTCGGCTATCTGCTGAGCACTGGCATTTTTGCTATCGCACTGGCGGTGCTTATCGCGTGGCAGATACGGGCGCCGCGGTTCCACCCCGCGCTATATTGGGCGACGATCGTCGCATCGACCACGGCAGGCACGACGATGGCCGATTTTGCGACGCGCTCGCTTGGCATCGGCTATCCTGGCGGATCGGCGCTGCTGCTGACCTGCCTGTTGGCGAGCCTGTTCGTATGGCATCGCATGCTGGGCACGATTTCGGTGCGTTCGATCCATCGCCCGGATGCCGAGCTATATTATTGGATCACGATCACTTTTTCCCAGACATTGGGGACAGCGCTGGGCGATTGGGTGGCGGACGGCCCGCTCGGCTATTCGGGTGCAGCGATCATTTTTGGCAGCGCGATTGCGGTGCTCGGCCTTGCCTATTTCTTTCCGCGCATCAATCGCGTCGCGCTGTTCTGGATGGCGTTCGTCCTTACCCGTCCGCTGGGCGCGGCGGTGGGCGATTTCCTCGACAAGCCGGTGGCCAATGGTGGGCTGGAACTGAGCCGGGCGGCGGCGGCGGCCGTTTTGGCCGGTGCGATCATCCTGTTGATCTGGCTCGTGCCGCAACGCGCCGGCAGCCGACATGCAGCGGCGGCGGTCAGCTGAGCGCCAAAGCGAGGGGGCCGCAAACGCCCCCTCCCCAACCCGCGCGCACCCTGCTAACGGGCCGCCATGCTGAACTTGCAGGACATCACCGTTCGCCTGGGCGGGCGCACGATCATTGACGGTGCGAGCGCCGCCTTGCCGCCGCGCAGCCGTGTCGGGCTGATCGGGCGCAATGGCGCTGGCAAATCGACGCTCGTCAAGGTGATCTCGGGCGATCTGGAGGCCGATACCGGCGCCGTGGAAATGCCGCGCGCGACCAGGCTCGGCTATGTCGCGCAGGAGGCGCCTGCCGGGTCTGCCACGCCGTTCGAAACCGTGCTTGCCGCCGACGAAGAGCGCGCCGCGCTGATGGAAGAGAGCGAGACCGCGACCGATCCCGAGCGGATTGCCGACATCCATGAACGCCTCAACGCCATTCAGGCGCATTCGGCGCCCGCTCGCGCGTCGCGGATCCTCAACGGCCTTGGCTTTGACGAAGCGGCGCAGCATCGCGCGCTGGAGAGCTTTTCGGGCGGGTGGCGGATGCGCGTCGCGCTCGCCGCACTACTCTTCTCGCAACCCGATGTGCTGCTGCTCGACGAACCGTCGAACCACCTCGATCTGGAAGCGGTGCTGTGGCTGGAGGATTTTCTCAAATCCTATCCGGCGACGATCCTGCTGGTCAGCCATGAGCGCGATTTCCTCAACAATGTCTGCGATCACATGCTCCACCTCGAGCGGGGCAAGCTGACGCTCTATCCCGGCGGCTATGACGCGTTCGAAAAACAGCGTGCCGAGCGGCTGGCGCAGCTGGCGGCGGCCAAGGCCAAGCAGGATGCCGAGCGCGCCAAGTTGCAGGACTATGTCGCGCGCAATTCGGCCCGCGCCTCCACCGCCAAACAGGCGCAGAGCCGCGCCAAGGCGCTGGCGAAGATGCAGCCGATCGCGGCAGTGGTCGAGGATCCGTCGCTCAGCTTCGCCTTCCCCGATCCCGACGAATTGCGCCCGCCGCTGATCACGCTCGACATGGCGTCGTGCGGCTATGGCGAGAAGACGATCCTCCAGCGATTGAACCTGCGGATCGATCCCGATGATCGCGTCGCGCTGCTGGGCCGCAACGGCAACGGCAAGACGACGCTCGCCCGCCTGCTCGCGGCGCAGCTGAAGCCGATGGACGGCGACATGAACGCATCGGGCAAGATGCGCGTCGGATATTTCACCCAATATCAGGTCGAGGAACTGCGCAGCGGCGATACCCCGCTCGATCACCTGCAGGCGCTGATGCCCGATGTGAAACCGTCCGCAGTGCGCGCGCAGCTCGGCCGTTTCGGCTTTGCCGGCGACAAGGCGCTGACGCAGGTCGGCAAGCTATCGGGCGGCGAGCGTGCGCGGCTGGCGCTGGCGCTGATCACGCGCGATGCGCCGCACATGCTGATCCTCGACGAACCGACCAACCACCTCGACGTCGATGCGCGCGAGGCACTGATTCAGGCACTCAACGCCTATTCGGGCGCGGTGCTGATCGTCAGTCATGATCGCCACATGATCGAAATGACCGCCGACCGGCTGGTGCTGGTGCATGACGGCACGGCCGCCGAATATGACGGGTCGATGGACGATTACATCGCCTTCGTCCTGTCGAAGGAAGCGCCGGGCGAAGGCAAGTCGGGCGCCACGAAGCTGAGCAAGAAGGACGCGCGCAAGGCAGCGGCCGATGCGCGCGAGAAGAACAAGGCGCTGCGCAAGGCGGCGGACGAAGCCGAAAAGGCGCTGGCGAAACTCACCGCGCAACGCACCGAAATCGACCGCGCCATGGCCGAACCCGACAAGGCCGATCCTGCGCTGGCCAGGCTGACCATGACCGACCTGATGAAGCGCCGCGCGGAAGTGAGCGAACGCATCGAGGCGGCGGAACTGGCGTGGATGGAAGCGAGCGAGGCGCTCGAGGACGTGGCGGCTTAAGCCGCCTCTTCCATCGCGTCATATCGTGCCTGCGCCTGCGCGACTTCGGCCATGTTGGTTTCGGCCCAGTCGGTCATCATCCGCACCGCGCCGAGCAGGCCAGCCCCGAGCGGCAGCAGGGTATAGGACACGCTGATCGGCTTGCCGGGATGCACCTCGCGCTCGACGAGCCCGTCGCGTTCCAGCGAGCGGAGCGTCTGGCTGAGCATCTTTTGCGAAATGCCATCGATCCGGCGTTTTAGTTCGTTGAAACGCAGCCCGCCGCCGCCGAGCAGCATCAGGATCAGGACGCTCCATTTGTCGCCGACGCGATCGAGCAACTGCCGCGTCGGACAATTGCGCGCGAACACGTCGCCGCGGCTGAAATCGGTTACCTGAACGGTACCGGGTGTGGAAAAAGTGCCTTCTTGCGCCATCGGTCACCAACTCTAACTAGGTCTCCATCAGTTACCACATGGAGATTGAAAATGAAAGTTGCAGTGCTGGGCGCGAGCGGTCGCGCAGGATCGGAAATCACCCAGGAGCTGGCCCGGCGCGGCCATCAGGTGACGGCGATCGCGCGCAACCCCGAAGCGATTCCCGCCGGCACGGGCATTACCCCGGTCGCGGGCGACGCAAGCGATACCGATGCGCTGGCCGAGCGGATCAAGGGCGTCGACGCGGTGATCAGCGCGTTGCATTTCGACATCCCGATGGAAACGCTGCTGACTGCGCTGCGCAAGGCCGGAATTGGCCGCCTGCTCGTCACCGGCGGCGCCGCCAGCCTGGAAATCGCGCCCGGCAAGCGCGTGTTCGACACGCCCGATTTCCCGGCCGAATGGAAGGGAATGGCGCAGCAGGGCATCGATGCTCTCGAAACGCTGCGCGGTGTGACCGATATCGACTGGACCTTCTTCTCCCCCGCCGCCTTGATCGAGGAAGGGCCGCGCACCGGGCAGTTCCGCCTCGGCACCGACACGCTGGTTACCGACGACAAGGGCGACAGCAAGATCAGCTTTGCCGATTACGCCATCGCCATGGTCGACGAGCTGGAACAACATAACCACAGCCGCGCACGCTTCACTGCGGCCTATTGATCGAAAAGCAGGCGGGCGGATTGCGGTCCGCTCGCCTTTTCCTTTCTCAGGCGGTTTCCGCCACCTTCGCCAGTCCCGCATCGACATCCGCCGCGCTGTGGCGTTCGGGGATCAGCGTGGGGTCTTCATCGGTGGGCTTGCGGTTGACGATGCGGCCGCGCTTCACAGCTTCGCGCGCGCCGACCTGCTCGGTCCAGCGGACGAGGTTGGTGTAGCTCTTCACATCCAGATATTCGCCTGCCGTGCCATAGGCGCCGCCGCGCACCAGCGTGCCGTACCACGGCCAGATCGCGATATCGGCGATGGTATATTCGTCGCCCGCGACGAACGCGTGCTTGCCCAGTTGCGTGTCGAGCACGTGGAGCTGGCGCTTCACTTCCATCGCATAGCGATCGATCGCATATTCGATCTTGAACGGCGCATAGTGATAGAAATGGCCGAAGCCACCGCCCAGGAACGGGCCGGCACCCATTTGCCACATCAGCCAGCTCATCGTCGCCGCGCGCCTGGCCGGATCGGTGGGCAGGAAGGTCCCGAACTTCTCGGCGAGATGGACGAGGATCGCACCGCTTTCGAAAATCGCGAACGGTTCCGCGCCCGAGCGATCGACCAGCGCCGGGATCTTAGAATTGGGATTGATCTCGACAAAGCCGCTGCCGAACTGATCGCCTTCGCCGATATTGATCAGCCACGCGTCATATTCGGCGCCCGAATGGCCTGCCGCGAGCAGTTCTTCGAGCAGGATCGAGGCCTTCTGCCCATTGGGCGTGCCGAGCGAATAGAGCTGGAACGGATGATCGCCGACCGGCAATTCGGCGTCATGTGTCGCGCCGGAGACCGGGCGGTTGATATTGGCGAACTGGCCGCCATTGCCCTGTTTCCATTCCCAGACCTTTGCCGGGACATAGCCCGGCGGCTGATTATTCGCGGGATCGCTGTCGGCCATCGTCGTTCCTTCCGAAGAATGCTGAGCCGCCGATGTAGGAAGACGGATCGCTTTTTCGACCTGTCGCGTTGCTTGGGGGAGCGAAAGGAAATCCATGCCGCACTTCCCGCAATGGCTGCATTTGCTGTCGATCGCGTCACTGGCACTGGGCGCGGTGTGCGCAATCGTCATCGTGCTCGACCTGCTGCGCTATCCACAGAAGATGTGGATCATGAATCTCGTCTGGCCGCTCACCGCGCTGTTCGGCAGCGTGATCTGGCTGGGATTTTATTACAGCTTCGGGCGCAACCGGGGCGAGCAACCGGACGAGACGCCGATGCATATCGCCGTCGCCAAGGGCGCTTCGCATTGCGGCGCAGGGTGCACGCTGGGCGACATCATCGTCGAATGGACGGTGCATTTCGTGCCGGTAATCGCGATCTGGTTCGGCTGGCAGAGCCTGTTTCCCGAAAAGATGATCGCGGTATGGATTCCCGATTATATCGTCGCCTTCCTGATCGGGATCGTCTTTCAATATTTCACTATCGCGCCGATGCGCGGCCTGAGCCTGGGCAAGGGGATATGGGCGGCAGTGAAAGCCGACACCTTGTCGATCACCAGCTGGCAGGTCGGCATGTACGGGCTGATGGCGATCGGCCAGTTGCTGTGGTTCAAGCCGGATTATGGCGGCGTTGCCGAAGTGAACACGCCCGAATTCTGGTTCCTGATGCAGTTGGCGATGCTGGCGGGCTTTGCCACCGCATATCCGGTCAATTGGTGGCTGGTCGCAAAGGGACTGAAGGAGAAGATGTAGAGCAGAGTCTCAGCTGCGGAGCGCCTTCAGCAGCCGCGGGCGCACGAAGATTGCGACGAGGATCATCCCGCCCAATATGGCGAGCGGCACCGGCGCTTCGCTCGCCAGACGGACCACCAGCACCGCCCCGATGACGCTGCCCAGCGCAACACCGCACGCCGCGATCCAGCGCCCGCGCTTCAGATGCCGCCACGCAGTCAGATTGACGATCGTGAACGTGGCGAGGAAGACCAGGCTTGCCGCCTCCACCAGCGACGACAGCGATCCGGCCACCGCCAACAGCCCGGCAATCGCACCGATGGCGATAATCGGCCGGTCGGGCACGCCGGCGCCATTCTGATGATCGATCCATTTCGGCAGCTCGCCGTCGTCGGCGACTCTGCGCGCCAGCTTCGCAGTTGAAAACAGCGTCGAGTTGATCGCGGCCGACGTCGCGAAACCTGCCGCGATCGTCATCGCGACGACGCCGGGCCAGCCGGCCGCCGCGCGGGCGGCGACACTCAGCGCGACTTCGCGCTGGTCGACAATCGCTCCTGCGCCGACCAGCATCGGAGCGCCGAGCGCGACGAGGATATAGGCAAGGACGACGAATATCGCCGCGGACACGAGCACCGGCACGAACAACCGCCCGGCGTCGCGCACCTCATCATATTCATAGGCGAGCAGCTGAAACCCTTCATAGGACATGAAGATGGCAGCCGCGCCGGCAAAGCCGCTCCATGCCGAATGCGCGGCAATTCCCTGCGACAATTTGGCGGTGTCCCATTGCGCCAGTCCAAATCCGGCGAGGACGAGCAGCGCGAACAGATTGCCGGTGACGATCACCACTTCGACCATCGTCATCTTGCCGATACCCAGCAGGTTGAGCCCGATCAGCGCCGCCGCGATTCCCACCGCAAGCAGCCGGATGACGACCGCTCCGCCATCGAACGCCCAGGCGACATAATGACCAAAGGCATAGGCATAGACCGATATGGTGAGCGTATAGCCGACGATCAGCAGCCATGAGAGACTGCCCGCCCAGCCCCGCCGATCGACTTCCTCAAGAAATTCGAATGCGCCGCCCGATTTGCCGAAATGATTGGAAAGTGCGGCATAGCTCCAGGCGGTCGCGACCGCGACGATCCCGGCGATCAGAAAGCTGAGCCATGCCCAGATACCGGCGGCCTGAATCACCACGCCGAGCGCGATATAGATGCCGCCGCCGACCATTCCGCCGGCTGCCAGCGTCCAGACCCTGACCGGGCCGAGCGGCTTGCGCGTATCCGTCAATGGCATCGCTCCCCGATTGATTGCGGCGCGGCTATCGGGTCAGTGAAACGCGCCCTCCCCCATGACGCTCCAGCCGCCCGGCAAGTTCCAGTTCGAGCAAGACCGTCTGAACCACTCCCGGGACAAGCCCCGACTGACGGATCAGTTCATCGACCGGAACCGGCACCGGGCCGAGCAGACCGGCGATACGGGCGCGATCGGCATCGTCGGCGTCCTCCGGCGGCGGCCCGGAATATCCGGCGCCGGGCTCGCGCACCGCGCGCAGGTCGATCGGGCGGATCGCCTCCAATATATCGTCGACATTCTGGATCAGCGTCGCGCCTTCGCGGATCAGCAGATTGCAGCCCTGCGCGCGCGGATCGAGCGGAGAGCCGGGGACGGCCATGACTTCGCGCCCCGCCTCCGCAGCGATACGTGCAGTGATCAGGCTGCCCGAACGCGGCGCGGCCTCCACCACCACCGTGCCCAGCGACAGCGCGGCAATGATGCGGTTGCGCGAAGGAAAGAAGCGCGCGAGCGGTTCGGTGCCCGGCGGCTGTTCGGCAAGCAGCAGTCCCTCGCTTGCGACGCGTTCCTGAAGCTCGGCATTTTCGGGCGGAAAGGCGATGTCGATCCCGCTGGCAATCACGCCGATCGTGCCGCCCGAGAGCGATCCGACATGGCTGGCCGTATCGATCCCGCGCGCGAGCCCGGAAACCACCGTGACGCCTTCCTGCGCAAGCCCCTGAGCGATCTGACGCGCGAAGCGGCACGCGGCGGCGGAGGCATTGCGCGCACCGACCATCGCGACACAGCTGCGTTGCGCGAGCGCGACATCGCCGCGCACGATCAGCGCAGGCGGCGCACTTTCCAGCTCCGCGAGCAGCGGCGGATAGTCCGCGTCGCCCAGAAACAGATATCGCGCGCCCAGCCGATCGACCGCCGCCATTTCGCGCTGGACCGCCGCCGTGTCGGCGATACGCGGCTTGCCGCCGCCCCGCCCGGCGAGCATCGGCAATGCTTCCAGCGCGGCCTGCGCATCACCGAAGCGTGCGATCAGCTGGCGCCAGGTGACGGGGCCGACATGGGCGCTGCGCAACAGGCGAAGCCGCGCGAACCGCTCGGCATCCTCGCCCGCACCGGTCACTTGGAGGCGCCCACCCTGGGTTCGGTGCCGGCGAGCAGCCGGTCGATATTGGTGCGATGTTTCCACAGCACGATCAGCGCCAGACCCAGCAGCGGCAGCACTGCGTCGAACTGTCCGAAAAACGCAGCGCTGACCGGTGCGGATACCGCCGCCGCCATGCCCGCGATCGAGGATATGCGGAGCCCGGCGAGCAGCCCCAGCCATACGACCGCATAGACCAGCCCGCACGGCCAATGGAGCGCCAGCACGACCCCCATCAGCGTCGCCACGCCCTTGCCGCCGCGAAAGCGCAGCCAAACCGGATAGCAATGACCGACAAACGCTGCCGCGCCGGCGAGGATCTCGTTACCGGGAAACATCCAGCGGATGAACAGGATGGCAGCGACTGCCTTCAGCGCGTCGAGCAGCAGCGTCGCCGCCGCCAGCCCCTTGCGCCCGGTGCGCAGCACATTGGTCGCGCCGATATTGCCCGAGCCGATCTGGCGCAGGTCGCCGGCACCGGCTGCGCGCGTGAGCAGCACGCCAAAGGGAATCGATCCCAGAAGATAGCCGAGCACCAGTGCCACGACCGGCCCGAGCCAGAGCAATTCGCCGTCCAAGGATTCCCCCCCTGCTTGCCAGTAAGCTAGGCGCTCCCCTAATCGGGTGCAATAACAGGCATCAGCGGCCCGCCATCAAATGTCCGATCCCCGTCCTCTTATGTTTTTCGATTCCGGCGTCGGAGGTCTCTCCGTGCTGGCACCCACGCGTGCGCTGCTGCCGCAGGCGCCGTTCGTCTATGTCGCCGACAATGGCGGCTATCCCTATGGCACGCGCAGCGAAGCGGAAATCGCAGCGCGCGTTCCGGCATTGCTGGGACGCCTAGCCGAACGCTATCGCCCGCGGCTGATCGTCATCGCGTGCAACACCGCCTCGACCATCGCCCTGCCTGCCGTGCGCGCGGCGCTCGACCTGCCGATTGTCGGCACGGTCCCTGCAATCAAGCCGGCGGCGGCGATCACGCGCACTGGTACGATCGGCGTGCTCGGCACGAACGCTACGGTACGCCAACCCTATGTCGACGATCTCGCCGCGCGGTTTGCCGGCGATTGCACGGTACTGAGACACGGATCGGCCGAGCTGGTCGATCTAGCCGAAGCGGCGTTGCGCGGCATGCCGCCCGCGCCCGGGCGGCTGCGCGCAGTATTGGCGGGATTGTTCGATCAGCCGGGGGGCGACAGGATCGACGTGATTGTGAACGCGTGCACCCATTTTCCGCTCGTGGCGGACGCGCTGGCAGCGGTGGCGCCGCACCCGGTGCGGTTCGTCGATGGTGGAGAAGGCATAGCGCGTCGGATCGCATATCTGACGCAGGGTCAGTCCTGGCCCGCCGATCCCGGCAAGGGAAAGGCCGTGTTCACGGCGGCTCTGGGCGACGCACATCTCATCGCCCCGGCACTCGCGCACCATGGCCTCGACATTATCGAATCGCTTTAATTATCCGCCGCCCCGAGCGCGCTCAGGAAGTGCGCGCGAAGGAGGAAAGTTCTTCTGCCATCGAAAAATAGCGGTCCGCCATCTCGAGATGCAGGCGGCGAACGGCGGAATCGCGCGTTCGATCGGCCCGTTCCCGCTCCTGGCGTTCGCGTCGGCGATAATATTCCTGGTCGTCGGCTCTCATGGGCACCTCGATCCGCCCAAGCGGGAGCTCTCATGGTCTCTCAGCCGCGAACTGTGCCTGGAGTTCGAGTCGTTCGCGATGACCGCCTAATAGCATGAAAGCGCAGGAAAAACGAATCGCCCGGGACAAGATGGCGAGTATTTCCAATCCGCTTGCGCCAGATCAATTCAGGGCTTCGGCTTTCGAGTAGAACACCTCATTCCTTCCAGGAAAAGCCGAGCCGATGCCGGTTGCGAATCGGGCGAAAACAGCATGGCGCGGCGGGCCGGGAAGGGAAAATGCAACCGGCTTTGCCGCCCGGGCACGCAGTCCCGTGCGGGAAAGCCGCCTACAATAAGCATTTTCGGCAACTGGTAATCGCCGAACAATGGGTCTATCGGAGCAATCCCATGAGCACGACCGACCAGACGCCCGCGACAGTCGACTATTCGCGGGTTTTCACGCAGGCGATCGACCGGCTTCACGCCGAAGGCCGCTATCGCGTGTTCATCGACATCCTGCGCAACAAGGGCAAATTCCCCAATGCGCGGTGCTTTGCCGGTCATAACGGCCCGAAGCCGATCACGGTCTGGTGCTCGAACGACTATCTCGCCATGGGCCAGCATCCCAAGGTAATCGCGGCGATGGAAGAAGCGCTGCACGATGTGGGCGCGGGCTCCGGCGGCACGCGCAACATCGGCGGCAATACTCATTATCACGTCGATCTGGAAACCGAGCTTGCCGATCTGCACGGCAAGCAGGGCGCGCTGCTCTTCACTTCGGGCTATGTGTCGAACGAAGCGACGCTGTCGACCATGGCCAAGATCCTGCCGGGCTGCATTGTCTATTCGGATGAGCTCAACCACGCATCGATGATCGCGGGTATCCGCCATTCGGGCTGCGAAAAGCGCGTGTTCCGCCACAATGATCTGGCGCATCTCGAGGAGCTGCTCGCGGCCGACGATCCCGCGCTGCCCAAGCTGATCGCGTTCGAAAGCGTCTATTCGATGGACGGCGATGTCGCGCCGATCCACGCGATCTGCGATCTGGCCGACAAATATAACGCGCTCACCTATCTCGACGAAGTCCATGCCGTCGGCATGTACGGTGCGCGCGGCGGCGGCATTTCCGAGCGCGACGATGCAGCCAGCCGCCTGACGATCATCGAAGGGACGCTGGGCAAGGCATTCGGCGTGATGGGCGGCTATATCGCCGCCGACCGGCAGATCATCGATGTGATCCGCAGCTATGCGCCCGGCTTCATCTTCACCACGTCGCTGTCGCCCGTGCTCGTTTCGGGCGCGCTGGCCAGCGTGCGCCACCTCAAGGCATCGGCCGAGGAACGCGACGGCCAGCAGGCTGCGGCAGCGCGGCTGAAGGCGATGATGCGCGAGGCGGGCCTGCCGGTGATGGAATCGACCACGCATATCGTGCCGCTGATGGTCGGCGACCCGGTGAAGGTCAAAAAGATCAGCGACATCCTGCTCGCCGAATATGGCGTCTATGTTCAGCCGATCAATTATCCCACCGTCCCGCGCGGCACCGAGCGCCTGCGCTTCACGCCGGGCCCGGCGCACGACGAAGCGATGATGGCGGAACTGGTCGCTGCGCTCAGCGAAATCTGGGGCCGGCTGGAACTGCGCAAGGCGGCTTGACACTCCGACGCTCCGCACGTGGCAAGGTGCGATTTTTGCTCCGATTGGTGCTGTCGCTGAGCTGGACAATTTTCTTCGTCGGTTTGGTGGCGGCAGGCTATTTCAACGGCCTGCTGAAGCCGCTTGTCAGCGGCGTCGAGCGTTTTGTTCTCGTGAGCGGGTTCTTTGTCGGCGTCGCGGCGATAGCACACTATATCTGGCGTAAAGGTTTCAGCCTGATCGCTCGCAATCTGCCGCGCTTCTATCGAATTGGCGCACAAGAAGAGCGCTTATCCGAATGAATTCAATCATTCCTCCCCCGGAAGGGGAGGGGGACCAGCCGCAGGCTGGTGGAGGGGCAAGCAACCGGCGATGGCTTTTTAGACTACGCCTCCACCGCTTCGCGGTCCCCCTCCCCTTCCTGCGGAGGAATGACTAGGTAGACCGCTTGTGCTCCCAGAATAGCGGAAGGCGCCTTGACCAACTTCAACGACAATCCCGACAATCCCGAAACCCCCTGGACCTTCGCAACCGGCGAGCGGGAGGGGATACCGATGCTGCTGCGCGTCCTCACCGATCCGCCGAGCGAAGCGATGCAGGCCGAGTTCCCGACGCTCGTGCTGATCCAGTGGCCGTTCGAAAGCGAGGACGGACGCATGCCCGAGGAGCATGAGCTCGCGCAGATGGTCGCGTTCGAGGAGGCGATGGTCGACGGGATGGAAATGGGCGGCTGGGGCGTGTGCGTCGCAGTGCTCACCTTTGGCGGGACGCGCGAATGGCGCTGCTTTGCACCGGACGGCGAGCGGTTCGAAGAAGGCATCAACGAAGCGCTGGTCGGCCAGCCGGTTTACCCGCTCAAATTCGCAGTATTCGAGGACCCGGCATGGATGGCGCTACGCGAAGTGCAGGACGCGATCGGCTGAACGGAGACTTCGCCGATCAGTTCTAGCAGGGCATCGGCCGCCGCGCTTCGATACCGCTCCTTGTGCCGCACCCCGTGAAAGGCTCGCGCGCCAATATCGCAGGGCAGCGCATGAAGAATGCCCGCCGCGATCGCAGGCGCGACAACGAGCTCCGATAGCGCGGCGACACCCGCACCAGCCTCCACCGCGGTACGCACGCTTTCGTTCGACGGCAATGTGAGCGCGATGTCGAGCGCCTCCGGATCGATGCGCCGCTTGCGGAGCGCGGTTTCGAGTGCTGCGCGCGTGCCCGAACCCGGCTCGCGCAGCACCCAGCGCGCATCGCCCAACCATGCCGCATCGATCTGCGCGACGGGCTCGGCGCCGACGAGCAGCAGCCGGTCCTCGCCGATTCGCCAGTGCGCGAGTGCAGCATCGTCGATGTCCCCTTCGACGATGCCGAGTTCGGCCACCCCCTCATGCACCTGTGCCGCCGCCATTTCGGTGTTGCCGATCGCAAGCTCGACGGCGATGTCAGGATAGGCCGCACGATAGCGGGCGAGCAGCGGCGGCAGCCAATAGGCCGCGATCGTCTGGCTGGCGACCAGCCGCAGCGTTCCACGCCTGAGCCCGCCCAGTTCGTCGAGCACCGTTTCGGCCGCCCGTGCGCGCGCCAGCACGCCACGTGCCTCTTCGGCGAATGCGCGACCCGCATCGGTCAACGCGATACCGCGCCCAACTCGGTGAAAGAGATGCACGCCGTGCCGCGTTTCCAGCGCCGCGATCGCCGCCGACGCAGCCGACTGGCTGATATTGAGGGCGCGCGCCGCCGAAGTGACGTGCTCGCGCTCCGCGACCGCCAGAAAGATGCGGAGCTGTTCCAGCGTCATGTCGATCAATCACTATTGCAGATTGAAATGATTATAATGATGCGTTGGATCGATTGAAAGTGAAGGCGTAGCGCGATGGGAGAAAGGAAATGCCGATGGCAATCACTCTGCCGCTGCCCGTTCACCTGTCTGGCCGCGAAAGCCCGCCCCTGCTGCCGGGCATCGCCCTCTGCCTGATCGTCACACTCGCCGGTTATGCGGGCGCGGCTGCGGAGCGCGCGTTGTTCGGCAAGGCATGGCTGGAGCCGCTGGTGCTTGCGATCCTGATCGGCGCGGCGATACGTAGCCTGTGGACGCCGGGAAGCAGATGTCATCGCGGCATTGCGTTCAGTGCGAAGACCCTCCTCGAGATCGCCGTCGTGCTGCTCGGCCTGTCGGTAAGTGCCGCAACGATCCTCGCCGCCGGCCCGGCTTTGCTGGCTGGGATTGCCGCGACCGTCATGCTGGCCATCGCCGCGAGCTATGGGATCGGGCGTCTGTTGCGGCTGCCGCAGCGCATGGCGCTGTTGATCGCGTGCGGGAATGCGATCTGCGGCAATTCGGCCATCGCGGCCGTAGCGCCGGTGATCCATGCCGACGGCGACGATGTAGCAGCGTCGATTGCCTTCACCGCCGTGCTGGGGGTCGCCGTGGTGCTCGGCCTGCCGCTTCTCGGGCTGGCACTGGAGATGAACGCGACCAGCTATGGCGCGCTGGCGGGCCTCATCGTCTATGCCGTGCCGCAAGTGCTGGCCGCCGCCGCGCCCTTTGGTGCCGCGAGCGTCCATATGGGGACATTGGTGAAGCTCGTCCGCGTGCTGATGCTCGGGCCGGTCTGCGTCGCGCTGTCGCTGATCGCGCCACGACTTGCTCTGGTTGCCGAGCCGGCCGATGCGGTGGTCGCGGGCGATGTTGCGCGGCCGGGGCTGCACCAGCTGGTGCCCTGGTTCATCCTCGGCTTTCTTGCGCTGGTAGCACTGCGCGCCATCGGCGCTGTACCCGAAGCACTGGTTGCGCCCACCGGCAAAGCGTCAGAATCGCTGACGGTCGTTTCGATGGCGGCGCTGGGGCTTGGCGTCGATGTGCGCAGCGTGGCCCATGCCGGCGCGCGCGTGACGGCGGCGGTGCTGTTGTCGCTGATGGCACTACTGGGGTTTGCGCTGGTGTTGCTCACCCTGCTGGCAATGCTGTGATCGCTCAGCCGCGCACGAAACCCTTGAGCACATTGCCCTCGGTCGTCAGCACGTTGCTGCGATAATCGAAACGCGGGCAATCGGCGAAGATCAGCCAGTAATATTTCATCTGTTCCGACCACCAATAGCCGGGGCAGTGATCGGCCTGCCGCTTGGGATTGGTGGTCACATCGGCAAGGTCGGTATAGCCATATTGCGCCTTGTTCGCGGCGAGCATGTTTTCGAAATGCACCGCGCACACCTCGCGCCAGCGTTCGTCCCGGTCGAGCAGCCACAGGTTGAACGCGGCGTCCGCCAGTTCGGGGCGGAGCGCATTGGTTTTCTGAAGCGGCTGACCGGTCTGATAATCATAAGCTTCGGGCAGCACGCCATAGCGATCCTGCACCTTCGCCCAGCTTTCGACCAAAGCCGCGCCGGTTGCGGGCATCCCGCCCTGCGCGAGCAATCCGCCGTAAAAGGCCGAAAGCTCGTCCTGCTCCCCGGTCAGGATTTCGCCGGTCTCAAAATCGACATCGGCAATCCACGCGCCGCCATGGGTCCAGACAAGCTGATGCCGCACGATCCCGCCGGTCAGCACATCATACATCGCCTTGCACTCGGCGTCGCCGAACAGCGCCCACGCGTCCCACAGATATTCATAATAGCTGTCGGCATAGGAACCGACCGTCGCGCGCCTGTCCGCCCATTGCCCGGTAAGCGCATTGATCTTGACCGGGACAAGGTCGATCTTCGAGCGCTTTTCGAACAGGGTCGTCAGTGGTGCACGGGCGAGGTCGTGATAGCGGCGATCCCCGGTCAGGCGCGACAGCGTGCCCCATTCGCTGAGCAGCGTGCCCGCTTCGGCCGGATTGGTCAGCGGATCGCGCACGGCGCCGGTGCGCAGATTGACGTAGCGCCAGGGCAGCCCCGTCGGCGTATCGAATGCCGGCAGCATGCGATCGGCCAGATCCTTTGCCTTTGCCAGCAGCACCGAGTCGCCGCAGGCGAGATGCGCCGACAACAGCCCGCCGAGGATACGGATGGTGGTTTCGAAAACCGAAATCTCACCATCGACATCGAAGTCGAGGCTGGCCTTCACCCAGTCGACACCCGCCTGAAACCGATCGTCCAGCCCCATCAGCCACAGCGTATCGAGCGCTTCGATCAGGCTGAGCCCGAGATGCGCGTTTTTGAGGGGGAAGCTGGAGGTGGTGCCGCTGACCGGCTTGATCTCATCCTTGCCCCAGGCATGTTCGCGATACTGGTCGAACGCCCAGGCCATTTCGGCCTTCACTGCTTCGCCCAGCGCCGCCCAGTCGCGCTTTGCCGACCGCGCCGCCACCGAAGGCGCCATCGCCAGCCCCGCGCATCCCAACGAACCACGCAGCAGCCAGCGACGATCGAAACGCATTCGGGTCAACCCTTGATGAGAGTCGCGCGCCAGGTGTAGCCGCGCCAGAGCGAGCGGAAGTCCAGCGCCATGTCATGCGCTTCGGCAACGCGCTTGAGCACCGCCGGAAGTTCGCGGCGCGGATAGACGTGGAAGTCGTTGAGCGATTTGAAATGCAGCTTCTTCGCCAGTGCGGGCAGCCGCTCATATTGGCCGAAATCGACGATGTTGAGGCTGCCGCCGGGCTTGAGCTGTTCCGCCGCGCGCTCGATCGCTTCCTGCCAGGGCGGGATCATCGAGATGGTGTAGCTCATGAAGATGCGATCGACCTTGTCGATGCCGAACAGGCTCGACAGGTCGAAAGACCCGGCATCTCCCTGTGCCAGCGTAATCTTGTCGGAAAGGCCCGTTCGGGTCAGCGAGCTGCGTGCCTGGGTCAGCATCGCATCGCTGATGTCGAAGCCATAAAAACGCGCATCGGGCCAGTGCTTTGCCGCAACGATCAGGTTGCGCGCGGTGCCGCAGCCGACCTCAAGCACCGAACCGCCTTTCGGCACATCCAGCTCGCGGATCATCGTGTCGCGACCGAGCAGATAGAATTTGCGCGTCAGATCATAGAAATGGCGATGGAGGCCATAGGTGGCATCCATCAGCCGTTTCTGATCGGACGGGTTCTCCGCCTCTGCGCCGCTGCTCATGCCGCGTGCGGCTTCAGCGTCCAGAGGTGCATCGCGCCATAAACCGAGCTGCGGTCGCGCGCGACCCAGTCGTCGAGCTTTTCCTGCGGCGCATATTTCCACTGCGCCATGATGTCGTCGGGGATATGCCCCTTCACCACATCGGGCACCGCGGCGGTGCGATAGAGGACGCGTGCGCCCGGCTTTGCCGTGCGGGTGATCGCGGTCCAGAGGCGCGTCAGCTGCGCGTCGGTCATCCAGTCCTGCGCATCGAGCAGGATATAGCGGTCCATCGACTGGGCAGGCATCTGCTCCAGATATTCGGACATGTTCTGATGCCGGATTT
>PAOI01000028.1 GCA_002707985.1 Sphingomonas sp. | reverse complement strand
CCCGGTGTCGGTGATCGCAGCGTTCAAGGCGATGCATGTCGAAAAGCGGCTGCATCTGCTGGTCGAATCGGAAAGCCTGCTGAACGACGGCGTCGCGGCAGTGGCCTTTGCCATCCTTGTCACCATCGCCGCCGGCGGCGCGGCTGGCCCGGCGGAGATTTCGCTCAAACTGGTCGAGACCGTGGTCGGCGGGATCGCGGCGGGGGCTGCGGTCGCGCTGCCGCTGATCCTGATCGCCGGGCGGACCACCGACCGGCTGATCGAAGTCACACTGACCATGTTGATTGCCTATGGCAGCTTCCTGCTCGCCGAACATTTCCATTTCTCCGGCGTGCTGGCGACGCTGACCGCGGGCCTCATCGTCGGCAATTTCGGCTTTCTGGGCTCGATTTCGGACGATGGCCGCCCCGCCGTGCTCAACCATTGGGAATATGTCGCCTTTCTCGCCAATTCGCTGATCTTCATCCTGATCGGCGGGCGCGAAGTGCAGATGGACATATGGGCAGTGATCGAAGCCGCGGCGCTGGCCACCCTGTTGTCGCTCGCGGGGCGGGCAGTCGCTGTCTATCCGGTGATGGCGTCGTTCGCACGGAGCGCGCTGCGCGTGCCGTGGCGATACAAGCATGTGCTGTTCTGGGGCGGGCTGCGCGGGGCGCTGGCCCTGGCGCTCGCGCTGGCGCTTCCGGCAAGCGTGCCTGAGCGCGAGACGATCATTACCGTTGCCTTTGCGGTGGTCGCTTTCTCGATTTTTGTGCAGGGGCTGACCATGCCCTGGCTGATCCGCAAGCTCGACCTCGTCGAAAAGCCTGACACCGCGAGCGAGGAAGCGACCGCGTGATCGCCGACATCGTGATGGTGGCGGTGGCGCTGGGGATCGCCGCCGTGACGCTCAACCCNCGGCTGCTCAAATCCGACNTCTGGCGCGCGACGGTGACGCCGCTNGCNTCGATCATCGGATCGGGCTTCCTCGTCGCCGGGCCGATATTGGGCCATGCCGCGGGGCATTGGGCGTTCGTCGGCATGGCAGGACTGTGNCTCGTCTCGTGGATTTTCGGCATGGCGATCCGCGAGAATATCCGCCGCGCCGAGCCNATGCTGGTCGATCAGGTNTCNAACGCGATCGACTGGCTCGACTGGGCGGCGAGCCTCGCGCTCGCCTTCGCCTATTTCGTGTCGGTCGCCTATTATCTCGACCTGCTTTCCGCCTTCGCGCTCAAGGGGCTGGGGATTGTCGATCCCGATATCGGCCGGCTCGTCACCACNGCGATCATNGCCACGCTGGGTGTGCTGGGCCTGTTCGGAGGACTGCGCTGGCTCGAACATGTCGAGCTGGGCGCGGTGGGGATCAAGCTGGCGCTGATCGGCGGCGTGATCGCGTCGCTATTCTATGCCGACGGCGCCAATCTGTTCGCGGACACATTGCCGTTCGAGAAGACCGCCAATGTCCACGGCTTTGAAGCGGTGCAGATCCTGCTCGGGCTGATCATNCTGGTGCAGGGGTTCGAAACCTCCCGCTATCTGGGCGACAGCTATGATCGCGANACGCGNGTNAAGACGATGCGCAANGCGCAGCTGATCGCCTTTGNCATNTANATCGTCTTCATCGCGCTGCTGACGCCATGGCTCGACGGACGCCTCCCGCCCAAGGGAGGCGAGACGCATATCATCGACCTGCTCCGCCCGNTCGGCACCTTCATTCCCATTTTCGTGATCGGCGCGGCGCTGACCAGCCAGCTTTCGGCAGCGGTGGCGGACATGAACGGCGCGAGCGGNCTGCTCCACGGCGCGGTNNNNCGCGTGCCGGTGTCGATCGCCTATGTAATCTGCGCGGGCGCATCGATCGCGATCGTCTGGTCGACCAGCATCTTCGGCGTGATCGTGTGGGCNAGCCGGGCGTTCGTGCTCTATTACGGNATCCAGTCAGTCACGGCCTGCGCNGTNGAGATCATCGACCGCAAACCGACGCGGTGGAGCCGGGTCGCGCTGTTCGGCGCAGTGACGCTGCTGGCGGTGGCGGTGCTGATATTGGGGAAATCGGCGGAAGGGTGAGATGGGATTGGCCGGCGTAGGTCTGGGAACATTTGTCGCGGCGATCGCAGCTCTCCTGACAGCGGGATGCTCTGGCGAAACAATATCGAACGCCTCTCCCGACGCTGCCATGGGCAAGATTGATCGCAAACCATCGCTCCCGGAACAGTTTGCCGATGTTCGGTTAGTCGTTTCCGTTTACGTGACCGGGCAGGTCGTCGTCTCGCAGCTAGATTATGCTCCTGTCGGACACGTCGATTCGTTCGACAACTCTGCCTATCAGGAAATCTTCGCCGATCACCCCGATCGCATCGTCACCAATGCCGAATTGGTCGTGGATGGCCACCGCGTCCACGGGGGTGTCGAAATGCTCCACATCGATGCCATACACTCCCGGCGATATCTGACCGCGCATGAAGTGGAGGAAATGACGGGATATAGCTTCGAGAAGCGGCTGGGACTCGAACATGTCTGTTGAAGGCAAGACGCCAGCGCCCCCTCCCGTTTGCTTCGAGCTTGTCGAGAAGCGGTTCTCGACGGTCGCTTCTCGACAAGCTCGAAGCTGCTCGAACCGAACGGAAGAGGTCGGGCGCTACGGCACCAGCACCGTATCCACTGCCACATCCAACGTATCGGGATAATCGAGCGTATAGTGCAGTCCGCGGCTTTCGTGCCGGTGGAGCGCGCTTTTCACGATCAAATCGGCCGCCTGATGCAGGTTACGTAGCTCGATCAGGTCCGGCGTCACGCGAAAATGGCCGTAATAATCGGCGATTTCGTCGCCGAGCATCTTGATGCGGTGGGCGGCGCGTTCGAGGCGCTTGGTCGTCCGCACGATGCCGACATAATTCCACATGAAGCGGCGGATTTCGGGCCAGTTCTGCTTGATGACCACCTCTTCGTCCGAATCCGCGACGCGGCTTTCGTCCCAGGGGCGGATGGCGGGCGGCGGGGCGAAATCGTCCCAGTTCGCGGTGATATGGTTCGCCGCCGCTTCGCCGAACACGAAACATTCGAGCAGGCTGTTCGACGCCAGACGATTGGCGCCGTGCAGCCCCGATTGGGTCACTTCGCCCGCGGCATAGAGATTGGGCAGATCGGTGCGCCCGTGGCGATCCACCACCACGCCGCCACAGGTATAATGCTGTGCCGGGACGACCGGGATCGGCTCGCGCGTCATATCGATGCCAAGGTCGAGCAGCCGGGCGTGGATGGTCGGAAAGTGGTGCTTCACGAATTCCGGCCCCTTGTGACTGATATCCAGATGGACATAGTCGAGGCCGAGCCGTTTGATTTCATGGTCGATCGCGCGGGCGACGATATCGCGCGGGGCGAGTTCGGCACGCGAGTCGACATCGGGCATGAAGCGATATCCCGCTTCCTCATCGGCATCGGGGGGCAGCAGCAAATGCCCGCCTTCGCCGCGCACTGCCTCGGTAATCAGGAAATTCTTGACCTCAAGGTTGTAGAGGCAGGTCGGGTGAAACTGCATCATCTCCATGTTGGAGATGCGGCATCCCGCGCGCCATGCCATCGCAATGCCGTCGCCGGTCGCGCCGCGCGGCGCGGTGCTGAACAGATAGGTACGGCCCGCCCCGCCGGTCGCCAAAATCGTTGCACGCGCAGTGAACAGGCGGACATGCCCCGCCGCCTTGTCATAGGCATAGACGCCCCAGACATTGCCCGCGCCCGAATAGCGTTCCTCATGCCGGCTGGTGGCGAGATCAATCACCACCTGATCGGGAACCAGCGTGATATTGGGATTGGCGTGGGCGGCGCGCAGCAACGCCTCCTGCACTGCCCAGCCGGTGGCATCATCGACATGGACGATGCGGCGATGGCTGTGTCCACCCTCGCGGGTGAGGTGCAGCGTGTTGCCGTCGGTATTGAACGGCACGCCGAGCTTTGCCAGCCGCTCGATCGACGCGGGCGCGTTTTCGACGACCATCTCCACCGTCGCGCGGTCGTTGAGCCCGGCGCCCGCGATCATCGTATCCTCGATATGGCTTTCGAACGTGTCGCCGGGCTCCAGCACCGCGGCGATCCCGCCCTGCGCCCAGGCAGTCGAACCTTCGTTCAATTTGCCCTTGGCGAGCACCGTCACCTTGTGATGCTGCGCCAGATTGAGCGCGGCGGTGAGGCCCGCAGCGCCGGAACCGATGATCAGGACGTCACTCGACTGTGTCATGCCGCTGTCATGGCGAGGTGCGGGGCGGCTCGCAATAGCGACGATTTGCGCCGCGACCGGCGATGGATAGGCCCCATCGCCTGCAGACGGCGCATAGCTTTCTCCATTGGCCCGCGCCTGTGCCGACGATATGAGCCATGCCGATAGTAAGGAGTTACGCGCGCATGATCCGTTTTCCCCTGTTTCGCCGGATAGCGCTGCTGCTCGCCATGGCGGGTGCAATGATGTCGGTTCCCGCCGCCGCCAGCTGCTCGCTCGAAGCGGGAACGACGCAGCGGGTCGCGATCGGCGATACCGGGCGGGCGATGCTGATCCATGTGCCGCAAGGCGTTGCCCCGCGCGCGCCGCTCGTCTTCCTGCTCCACGGCAGCACCGCGACCGGAGCGGCGATGCTGGCGGATTCGCATCTTGCGCAAACATCGGATGCGCATGGCTTCATCCTCGCCGCGCCCGATGCGGGCATTCCGGCGGGCAATGGCTTTGTCTGGAATATCCCCGGCGTGCCCACGGTGACCGGCGATATCCCGACCGAGGGCGATCCCGATGATGTCGCCTATCTGACCGGCGCGATCGATTTCCTTGCCGCGCAGGGATGCGTCGATGAAGCCCGTGTCTATGTCACCGGTCTTTCGGGCGGCGGGCGGATGACGTCGTGGCTCGGCTGTGTCGCGTCGGACCGGTTCGCCGCGATCGCGCCAGTGGTCGGGCTGCGTTCGGGCAATCCGCTCGCTTCCGATCCGCAGCGGCCCGATCCCGCTACCTGCAGTCCCGACCATCCTATGCCGGTCTTCGCCTTTGCCGGGGACAGGGATAATACCAACCCTCCGCAAGGCGGCGGCGCGGGATATTGGCAATATTCGATGCTGACCGCGCTCGGGCGCTGGGCGGAGCTCAACGGCTGCACGCATCCGCTCGCCTATCTGCCCGAAGGCGATGTCTCGGTGGACTATTTTTATGACGGCTGCCGCGGCGATGCGACCGTGATCGGCCGGATGGTCAAGGGGCGGGGCCATGAATGGGTCGCCGACAATGAAGCGATGTGGGCGTTCTTCGCCCGCTTTGCGCGCTGACCGGCGATGGACGACGCGCGCCGCCGCGAACTGGAGGCGCGCCGCGCAGCGATGCAGGGGCGGAACGACCGCGAGCGGCAGCGCCGCGCCTTATGGGGCGTCGATGAAAAGCTGACGGCGTCCGGAGCCGTGTTCGAACTCCTCTATCGCGACACGCTCCCGAGGTTCGACTGGATCGGCGGGCTGGTGCCCGCAGGCGCATTTCACTTGCGCTGGGACGATGTGCCGGAGGCTGCCAGCGAATATGTGAACCATGACGAACGTGCCGGCTTTGCCTGCGCAATCCTGGCGGAACTGGCGGAGGATGCGCGCATCCATGTCGTCCCGGGCAACGGCCTGGCACCGATCATCGCGCTGACCCGCGCCGAATTTGCGCGTCACGCCGAAATGCTGACCGATATCGACAGCGAAATGTGGCTGTCCGGCGCGCCCGACTGGCTGATCGAATTCCGCAGGCATGAGGCGCATGTGATCGGGCTGAAACTGCCGGAGGTGGAGCGTTGGCTTCACAAATCCGACACTTCGGATTGATACCGGTGCTGGAAGGGGAACCGGTCCCTATTTCGCGGGCAGTCGCCGAAATGCCGTTCGCAGGTTCCGCACAATCAGAATCAGAGACACGACAAGAACGGCAATCGCCATGCCCGCAGGACTGCTCCAATCCGCCTGCGGTTCGCCTCTCGGTATCATGGCATCCAGCGCGATCCGGTAACGCCAGGCGGCGTAAATCAGCCACGACATTGTCGTCAGGGCGAGCAACCCGATCGCCAGCACGACGCGCGACCATAGGATTCGTGCCCTGAGCGACATTCCGCGTCGCTTGGGCCCCGAAGGGTCAGGCGGCATTGGCGGCGCGGGTCAGATTGAGGAACACGTCCTCCAGATCGGCCTCGCGCGTCGAAACATCGACGATGCCATATCCGTCCGACTGCACCGCGCCGAGCACGTCGCCGGCATTCGCCTGATCCTTGCGATAGGTGATGGTCAGCATCCGTTCGCCGGTCACTTCGATCTTCTGGAAACAGCGATTTTCAGGTGGTGCGGCGATATCGCGATCGACCGTGACTTCGACCACCTTTTCCTGCGTCATCCCGATCAGCTGGCGCGTCGGTTCGTTGGCGATCACCTTGCCCTGATTGATGATCGCGATGCGATCGCACAGTTCCTCCGCTTCCTCCAGATAATGCGTCGTCAGCACCACCGTGACCCCGCGCGCATGCAGCTCGCGGACATAGGCCCAGAGCTGCTGGCGAAGCTCGACATCGACACCCGCAGTCGGTTCGTCGAGCACCAGCACCGGCGGCGAATGCACCATCGCCTTGGCGACCATCAGCCGCCGCTTCATCCCGCCCGACAGCGTGCGCGAATAGGCATTGGCCTTGTCCTCCAGATGGACTGCACGGAGCAGCTCCATCGTCTGGCGCCGCGCTTTCGGAACGCCATAAAGGCCCGCCTGAATCTCCAGCGTTTCGGCAGGCGTGAAAAAGGGATCGAAGGTGATCTCCTGATTGACGATGCCGATCGACACCTTTGCGTTGCGGGGATTGCGATCGATGTCGAAGCCCCAGATCGACGCCGAGCCTTCCGATTTGTTGACCAGCCCGGCAAGGATATTGATCAGCGTCGATTTGCCCGCGCCGTTCGGCCCGAGCAGCCCGAAAATCTGTCCGCGTGGAACATCGAAGCTGACGCCGTCGAGCGCCCGCTTGCCCCCTTCATAGGTTTTGCAGAGGTTCTGGATGGAAATCGCCGCATCGCTCATGTCCGGGCAATTGGGCCTCCCCGCGCGATTTGGCAAGCGCAGCGACGATTGCCGGCAATGGGGCGGCAAGACAGATCACTAGTGCGGCGATGTGATGCAGAAGCTGTGATCGCGCCGTTGCCGAGCCGGAAACGCTTTGCTACCGGAGACGGATCATGATCGCACCGCCTCAGATCACTCGAGTCGAAACTCGCCGCGTCTCCTGCGACGGCGCGCATGACGGCATTCCCGCCGCGCTCGGCCATCCGCGCATCTTTCTGGAAATCGACGAGCATGGCTATGTCGATTGCGGCTATTGCGACCGGCGCTTCGTGCTGGTCGGCGGTCCGGCTGACGGCGCCGACCAGAGCGACCTTCCCGATATCGCGTCGGGCGCAAGCATCTGATGCCGTTTCGCGCGCGGCTGGCCATTGGCATCGCAGCTGCGTTTCTTTCCACTGCCGCCGCGCCTCAGGTCGCCCCGTCGCGCCACGCAACCGGCAGCTTTGACGTATCGATGACGTTCGAGGCGCAGCAGGAAGCGCCCGAAGGCGGCGTGGCGACTGCCCGGATGGGCATGCGCAAGATATTTTCCGGCGATATGGAAGGCGTCGCGATCGGGACGATGCTGTCCGGAGGCACGCCGGCGCCCGGGCACAGCGCGGCCTATGTCGCGATCGATCAGTTCCACGGCAGTGTCGATGGCCGCCCAGGCGGCTTCATGCTGGTACATCGCGGCACCATGGCCGCTTCGGGCGAAAGCGAACTGAGCGTCGTCATCGCGCCCGACAGCGGCACCGGCGCGCTGGCCGGCATCACCGGCACGCTGACGATCGACGTGCGCGAGGATGGGCATTTCTACGACCTGGAATATCGCCTGCCCGAAGACGACTGACCCAGCCGCACCGCAGCCCATTTCGCCGGCGCGACCGCATGCCTATATGCGTTGGCATGACTCCTTCCATCGATCCCCGCAGCTTCCTCTATCGCGGCAGCCTCGATCCCGACGAGGCCCTGCGCCTGACCGCCGACGCGCTTTCGCGCGCCGAGGATGGCGAGCTTTACCTGCAATATCGACGTTCCGAAGCGTTCGGATTCGACGACGGGCGATTGAAGACCGCAAGCTATGACACCCAATCGGGTTTCGGCCTGCGCGCGGTATCGGGCGAGACCACTGCGTTCGCCCATGCCAATGAACTGAGCGCGCCCGCAATCCGGCGCGCGGCGGAAACCATGACGCTGATCGATCCGGTGAAGGGCGCGAAGGCATCGCCGCCGCGGCACAATAACCGGCATCTCTACACCGATGCCGATCCGCTCGACCTCGTGCCCTTTGCCGACAAGGTCAATCTCTGCCAGACGATCGACGCTGCGGCCCGCGCTCGCGATCCGCGCGTGGCGCAGGTTTCGGTGAGCCTTACCGGCCAGTGGAGCGTCGTCGAAATCATACGGCCCGATGGGTTCGTTGCGACCGATGTGCGGCCGCTGGTGCGGCTCAACGTCTCGATCGTCGTCGAATCGAACGGACGCCGCGAAACCGGCAGCTTCGGCACCGGCGGGCGCACGCTTTATGCGCGCCTGCTCGAGCCCGCCCCCTGGAACCGTGCGATCGACGAGGCGCTGGCGCAGGCGCTTACCAACCTGGAAGCGGTCGATGCGCCGGCGGGCGAAATGCCCGTGCTGCTCGGCCCCGGCTGGTGCGGCGTGCTGCTCCACGAAGCGGTGGGCCATGGCCTTGAAGGCGATTTCAACCGCAAAGGCACCAGCGCCTTTTCGGGCCGGATCGGCGAACGCGTCGCGGCGCCCGGCGTTACCGTGGTCGATGACGGATCGATCGGCGAACGGCGCGGGTCGCTGAGCATCGATGACGAAGGTACGCCGACGCAGGAAAATGTGCTGATCGAGGATGGCATCCTGAAGGGCTATATCCAGGATCGACTCAATGCCCGGCTGATGGGCGTCGCGCCCACCGGCAACGGCCGGCGCGAGAGTTTCGAACATGCGCCGATGCCGCGCATGACCAACACCTTCATGCGCGCAGGCAATGACGATCCGCTCGAACTGCGCTCGCGCGTCAAGAAGGGCATCTATGCCAAGAGCTTCGGCGGCGGGCAGGTCGATATCGTGTCGGGCAAGTTCGTTTTCTCCTGCACCGAGGCGTACCGGATCGAGGACGGCAAGCTGGGCGCGCCGATCAAGGGCGCGACGCTGATCGGCGACGGGCCGACCGTGCTGACCAAGGTGACCGGCATCGGCAACGACTTCGCGCTCGACGAAGGCGTCGGCATGTGCGGCAAGGGCGGGCAGAGCGTTCCTGCAGGCGTCGGCCAGCCGACCTTGCTGGTATCGGGACTGACCGTCGGCGGCACGGCGGCGTGAACTATGGGAAGGCCGAGCTTTCGGCCTATTGTGCGCGGATCGGATTGGACCGCACCCTGCGCGCCGATCGCGAAACGCTCGCCGCGCTGGTGCTGGCCCATGCCCGCGCGATCCCGTTCGAAAATCTCGATCCCCTCATGGGAATTCCCGCCGCCGCGACACAGGAAGCACGGTTCGACAAGCTGGTGACGCGGCGTCGGGGCGGCTTTTGCTTCGAGCAGAACCCGCTGTTCGAAGGGATGCTGCGCGCGATCGGCTATAGGGTGCGTCCGCTCGCCGCACGCGTGTTGTGGAACATGCCGCCCGGCAGCATCACGCCGCGATCGCATATGATGCTGCTCGTCACGCTCGCCGAGGGTCCGGTGATTGTGGATGTCGGCTTTGGCGGAACATCGCTGACCGGCGTGCTCGATCTGGTTCCCGACCGCGCACAGCAAACCCCGTTCGAGCGTTTCCGCTTTCTTCGGGAGGGCGAAAACTGGCGGCAGCAGATCGAAATCGCCGGGGAATGGCGCGACACCTGTCGGTTCGACCTCAACCATCATCACGCACTGGATTTCGACGCGGCCAATTGGTGGGTGTCGACGCACCCCGAATCGCGCTTCACCCAGGGCCTTTCCTGCGCGCAAGTATTCGACGACCACCGCGTCGCGCTGCGCGACGGCATGTTTTCGGCCTATTATCGCGATGGCCGGATCGAGCGGCGCGCCGTACAAGGTGCCGAAGACGCAGTGCGCATCATCGAAGACGGCTTTGCGATCATGCCCGACGATCGCATGGCTCTGGTGGCGAGACTGATCGAATTGGGCGCGCGCAGGGCGAATTGACGAGGGGGAGTTCGGATGGCGGATTTTTTCGACAGCATCGGGGAAAAGCACGCTGCCTTTATCGGCAAGCAGCCGATTTTCTTCGTCGCCACCGCCGCCGGGGAGGGGCGGATCAATCTCAGTCCCAAGGGGATGGATTGTTTCCGCGTGCTGGGCGCCAATCGCGTCGGCTGGCTCGATGTCGGCGGCTCGGGGAACGAAACCCACGCGCATCTGGCGGTCGACGGGCGAATCACGGTGATGTTCTGCGCCTTTGAAAGCCCTGCGCTGATCCTGCGCCTCTATGGCCGGGGAAAAGCCGTACTCCCGCAGGATGATGGCTGGGCGGAAATCGCACCGCATTTTACGCAGCTTCCCGGCACCCGCCAGATTTTCGACATGACCGTGGAAAGCCTGCAGACCAGCTGCGGATGGGGCGTGCCGCACATGACGCTGGAGCGCGAGCGCGACACGCTGTCCAAATATCACGCCAAGGCGACCGACGAAGAACGGCTGACCAAATGGGCCGGGCGCACGCAGAGCATCGATGGCCTGCCGGTGCGCGTGCCCACCGCGCCGCCGACGGTGGCGAACCGCTGATGGCGCTCGCGGAGATCGGACGCTTCAATCGGTTCGAAGCGCATATCCTGGTCGGACGACTTGAATCCGAGGGGATCCCGGCAGTCGCCTTCGACGCCGAAGCGAGCATCGCCGATGGCAGCGCGTTCCTGATCCCGGTGCGGGTGATGGTCGATGAAGACGATGTCGAAGCCGCCGGTGCGATCCTTCGCGGCTTGCCTGATTTTTAAGCAGCCGTTCGCAACTGCACAATATTTAACGCATCCGTAACATTTCATTGCGCCCGAGGCGCTTGGAATCGCGCGATTCCATCTCTGGCACGGCCTTTGCTGAGAGTCCCCCGGCTGAAAGCAAAGCTAGGGGGATGGAATGAAATTGATCATAGCCATCATCAAGCCATTCAAGCTTGACGATGTTCGCGAAGCGCTGACCGGAGTCGGCGTCACCGGAATGACCGTTACCGAGGTCAAGGGGTTCGGCCGCCAGAAGGGCCAGACCGAAATCTATCGCGGTGCCGAATACAGCACCAACATGGTTCCCAAGATCAAGCTCGAGATCGCCTGTCCGGCGGATCTGGTTGCCGGAGCCGTGGAAGCCATCAAGTCCGCCGCCAACACCGGTGCCATCGGTGACGGCAAGATCTTCGTCCTCGACATCGGCCAGGCGGTTCGCATCCGCACGGGCGAGACCGACGAGACGGCGCTCTGATCATGAAGGGGGGTTCTTCCATGAGAAATGCTTTGAAACTGGCCGGCGCCGCCGGCCTTTCGCTGTTCGCAGCGATGCCCGCATGGGCGCAGGAGGCGGCAGCCCCCGCCGATCCCGTCGCAATCCCCGGCAACAATGCCTGGATGATGACGTCGACACTGCTCGTCCTGATGATGATCATTCCGGGCCTTGCGCTGTTCTATGGCGGCCTCACCCGTTCGAAGAACATGTTGTCGACGATGACGCAGATCGGTGCCGTCGCGTGTTTCGCGATGCTGATCTGGGTGATTTACGGCTATTCGCTGGCGTTCAGCGATAACACCATCCCGGGCGCTGAACCGTTCATCTCCGGCTTCAGCAAGGTGTTTCTGGCCGGAATCGGACAGGATACGACCATCGGCACCTTTACCGACGGCGTGGTCATCTCTGAGTTTGTGTTCATCTCGTTCCAGATGACCTTCGCTGCGATCACCATCGCGCTGGTCCTCGGTTCGGTTGTCGAACGCTTCAAATTCTCGGCGATGATGGTCTTCGCGCTGGTCTGGCTGACGATCGTCTATTTCCCGGTCGCGCACATGGTGTGGGGCGCCGGCGGCCTGTTCTTCGAAAAGGGTGCGCTCGATTTTGCCGGCGGCACCGTGGTGCACATCAACGCCGGTGTTTCGGCACTGGTCGCTGCGCTGATGCTCGGCAAGCGCAAGGGCTATCCCAATGAGCCGATGCCGCCGCACAGCCTGACGCTGACCATGGTCGGCACCGGCCTGCTCTGGGTGGGCTGGTTCGGCTTCAATGCCGGTTCGGCGCTGGAAGCCAATGGTTCGGCGGGCCTCGCCATGATCAACACCTTCGTCGCCACCGCGTCGGCGGGTCTGTTCTGGATGCTGATCGAACGCGTCATGGGCCACAAGGGCTCGGCCCTCGGCTGGTGTTCGGGCATCATCGCAGGTCTGGTTGCGGTTACCCCGGCAGCGGGCAATTCGGGGCCGTTCGGCGCCATCGTCCTCGGCGCGGTTGCATCGATCATCTGCTACTTCTTCGTAGCCAAGGTGAAGCCGGCGCTCGGCTATGACGACTCGCTCGATGCGTTCGGCATCCACGGTATTGGCGGCATCGTCGGCGCGATCGGCACCGGCATTGTCTATTCGCCCGCACTCGGTGGTCCGGGTGGCGACGACTTTGAGATGGGCGCACAGTTGCTGACCCAGATCTATGCAGTCGGTACCACGATCGTCATCGCTGCGGTCGGCACCTTCATCGCGATGATCATTGCCAAGGCGCTTACCGGCGGCCGCGTCTCCGAAGAAGTCGAGCATGAAGGTCTCGACATCGGCGAACATGGCGAACGCGCCTACAACTGAAGATAATGGAGCGGGGCCGGCCGGCCCCGCTTCTCACCAAGTTCCTCCTGCGGAATGACTGGGCCGGTGGCATCGCTACCGGCCCGCTTTTTATGTCGCGGCCCTCTAACCACGAACACGCGCGCAGCATCACGGTCTGCCTGCGGCTGCGCACTATCGGTTGTTCTGTCGGAAACGCCGCCGCAGTTCAGCGCGCGCGGTGAAATACCCAGCTGATGCTTGTGCCGCCGGCAATCGCCTCGCCGCCGATCACCAGCTGCTCGGTCGGCACCGGACGCCCGCGCGCGTCGATCCAGATACTGTCTTCGACTGCCAGAGTACCACCGCGACAGCGGAACTGCCACATCGCCCCGCCGGGCAGCCGCAAGATCGCCGCCTGACCATCGGCAGTTGGCGAAATTTCAACCTGAGGTGCCAAATGAAAGCGGATCGCGAACATCGTCGGCTTCTTGCGCTTGCGCTTGTCCGCAGGGAGCAGGCTGTCTTCGCCGCGAATGTCGCGCCCATCCGATGCCATCACGATCTGGCGACGGTGGGTCAGGCCGAACCGGCGGACATAGCCGTCATGGCTGGCTTCGATCCGGCTGCTGGTTTCGGTTTCCTGCCGCGCCAGCTCGACTTCGCCGACGCCGCGGCCCAGCGTCCCGTCGGCATGGATGGCGGTCGAATTGCTGTCACCGACGGTCAGTGTCGAATGCGCCGCCGTGGTGCGCAGCCCTTCGCTGAGCGCGAGTGGAACCGAGACATTGGTCGCTCGCGCGCCGCCGCAATTGACGACGATCCGCTCGCCATTGTCCGAAAGCTCGAACGCCAGTGTGGAGGCGCAGCCGCCCTCGACCAGCCGCGCGACGGGTGGCGGCGCGGCATCGATGATCAACACCGTCTTTTGCGCGGCCAGCCGCTGATAGCCCCAGTCACGCGCCTGTTTGAGCGGACGCGTGCGCACACCGGTCGCCTCGACCAGCTGGGCGATCGCCTCACCGGTCAGCGGACCCGATCCCTGCCAGCTCGAAAGCCCGTTGTCGCGATGACAGATGCCGAGCAGCGCGCCCACCATCCGGTTGAGCGCCACGCCGACGAATTCGGGCGGATCGATGCGGCGCGCGGCATAGCTTTCGCACAGCATCGTCAGCTGTCGGATTGCATCGACCTGACTGGCCGGGGATCGCGTGACGATGCCGCCATCGTCGAACACCGATTGCGACAATGCACGTTGCAAACCCGCTTCGCCGAACGATCGCCGCGGATCGCCGCCGGGGATCATCAGGCCGGCGACCAGCACGCCGCACCATGCGGCGATGCGCGGCGCACCCACCTGCACCCGATCCGCCGAACGATCGAGATGCCGCGCGCCGCGTGCCAGTGCATGCAGTACGCTGGAACGATAGACGAGGTCGGTCGAAGACAGGATCAGCGGCGCATGCGCGGTCCAGAACAGGATGCGCCGCCCCCAGAGATCGGCACGCCATGCCGGATCGGCGACCTTGTCGGCATGCGCGTCGAGCCACATCCGCATCAGCGCTTCGGCTATGGGGGCCCCGCGCGCGCGCGTCGCGACTGTCGAAAGGTCGCGCAGCCAGGCAAAGCTGTGCAGATAATCCGAAAAGTTGCGCGACCAGTCGGGCCGGGTGAAGTCGAGTTCGGCCAGCTCGCGCTCCTCGCCGCGGAACGACAGCCGCCCGTCGAGCATCGCATTGCCGCTGACCGGATCGCCCAGGAACGGATCGTCTGCCACCGCGATCAGCTTTAGCGGGTGCCGCCCGCGCAGCCGCATCGCATGAAACGGCGTACGCCACGCCACGCGCTGGAACCGCTCCGAAATCCGCTCGGCGAGCGACAGCCCGCGATCGCCGCCCAGGCGAATCAGCCTTTTGCCTTCGTCGATGCTGTCGGAGGCGGGCTTGAGCGGCGGTTCCTGCGTCACACGCCCCTCAACGCGGCGATATTGTCGGCATAGCAATCCGGCCCGCCGCGAAACGTGGCGGTTCCCGCGACCAGCGCATCGGCCCCCGCCGCGATCGCGCGCGGCGCGGTGTCGCGATCGATGCCGCCATCCACTTCCAGATCGATGTCGCGACCGCTGGCGTCGATCCGCTTGCGCAATGCTGCAATCTTCTCGAGCTGGCTTTCGAGGAACTTCTGTCCCCCGAACCCGGGATTGACGCTCATCACCAGAATCAGGTCGAGCATGTCGAGCACCGGATCGACGACTTCGACCGGAGTGGCGGGATTGAGCACCACGCCGGCGCGCTTGCCCAGCCCCTTGATCGTCTGCAGCGTGCGGTGAAGGTGCGGGCCGGCTTCGGGATGGACCGACAATGTGTCGGCGCCCGCTTCGGCAAATTCCTTGAGCAGCGGATCGACCGGCGCGATCATCAGATGCACGTCGAACGGCTTGGCAGTATGCGGGCGCAGCGCCTTGATCACAGCAGGGCCGATCGTGATGTTGGGCACGAAATGCCCGTCCATCACGTCGACATGGATCCAGTCGGCCCCGGCGGCATCAATGGCACGCACTTCCTCGCCCAGGCGGGAGAAGTCGGCGGAGAGGATCGACGGCGCAATACGGACAGCGTGCATGGCGGACCCTTAGCACGCGCGCGACTCGCCGCAATATGTGCGATTCGTGTTTTTCAGTCGCTCCGAACGAACCGCGCCATGAAGAAGCCGTCGAGCGCACCCTCGTCCGCGAACATCGTCGGCAGCGTGCGCAGCCAGCCGCCGGGATCGGGCGCTATTTCTGGCGGTATTTCGTTCGCGTGCACAGCGTCGATCGCAAAGCTGGAATGGCCGTTCAAAAACGCTTCGACCTGCGCTTCGCCCTCGGCGCGTTCGAGCGAGCAGGTGGCATAGACCATCCGCCCGCCGGGCCGCAGCCAGTCGCCCGCGCGCGCCAGCAGCTTCGCCTGGAGCTCCGCCGTTTCCGCGATGATCGCGGCGCGGGCGCGATAGAGAACATCGGGATGGCGGCGAAAAATCCCCGTCGCGCTGCACGGCGCATCGAGCAGGATCGCGTCGAACGGCGCTTCCGGCTCCCATTCCAGTGCATCGGCAACCACGATTTCAGCCGACAGGCCGGTACGCGCCAGATTGTCGGAAAGTCGCGCCAGACGACTTTCGGAAATGTCGAGCGCCGTCACTTCCCATCCGGCAGCCGCCAGTTGCAGCGTCTTGCCGCCCGGCGCGGCACAAAGATCGAGGACGCGCCCCTTGCCGCTTCCCAGCAATTGCGCGGGCAATGACGCGGCAAGATCCTGAACCCACCAGCGCCCCTCGGCAAATCCGGGTAGTTCGGGCACCGATGCTCCGGCGGGCAGCCGCAAATGGCCCGGCATCAGCGATTGCGCCGACAGCGCCTCCGCCAGCAATTTCGTGTGGTCGGCATTGCGCAGGCGCAAATCGAGCGGCGGCGGGGCGGCAATCGCCCGCGCCGCGGCTTCGACCATCGGCGCGCCCCAACTCTTGCGCCAGCGTGTCGCCACGCCGGGCGGCAGCGCGGGGATTTCCGGCAACGCTGCATTCTGTCGCATCAACGTGCCGAACACGCCATGGACCAGCTTGCGCGGGCCGCCATCGACCAGCGGCAGGACAGTGGCGATCGCGGCATGGTGCGGCGTGCCAAGTCCCAGCGTCTGGGCGAGTGCGATACGCAGCACGAACCGTGCCTTGGCATCGTGCGGCAGCGGACGCGCCGTCGCGCTGTCGATCAGCGTGTCGAGATCCGGCAATCGGCGGAGCACCTCGGCGGCGATCGCATGGGCGAGCCCCCGGTCGGCGGGCGGCAATCCCTGTGCGGCGCTATCCAGCGCGGATTCCAGCGCCAGCCCGCGCCGCAGCACCGAGTCGAGCAGACGCAATGCCGCGCGGCGCGCGGGAACGCCGGGGGCCTCGGTCGGCGAGGGCGACCGGCGTTTGGGTGCAGGACGGGCCAAGCTCAGTCGCGCCGCAACGGATCGAGCGCACTGCGCGAGACCAGCCTGGCGGCGGGGCGCCGTCCACCCGTGCGCGGTACCGAAGCGCGCGCAGTAGATTGGGGGCGGGAGGGCCAGACGCCGGTGGAGCCATTGTCTGCGCGCATTTCCGGGACGCCCATCTCGCCGGCCATCCGCTCAAGCTCGGCAATACGATTGCCGGTATCCGGGTGCGTCGAAAAAAGGCTGTCGCCGCGCGACAGGCCGGGGACGATATAGAGCTGCGACGCCGCCGGCATCCGCTGCGCGACCGGATTGGGGATGCGCTGCGCTCCCTGCGCCAGTTTGGCGAGCGCAGAGGCAAGCGCGCGCGGATTGCCGCTGATTTCGGCGCTCGCACGATCGGCGCCATATTCGCGCGTGCGGCTGATCGCCAGCTGGACGATCATCGCCGCGAACGGCGCAACCAGCACTGCGAGCAGTCCCGCCAATCCGGCACCGCGCCCGTCCGACCCGCGAAAGAACAATCCGAAATTGGCGAGCATCGAAATCGCTCCGGCGATCGTCGCCACCATCGTCATGATCAGCGTGTCGCGATTGCGGACATGGCCCAGCTCATGCGCCATCACCGCGGCGATTTCGTCGCGATCGAGCATCTGCAGCAGCCCCGTGGTCGCGGCAACCGCGGCATGTTGCGGGTCGCGCCCGGTGGCAAAGGCATTGGGATGCGGTTCATCGACCAGATAGACGCGCGGCATCGGCAGGTTGGCCCGCCGCGCCAGATCGCGGACGATGCCGACGAATTCGGGCGCGCTGGCGTCGTCCACTTCGCGCGCATGGTGCATCCGCAGGACGATCTTGTCCGCATTCCAATAAGTGAAAAAGTTCATGCCGATCGCGATCATCAGCGCGATCATGGCGCCTGCGCGTCCGCCGAGCGTGAAGCCCAGCGCGAGAAACAATGCGGTCAGTGCCGCGAGCAACATGGTCGTTTTAAGCGTGTTCACTTGACGCTACTCCTTGACCATCCAATCTGGGGCGCGAGCGCCCGTAAATCAATTCGCCGGAGACCCCGCCATGGGCAAGCGCCCCGATCATGTGAAACCGCCGGCCCATCTCTCCGAAAGTCCGCCCTTGCCAGAGCCCGATGCGCAGCACGAACGCCGTGGCAGCGAACATCCCGACCGGCTGGACCCCACCCGCTATGGCGACTGGGAGAAAAAGGGCGTGGCAGTCGATTTCTGATCGGCCGGATCAGACACCGATTTGGGCCGCGATTTTTCCGACCGTGTTCCAGTTGCGTCCAGTCGCGACTCTGGGAAATTTGCACTTCGCCATCTCGGGGACGAGGTTCGAGCGCCCCTGACCGTCGGGGAAGTCGATATAAAGTTCGCGCCCGATGGCGCGGAGCCGCTCCGGCCCGTCATAGCGCGATGCCAGCGTGTCGAGCATTTTCGTGTCGAACGGGTCGCGATGGAACATCACGATCAGCTGGTTCGGACGCGTTTTCGCAACCTCCGGAAAGGGATTGGCGGCCATGACCTCGGCAATTTCGGCAGCGTCGCGCACCAGATAATCGGTGACCAGACCCAGCGTCTTCGCCGATTCTGATTCCAGCGCAGCTTCCAGCGTCGCGGCATCGCGCGCGTCGGCGGAGAAGGTTGCGTTGCCCGACGCCAGCAGCGTCGCGACATCGGCAAATCCCATGCCGGCGAGCATCGCGCGCAGATCGGCCATGGCGAGCTTGCGCCCGCCGACATTCACTCCGCGCAGAAGCGCCGCCCAGCGCTTCATACGCCTTCCTCGCGCAGCGGGCGATTGAGCAGCCCGTCGATCACTTGGCGCACATCGGCGCCGTCGAGCAACGCGCAGACCGCCTGCGTCACCGGCATATCGACACCCGCTGCCTCAGCCGACTGGCGCAGCACCGGGGCCGTGAAGGCGCCTTCGGCCACGGTCTTGCGGTCGGCCATCAGCGCCGCCGCACTGCCGCCGCGGCCAAGGCCGACACCCAGCGAAAAGTTGCGCGAACTGGTCGACGAGCAGGTCAGAACCAGATCACCCAGCCCGGAAAGCCCGGCCAGCGTTTCGGCACGCGCGCCGCGCGCGAGACCATAGCGCGTCATTTCGGCAAAACCGCGCGCGATCAACGCCGCACGCGCATTCTGACCAAGACCCGCACCGTCCACGACGCCGCATGCAATGGCGAGCACATTCTTCACCGCGCCGCCAATCTCTGCCCCGACCACGTCGGAAGAGACATAGGGGCGCAGCGCCGGGCGCGCGATCACGCTCGCCAGTTGCTGCGCCAGTTCCATATTCTCCGCCGCCAGCGTCACTGCGGTGGGCAGTCCCTGCGCCACTTCATGCGCGAAAGTCGGACCGGACAGCACGGCAATCGGCGAACCGGCCACGCTTTCGGCGGCGACATGGTGGAGGAATTTGTGGCTGCCGGCCTCGATCCCTTTCGAGCANAGGATCAATGCCTGCCCCTTTGCCGGCATGTTCGAAAGCACGCTGCGCATATGNTGCGCCGGGGTCACCACCAGTACCGGGGAAACCTCCGCGACCCAGNCGAGATCGTCGGTCGCGGTGATGTTTTCGGACAGCGCGACTCCCGGAAGATAGTCGGGATTGCGATGCCTTTCGTTGATTGCCGCCATGACGTCGGTTTCGCGCACCCACAGGCGAACCTCACTGCCGTTGCCGGCCATCGCCTGCGCCAGCGCAGTGCCCCAGGCACCGCCCCCGATTACGCCAATCGTCATCCCTTCACTCCCGCGCCGCGCACTTTTTCTGCATGGGGATCGAGCGGCCAGCGCGCGCGCGCGGCCACATCGAGCGAGTCGGTCAGCCCGGCGGCAAAACGCTCTGCGCCCGCCCAGCCGATCATCGCGGCATTGTCGGTGCACAGCCAGAGCGGCGGCGCGACGAAGCGCTTGCCATGCTCGGCCGCCAGAGTTTCCAACGCGCCGCGCACCGCCTTGTTCGCCGCCACGCCACCGGCGACGACCAGCGCGGTGGCGTCCGGCGCCTTGCCCAGCGCGATCCGCGTGCGATCGATCAGGCAATCGACCACCGCCTGCTGGAACGAGGCGGCGATATCTTCCCTGGCAAATTGATCGGTGACGCGCGCCACGGCGCTTTTCAGTCCCGCGAACGAGAAGTGCGGCTCGCCCGATCCGACCAGCGGTCGCGGCAGCGGAACGGCACGCGGATCGCCGGTTTCGGCGGCGCGCTCGACCGCCGGACCGCCGGGAAAGCCCAGTCCGAGCAGCTTCGCGGTCTTGTCGAACGCTTCGCCCGCGGCATCGTCGATCGTCGTCGCCAGCCGGCGATAGGCACCGACGCCTTCGACCAGCAGCAGCTGGCAATGACCGCCCGAAACGAGCAGCAGCAGATAGGGAAAGCGAAGATCGGGATCGGCAAGGCGCGGGGAAAGCGCATGCCCCTCCAGATGATTGACCGCGACCAGCGGCTTTCCACTGGCAAGCGCCAGTGCCTTGCCGGTCACCAGCCCGACCATGACGCCACCGATCAGCCCCGGCCCGGCAGTCGCGGCGATGGCATCGACATCGGACAGGCTTACCTTTGCCTCCTCCAATGCCTGCGAAACCAGCGGCCCGAGCATTTCGACATGCGCGCGCGCCGCGATTTCGGGCACCACCCCGCCATAGGGGCGATGCCGGTCATCCTGTCGCGCCAGTTGATGCGCCAGTATCTGCCGATCCGATGTGATCAGCGCCGCCGCTGTTTCATCGCAACTCGATTCGAGGCCGAGAATCAAACCCATCGCTTCCATCTAGAGGCGCGCGGCGCTAGCACAAGCCGCGATGCCCAAACCCTTTCGTATCGGTACGCGCGGTTCGCCACTCGCGCTCGTTCAGGCCAATATGGTGCGCGACGCGCTGATCGCCGCGCATGACTGGGCGCCCGACCATGTCGAGATCGTTCCGATCCGCACGACGGGAGACCGGGTTCAGGACCGCGCGCTCGCCGAAATCGGCGGCAAGGCGCTGTGGACCAAGGAACTCGATCGCGCCCTGTACGAAGGCGAGATCGACTGTTCGGTCCATTCGATGAAGGACGTCGAAACCGTGCGTCCCGACTGGGTGACGATCGCGGCGATGCTGCCGCGCGCCGATGTTCGCGACCGGATCGTCGGCGCGGACTCGATCGATGCGCTGAAACAGGGCGCCGTGGTGGGCACCAGTTCGCCGCGCCGCGCCGCGCAGCTCAAAAAGCTGCGCCCCGATCTGAACACCGTGTTGTTTCGCGGCAATGTCGATACCCGGCTCGCCAAGCTGGCGGCGGGCGAAGCCGATGCGACCTTGCTCGCCGCCGCCGGGCTCGAACGGCTGGGGCGTCACGATATCGGCACGCCTATCCCGGTGGACACGATGTTGCCCGCGCCGTCGCAAGGTGCGGTCGGCATCGAAGTGCGCGCGGAGGATCGCGACGCGCATGCGCGGATCGCTGCGATCGATCACCCGATAACGCATGCCTGTGTGATGGCGGAGCGGGGGCTGCTTGCCGCATTGCGCGCCGATTGCCATTCGCCGGTGGGGGCGCTGGCGACTCTGGAAGGCGCGATCCTGACATTGCGCGCCGAACTGCTTTCCGAAGACGGGTCGGCACATGTTCATGCACAGGAGGCCGGCGCGCCCGACGATCCCGAACTCCCGCGCACCATCGCCGCCGATCTCCTTGCCCGCGCGCCGGAAAGTGTCCGCCAGCTGTTCGCGGCATGAGCCGCCCGCTCGCGGTGCTGCGGCCCGAACCGGGCAACGCCGCCACCGCCGGGCGAATCGAAGCGCTCGGTCGCCGGGCGATTCGCCTGCCGCTGTTCGAAACGCGGGCGATGCCATGGGAAGCGCCCGACCCGGAGCGGTTCGACTGCCTGATCTTTACCAGCGCAAACGGCGTCCGACATGCCGGGCCGGGCGTCGCGCCGCTGAAGCACTTGCCGGTGCTCGCTGTGGGCAGCGCGACTGCGTCGGCAGCGCGCGCGGCGGGGTTTCGCGTCGCGATCACCGGATCGGATGACGCCGCCGCCCTGCTCGCCGAGGCCGAACGCAGCGGATTTCGGCACGCGCTGCATCTTGCCGGACGCGAACGACGCATGGCGGAGGGCGGCATCGTCAGGCGGATCGCAACCGTCTATGCCAGCGAGCCCTTGCCCGTCACCGCGATACAGGCGGCAGAGCTGACCGGCAGCATCGCATTGCTCCATTCGCCGCGCGCCGCGCAAAGGCTCGCCGAAATCATCGGAGAGGCGCGCAGCAAAATTGCCGTCGCAGCAATTTCCGAAGCCACGGCAGTCGCTGCCGGCGCCGGCTGGGAGCGCATCGCGATCGCCGCAGCGCCGCGTGACGCATCGCTGATCGACACTGCCTGCGCGCTCGCCGATTGACCGGCTGTCGTCGCGCGAGGATAAGGGCGTCATGAGCCGCGAAGAGCCCTCCGTACTCGCCCCTGCCCGCGGCCTTTCCCCGCTGGGAACGACGCTGCTGATCGCCGTGCTGGCGTTCCTGGGCGGGATCGCGGCGTTTGCCGGGCTGGTAAAGCTGAACGGCGGATCGCTCTGGCCCGGCGGCGCAGCAACCGCGATCGAAGGGTCGGCCGAGCCGGGCAATGAAACCACCGCCGTTACGGCGCCGCCCGAATTGCCGCCCGGCACCGATCTCGCCACGCTCAATGCGCGCGAACAGGCATTGGCTACGCGGCTCGACACGATCGAGGGGCGCCTCGCCGCTGTCGACAGCGATTCGCGTGTCGCCGGCGCCTATGCCGCGCGCGCCGAGGGATTGTTGATCGCCTTTGCGACTCGCCGGATACTCGATCGCGGCCTGCCGATCGGAGCGATCGAGGAGCCGCTACGCAGCCGTTTCGGCGCCAGCCATCCCGATGCCGTCGCCACGATCCTGCGCGCGGCCAACGAACCGGTCACGCTGGAGGACCTTCGGCTGGCGCTCGATACGATCGCGCCCCGTCTGGCGGCGGGCGCGCCCGGCGAAGGGCCGCTCAGCCGGTTGCGCAGGCTCACCGGGGATTTGCTGGTGCTGCGCCAGGAAACCTCGCCCAGCCCGCGCCCGGCCGACCGGCTGACGCGCGCGCGCCGGATGCTCGACGCCGGTCAGGTCGAAGCCGCGCTGGCAGAGGTTTCGCACATGCCCGGCATCGACTATGCGGAAAACTGGGTCAGCGCAGCGAAACGCTACATCGCCGCGCGACGCGCATTGAGCGAAATCGAGCTTGCAGCGATGCAGGGCCCGGGCGCTCCCGCCACCGCGACGCAGACAGAAACGAGACAATAGAGGATACCCGATGGCAGAGATGGGCCGGTTCGACTGGCAGGATCCGTTCGCGCTCGACGCGCAGCTCAGCGAAGAAGAGCGGATGGTGCGCGATACCGCGCACGGCTATGCGCAGGAAAAGCTGTTGCCGCGCGTCACCTCGGCATTTCTGGAGGAACGGTTCGACCGCGATATCATGTCGGAAATGGGCGCGCTGGGGCTGCTCGGCGCGACGATCCCGGCGCAATATGGCGGCGCGGAGCTCGGCTATGTCTCCTATGGTCTGATCGCGCGCGAAGTCGAAGCGGTCGATTCCGGCTATCGTTCGGCAATGAGCGTGCAGAGCTCGCTCGTCATGCACCCGATCCAGGCCTATGGCACCGAGGCGCAGAAGGCGAAATATCTGCCCAAGCTGGCGAGCGGCGAATGGGTCGGGTGTTTCGGGCTGACCGAACCAGATGCAGGCTCCGATCCCGGCAGCATGCGTACGCGCGCGGAAAAGATCGACGGCGGATACCGCCTGAACGGCGCCAAGATGTGGATCACCAACTCGCCGATCGCCGACGTCTTCGTGGTCTGGGCCAAGAGCGACGCGCATGGCGGCGGCATCAAGGGCTTCGTCCTCGAAAAAGGGATGAAGGGGCTTTCCGCACCCAAGATCGAAGGCAAGCTGAGCCTGCGCGCGAGCATCACCGGCGAAATCGTGATGGACGGCGTCGAAGTCGGCGAAGATGCGCTGCTTCCGGAAGTGCAAGGGCTGAAAGGCCCGTTCGGATGTCTCAATCGCGCGCGCTATGGCATCGCCTGGGGCAGCATGGGCGCGGCGGAAGCGTGCATGCGGCAGGCACGGCAATATACGCTCGACCGCGCGCAATTCGGCAAGCCGCTCGCGGCGAACCAGCTCGTGCAACTCAAGCTTGCCAACATGCAGACCGAAATCGGGCTGGGCCTTCAGGCCGCGCTCCAGGCCGGCCGCATGTTCGATGCGGGCACGCTTGCTCCCGAGACGATCAGCATCATCAAGCGCAACAATTGCGGCAAGGCGCTGGATATCGCCCGCGTCGCCCGCGACATGCATGGCGGCAACGGCATTTCGGCCGAGTTCCATGTGATGCGTCACGCGATCAATCTGGAAACGGTCAATACCTATGAAGGCACGCACGACGTCCACGGCCTGATCCTTGGGCGCGCGATTACCGGCATCGCTGCCTTTTGATGGAGCCCGACCGCCAGCCGACGCTCGAAGGTTCGCTGGTGCTGCTGCGCCCGAGCACTGCCGAGGACTGGGATGCGCTGTTCGGGATCGCGTCCGATCCGCTCGTCTGGGAAGTCCATCCCGCGCATGATCGCTGGCAGGAACCGGTGTTCCGCGCCTATTTCGATGCGGGGATCGCCAGCGGTGGCGCCCTGACCATCCTCGATCGCGCGACCGGGGCGGTGATCGGATCGAGCCGCTACGACAATTGGAAGCCCGACGCGGACGAGATCGAGATCGGCTGGACCTATCTGGCGCGCAGCCATTGGGGCCGGGGCTATAATGCGCAGATCAAGGCGCTGATGCTCGACCATATCCATCGCTTCGTCAGCACGGCAGTATTCACTGTCGGCGAAACCAATATCCGCTCGCGCAAGGCGATGGAAAAGCTCGGTGGTATCTTGCGCGAGACAGGCCAGATGCGGCTGATGGCGGGCGAGATGACGCCGCATGTCATCTACGCAATATCCAGACCGTGCCGAAATTCGCCTGCGCCCTGAGCGCAAAGAGGCAATTACGGCGACATCGCCATTCGCAAGGGCGTTTTTGAAAGCTATTCTGTATCTTATTCAGGGTCTTGCCGATCACCACCAATGTCGCGCAGTTTCCGCTGGACAATTACTTGGGCAGCCCTAAAGAAGCGCCGCCGCCGCTCGGCGGTTTATTTGGGGGAATAGATGAACGTGAAGATGTTGGCGGCTGCGGCCGCTCTGGCGACCTGCGTCCCGTTTGTGGCACAGGCGCAGGATGACGCTCGTGGCGGGATCAGCTTCCGCGGCGAAGCGCGCATCGGATATGAGACGCCGACCGTCAGCGGCGATGGTGACGTGTACAAGATCGGCAGCGCCGTTTCCTATGGCGGCGAACTGGGTGTCGATTTCGATGCCGGCGGCTTTTCGGTCGGCCCGTATGTAAATTACGAGTTTTCGAACGTCGAACTGTGCGACGGCGGCGTGTGCCTGAGCGAAAAGGGCAATCTGAGCGCGGGTGGCCGTGTCGGCTTCGCCGTCGGTCAGGGCTCGCAGCTGTTCGTGAAGGTCGGCTATGCCAGCATCGAGATGGAAGGCTCGGTTCCCGGCTATAGCGCGTCGGAAAGCAAGAGCGGCATTCAGGGCGCGATCGGCGCCACGTTCGATGTCGGCCCGCATGTCTATGCGATGGTCGAAGCGAGCTATGCGGATTACGGCGAATTCTACGACATCAACCTGCAGCGCCGTCAGGTTGCTGCAGGCGTAGGCTTCCGCTTTTAAAACAGCATGCGGCCACGGGGCCTGGCTCCGTGGCCGCATCGCCACGATTTCCGCATAGCCCCGCCTTACGCTATATCGCTGCAATGTCTCCCGGTTTTCCCCTGCCCGCAATCCGCCTACG
>PAOI01000027.1 GCA_002707985.1 Sphingomonas sp. | reverse complement strand
TCGTCGCGGGTGCGCACGGTAAGCGCGTTGCGATAGGCGGCGACCGCTTCGTCGAGGAGGCGTAGCCCCTCGGGCCCGCCGGTGCGCGCGCCCAGCGCTTGGAGTGCGATGGCGACATTATTCTGCGTCATAGCCCAGTCGGCAGGCATATCGTCGCGGGTGCGCACGGTAAGCGCGTTGCGATAGGCGGCGACCGCTTCGTCGAGGAGGCGTAGCCCCTCGGGCCCGCCGGTGCGTGAGCCCCGCGTTTGGAGCGCGATGGCGAGATTATTCTGCGTCGCCGCCCAGTCGGCAGGCATATCGTGGCTGGTGCGCACGGTAAGCGCGTCGCGATAGGCTGCGACCGCTTCGTCGAGGAGGCGTAGCCCCTCGGGCCCGCCGGTGCGCTCGCCCTGCGTGGAGAGCGCGTTGGCGAGATTGTTCTGCGTCATCGCCCAGTCGGCAGGCATGTCGCGGCTGTACACGGTAAGCGCGTCACGATAGGCGGCGACCGCTTCGTCGAGGAGGCGTAGCCCCTCGGGTCCGCCAGTGCGCTCGCCCTGTATTGAGAGCGCGGTGGCGAGATTGTTCTGCGTAATCGCCCATTGGGCAGGCATATCGTCGCGGCTGTGCACGATAAGCGCGCCGCGATAGGCGGCGACCGCTTCATCGAGGAGGCGGAGCCCCTCGGGCCCGCCGGTGCGCTCGCCCTGCTTTCGGAGCGCGTTGGCGAGATTATTCTGCGTAATCGCCCATTGGGCAGGCATATTGTTGCGGGTGCACACGGTAATCACGTCGCGATAGGCGGCGACCGCTTCATCAAGGAGTCGTAGCCCCTCGGGCCCGCCGGTGCGCTCGCCTTGCGTTTGGAGCGCGTTGGCGAGATTATTCTGCGTTATCGCCCATTGGGCAGGCATATCGTCGCGGGTGCGCACGGTAAGCGCGTCACGATAGGTGGCGACCGCTTCGTCGAGGAGGCGTAGCCCCTCGGGCCCGCCGGTGCGCTCGCCGAGATCGCTGGTGCAAATGCCGAGCGAGTTTTGCGATTCACCACGCATTTCCGAGGTCGCAGCGATGGCGAGTGCGAGGCGCGACAGCGCAATCGCGGTTCGTGTTTCGAAACGAAGCCCGCGTCTCAGGCCATCCTCGCGATAGCGCTTGATTTCCGCCGTTAGCGCAGCGAACGCTAGCTCGCCTTGCTCCACCCGGATGCGCTCACTGATCCAGCGGGCAAGTGCGTCCGGATCCCCGCGCATCCGGCTCTGACGAATATTGATATCGACGATTGCTGCCTTGCCGGCCTGTAGTGTCGCCTCTTGTTCGGCAAGCGCGGCCCAGGCGCGTTCGCCCTCTGCCGCGCCACCTTCGAAATCGGCTTCCGCGTTACGGGCGGCAATGCGGCGCAGCGCGGCATCGACCAGATCGCCCAAATTGGTGCCGCGTGCCGCCTGCTCACGCGTTTCGACAAAGGCTTCGATTGCGCGCTCCACCGCGGCCCGCGCTTCATCGACATCGGAAACGTCCTCGGTAACGCGCCGCGCGAGCGCAATCAGCGCTTCCTCGGTCAGCCCGCGCCGCTCCTCCGGACCAAGCCGGTCGACCAATTGTAGCAACATTGCGTTGTTGTCGCGGCTTACGGCGTGATGCTCTTGCTGCTCTGCGATCACTCTACGGAGCATCGCATTATTCTCGGCCTGGGCGCGGGCGATCTCGATCGTGATGTCGAGCGTCAGCAGGCGCGCATAATCCGGGTCTTGCTTGGCGGCGATCAGTGCCGCTTCGACGACGTCGAGCGCGAATTGGCGTGCGAGCGTTGGTGGGTCGCTCTCGGCGAAGGTCGCGTTGAGTTCACCCAGCCGGTCAACGATTTTTCGTGCCGCAATCACTGGATAGCGTTCGCCCCGGTCCGCGGTTTCGGTCGCTATGGCCGCCAGTTCTTCGCGGGTGAACATGACTTCGGGAAGCAGCGTGGTCATCGCCTGATCGGCAAGCGTGCGGGCGTCGCGGGTGGCGGTGCTGTCATCCCAGCGTTCGGTTGCTCGGAAAATCTCGCGCTGCATGCGCTTGACCAGCGCCGCGTCGTCCAGCCCAGCCTTACGGCTATTCAGTCGAATGCGTGCAAATAGGCCGGCGCCGCCGATCACCGCACCCGCGGTCAGACCAGCATCGAGAGGCGCCAGGGCGCAAGCGCCAACGCCAATACCGATCGCCGTCAATGGCTCCAGACAGTTCAGCTTGAGCACAAGGCCCCCCCTAAGCCAAAGACTATGAAGTCGATACGAGATGAGAACAAGATACCGCGAAGTCCCGGTGGCACCTGCGTTGCTGCGAGAGGCCACTGCCCCCTGACACAATCGATACAATTGCGCCGTTTGCGATACATGCGCGGCGATTGACCGGGTGGCGGCACTGTCTTAGCCATATATCACACGAATGGGTGGAGGATGGTGATGACGCTATTGGCGCTGGCACTGCTGATCGGAGTGGCGCAGGACGCTTCGCAGCAACAACAGGCCCAGCAACAACAGGCCCAGCAGCAACAGGCCCCACAACAGGCGCCGCGCCAGTTGCCGATCGTCATGCCGCCGATGGCGCCGGAAGTTACCGGGACCGCCGAACAGCTGATGCTTTCGCCCATTTACGGCTCACCCTTTGTCTGTTCGGAACATTGGATGGATCAACTGCCCTATTCGGGCGATGCGCTGGGCACCGATTGCATGGTGACCGGCGGGATCGAGGAACAGGGCTTCATGGCGCTCTATCGTACCGACGGCGCGACCAATGCCGACTGGTATGGCTGGGAAGCGCCGGTGCTCGCGCCGATTTCGGGCGAGGTCGTTGGCCTGCTGGTCAAGGATGACGTCAATACGCCCGGCACGATGGGCCGCCCGCCCGCCGCGATGCTGCAGATCCGCAGCGATGACGGGATCATGGTGGTGCTCGCCCATGTCGCGCACCCTCTTGTCGCGAAGGGCGATCGTGTCGCGGCGGGTCAGGTGATCGCGCAGGTCGGCAATAACGGCATGGCGCGCGCGCCGCATATCCATGTCGGTGCGTGGCGCGATTCCGATGCGATGCCGCTCCAGATCCGCTGGGACCAGCGGGCGATGGCCGCACTCTATGCCGAACCCGGGGAATAAACCGCCCCGGTTCCTTGCCCGCGCGCCGTGCCCCTCCCATCTGCTGAAGGAACCAGCGGAGGGGATCCCCCATGAATCTCTATGACGTATCGATCCCGCAATTCGTGCGGGCGCTGACCAACATGAAGGCGTTTCTGGAAAAGGGGCGCGCGCATGTCGTGGCGCAGGGGCGGCCCGAAAGCGATCTGATCGAAGCGCGGTTGATCGAGGATATGCGCCCGCTGACGGCGCAGGTGCAGCTTGCCAGCGATTCGGCCAAGTTCGTTGCGGTGCGCGTCGGCGGCGTCGCCAATGTACCGATGGAGGATAGTGAGGCGAGCTTCCCCGAGCTGGCGGCGCGGATCGATGCGACGCTGGCGCTGCTCGCCCAGGCGAAGCGCGAGGATTTCGACGGGCGCGACGGCGATATCGTGACGCTGAAGGCGGGCGGGCGCGAAATCGAATTTGCCGCGCGCGATTATGTGCTCGGCTTTGCGCTGCCCAATTTCTTTTTCCACGTCACTATGGCCTATGCGATCCTGCGTCAGCAGGGCGTGCCGCTGGGCAAGATGGACTATCTGGCCGGGGCGATCCCGGCGCCGCGCGAAACCGCCTGAGCGAGCCGCCCGCCCGCAGCTTCGCGTAAACTGCGCGATGCTGTAACTTCCTGCCGCTGCGCCGCGAACCGGGAGGCATGAGCGTGCGGGATGCCGATGTGCTGGGCAAGACGAGCACCGGAACGGCGATGGCCGGCCCGGCGCGGCGCGTGCGCGCATGATCGCGGACCCGGACACGCTCGGTACGCTGATGGCGGCGGCGCAGCGCGGCGACCGGGCGGCGTATCGCGCCTTGCTGGTTGAGGCGCAGCGCTGGCTGGAACGCTATTTCCATCGCCGCGTCCCGCCGGGCCAGCGCGACGATCTGGTGCAGGAAGTGCTGATGGCAGTGCATGCCAAGCGCGCCACCTATGATCCCGCGCGCCCGTTCCTGCCATGGCTCGCGGCGATCGCGCGCTATCGCTGGGTCGATCACCTGCGCCGCGCCTATCGCAGCGAAGCGGCGGCGCTGGACGATCACGACGCCTCACAGGACAGCGACGAGGAAGCGGTGATGGCGCGCGTCAGCCTGGAGCGGCTGTTCGGGCAAGTGCCGAAGAAACAGGCGCGGGCGATCGAACTGGTCAAGATCGAAGGGCTGACCGTCGCCGAAGCCGCGCTGCGATCGGGACAGAGCGAGTCGGCGGTCAAGGTGAACATCCATCGCGGGCTGAAACGGCTCGCTGCATTGATCGAGAAGGCCGAATGAAGCGCGATACCGCCAGCCCGCTGATCGAAGCGATGGTCGCCGATTGCACGCCGGTGCGGCGGATGCGTACGCGCATGGGGCTGTCGCTGGTGCTGGGCGCGTTCGTCGCGACCGCCATGGTGCTGGTCCTGCTTGCCGGGCCGCCCGCGCCGTTCGTCGTCGGGCGCATGCCGGTAATGTATCTGCTCGCCAACGGGCTGTTGTTCCTGCTGGGGCTGGCGGCTGCCGTGAGCAGCGTCGCGATGGCGAACCCGCGCGTCGGTGCGCGCCATGAAGGCACGCGCTGGGCGGCGGCGATGGCGGGCGTCCTGCCGCTCGCGGCGGGGGTGTCGCTGCTGGGCAGCTGGCTGGGGCAGGGCGAGGCGGCGCTTCCCGAAGGCGCGCATTGCGCGGTGAGCGGGATCGTGGCGTCGCTGCTGGTCGGCGGAGTGCTGACGGCATGGCTGCGCCGCGGCGCCCCGGTATCGCCGCGCCGCGCGGGCCTGCATGCCGGGATCGCCGCGGGAGCATTGGGAACCGTTGCGGCCGGCCTGTTCTGCCGCGAATTCACGATCGACCATCTCGGCATCTGGCATGTCGTGCCGGTGGCGCTGACGGGATTGCTGGGATGGCTGGCGATGCCGCGCCTGCTGCGCTGGTGACGCAGCAAACGCAGCGGAATTACAAAAGCTGTCACGCTCTTTTCCGAATGATCTGAGCCGCTAATCCTGCATTCAGCAAGGAAGGCGTCCTTTTGTGTGATACACGATCGGGGGGAGGATGTTCGGATGACAGCGAAGCGACTGGCGATTTTCACCGGCACGATGGCGGCGGCACTGACGCTGGCCGGGTGCGCCGATGTGACGACGACAAGCTATAGCGCAGGCTATTCCTCCGCGCCGCAGCCCTGGCTGGTCGATGCCGGTTATGGCGGCTATGCATGGATCGACCGGGCCGACGCGCTGGCCGATGCGATCGGAGACGCACCGCCCGATTTCAGCTTCGATTTCGATCAGAGCAGCCCCTGGGCCTGGCAGACCGACGACGGATACTGGATGGTCGTCGAACCGGTCGACGGTGGGGTGCGCAGCTATTTCTTCGATCCCGGTGCTGGAGCGCCGTTCCTGATCCGCGATCTGAATTACACCTTTGCCTATGACGAGGGATCGCCGGTCGCGGTTTATGACGGATATGGCCGCATGCTATCGCCGGCCGAGGCGATGTCGCTGCGTTCGCTGGCCTATGGCGACCTCGATCGGGGGCAGCGTATCGCCTATCTGCTGAACGGCGGCGGCTATGGCGGCTGGGAGGAGCCGAGCTATGATCGCTGGGCGCAGTTCAGCGTGTTCCTGGCGACGCTTCGCGCCGAATGGGATTCGGGGTGGCAGTATCAGCCCGGATGGGTGGAATATCGTGAGACGTGGCCATCGGGCCATCGCGATCGTTTCGACCGCGAACGGCAGCGGCGGCACGAGGATTCGGAACGCTGGCGGCGCTGGCGCGAAGGCGGACGGCAAGGTCCCCCGCCGGGTCATGCCGGACGGCCGGATCGTCCTGATCGACCGGACCGGCCCGGTCGCGGCGAGGGCGCGGGCCCCGGACGCCCCGGCGGTCATGACGGACCCGGGCGGGGCGAAGGCAGCGGAAACAATGGCGGGCCGGGAAGGCCCGACCGGCCCGGTCGTCCCGACAGGCCGGGCCAGGGAGATGGTGCAGGCCGCCCGGATCGCCCCACGCCGCCCCAACAGCCGACGCCGCGACCGCGCCCCACGCCGCCGGTTGCCGAACCTGCGCCGCCGCAACGGCCTACCCCCCGGCCGCGGCCAACGCCGCCGGTGGTCGATCCGGCACCGGTCGAGCCGCCGCACAGTGGTGGCAACCGGCCGCCGCGCGAGGGCGGCAGGCCGCCAAGCGATCCGTCTGTACCGCGTCCGGGTGCCGATGCTCCGCACCCTGCACCGCCTCCGCAACCGGCGCCTCGGCCGATAGAAAATGATCCGGTGCCCCAGCCAGCCCCGATGCCGCGCCCGGAACGTCCGCGCCCCACGCCGCAGCCCGCACCGCGCCCGGTGGAAAATGATCCGAGGCCGCAGCCGGCGCCCGCTCCGCGTCCGGAACGCCCGCGTCCCGCTCCTCAGCCAGTGCAGCAGCCCGCGCCCCAACCCGCTCCGGCGCCGCGTCCGACCCCGGTCGAACGTCCGACACCGGTGCAGCGGCCCACGCCGGTGGAGCGTCCGGCCCCGGTGCAGCGCCCCGTGCCGCCCCGGCCCGCGCCCCAGCCTGTTCAGCGCCCTGCCCCGGTAGAACGACCGGCCCCGGTGCAACGGCCCACGCCAGTGCAGCGTCCGGTGCCTCAACCTGCGCCCGCGCCAGCACCGGTTTCCCGGCCGGCGCCGCCCCGGCCCGCACCGGTCCAGCGCCCGACGCCACAGCCGGCACCTGCGCCACGCCCTGCGCCCACGGCGACGCCCGCCCCGAGGCCATCGCCCAGCGCGACTCCGCAGCCACGTCCGTCCCGCCTTCGTGCCGATCGGTCGCGGACCGGTCTGCAGTCAGGCGACGATTGAGCTGCAGTCGGGCCGGGCCGCGCAGAGGCGGCCGGGGACGGCGCGTCAGAACGCGCGGGTAATGCCCAAGGTCACGGCGACGCCGCGATAGTCGTAGATGCCGACGGTGGAGAAGTTCCGCTCATATTCGACGCGGAAAAAGCGGGTGGCGAGGTGCTTTCGAATAGGTGCCGCTAAAACGGCAGTGCGACTTCAGCATTGGCGTGCAGGTCTTTGTCGAGCGTGATCACGCCGCGCTGCTTCAGAAAGGCGTGGCGGACGATTTCCGCCTGTTGCTCGATTCCATAACGGTGGAATGGTCGGCCTGGATCGATGTTGTATTCGTATCGGCAAAAGGGATGGCGCGCGATCGGCAGGAAAATGCCCTGCTGATGCTGCCAGACATGCACCATTTCGTGGATGAACAACCCCTGCAGATGCAACGGCGCATCGGTGAAATCGTCGCGATACAGCCCGCTCGCGGGATTGAAATGGATCGTGCCGAGCGGCGCCATCGTCACGTTCTTCGGCTGAAAGAACGCCCATTTGCGATTGACGATTTTCGCGTGGTCATAATCGATCGCGTCGCCGAAGACCGTGCGGGCGAGCGCGATCTCGCCGGGCGTGAGCGCGCGGCGTTCGGCCTTGCGTTTCGCCCCTGCCATGATGCTCAGGCGCCCTGCCTCAGGGTTGCGGCGCCGGGTCGCCGGCCGCCAGCACCTTTGCCTGAACTTCGATCGGATCGCGCCCGGCGAAGCTGAGGCGGAGCGGGACGGTGTCGCCCGATTTCACCTCGGGCCCGATGTCATAGACCATCACATGTTTGCCGCCCGGTGCGAAGGTGATGGTCTCTCCGGCGGGAACCTGCACCTCGGTGACCGGCTTCATCGTCATCATATTGGCCATCTGGCCGTCCATCTTCATGCTTTCATGCATTTCAGCGCGCACGGCGAAGGGCGCGGTGACGCCGACAAGCGTCGAATCCTCACCGCCGCCGGTGATGGTGAAATAGGCCGCACCCGGATTTTCGGAGACCGCGGGCAGTTTCACCCAAGCATCCTTGACCTCCAGCTCGCTTGCCTGTTGCTGGCATCCGGGGAGTATCAGTGTAAGAGCGGCGAGGGGGGCCAGGATCGGGCGCATGGGGGCGAGACTCCATCTCGATTCGGGAAAGTCGGGATTTCCTAGAAAGTCAGCAATCTTGCGGCAAGGCAAAGCCCACCTATATCGCCTTTCGTACAGAGGCTTTTCGGCGGCCCGCAGGGCGCAGGAAAGCGAGGCATTTTTATTAGACGGGGGCCAAACGAGGGACCATGGCTAAAGTTATCGGGATCGACCTGGGCACTACCAACAGCTGCGTTGCCGTAATGGAAGGCGGCAAGCCCAAGGTTATTGAAAATTCGGAAGGCGCGCGCACCACGCCGTCGATCGTCGCATTCGCCAAGGATGGGGAGCGACTGATCGGTCAGCCGGCAAAGCGCCAGGCCGTTACCAATCCGGACAATACGGTTTTCGCAGTGAAGCGCCTGATCGGTCGCCGCTTCGACGACCCTGTGACGCGCAAGGACACCGAGCTGGTGCCTTATGACATCGTCAAGGGCACGAATGGCGACGCCTGGGTCAAGGCGGGCGGCGAGGATTATTCGCCGTCGCAGATTTCGGCGTTCATCCTGCAGAAGATGAAGGAAACCGCCGAAAGCTATCTCGGCGAAACCGTGTCGCAGGCGGTCATCACCGTTCCGGCATATTTCAACGACGCGCAGCGCCAGGCGACCAAGGACGCCGGCAAGATTGCGGGTCTGGAAGTGCTGCGCATCATCAACGAGCCGACGGCGGCTGCGCTCGCCTATGGCCTTGAGAAGAACGACGGCAAGACGATCGCGGTCTATGACCTTGGCGGCGGCACGTTCGACATCTCGATCCTCGAGATCGGCGACGGCGTGTTCGAAGTGAAGGCGACCAACGGCGACACCTTCCTGGGCGGCGAGGATTTCGACTCCACGCTGGTCCAGTATCTCGCCGATGGCTTCAAGAAGGATGAGGGCATCGACCTCACCAAGGACAAGCTGGCGCTCCAGCGTCTGAAGGAAGCCGCCGAGAAGGCGAAGATCGAGCTTTCGTCGGCGCAGACCACCGAAGTGAACCTGCCCTTCATCACTGCCGACCAGAACGGTCCGAAGCACCTGGTGAAGACGATCAGCCGTTCTGAGCTCGAGCGTCTGGTCGACAGCCTGATCCAGCGTACGCTCGAGCCATGCCGCAAGGCGATGGCCGATGCGGGCGTCAAGAATGCCGGCATCGACGAAGTCGTCCTGGTCGGCGGCATGACCCGCATGCCCAAGGTGCGTCAGGTCGTGAAGGAGTTCTTCGGCAAGGAACCGCATACCGGCGTCAATCCGGACGAAGTGGTGGCGATCGGTGCCGCCATTCAGGCGGGCGTTCTGCAGGGCGACGTCAAGGACGTGCTGCTGCTCGACGTCACCCCGCTGTCGCTGGGTATCGAAACGCTGGGTGGCGTGTTCACCCGCATGATCGATCGCAACACCACGATCCCGACCAAGAAGAGCCAGGTCTATTCGACTGCCGATGACAATCAGCAGGCGGTGACGATCCGCGTCTTCCAGGGCGAGCGCGAAATGGCCGCGGACAACAAGATGCTCGGCCAGTTCGATCTGGTCGGTATCCCGCCCGCGCCGCGCGGCGTGCCGCAGATCGAAGTCACGTTCGACATCGACGCCAACGGCATCGTCAACGTCAGCGCCAAGGACAAGGGCACCGGCAAGGAACAGCAGATCCGCATTCAGGCCTCGGGCGGCCTCAGCGACGCAGACATCGATCAGATGGTCCGCGACGCCGAACAGTTCGCCGAAGAGGACAAGAAGCGGCGTGCCAATGCCGAGGCGAAGAACAACGCCGAAAGCCTGGTCCACACCACCGAGCGTCAGCTTCAGGAAAATGGCGACAAGGTCGATGCGTCGCTGAAGAGTGAAATCGAAGCCAAGATTGCCGAAACCAAGTCGGCGATCGAAAGCGACGATGCCGATGCGATGCAGAGCAAGGCCCAGGAACTCGCGCAGGTCGCGATGAAGCTGGGTCAGGCGATCTATGAAAAGCAGCAGGCCGAAGGCGCTGCTGCAGGTGGCGCCACCGACGGCGCCGCTGCGGGCAGCGAAGGCGGAGACGAGGAAGTCGTCGATGCCGAGTTCTCGGAAGTCGACGACAACAAGGCGTAAAACGCCATGAAACGGTTCTCGGCTTCGCTCGAACCGAATGGCGGACGGAGTGGAATGACTCCGTTCGTCCCGAGCGAAGTCGAGGGACGTTTGGCGTGAGGCACTTATGACTACAGAAGTCGACTATTACGAGCTGCTCGGATGCGAGCGGACGGCGGACGATGCCACCATCAAGACCGCCTATCGCAAGCTCGCGATGAAATATCATCCGGATCGCACCGGCGGGTGCACCGATTCCGAAGCCAAGTTCAAGGCCGTCAGCCAAGCCTATGAAGTGCTGAAGGACCCGCAGAAGCGGGCCGCCTATGATCGCTATGGCCACGCCGCGTTCCAGCAGGGCGGCATGGGCGGCGGCGGTGGCGGCGCGCAGGATTTCGGCGCGTTCAGCGATATTTTCGAAAGCGTATTCGGCGAATTCATGGGCGGGCGCGGCGGCGCCGGCGGCCGGCCCAACCGGCGTGGCGCGGATTTGCGCTACGACATGGAAATCAGCCTCGAAGAAGCGTTCGACGGCAAGCAGACCGAAATCACCATCGATGTTTCCGCCGCGTGCGACACATGCGAAGGCAGCGGCGCCCGGCCCGGCACTTCGGCCAAGACGTGTCGCACCTGTGCCGGTCATGGCAAGGTGCGCGCGCAACAGGGCTTTTTCGTTGTCGAGCGCGCCTGCCCGACCTGTCATGGCGCGGGGCAGACGATCGAGGACCCGTGTCCCGAATGCCGGGGCGAGGGGCGCGTGGAAAAGGCCAAGACGCTTACCATCAACGTGCCACCGGGCGTGGACGAAGGCACACGGATCCGGCTGGCGGGCGAAGGCGAAGCGGGTGCACGCGGCGCACCGGCGGGCGACCTCTATATTTTCCTCCATGTGAAGCGGCATGAGATTTTCCAGCGCGAAGGCACGACGCTCTACGCGCACGCGCCGATCAGCTTCACGACCGCCGCGCTGGGCGGTGAGATCGAAATTCCCGGTCTCGACGGCGAAGTGCACCGGATCAAGATCGCGCCGGGCACGCAGAGCGGACGCGAACAGCGCCAGCGTGGCGCGGGCATGCCCGTGCTGCAGGGGCGCGGTCGCGGCGACATGGTGGTGAAGATCGACGTCGAAACGCCGACCAAGCTGTCGGCACGGCAACGCGAATTGCTCGAGGAATTTCGCACGATCGAAACCGGCGAGGAGTGCCCGCAGAGCCAGGGCTTTTTCTCGAAGATCAAGGCGGCGCTGGGGTGATGCCTCACCTCGGCGTGACTCTGCTGCTTATTTGCGGGTGCGCCGAAATTGCCAATGTCGCGGCGACCACCGTCGATCAGTCGGTGCCCCAACAATCGGACGTCGATCGAGCCCGTGCGACATTGGCGGCGCAAGGGCGGCTTGAAACGCTCCCGGTGTTCGGCGACGATATGGCGCCCGCCGAAATCGGCGCCGGGATTGCCCGATATTGCGAGGTAGCCCATCCCCAAAAGCTGGTGACGATTGCAGACGGGTTCCGCCTGGAACCCGGCATAGGCGCACAGGCGGCGCAATGTGTCGTCGCCACCATGATCGCAACCGATCTGGCCGCGAGGGGGCTGTATCCCACGATCGTCGTTACGCCGCCCATTACGGCCCCGTAATTTCCTGAACGAAAGCTAACAGCCGAATTCAGACATGTGTCAGCCCAATCGGCGTAACAGGTTGTTACACGCCGGGCTGGAGGAGCGCGGTGAAACAGGAGGTTTCCCATGCGCAAGCTCGCAATCGGCATTTTGGTATCGGCTCTGGCCATTCCGGTCGTCACCGCCCCGGCGGCGGCGCAGCGCCATGACGGCAATCGCTATGAGCGCCAGGACTATCGGCAGGATCGCCGCGATTATCGACAGGACCGTCGCGACTATCGTCAGGACCGCCGTGATTATCGGCGCGACCGGCGCGATTATCGTCGCGACACGCGTGTTACCTATGTCGCGCCGCCGCCGCGCTACGCCAATTATTACGACACCCGCGGCTATTATAACGGCCCGGTGTGGCGTGGCGACGGTGGCCGCTACTACTGCCACCGTCAGGACGGCACGACCGGCGTGCTGATCGGCGGCGTCGCAGGCGCGCTGATCGGATCGAGCTTCGATCGTCCCGGCGAAAGCACCGGCGCGCTGATCGGCGGCATCCTGGGCGCCGTGATCGGCAACGATATCGCCAGCGACAATAACGGTCGCCGCTGCCGCTGACGCAAACGAAACGGTTCCGGTCTGCCCGCAGTTGGCCGGAGCTGGCCCGCGCATCTGTCTGATCGTTCGGCGGCGTCCCAGTCAGCCGATTGAGGCAGGTGCGCGGGCTTTCGGCGTTCCGCCGAGAGGACTTGCTCCGCCTGCCATCCCGTTTTGGCGGGGAATGGCAGGAGGGGGGGGGCGCAGCGATCAGGCCGACCGTGCAGCCTTGAGGGCATTGCCCCAGAAGGCGGTCTCGTCCAGCAGCTTTGCCAGCGCCTGATTGAGATGGTCGAAATCGCCGAGCGGCTTGCCCTGGGTCAGTGCGGCCATGAAGCTGTCGGCGGCGATGTTCACTTCCGGACCGATCGGCGCCATGCGCAGGCCCGACGTCGTGACGCGCAGCTGCTGGATCGCGCGCGCGCCGCCGACGCCGCCATAACCGACAAAGGCGATCGGCTTGCGGGTCCATCCCTTGAGTGCATTGTCGAACGCATTCTTCATCACGCCGGCAGGCCCGTAATTATATTCGGCGACGGTGGCGATGAAGCCGTCGAACGCACCGAGCCGCTCTTCCCAGGCCGCAGCCTTCGGGTTCTTGAAATCCCCGCCGCTCATCAGCGGCGGTAGCGTCTCTTCGAAAAACGGCAGATCCGCTTCGCGCAGATCGAGCTGGGTCAGCGCCATGTCGCCGCGATCCGACGCGGCATCCTGCACCCATTTCGCGACCGTTTCCGAAAAGCGTTCGGGCCGGGTGCTGCCGACGATCAGGCCGATATTGAGCATGGTTGGAAATCCTTTTGTCTGTTACCATTTGTAACCAACGCTCAAATGATGCGGTGATGTCCGCGACACAAGGAGGCACATTTTTGGAACCTCGTTACACAGAGAGAAGCTGCGCCCCGGTGCGCGAGGTGCTGGCGCGGGTCGGCGACAAATGGAGCATCCTGATCGTCATGAACCTGGGCGAAGGGCCGTTGCGGTTCAGCGAGCTGCAACGGACGATCGACGGCATTTCGCAGCGGATGCTGACGCTGACGCTGCGCGGGCTGGAGCGCGACGGTTTCGTCAGCCGTACCGTCTATCCGACCAACCCGCCCAAGGTCGAATATGCGCTGACGCCGCTCGGCGATTCGCTGCGCTGCCCGGTCAATGCGCTGGGCGATTGGGTGCAGAAGAATTTATCGGCGATTCAGGAATCGCGACGCGCCTTTGACGGGGAACAGGTGGAAGCGGCGGAATAGGCTGGGCGGTCAGGCCGGGCGGATTGCCGACGGCACGCGCCACCGGGCAACGAACAAAAGTCAGCGGCCCAGAAGTTCGCCCAGCGTCCAGGCGATATTGCCCGCCGTATAGGGTTTCTGGATGATCGGCGCTTCGGCATGTTCGTCGGGCAGGCGAAGCTGATCGCCATAGCCGGTGGCGAAGACATAGGGCACGCCCTTTTTCCGCAGCGTATCGGCGATGGTGATGCTGGTTTCCGATCCCAGATTGACGTCGAGCACGGCCACTTCGAACTGTTCGTTCTCGATTTCCACCTTCGCCTGATCGATGCTGGCCGCAGTGACGACCCGTTGCGCACCGATCCGCGTAAGAATGTCCTCGGCATCCATTGCGATGATCAGGCTGTCTTCGACCAGCAACGCGATGCCGGTAAGCACCGGGCGGGTTTCCGGCACGGCGGGCGTTTCGAATGCGGTCGCGTCGGAGCGCTCGTTCGGAGAAGCCGCAGCGCCATCGAGCGAGACCTGTCGCGCCGGAATACAGAAATCGGCCTCGAGGCCGGTGACCGGATAGCGTACTTCCGCCAGCCCCCCCAGATCATAGGGAATCGAGCGCTGAATGATTGTCGAGCCAAAACCCTGCCGCGTCGGTGCCTGAACCGCAGGGCCACCGCGTTCGCGCCACTGGATGTGCAAATCGCCTTCCGCATCAAGGTTCCACGTTACGCGGATCGATCCATTATCCGAAAGCGCGCCATATTTGGCCGAATTCGTCATCAGTTCGTGCAGCACGAGGGCCAGAGTCGTGAACGCCTGGGGCCGTAGCATCACATTCGGCCCGTCCAGCGCAACACGGCCTGCGCGCGTGCCCAGATAGGCGGCGGCTTCGGTGTCGATAATGCGGGCGAGCGGGGCCGGGCTCCAATTGTCCTGGGTAATCTGGTCATGCGCGCGCGCCAGTGCTTCGATCCGCCCTTCGAGCAGCGCGATATAGGCTTCGCTGCCGAGGCCCGGGTCGCGTGACTGGCGGACCAGCCCCCGGATCAGGCTGAGGATGTTACGGACGCGGTGGTTGAGCTCCGCGATCAGCAATTCCTGCCGCTCGGACGCACGTCGCTTTTCCTCCTGAGCGTCGTTGCTCAGGCGCAGGACGATTTCGATCAGCGAACTGCGCAGCATTTCGGCAACGCGCTGTTCCGCGTCGCTGAAAGGTTCGGACCGGCCGCGCACTTCCTGGGCCCATAGTTCGAAGCTTTTCCGCGGGGTAAGGCGGGGGCCGTTGGGGCCAAGCTGTGCCGGCTTGTGCGGATCGCCGGCCCAGTTGACGGTACGCACCAGTTCCTGGCGGAACAGCAGGACATAGTCACGTGGCGTGCGGCTGATCGGAATGGCAAGCAGGCCGGCCGCCTTGTCCGCATATTCGGCAGCAGCGGGCAGAACATCGCTCAGATGATCGGTTGCGAAGATGCGTCCGGCGGCCATCGCGTTTAGCCGACGGACGATCGTCGGAATGGCTTCCGGAGGCGGCGTCATGCCGCTCGACGCCAGCTTGCCGTCGATCCAGATGGCAATGCCGTCGCACGGCACCGTTTCGTGCAGCATCGCGCCGAGCCATTCCGGATTGTCGAGCAACCCCGCATCGCCCGCCACTGCCGCAAGCAGCCGGTCGCTGGTCGCGCGCGCCGAGGTTTCATAGGCCGAAAGCGCCTTTCGCTCGCGGCTTTCGAGCTTGAGCGCGAACATCTGGCCGAACAGTTCGGCGATCGATCGCCGCTCGAACCCGGGACGGCGGCCGCCGGCATAATGGTGGCACGCGAACAGGCCCCAGAGCTTGCCTTCGACGATGATCGAAATCGACATCGACGCCGCAACGCCCATATTCTTGAGATATTCGATATGGATCGGCGACACCGATCGCAGCACCGAGAGCGACAGGTCGATCGGCTCGCCACGCTCATCGCGCTGCGGCACGATCGGCACCGGCACCTGATCGACATCGACGATGATGCGGAAGGGCGTGCGCAGATAGAGTTTGCGTGCCTGTTGCGGGATATCGCTGGCGGGGTAGCGCAGGTTCAGGAAGCTGCCGATGCCTGCCCGTGCCGCTTCCGCGACGACTGAGCCCGATCCGTCGGAATCGAACTTGTAGACCATCACCCGGTCGAAACCGGTCAGCGCGCGCACCTGGCGCGCACCTTCGCGGAAAAAGGCGGAAAGTTCAGCAGTATTGTCCAGCCGCGCCATCATCGCGCGGATCGCGGAGGCAGGATCGCTGGTCGATTCGGTTTCGCTCGGCTCGCCTTCCAGGACGATGCTGTCGCCCATCATGTGCAGCGCAAAATCATAAAGCCGGCTTGGCTGATCGGCGAAGATCGCCATGCCGAAAATCCGCTCGACCGCATCGGGACCGCGCAGCACCGTGAGCCGGTTGCGCAGCTGATGCACCGCATGCGCGCTGAAATATTCGGACAGCGGCGTGCCGAGCATGTCGTCGGCGGAGACGCCGAAGGTTTCTTCCACATTCGCCGACGTCCGCTTGATCAGCCAGTCCGTCGACAATGCGATCAGGAAGCCGAAAGGCTGAATTGCGCCGAGCTGATGGATGGGCTCACGGTCACAATTGGTAAGATCTACCTGAAAGGTCTCGGTATCGCTGTCCGCCACTCACTTCGCTTTCATCGACCACTTGCGACCAGAGCGCTCAAAAGCANCNAAGGCAGAGAGCGCGGCTTCCACGGCGGAATCCAGAAGATCCGATTCGTAGAGGATGAGGTCGATCTTTTCCAGCAATTTCCGCCAGTTGCCAGACGGTTGATCTGCATCAAGATAGCGGTGCGGGAATTCGGGCGGAAGCTGGCGGGCGAGGAATTTGCCGCCGAGGCGCGATCCTTCGAGCACATAGAGGATGCCGGCGATCTGCGCGTCCGGCAGCGCCTCTGAGGTGTCGAGCGCCCCCAGGATCGACGGACGCGCGTCCAGCGCCTCCAGATCGTCCAGCAGCGCGGGCAGCCGCCGACGCTCCTCCCAATCGGCAAGGAGCGCGCTTTGCCCCTGCCAGCCCGTAAGGCTGGCCTCATAGGGCATCAGGGCCTCGAGATGCGCACGCAGCATCGCGGCATAGCTGGAGCGATCGCTCAGCTCATATCCCCCGAACGCGCTGTCGACGCGTTCATGGGCTTCGCTGGTGCGCTCGCGAAGCGCGCGATGGGCTGGGGTCATGCGTTAAAAACGCGGTCGAAAATCGTATCCACATGTTTGAAATGATAATCGAGGTCGAAACGTTCCTCGATTTGTTCGGGAGTCAGCGCGGCAGTGACTTCGGGATCGGCCTTGAGCAGGTCGAGCAGCGACAGCTGGCCGTCCGATTCCCATACCTTCATCGCGTTGCGCTGGACAAGGCGATAGGCGTCCTCGCGGCTCACCCCCGCCTGCGTCAGCGCCAGCAGCACCCGCTGCGAATGGACGAGGCCCCCCATCTTGTTCAGGTTCTTCAGCATCCGTTCGGGATAGACGACCAGCTTTTCGACGACGCCGGTCAGGCGGGCGAGCGCGAAATCGAGCGTGATGGTGGCATCGGGNCCGATGAANCGCTCGACCGACGAATGGCTGATNTCNCGCTCATGCCACAGCGCGACATTCTCCATNGCCGGAATGACGGCGCTGCGGACCATGCGGGCNAGNCCGGTGAGGTTNTCGGTCAGCACCGGNTTGCGCTTGTGCGGCATNGCCGAGCTGCCCTTTTGCCCCGGCGAGAAATATTCCTCTGCNTCNAGNACNTCGGTGCGCTGNAGATGGCGGACNTCGGTCGCCAGCCGTTCGATCGACGATGCGATCACGCCCAGCGTGGCAAAGAACATCGCATGGCGGTCGCGCGGGATCACCTGAGTCGANACCGGCTCGATCGAAAGTCCCATTTTCTCGGCGACATGTGCCTCGACACGCGGATCGATGTTGGCGAAAGTACCGACCGCGCCCGAAATCGCACAGGTTGCGATATCGCTGCGCGCGGCGACCAGACGGTCGCGATTGCGCGAAAATTCCGCATAATATCCAGCGAGTTTCAGGCCGAACGTAACCGGTTCGGCATGGATGCCGTGACTGCGCCCGATCGTCGGGGTCAGCTTATGTTCATGCGCTTTCTGCTTTAAGGCGTTGAGAAGCTTGTCCAGATCATCAATAAGGATGTCCGCGGCGCGGGACAGCTGGACCGCCAGACAGGTATCGAGGACGTCGGACGACGTCATTCCCTGGTGCATGAAGCGGGCTTCGGGCCCCACATGNTCGGCCACGTTGGTAAGGAATGCGATGACATCGTGCTTCACTTCGGCTTCGATCGCNTCNATGCGATCGACTTCGAAAGCACCCTTTTCCCAGATCGCTGCNGCCGCTTCCTTCGGCACCACGCCCAGATCGGCGAGNGCNTCNGTNGCNTGCGCTTCGATTTCGAACCAGATGCGGAATTTCGCTTCGGGTTCCCAGAGCGCCGTCATGGCGGGGCGGGCGTAACGCGGGACCATCGATGACCTTTCGGATTTTNGTTTCTCCGCAGGCCTTCGGGCGAAACTGCGGTGAGCCGCGCCCTAGCAAGGGCGAAACGACCCGGCAACGGGTCACAACCTGAAACCCCATGGGGAAGTCAAACGTTGAGTATAATGAATGGGGTTAGTCAAAAATCGGGTCTAAAAACAATTTCCCGAACAATGAAGGAGAACAGATTCAAAATGCTGAAACATATTCTTTTCGCCAGCTCTTTTGTGATTGCAGCGCCGGCTTTCGCGCAGACGACGGAAGCGGCTCCGGCGCAGGATGCGCCCGCAGCAACACAGGAAGCTGCTCCGCAGGAAGCGCCGGCCCAGTCGGGTCCGACTGCCGCGCAGATCCAGCAACTGATCGACGCCGAATGGTCGAAATATGACCTCGACAGCTCGGGCACGCTCGANCAGGCNGAATTCGTCGCGTGGATGACCGATCTTCGCAAGAATTCGGAACCCACGTTCGATGCGGCTTCGGAAGAAGGTTCGTCGTGGCTCCAGCGCGCGTTCGAATTTGCCGACAAGGACAGCAGCACCTCGGTTTCCAAGACCGAAATGNTTGCGCTGCTGACGCCTGCGGCTGANCAGAGCGCGGCTGCCGANGAACCGGCCGCAACCGAAACGCCGACCGAATCGGCGGGCAACACGACGTCGTCGAGCGACAGCTCGATGTAATCCGACGCGTTTCGACGCAAGGATCGAAGCGGTCGCCGGTCACATGTCCGGCGACCGTTTTGCGTATCGGCGAGTTCAGATCACGCCCATTGCGCGCAGGCTGCTATGCCCCTCCCGCCCCAGGATGATATGATCGTGCAAGGCGATGCCCAGCCGCTTGCCCGCTTCGGCCACCGCGCGCGTGATTTCGATATCGGCGCGACTGGGCGATGGATCGCCTGACGGATGATTGTGCACCTATCGGCGTTCTCGGAAATCGACATGATAATCAATATGTTGCAATAAGACACGGTGGGAGTGGAGCCGTTAATAGGGGTATGTAATTCGCCTCGACTAGTCGAAAATTCGGTGTGCCCCGGCCGATCCCGCAAGGGACCGGACTTACACGCTGACGCATGACTTTCATGACTCATCGCCACTGCACGAACAAGGGCTAACCTCCGATGAGCCTGCGCACCGCAGTCGCCAGGTGTCCGGGCCAGCCCCCATCTCAATTGGTGTCGGCCTCAGATTGATCTGTGGCGGCAGACGCGAACTATATGCGCCTGCACGCGGTCAAGTTTGACCGATCCCATCGATCGAGCTCGTCTGTAGGATATAAGATCGCCTTGCCGATCTTGATATATGACGGCCCGATTCTCTTGCATCGCCAGTTTCGCAACGTGCCGTCGCTGACCTTGTTGCGATAGCGTTCGATGACCTCTTCGCAGGTCAGATAAGCAGGGTCAGACACGGCCTCTCCAGTGTAAAATGATAAATTGTGCAACAGCCTGTTGCACGAATGGAGGCTCGCACGCAGCCGCCCGACGGCTTGCAGGTCCGTCGCGAACGAAGCATTCGGAATTCGAGCGGCATGGCTATGCCATGCGGGGATCGTCGCCTGCTCGCCTCGCGGCGGCCCGCACCGCTCGGCTGTTTGCATATGATGTTGATCTCATCGCGCCCAGGTCTGCCCAAGCCTTCAGATATTCGAGAGCGTAGACCACCCGCAGCGATTGCCGACGCAGTGATCGGGCCGATGCCCGGGATCGTAGCGAGCCGACGGCTGGTGTCATCGGGCTCGGTGCCAAGCAAGAATCTGGGTTTCCAGCCGGTCGATCTCGCTTGCCAGAGATCGCAACTGCGCGCCGATTGTGTGTAGCGCGGATCGGGCATGCGCCGGCAACTCAGCCTGCCCGTTGTGCAGCAGCTTCATCAGCGCGCCTACGCCGGAAGGCCTTGGCCGGTGACAATGCCATACTCCGACAGGTGCGCTCGAAGAGCGTTGGTCAACGCGGTGCGTTGGGGGACCGGCAGGTCACGAGTTTTGTGAAGCATGAGCACCGCTTGCTGTTGGACGCTCTTCACAGCGACAAATCGCATAGTCGGTCGGGTCGCCGACTCGCAGATCGCCTCGGCGTCGGCAGCACCCGTCTTCCCCCGTTTCACATATGGCTTCACGTAGGCTGGAGGCATCAGCCGTACATCGTGGCCGAGAGCCCGGAGTTCGCGTCCCCAATGATGTGCCGACGCACAGGCTTCCATGCCGACGAGACATGGTGATAGCGACGCAAAGAATTTCAGCATCTCCGCCCGGCGCAGCTGCCGGCGGACTATAACTTTGCCATCGGCTCCGATCGCGTGGACTTGAAACACGCTCTTCGCGAGATCGAGGCCAACTGTAGCAATCTCCTCATGCATCGGGCGGCTCCCTTAGACCTGGCTCAACGTCCAGATCATCGCGCAGCTAGGCTGATGCGGGGACCGTCCACAGCATTAGGTCAGCCCATCGAATTACCCACAGTGCAATTTTTCCAGCGCATCCTTCTCGATCAAAGTCAGTTCCTCAATCGTCAGGTCGAGCGCGGTCCTCTGACTTTTGAGATCGACCAGCCTTTCCCGTATTCTGGCGATCAAGCGCTCCATCTGCTCCTTGTGGTCGGGATCGGCATCATAGAGGTCAAGAAACTCCTTGATCTCCTTGATCGAAAATCCCAGCCTCTTACCCCGCAGGATGAGCTGTATCCGTCCGATTTCGCGTTTTGAATAGGCCCGTGTGTTTCCGACCCGCTGGGGGAAGATGAGCCCTTCCTTCTCGTAAAATCGCAGCGTCCGAAGCGTGAGACCGAGTTCCTTGGCGACGTCTTGTATGCCCTGAACCCTGCTGTCCGTGTCGCCTCGAGCGCGAGGCTCGTGGCGAGCCACTGACGCGTCCGCCGACGACGCAGGCACTTGGGCGCTGTCCTGGTCGAGGTGGAGTGTTTTCTCCATAGCGGTACTCCAATCCTCCAAGCTACGCTGACGTCTGAACCAATCGCGAAGCTTGGCAGGGGATCGATGCTCAAGCGAGCTTTTTGTTCTCGTCTTCGATCAACTCTTTCTTGGAAAGCTTTCCAATCAGCGTCTTGGGGAGACTGTCCCTGAACTCGAAGGCCTTGGGCATCTCGATCTTGCTGAGGCGATCCTGGAGGAATGCCTTGAGCTCATCGGCGGTGAGACTCGCGTCGTCGTTGAGGGCGATGAAGAGCTTTGGTGACTGACCGCGATATGCATCGGGTATGCCGATGGCGACGGCTTCCTTGATCGCTGGATGCTGATAGGCCGCGTCCTCGATGATCCTTGGGTAGACGTTATAGCCGCCGCAGAAGATGATGTCCTTGATGCGGTCGACCAGAAACAGATAGCCGTCCTCGTCGAGATAGCCGATGTCGCCTGTGCGCAGCGCGCCGTCGACGAACACCGCGGCCGTATCGTCCGGACGCTGCCAATAGCCCTTCATAACCTGCGGACCGCGCGCGCAGACCTCGCCGCGCTCGCCCTGGCCAAGTATGTGGGAGGGGTTTGCCGGGTCGCGGATCTCGATGATGGTGCCTGGGAAAGGCTGGCCGCAGCTATTGTCCTTGATCAGCCCGAACAAGGGGTTGCAGGCAATGATTGGAGCGGTTTCGGAGAGGCCGTAGCCCTCGACCACTCTGGCTCGCGTACGCGCTTCGAACTGCTCGCGCACTTCGAGCGGGAGCGGCGCCCCGCCGGAAATGCACGCGCGCACTTCGGAAAGATCGGGTACCTCCTCATCGGGAAGACCGTTCAGGGCGACGTAGATCGTCGGCACGCCGAAGAATTGGGTCGGGGGTTTGCGCTTCATGGTCTTGAGCACCTGCTTCATTTCGAAGCGCGGGAGCAGGACCATCTCGGCGCCGATCTCGACCGAGAAGTTGAGGACGGTGGTCAGCGCGAAGACGTGGAACATGGGCAGGACACCGAGTGTGCGCTCCTGCTGCGGGCGAAGGCCGCCGACATGCACCACCATCTGCGCGCTGTTCGCGGTCAGATTGGCGTGAGTGAGCATCGCTCCCTTGGGGACTCCGGTCGTGCCGCCGGTATATTGCAGAACGGCCACATCGTCCGGATCGGTTGCGACGGGGTCGGGGGCCGCCGGATTGGCGAGCAAGGCCTTGAGGCGGACATGCAGGCGCTCGTCGAGGATTCTCGCATGCTCCTTTCGCTTGAAGAGCATGAAGCCAAGCCCCTGAAGGCTGGGCAACATGTCGCGCATTCCGCAGAGCACGATTTTGTCGATCCCCGCGCGGGGCGCAACCGCCTGCACCTTGTCGTGGATCATGCGGATGTCGGGCACCGCGATCATGCGGGTACCCGAATCCTTGATCTGATGTTTAAGCTCTCGCTCGGTGTAGAGCGGATTGAAATTGACGATGATTGCCCCGACGCGCAGCGCGGCAAAGTAAAGGATCACGAAATAGGGACAATTGGGCAGGCACAGGCCGAACCGATCGCCCTTTTTGAGGCCCTGATCCTGCAATCCCCGCGCGGCGCGCTCGACAAGCTTCGCCAGCTCAGCGTAGCTCCAGCTACGCCCCATAAAATCGATCGCCGGGCGCTCGGGATACAGCTTGACCGCGTTGTCGAGCAGGTCGGTCAGGAGCCGCCGGGGGATCGGCGGCTCCTCCGGGAGGGGCGATTCGCTGAAGGCGGGCTCCGACATGGCTGCCTCCAGCATCAGAAGTGGAAATGTCCGCCGAGCGACAACACCACGGCATGCGCATCTTCGAGCTTGCCGTTGACGATGATCGGGGTTTGCACCGCTGTTCCGGCGTAGGCGGCGGTAGTCCTGTCGATGGTTGCATCCTTGAAGGCGATATAGGCGGCGGCCGCGTCGATCGTGAAGCGCGAGGAGACGGCGTAGCTCGTCCCCGCAGCGAAGTTCCAACGGTTGCTGTCGGGCACACGCGCGTCGCGGTTGCCGTCTTGCGTGGGCGTCTGTCCATGTTGCACGCCGGCGCGGACGGTCCATTGCGGCGAGACCGCATAGTCTACGCCGCCCGCCAGGCTCCATGTATCGCGGTAATTCTCCGGGATGGCGGCGTTGAGCGGCGCACCCAGCCGGATCGCATCGAACTTGGACCAGCCCATGCGCACCGCCTGGGCGTTGAGGGTCAGCTTCGGCGTGACGGCGACGCGTGCGCCGAAGATGGCCTGCCAGGGCGTTCGGAAGGTCGCGTCGGTGTTGATCACATTGTTCTGGCCAGCAAGCGGCCCCAGGAGACCCGTGGTCGTGATCGAGCCCTTGAGCGTGTGCTTGACGCTCGACTTGTAGCTTGCCCCCAGGGACACTGGCCCCGCGCGATACTGGACGCCTGCCGACCAGCCCAGATCCCAGCCGTTGCCGTCGAGTTCCTGATGGCCATCGGCGAGGAGCGGCGAGAGGTTGGGCAGATAGTTGGAAAGGGTCGCGTCGGCATATTCGACGTTGAGCGCGCCGCCGATACTCAGATTGGGCGTCAGCAGGAAGGCGACCGAGGGTTGAATGTCGTATGTGCGCAGCTTGGTCTTGTCCGCTGTATAGCGCACCCAGCTCGTCGCTTCGTAATCGGTCGTGAAGCTGTACGGCGATGCGATGGTGAGGCCAACGGCTAGCTGCGGCGATAGCGCGACTGCGATCGCGCCGGAGGGCAGGAGTCCATTATTGATCGGGTTGCGCGACCGCTGGTCGCCACCGATGGCTGCGGGAGCCTGGCTCGGACGGACAATCAGTGTACTGACGTTGTCGACCGAGCCTTTGGGCAGGATGGCGCTCGCAGCGATATGCGCGTCGATCCCTTCGACGCCGCCGATCGCGGCCGGATTCCACCAGAGGGACTGCGATCCCTGATCGGCGACCTCGCCGGAAAAAGCGCGGCCTGCGCCGCGCGCCGACTGCTCCTGCAGATAGAAGCCCTGTGCCTGCGCCATGTGCGGCACCAACAGACCGGCCATCAAGGCCGAACTTGCCGCCCCGATTTTCAGACACTTACCCCGCATGCTCCACCTCCCTTTTGTTGAACCTTGAAATCCTTGCAGACTAGCGAACCCGGACCCAGGTTTGCGTCTTGCAGAGCGGCCAGACGATGCAGCCCTTGAGCTTGAGATGGTCGCGATCGACCATCGTCACCGTTGCGCCATAGGTGCCGCCGTCCTCGGCATTGTAGATGCTGCCCCCCGACCAGCTGTCGGAACTCCAGCGGAAGCCCTGGAGAATCTGCAGACCGCGCAGTTCGCGTGCGCGCAATTCCGGCTTCTTGTTCTTTTCGTCGCGCAACTGTGGGTTTGCACGAATACCGTCCGAACTGACCAGCGTGCCGCAGATCGACGCGCCGCAGCGCGTGATCTCGACGATGCCGTGCCGGCTTTCGGTCTGCCAGCGGCCCACGACGGTATCCGCAGGCAGGGACGCTGCTGCCGCAGCCAATGCTATCAGGACGATCGACATATCCTCTCCTGTAAGTGCTGCGCCGCTTTGAAGTGGCTGTCTTGCCTACGATCGATGCGATACTCGGCGAATCGACCTGCCCTTACCTTCTAAGTGACGTATAGGTTAGTCAAGGGCATAAATCGTCAATATGATGCCGATTAGGTCTTCGACGCGTCTCGAGGTGTCAATCGCTGCCGCGAGCGGGATGCACGGCAGACGGAAGGTCTCTGGTTGCACGCTTGCGCGCCTGCGCCATTGCGACAAAGGCGCCCACACACAGGAGGGGCGCGAAAGCGCCGAGCACCAATGTCGCGGAGAAGGTCGGTACGAGCTTTTCGATCGCCTTGAGCGGATAGCTGACGAGACCGAGCGTGTAATAGCTCACTGCGATGGCCGAGAGGCCTTCGACGAGGTGTTGCAGGCGCAACTGCATCCGCGCGCTGCGATCGACCGAAGCCAGAAGCCTGGCATTCTGGTTTTCGATCTGGGTTTCGATACGCGCGCGCAGGAGCGCGGTGAACTGCGCAGCGCGCAGGCTGATCTGGGCAAGCCGCGTCTGGAAATCGCGGCAGGTGCGTACGGCCGGGTAGAAGCGGCGTCCGATAAAATCGCCCAGCGATTGATGATCGGCGATCGGGCGGACATGGAGCTCGGCCAGTCGCTCGGTGACGATTTTGCCATAGGCGGAGGTGGCGCTGAGACGCTGATCCGTCTCGCTCGACAGGGCAAGGAGACGAGCGGTGAGACTGGACAGCGACGCGAGCAGCATGTCGTCGCTCTGACCAGTTCCAACAAGTGCGCGCCCGGTTTCGTCGAGATCGCGTTCGATGGCATCCAGCCTTGCCCAGCCGGCGCGCGCGACCGGGAGGCCGAGCAGGGACAGATTGCGGTAGTTGCCGAGTTCCTGAAGTCGCTGGATGCTGCGGGAGAGCTCGCCATCGCCCGCCCCATTGGCCGATATGATCAGGCGCCCGAAGCCTTCGTCGTGAATACGAAAATCGGTCCAAATACGAATCTTTTCCCCGACGAGGCAGGATATGAGGTCGGAGGGATGAAAGCCTGCACGCTGCGCCAGGGCTTCAGCGCCGCTGTCGTCCGTGACGATGAAGATCTGGGTTGCACGCACGACATGCCCCGGAAGACAGGTCATCCAGTCGACCGCCGCCGCCAGAGGACCGACGCCGGGCAAGGTCCATGGCTCCTGCTCCGTTGCCGAATGAACGCCTGTCACGGTCGTCGTTATGGCTTCGCTATGCTTTTCCCATCCGATCCGACAGCGCTCGGACCATTCCAGTTCGAGGTGCCGCGTGCCGCGATCCAAAGAGGCGCCGGAACATCGTTCGAGTGCGTCCCATTCCTCGTCCTGCACGGCATCACCAACGAGCCTGACGATCTGATAAGCGACCGCCGGCGGGTCGAGGCGCGGAAAGCGGCGCAAATGCATCTCGTTGACGATCTGGCGCCGCAGCGGATGCTCGGAGAAATGCATGAGCGCCTTCCTTCGTCGGACCTGGGCCAGGTCTGGCGCGGGCGTCCGCTCTGCGTGACTGCCCGCCGGTCGCGCCACCGTCTTCCCCGCGTGCGCCTAGGCTTCGAATCGCTTGAGCACGTCCAGACGCACTCCATGTGCCAAAGAATCTAGTTGACGTATAGGTCATTATGAGCACCATTAGGTCAATGGCAATGTGCGATTCTCGGAGAGGTTACGATCGATGCGTAATGTGGTAATTGCGGGCTATGCCCGGTCTCCCTTCCATCTGGCGGGGAAGGGCGCTCTTGCGCGCGTTCGACCTGACGATCTCGCCGCCCAGGTCATCTGCGGTCTGATCGAGCAGACCGGCGTCAAGGCTGAGGATATCGAGGATATCGTGCTTGGCTGCGCCTTTCCCGAGGGCGAGCAGGGCCTCAACGTCGCGCGCCTGATCGGTCTTCTCGCCGATCTGCCGCTTTCGGTCGGGGGCATGACCGTCAATCGTTTCTGCGGTTCGTCGATGAGTTCGGTGCATATCGCTGCCGGTCAGATTCAGCTTGGCGCGGGCGAGGCGTTCATTTGCGCGGGCGTGGAAGCGATGAGCCGGGTGCCGATGATGGGGTTCAACCCTCTGCCCAATCCTGAGCTCGCGAAGAAGAATGCCGGCGCCTATATGGGCATGGGCGACACGGCCGAGAATGTCGCGACCAAATATCAGATCAGCCGTGCGCAGCAGGAAGCCTTTGCGGTCGCCAGCCAGGACAAGGCGGCCGCCGCGATCGCGGCTGGCAAGCTCGCGGCCGAGATCGTTCCGATCACGACCAAGGCCGGCGTGGTCGACAAGGACGGCACGCCGCGCCCCGGCACCACGGCCGAAGCGCTTGCCGGCCTCAAGCCGGCGTTCAGCCAGGACGGTACGGTAACAGCCGGGACGTCATCGCCGCTGACCGACGGCGCCAGCGCGGTTCTGGTGACCAGTGAGGACTATGCGCGCGAGCATGGCTTGCCGATCCTTGCCCGCATCAAGTCGGTGGCCGTGTCGGGCTGTCAGCCCGAGATCATGGGGATCGGACCGGTCGAGGCCTCGCGCAAGGCGCTGGTGCGTGCCGGTCTCACCGTCGATCAGCTTGACGTTGTCGAACTCAACGAAGCCTTTGCGAGCCAGTCACTGGCCTGCATCAGCGATCTGGGGCTCGACCAGTCGAAGGTCAATCTGGACGGCGGCGCTATCGCGATCGGGCACCCGCTGGGTGCCACGGGTGCGCGGATCGTCGGCAAGGCTGCGGCTCTGCTGAAGCGCGAAGGCGGCAGCTACGCGCTGGCGACCCAGTGCATCGGCGGTGGTCAGGGCATCGCCACCATCCTGGAGGCGGCGGAATGAGCGAGCAGGCCATCAAGCCAGCCGGCGCCCCGCCGGAAGCCATCAGGAAGGTCTGCGTGATCGGCGCAGGCGTCATGGGCGCCGGCATCGCAGCGCAGGTCGCCAATGCCGGCGTGCCGGTGTTGCTGCTCGATATCGTGCCCAAGGAGGGCGGCGATCGCGACGCCGTGGCGAAAGGCGCGGTTGCGAAGATGCTGAAGACCGATCCGGCGCCTTTCATGTCGAAGGCTGCGGCAAAGCTGGTTGAAACGGGCAATATCGACGACCATCTCGAGCGGGTGGCCGAATGCGACTGGATCGTCGAGGCGATCGTCGAACGCCTCGACATCAAGCAGGCGCTCTACGCCAAGCTCGAGCAGCTCAAGCGTCCGGGCACGGCGGTATCGTCCAATACCTCGACCATCCCGCTTGGTCACCTGATCGAGGGACTGAGCGATCAGTTCAAACAGGACTTCCTAATCACGCACTTCTTCAATCCGCCGCGTTACATGCGGCTGATCGAAATCGTGACCGGCCCTGACACCGATGTGGAGGTGGCGCGGCGCGTTTCGGATTTCGTCGATCGCAAGCTGGGCAAGCGCATCGTGCCGGCGCGCGATACGCCGGGCTTCATCGCCAATCGCATCGGCACCTACTGGCTGGCGGTCGCGATCAATGCGGCGATGGACCAGGGGCTGACGGTTGAGGAAGCGGACCAGATCGGCGGCAAGCCGATGGGCGTGCCCAAGACCGGCATTTTCGGCCTGGTCGATCTCGTGGGCGTCGACCTGATGCCGCTGCTTTCGAAGAGCCTTTCCTCGACCCTGCCGGCAGGCGATGCCTATTTCGATACGGTAAGGCCGATGCCGCTCGTCGACAGGATGATCGCCGAAGGCTTTACCGGCCGCAAGGGCAAGGGTGGTTTCTACGCGTTCGACAAGGCGACGAAGACCAAGAAGGCGCTCGATCTGGCGACCGGCGAATATCGCGTGTCGGTGAAGCCCGCTTCCTTGCCCGGCCGGGCTGAGAAGGATCTGGCCGCATTGGTCGCGGCGCCCGGCAAGGTCGGCGCCTATGCCTGGGAAATTCTCGGCAAGGTCCTTTCCTATGCCGCGAGCCTGGTCGGCGACGCCGCGGACGATATCGTTGGTATCGATGACGCGATGAAGCTCGGCTACAACTGGAAGTTCGGCCCGTTCGAGTTGATCGACAAGCTGGGGCCGGGCAAGCTCGCCGAGCGCCTCACCGCCGAAGGTCGCGACGTGCCGGTGATCCTCACGGTCGCCGGCGACCGTCTCTTCTATCGCGTCGAGGGTGGGAAGCGTCAGTATCTGAACAGCGCGGGTGAGTATCGCGATGTGGTTCGGCCGGACGGCGTGCTGCTGCTCGAGGACGTCAAGCCCCATAGCCAGCCGGTCCTCAAAAATGGCTCGGCCGCACTCTGGGATGTCGGCGATGGCGTCGCCTGCCTTGAATTCACGGGCAAGATGAATGCGCTCGACGGCGACGTGATGAAGCTGATCAGCGAGGCGATCCCGGTCGTGCAGGAGAAGTTCAAGGCGCTCGTCGTCTATAATGAGGGCAGCAACTTCTCCGCCGGTGCCAATCTCGGCCTTGCCCTGTTCGCGCTCAATATCGCGGCATGGGGCGAGATCGAAAAGCTCGTTGCGGGCGGCCAGCAGGCGTACAAGGCTCTCAAATATGCGCCGTTCCCGGTCGTGAGCGCGCCGGCCGGCATGGCATTGGGCGGCGGTTGCGAGATTCTGCTCAACAGCGATGCCGTGCAGGCTCATGCCGAAAGCTATGTGGGTCTGGTCGAATGCGGCGTGGGCCTGATCCCTGGCTGGGGCGGTTGCGGCGAAATGATCGATCGCTGGCGCTCCAGTCCCGCTATGCCCAAGGGACCGATGCCGGCCGTCGCCAAGGTGTTCGAGACGGTATCAACTGCCACTGTGGCAAAGTCGGCCGCCGAGGCGAAGGAGCATGGCTTCCTGCGTCCCTCGGACGGCATCACGATGAACCGCGACCGACTGCTGGCGGACGCCAAGGCCAAGGCACTGGAGCTGGCGGACGGTTACAAACCGCCTGTGGCTCCGGAATTCCGCTTGCCTGGCGCGGGAGGCAAGTCCGCTCTTTCGATGGCTGTCGAAGGCTTCCAGGCCCGTGGCCTCGCCACATCTTACGATGGTGTCGTATCCGGCGCGCTCGCCGACGTCCTGACGGGCGGCGAGAAGGATCTCATCGACATCGTGACCGAAGAGGATCTGCTGGCGCTCGAGCGCAAGGCCTTCATGCAACTGGTGCGCGACCCGCGGACCCAGGCGCGCGTCGAGCAGATGCTCGTCACCGGCAAGCCGCTGCGTAACTGATTGGCGGCCGGCGGCC
>PAOI01000026.1 GCA_002707985.1 Sphingomonas sp. | reverse complement strand
GTCGAGTTCACCATCGATCGGCTGGCGGCCATCAAGCAGCCGTTCGACGCGTTCGGGAGGGACCGCAATCGACGCCGCAAGCTCGGCAGCGCTCATGCCGAGCGGCTCCATGAACTCCATACGCAGAATTTGCCCGGCATCGTCATTCTCGATCCAATCGGGGTCAGTGATAGTCGACGATTTCGACATCGTACGCGTCTCCGTCCTTCCAGACGAAACATATACGCCATTGCGTGTTAATGGAAATGGAGTGCTGCCCGGCACGATCGCCTTTCAGCGCGTGCAGACGGTTGCCTGGAGGATTGCGCAGATCGTCCATCGTGCAAGCGCGATTGAGCAGCTTGAGCCTGTTGAGCGCACGGCGCTCTATGTCCGAAGGCAGTTTGCGGCTGCCGTGGCCGTTCCAAATACGCTCGGTTTCGAAACTGGCGAAGCTGCGGATCATAATGGCCCCATAGTTGGAGCCACTCAATATTCACATGACCACGTGCCTGCCTAGGTTCCAATCCGGGAACCCCCTCTTATACTCGTTTACCCCCGAATTTCTTCTGCACTTTCCCATATCGCATCTTGCGGGTGCCGGGTTTGCCTTCATTGCTGCGGCCCATGACCGGCGCTTTCTTTTCCGCATCGGGCAGGCCGAGTTCTTCGTTTTCGAGGCTGCGGATCTGGTCGCGCAACCGGCCGGCCTCTTCGAACTCCAGGTTCGCGGCGGCGTCGCGCATCTTCTTTTCGAGTTCTTCGATATAGGCGCGCAGATTGTGGCCGACCATGTGCGGGCGATCCGCCTCGATCTCGACCGTCACCTGATCCTTGCTCGACACATGGGCGATGATGTCGCCGATATTCTTCTTCACCGTTTCGGGGGTGATGCCGTGTTCGGCGTTATACGCTTCCTGCTTTTCGCGGCGGCGGCCGGTTTCGGCGAGCGCGCGCTCCATGCTGCCGGTCATGCGATCGGCATAGAGGATCACGCGGCCCTCCACATTACGCGCGGCGCGGCCGATCGTCTGAATGAGCGAGGTTTCGGAGCGCAGGAAGCCTTCCTTGTCCGCGTCGAGGATCGCGACCAGCCCGCATTCGGGAATATCGAGCCCCTCGCGCAGCAGGTTGATGCCGATCAGCACGTCATAAACGCCCATCCGCAGATCGCGGATCAGCTCGATACGCTCCAGCGTTTCGACGTCCGAGTGCATGTAGCGGACCTTGATCCCCGCTTCGTGCATATATTCGGTCAGGTCTTCGGCCATCCGCTTGGTCAGCGTAGTGACGAGCGTGCGATAGCCCTTTTCGGCCGTCGCCTTGCACTCCTGGATCAGGTCCTGAACCTGTTCCTCGACCGGCTTGATCTCGACGGGCGGATCGACCAGGCCGGTGGGGCGGATCACCTGTTCGACGAAAACGCCGCCGGTCTGCTCCATTTCCCAATTGCCGGGGGTGGCGGAGACGCTGACCGTCTGGGGCCGCATCGCATCCCATTCGTTGAAGCGCAGCGGGCGATTGTCGATGCAGCTCGGCAAGCGAAAGCCATGTTCGGCGAGCGTGATCTTGCGACGATGGTCGCCGCGCGCCATCGCGCCGATCTGCGGCACGGTCTGATGGCTTTCATCGACGAACAGCAGCGCGTTTTCGGGGAGATATTCGAAGAGCGTGGGCGGCGGCTCGCCGGGCAGGCGCCCGGTGAGGAAGCGGCTGTAATTTTCGATGCCCGCGCAGCTGCCGGTGGCGGCGATCATCTCAAGGTCGAAATTGGTGCGCTGTTCGAGCCGCTGCGCTTCGAGCAGCCGCCCCTCGGCCTGCAATTCCTTGAGCCGCTCGGCGAGTTCGAAGCGAATCGCCTCCATCGCCTGTTTGAGCGTCGGCCCCGGCGTCACATGGTGCGAATTGGCATAGACGCGAATATGATCGAGACTCGCGACCTTCTTGCCGGTCAGCGGATCGAATTCGGTGATCTCCTCGATATCGTCGCCGAAAAAGGCGATCCGCCAGGCCGTGTCCTCATAATGCGAGGGGAAGATTTCGAGNCTGTCGCCGCGCACCCGGAAATTGCCGCGCGCGAATGCGGCNTCGTTGCGCTTATANTGNAGCGCGACCAGCTTGCGGATGATCTCCCGCTGATCGACCACCTGNCCTTTTTTGAGGTCGAAGATCATCGCNGAATAGGTTTCGACCGAGCCGATGCCATAGAGGCACGACACCGATGCGACGATCAGCACATCGTCGCGTTCGAGAAGCGCGCGGGTGGCCGAGTGGCGCATCCGGTCGATCGCTTCGTTGATCGAGCTTTCCTTCTCGATATAGGTGTCGGTGCGCGGGACATAGGCCTCGGGCTGGTAATAGTCGTAATAGCTGACGAAATATTCCACGGCGTTTTCGGGGAAGAAGTTCTTGAACTCGCCATAAAGCTGCGCGGCGAGAATCTTGTTCGGCGCGAGTACCAGCGCGGGGCGTTGCAGCGCTTCGACCACCTTCGCCATGGTGAAGGTCTTGCCCGATCCCGTGACGCCCAGCAGCACCTGATCGCGCTCGCCCGCCAGCGCCTGTTCGACCAGTTCGGGGATCGCCTGACGCTGATCGCCCGACGGTTCATAATCGGAGACCAGCTTGAATTTCCTGCCACCCTCGGCCTTTTCGGGGCGTTGCGGGCGGTGCGGCACGAAATCCTGTCCGGTTTCGGGCTCGTCCAGCGTGGTGCGGATCTGAATGGCCATGACAGCGGATATGCTATCGCGACGGGACGGGTTCAATCCGGCGATGCGGATCGACGCCGCTGCCCCGCGCCGGTCGCAGCCGGCGGTTGCCGAGCCGCCGACGCCTGTGCCATGGCGCTGGCCACGAGATTAATCGGGCGGCACCGGCGCCGCGAAAGACAGGATGCAATCGATGAAGCACTGGTTTGCGCCTTCCGCCCTTCTGGCGCTCGCGGCGTGCGGCAGCGGCCAGTCGACCGAGGAAAGCGCCGCAGCAACCGGCAACGTCATGCTGCGCGACGTCTCCGCCGACGTCGTCGCGCAGCAAATGGCCGCTGCGCGCAAGTTCGATCCGCCCCAGGGTGGCCTGTGGCTGCAGAAGATCGAAGTCGTTTCGCTCGACATCAAAAATGCCACGGATGAACAGCGCAGCGCCGTTGAGGAGCAGGTGGGCAAGGTCGCTCGCGAAAAACGGTCGTGCCTGACCAGCGAACAGCTTTTGGCCAGCGAAACCGGCGCGATGGGCGGGATGGCCAATATGTGCAAGTTCGAGAAAGTCGAAATGGCCGGCGGCAAGCTCAACAGCAATTTTCAGTGCACGACGGCCGACGGGCAATCATCGGGCACCATGACCGGGACGAGCACGGCGAATTCTCAGGTTTTCACGACCGTCACGCACAGCGGCATGGGCGACACCGACGCCGTGTTCGATCTGACCTTGCGCGTCACGCGCCGGCGGCTGGGCGATTGCGAGTCCTGATCGCGATCCCAGCGATGCCTATCCCTGGCGGCGATAGGCAATGCGCCACATCACCAGTCCGATAAACGCGGCCGCGACAGCGATGACGGCGCTGGTGGCGATCGCGCTGAGCCACCTATAAAGCAGCGCGCGATCGTCGGTCGGCGGCATGTCGAGCAGCCCGAAGCCATAGGTCTGCGCGCCGACGAAAATCGCAAGCGAGGCAATCGCGCCGACCAGCGCGGCATGGCGCGGCCGGCGCCATCCGGCGACGTGCATGACGAGCCATAATGGCCCCGCCACCGCCGTGATCCCCATGCCCATCAACACCGTGCCCAGTCCCCAGGCCGCCGCGAGCGCCAGCGGATCATATTGTCCGCCGCGCAGCACCAGCCCGAGCACGATCAGCCCGCCCAGCACGCTGCCTGCGGCGAGCGACCAACCGGCTCTTTCGATTGTAGCTTCATACCGGTGCGACCCCGGCGCCCGTGTGGACACGTGCGAATTCCCTCCCCTTGGGCGGCTTTGCATAACGGCCGAGCCCCCCGCCCTCAAGCCGTTAGCGCACGCCCCCGCGCCGTTTCGGCACGTTTCCGCCGCGACGCGCTTCGCCCGAACGACACCGCTTGCCCGACAAGCGACGGCATTATAGGCGAAAGGCCATGGAGTCCCTGCCGCGCACCGACGAAGAAGCCGCCGCCGAACTTGCCCGGCTTGCCGAACAGATCGCGCATCATAACCGGCGCTATCATACCGACGACGCGCCAGAGATCAGCGACGCCGAATTCGATGCGCTGGTCCGCCGCAATAGCGCGATCGAAGTGGCGTTCCCCGATCTGATCCGCGCGGATTCGCCGTCGCGGCAAATCGGCGCCGCGCCGTCGGGGCATCTTTCCGAAGTCGCCCATGCATTGCCGATGTTCAGCCTGAACAACGGCTTTTCGGACGAGGATATCGCAGAGTTCGTCGCTCGCGTCCGCCGCTTTCTGGCGCTTGCCGACGACGCCGAAGTACCGCTGACCGCCGAACCCAAGATCGACGGGCTTTCCTGTTCGCTGCGCTATGAAAAGGGCGTTCTGGTGCAGGCGCTGACGCGCGGAGACGGTCGCGTCGGTGAGGATGTGACGGAAAATGTCCGCACCATCGCCGATATTCCGACGGAGCTTCCCGGCGATGTGATCGGCACGCCGGACGTGTTCGAAGTGCGCGGCGAAGTTTATATGGCCAAGGCGGATTTCGCGGCGCTCAATGCCCGGCTGCTCGCGGAAGCCGCCGATCCGGCCAAGGCGCGTCAGTTCGCAAACCCGCGGAACGCCGCCGCCGGTTCGCTGCGCCAGAAGGACGCTTCGGTAACCGCGTCCCGCCCGCTGCGCTTCCTCGCCTGGGGATGGGGCGAAGTCTCCAGCCTGCCCGGCACTTTTCAGACCGAAGTCATTGCCGCGATCCGCAAGCTCGGCTTTCCGGTGTCGGATCTGTTCGTCGGCCCGGTGGCGCTGGAGGAAGCGCTGGCGCAATATCGCAGGATCGAAACGCAGCGCGCCGACCTGCCGTTCGATATCGACGGGGTCGTGTACAAGATCGACCGGCTCGACTGGCAGGAACGGCTGGGCAGTGTCGGGCGCGCCCCGCGATGGGCGATCGCGCACAAGTTTCCCGCCGAAAAGGCGCAGACGACGCTTGAGCGGATCGACATTCAGGTGGGCCGCACCGGCAAGCTGACGCCCGTCGCGCGGCTGGAGCCGGTGACAGTGGGCGGTGTCGTCGTCACCAACGCCACGCTGCACAATGCCGANGAGATCGNGCGGCTGGGCGTNCGCCCGGGCGANCGCGTNGTGATTCAACGCGCNGGNGACGTCATCCCGCAGATCGTCGAGAATCTNACGCGCGACGTCGAACGCGAACCCTGGACCTTCCCCACCCATTGCCCGGTCGAATTCGGCGGCTGCGGTTCCGAAGCCGTGCGCGAGGAAGGCGAAGTCGATATCCGCTGCACCGGCGGGCTGATCTGCCCGGCGCAGCGGCAGGAGCGGCTCCGCCATTTCGTCAGCCGCGGCGCGCTGGATATCGAAGGGCTGGGCGAAAAGACGACCGAGGAATTCATCGCACTGGGATGGGTGCGCGAGCCGGCAGATATCTTTCATCTTGCCGACCATCGCGAAGAATTGCTCACGCGCGAAGGCTGGCAGGAAAAATCGGTCGCCAATCTGCTCGACGCGATCGAGGCGAAGCGTTCGCCNGATGCNGCNCGGCTGCTGTTCGGGCTGGGCATTCGTCATATCGGCATCGTCACGGCGCGCGACCTGCTCAAGCGGCTGGAACGATTCGAAGCGCTCGAAACGCTGGCCGACGAGATCATTGCGCTGCGCGATTCGATGACGCCCGCGCTGGGCGAGGAAGACCAGAAGTTCCGCAACCGCGTCGACAAGGCGATTGCCGAGCATATCGGCGTCGACAATATCGGCGCNGCGGTGGGCAATGCGCTGGCCGATTTCTTCCACGAACCGCATAACCGCAAGCTATGGCAGGANCTGCTGGCGGTCGTGTCGCCGCCGCCCTTCGTGGTCGAGGCGCGCGAATCCGAAGTGTCGGGCAAGACGCTGGTCTTTACCGGCTCGCTCGAAACGCTGAGCCGGGATGAGGCAAAGGCGCAGGCCGAAGCGCTCGGCGCGCGAGTCGCCGGATCGGTATCCGCCCGAACCGATCTGGTCATCGCCGGGCCCGGCGCCGGTTCGAAGCTGAAAAAGGCCGAAGAACTGGGAATCGCCGTGATCGACGAAGCCGCCTGGGCGCAGATCGTCGCGGCCGCCCGCTGAAGCTCAGGGAATCGGGCGAGTCGCGGCCGATTGGCCTGCGCCTGGCCGCCCTTCCGACTGAACAATGCGGACGTGCCGCGCCCGATGCGGNGCTNGGCAGAAATGGCAATGGANGAAGTTGGTCGGGAAAAGTCCTGCTTCTTCGCCGTTTATCCACGTCTTCTCACGATTCCGCACTGCGGCATAAAAACCACATGTCAGGTTTGAATCGGTCGCCATGTTGACGTTGTCACAATAGCGAAACATGGATTTCCCAAGGGACCGCTCACGGGCCGACTACGGCTTTGCGATGTAGCAAGCGCTGCATTTCAAACGGGCGATACGCCGCTCTGCTCCCTATGTTTTTCAGGGGNGCGGAGGGGCGTTTCGCGCATGCGTAGTAACAGTCCGGTTAGCGTCGGGGTCAAAAGGGGCTTCGTCACCAACCGGATTTGCGGTCGCTAATAACCGTCCGGCGCTGGGAGGCGCCGTAGTGTAACGCACCTAAGGGGAATTCTAATGCGCAGCTGCCTTTATCTGGGTGTTGCCTGTGCCGCGCTTCTGGCGCCGGCAACCGCGATGGCCCAGTCCACGGGTTCTATCGAATTCGACGACGAAATCGTCGTCACCGGCCAGGCGAGCACCGCCGTGGGCGGCGTTGACGTGCCCGACACGTCGAAGGCGAAGGTCGTTCTGACCCAGGACATCATTCGTCGTCAGACCCCCGGTCAGACTGCGAACGAAATCATCAACCTCGTCCCGGGTGTCAGCTTCCAGAACAACGACCCCTGGGGTTCGTCGGGCGGCTATTTCACGATCCGCGGCTTCAATGACGAGCGTATTTCGCAGACCGTCGACGGCGTGCAGCTGAACGACAGCGGCGGCTATGCCCTCTACACCNACCAGAACATCGATCCCGAACTGATCGAGCAGGTCAACGTCAACCTCGGCNCCACCGATGTCGACAGCCCGACCGCGAACGCCGNCGGTTCGACCGTCAATATCCGCACGCTGACGCCGAGCGACGATTTCGGCATCATGACCAGCTTCACCTACGGCAACATCGTTGCCGATGGTTCGAACTGGGAGCGGCCCTATTCGCGCCTGTTCGGCATGGTCAACACCGGCGATCTGACCGGCTTCGGTACCAAGGCCTGGTTCTCGGCCTCCTACTCGCATTCGGAAAGCGCCTTCAACAACTATGGCGTGACCGACAAGCAGCAGTATAACGCCAAGATCTATCAGGAAATCGGCGGAAACGGCGACTTCGTTTCGGTCAGCGGCCACTATAACCAGAACCGCAACAACTTCTTCGGCTCGTTCTTCGCGCTCGACGACTTTCCGACCGATGCCGAAGGCCGTTTCTACGACATCTTTGGCGGTTACCCCTGCACGCTTCCCACTCCGGGAGCCGGCAGCCAGAGCTATTCGGATTCGACCGGCCCGTCGGGCAGCTGCGGCGCCGCATTCGACCGTCGCTACAACCCGTCGAACACCGGCAACATCCGCGGCGCTTCGCGCTTCACGCTGGCCGACGGCCTGGTCCTGACGGTCGACCCGAGCTACCAGTATGTGAAGGCCAATGGCGGCGGCGCCGAAGACCTTCGTGAAGGCTTCCGCAACGTCGGTGGTGTGAACTATACCGGCTTCCTGGGCGGCGGTTATTATTATGGTCGCGACCTCAACAACGACGGCGACACGGACGACCGCGTCGGCGGTACCGACCCGAGCCAGACCAAGACGCATCGCTTTGCTGTCATCAGCGGCCTTGCCTACACGATCTCGCCGGACCACCGCATCCGCCTGACCTACACCTATGACCGTGCCAAGCACCGTCAGTCGGGTGAGACGGGCCTGTTGCAGATGAACGGCGAGCCGTTCGACGTCTTCCCGATCAACGATCCGCTGCTCGCCGTGAACGGCGTCGCAGTGACGAAGCGCAACCGCAAATCCTATGCGATCCTGAACCAGGTTTCGGCGGAATATCGCGGTACGTTCATGGACGACCTGCTGACGGTCACCCTTGGTGCCCGCATGCCGTTCTTCAAGCGCGAGCTGAACCAATATTGCTACACCACCTCGGCCAGCGGCTTCATCGACTGCCTCGGCGACCAGGATCCGACCGCCTATGAAGCGGCCAATCCCTACAACTATGATCCGGTGACCCAGACGGTGACCGGCTCGGCCCCGCCGCAGTCGCGCACGCTGAAGTATGACAAGTTCCTGCCGAATGTCGGCGCGGTTGTCCGCTTCACGCCTGCGTTGAGCATGTTCGCCAACTATTCGAAGAACCTGAAGGTGCCCGGCACCGACCAGCTCTATGATGCCTTCTTCTATCCCGAAGGCACCGAGGGCGCGTCGCCGATCCCGGAAATGTCGGACAATTTCGACCTTGGCGCTCGCTATCAGAACGGCATGGTTTCGGCACAGGTCACCGGCTGGTACACCAAGTTCGCCAACCGCACCGCGTCGTCGTACAATCCGGACCTCGACGAATATATCACCCGCAACCTGGGTGACGTCGAACGCTGGGGCATCGATGGCAACATCGCCATCCAGCCGACCCCGGGCCTGCTCGTCTATGTGTTCGGTTCGTATCTTCACTCGGAGATCAAGGACGACACGGTGGGCGGTCGCTGCTCGGCCGGCAATGTCACCGCGGGCGATTTTGGCTGCACCACGGTGGGCGCAGTCTACAACTTCGACACTGCGGGCTCGTATGAAAGCGGCATTCCGAAATATTCGTTCGGCGGTCGCGTTCAGGGCACGCTGGGGCCGGTCGACATCGGTGCACAGGTCAAGCACACCGGCAGCCGCTGGGTGAACGACATCAACACCGTCAAGGTCGATGGCTACACCATCGTCGATCTCGACATTCGCTGGTCGCTCGCGTCGTTCAACCTCGACAAGAGCTACTTCCAGATCAACGTCACCAACCTGTTCGACGAATTCTATGTCGGCGGTTTCGGCGGCGATCTGACCGCCACCAGCCCCTATGTTCAGATCGGTGCACCGCGCGCGGTTTCCGCATCGTTCATCATGGGCTTCTAAGCACCGCTTGGAATTGAACGAAAAGGGCCGCCGCTTCCAATCGGGAGCGGCGGTCTTTTTTTATGCGCTCGATTTCGCGGCGTTCGGCGCCGGGACGACACATGCCGTCGAACCTCTTTTGCGGTGGCGTATGGCGGTGCTAAGGTCGCGGTCGCATGCAACGACAGGGCTTGAGGCACCGATATTGGCCTGGATGAAGCCAGCCATTTTTTCCCGGCCCTTTTTCGAGGACAAGAGCCGTGCCTTCTGGCGCCTGCAGGCGGCGGGATGGACGGGCTATCTGCTGCTGCGCATCGTTTCGAACATATCCAATCAGGGGATCGCGATCGAAGGCGTGATCCGCGTGACGATCGAATCGATCATCGGCTATTGCATCACGCTGCTGCTTTCGACGCTCTACAGCTATTTCCGCCGCATACCGCGCATTTCGGGCATATTGCTGTCGATCGCTGCGCTGATCGTCGCGACGATCCTCTATGCCGCGCTCAACGCCTTCACCCTGTCGGTGATCCGCGACGCACAGCCGGGCATTTCGATCAGTATCCTGCTGGGCAACATCTTCCTCAATTCGATCGTCCTCGCCGGCTGGTCCGCGCTCTATTTCGGGATCAACTTCTATCTCGTCGTCGAGGCGCAGACCGATCAGATGAAGGCGCTGGAGACACAGGCGAGCTCCGCCCAGCTGGCGATGCTGCGCTATCAGCTCAATCCGCATTTCCTGTTCAACACGCTCAATTCGATCTCGACTTTGGTGCTGCTCAAACAGACCGAGCGCGCCAACGTGATGCTCAGCCGCCTTTCCTCGTTCCTGCGCTATACGCTGGCGAACGAGCCGACCGCGCACGTCACGCTGGCGCAGGAAGCCGAGACGCTGAAACTCTATCTCGAGATCGAGAAGATGCGATTCGACGAGCGGTTGCGGCCGCATTTCGAAATCGATCCGCGTGTGGCCAAGGCGCGGCTGCCGTCGCTGCTGCTGCAACCGCTGGTCGAAAATGCGATCAAATATGCTGTGACGCCCAAGGAGGAAGGGGCAGACATCACGGTTTCCGCCCGGTTGGCCGGAGAACGGGTGCATATTGCAGTTACCGACACCGGTCCGGGCTTGACGGACACGCGGCTTAGGCCAACCTTATCCACTGGCGTGGGGCTCGCCAACATACGGGAACGGCTCGCGCAAGCGTTCGGGCCGGACCATCGTTTCGAAACGAAATCGAACCCGGGGAAGGGTTTCAGCGTTGAGATCGAAATCCCGTTCCAGATCGAGGAACCCGCACGAGAGGCAGCATGACGATCCGCACTATCCTGGTTGATGACGAACCCCTGGCGATTCAGGGGCTCGAACTGCGGCTGCAAAGCCACGAAGATGTCGAGATCATCGACAAATGCTCGAATGGCCGCGAAGCGATCCGGGCGATCAAGACGCACAAGCCCGACCTTGTCTTTCTCGACATTCAGATGCCCGGTTTCGACGGCTTCTCCGTCGTGCAGGGGCTGATGGAAGTCGAACCGCCGCTGGTCGTGTTCGTCACTGCCTATTCCGATCACGCCATCCGCGCGTTCGAGGCGCAGGCAGTGGATTATCTGCTCAAGCCGGTCGAGGAAGCGCGCCTTGCCGATACGCTCGAACGCGTGCGCGAACGGCTGGTCCACAAACGCGGGCAGGAAGAAATCGAAAAGCTGAAGGGCGTGCTCGCCGAAGTCGCCCCCGAAGCCGCCGAGGAGCTTGCCGAGAGCGGCGAGGCGCCGTCGGCAGGCCGCTATGAAAAGCTGATCAACATCAAGGATCGCGGCCAGATTTTCCGCGTCGACGTCGATACGATCGAGCGGATCGATGCGGCGGGCGATTATATGTGCATCTATACCGGGCAGGATACGATGATCCTGCGCGAAACGATGAAGGATCTGGAAAAGCGGCTCGATCCGCGCCGGTTCCAGCGCGTGCACCGCTCGACCATCGTCAATCTGGATCTGGTGCGCCAGGTGAAGCCGCACACCAATGGCGAGTGCTTCCTCGTGCTCGATTCGGGCGCGCAGGTGAAAGTGAGCCGCAGCTATCGCGACGTGGTGGCGCGCTTCGTCCATTGATCCGCTCGCGGCGACCGGATTGCTTCCGGTCGTCGCAGCGCGGGCATAGGGATCCTTGCCCTGGCGCGCGTTGGTCCGTGCCGTCCTCTATAATTGCCCTATGGCAGTGTTCTCTTCGCAGAACCGGCGCCGGCTTGCATGTGCCGGAGGCTGGACCATCCAGCTCGGCTTGCTCGCCGCAGCGGGCTTGATCGCGCTCGCGCCCCCTGCGCGCGGCGTGATGCTGATCGTGCCGGTTTTGCCTGGGGAAGGATCCGTCGCACGCCTCGCCGTGGCCGGCGATGCCCGGATCCTGGGCAAAGGGCCGGTACACGGCTCGCTCTATGTGATCGGATCGCGATCGACGCTGCTTCCCCGCGCCACCGCAAGCGGCGCCATCATATTCGGAGGACGATACATTGGCTGCGCAGGACTGGAAGCAGGCTACGACCAAATTTCTGTTTGACGATGTCAGTCTGGAAGGGTTGCGCCGAAGTGGCATGCGCGTCGTGGGCGTTGCCATCGCGCTGGTCGCGCTCGCGACCGTCGTGGGCGAGATTGCGGCTAAAAACGCCGATATTTCTACGATCCTGCTCGCGCTCGCACTGCCGGTCTATCCGGTGCTGCTCGCGTGGCGCGGCCGCTCGGATGCGCAGGCGCGGATGATCGCCACGATCACGTTCGTCGCGCAGCCTGCCCTGCTCCTCTACGTGTTTCGTGGCGCCGCCTGGCAGATCGACCTTCACATGGTCTTCTTTGCGGCGCTAGCGATGACCGCCACGCTGATCGACTGGAAAGCCATCGTCGCCGGTGCCGCCGTTGTCGCGGTCCATCATCTCGTGCTCGGCATGGCGCTGCCCGAATGGGTGTTCCTCGGCGGAGGGGGATTTCTGCGCATCCTGCTGCACGCCGTGGTTCTGATCGCAGAAACCGTCGCGCTGGTGCTGCTCACCCTGCGCCTCGTCCATTTGCTCGATGCGCTTGCGGCGGAGGAAACGCGCCGCGCCGAAGTGGCAAGCGCCGCCGAAGCCGAACGCGCCGCGCGCGCCGCAGAGCTGGAGGACGTCATCGCAACCGTTTCGGAAACGCTGCAGATGATCTCCGAAGGCAATCTGGAACGCGATTTCGATGCGCCGCTGCCCGCCGCCTATGGCGCGCTGCGCGAACATTTCAACACGACGCTGAACAGCCTGCGCGCGCTGATCGGATCGGTGCACGAACGCGCCGAATCGATCCGCAACGGCTCGACCGAAATCGCGTCGACGTCGCAGGATCTTGCCCGCCGCACCGAATCGAACGCAGCGAGCCTGGAAGAGACCAATGCCGCCATCCAGCAGCTCGACGATCGGCTGCGATCCATCGCCGAAACCGCCGTAAGCACTGTGTCGCGTGCTGCGGAAGCGATTGCGTCGGTTGACGGCGGTCGCGCCACGGCAGGCGATGCGGTGCGCAAGATGAACAGCGTCCATGAAAGCGCCAAGGGCATCGACGACGTGATCGAGGGCCTCGACAAGATCGCGTTCCAGACGCGCGTCCTCGCGATGAACGCGGCGGTCGAGGCCGGTCGCGCAGGCGAGGCCGGTCGCGGTTTCGCAGTCGTCGCCGATCTCGTTTCGGCACTGGCGATGCGCGCCGAGGAAGAGGCCAAGAATGCCCGCGATCAGCTGAGCGTGACTCAGGCCGATATCGAGGAAGCGGTCAGCGCAGTGAGCAAGGTCGATGGATCGCTGACCCGAATCGTCGACGAAGTCTCCGAAGTGCACAAGCTGATTTCGGGCATGGCCGAGGAGAACCGGACACAGGCGATCGTCATCACCCAGATCAATTCGGCGGTGGCCGACATGGACCGCGCAACGCAGCAGAATGCGGCGATGGTCGAGGAAAGCTCGGCAGCCGCCCAGTTGCTGAGCGATCAGGGCGCGATGCTGTCCGATGCGGCGCATCGGTTCCGCCTGCCCGGAATGACGTCCCAGCCGCCGCGATCGGCCCACCCGACGCGCGCGGCGACACTTCACTGAGCCTGGACGGCGGCGCGGCGCAGCTTGGGCGCCGCCGCCGCCGGCTATTCGGCTTCGGCTTCTTCGCCGCCGCTTTCGTACCAGGCTTCGACCGGGCCGCTCAGCTTGATCGTCAGCGGCTGGCCGCGACGATCGACCTTCTTGCCCAGCGCAACGCGAATCCAGCCTTCGGAAATGCAATATTCCTCAACGTCGCGCCGTTCGGCATCCTTGAAACGGATGCCGACGCCGCGCTGCAGAACCTGCTGGTCGAAATAGGGGCTCTTCGGATTGATCGAGAGCCGATCGGGGGGCGTGTCGCTCATGGCCGCGCCTCCTGACGCAAATGCGCGCGAATTACCAGTGGGGAAATCGCGCCGGACCGGCCCGGCCCCCGCCTCGACGGCAAGAAAGCCGGCACCCGTCCGACACCCGCATCAATAGGCGCGCGCGATCAGGATCCGTTCGACCGCGGGGCGATCGGGATAGAAGAAGCAATTGCCCTCGGTCTTGTCGCTATGCTCGGGCACGTTGCGGAAGGTGAGCTTGAGCGATTTGAGCCATTTGACGATGGTTTCGAGTTCCTCGCCGGTCGCACGGCACCAGGGCACTTCCACCCAGCCGTTGAAATCGCCCTTTTCCGCAAAGCGCAGATCGACTTCCTCGCGGCTCGTCGCGCGGACGATATTGCCGCGCATCCGGGCGCGTGCTTCCTGATGCATGCCCGTCTGGATATTCTCCAGCAGCTCGGCGACCTGCGTGATGAACTCGTCGCGATTGGTGATGCTCGAATTGAGCTTGCCGTCCTCGCGATAGAGCCGGTCGCGGCGCAGCACCGAAACATTGCTGCCCGCCATGTCGCGGCCGCCGACTTCGAGGATGATCGGTGCGCCCTTCTTGACCCAGCCCCAGCGCTTGTTAGCCGCCTTGGCGGGCTTAACGTCCATCAGTACGCGCACCGGTTCGCCCAGCGCCATCATGTTGCTGACGCTGCGCTGGATATCGCGGCAATATTCGATCAGCGTCGCGTCGTCGGGCGTGTCGCGCAGCATCGGCACGATCACCACCTGCCACGGCGCGATGCGCGGCGGCACGCGCAGGCCATCGTCATCGCCATGCGTCATGATGAGGCCGCCGATCATACGGGTGGACATGCCCCAGCTGGTCGTCTGCGCCAGTTCGAACTGACCCTCGGCATTCTGGAAGCGGATATTCTGCGCCTTGGCGAAATTGGTGCCGAGGAAATGGCTGGTGCCCGCCTGAAGCGCCTTGCCGTCCTGCATCATCGCCTCGATCGACCAGGTGCCGACCGCGCCGGGGAAACGCTCATTCTCGGGCTTTTCGCCCGCGATCACCGGCATCGCGACGCAATCTTCGGCAAAGCTGCGATACACTTCGAGCATCGTCAGCGTTTCATAGCGCGCCTCTTCTTCGGTCGCGTGCGCGGTATGCCCTTCCTGCCACAGGAATTCGCTGGTGCGCAGGAACATGCGGGTGCGCATTTCCCAACGGACGACATTGGCCCATTGGTTGATCAGCACCGGCAGGTCGCGCCAGCTCTGCACCCAGCGCGAAAAGGCCGAACCGATCACGGTTTCCGATGTCGGGCGCACGATCAGCGGCTCTTCCAGCTTCGCTTCGGGATCGGGCATCAGCCCGCCCTTGCCGTCCGGGATCAGCCGGTGATGCGTGACGACCGCCATTTCCTTGGCAAAGCCCTCCACATGCTCTGCCTCTTTCTCGAAATAGGAAAGCGGGATGAACAGCGGGAAATAGCAATTCTCATGCCCCGTCGCGCGGATGCGATCGTCGAGCAGCCGCTGCATCCGTTCCCAGATGCCATAGCCCCAGGGGCGGATGACCATACATCCGCGAACGCCCGATTCCTCGGCCATATCGGCCTCGGAAATGACGGTTTGATACCATTGCGCGAAATCTTCGGCGCGCGTGACCGGGAGAGCATGTTTTACCATCAGGATTCCGCCGATAGCGACTCGTTGGGCCGAGGCAAAGCCCAACCGCGCTTGTGCAGTGCCGCAATGGCACCTAGGCGACGGGTGTGGACCAGGAAAATTCCGATCGTATCCTGAAGGGCGTGTCGCTGCGCCTGCTTGCGATCTTCTGCCTCGCCTCGATGGCAGCGCTGATCAAGCTGGCCGAAGCGCGCGGCGCGCAACTGGGCGAGATCATGTTCTTTCGCCAGCTTTGCGCGCTTCCGCTGGTGCTCGCATTCGTTGCGCTGGGGCCGGGCCTGCGTTCGCTGAAAACAGACAGGTTCGGATCGCATCTGACGCGCAGCATCGTCGGACTGGTCGGGATGGTGTTCAATTTCGGCGCGGTGCTGTTGCTGCCGCTAGCCGAAGCGACGACGCTGCAATTCACCGTGCCGATCTTCGCCACCATATTGGGCGCGCTGATCCTGCGCGAGCCCACGGGCTGGCGGCGATGGGCGGCGGTGCTGGTGGGATTTGGCGGTGTGCTGATCGTTGCCCAGCCCGGCGGCGGGCATTTTCCGGTGTTCGGCGCGTTCGTCGGGCTGATGGCGGCGCTGCTGGTCGCGATCATCGCCATCCTGCTGCGACAGCTGGGCAAGACCGAAAGCGCGGGCACGACTGTCTTCTGGTTTTCGCTTCTGTCCGTGCCGCCGCTGTTCGTCGCATGGCTGTTCAGCATGCAGCCGCACGATGCGATCGGATGGGCGATCCTGGTCGGGATCGGGCTGGTCGGCGGCGCAGGGCAGCTGGCGCTGACCGCGGCGCTGCGCTTCGCACCGGTATCGGTGGTCGTGCCGATGGATTATTCCAGCCTCATCTGGGCGACGATCTACGGCTTTCTGCTGTTCGGGGTGTGGCCGACGCCCGGCACCTGGATCGGCGCGCCGATCATCATCCTCAGCGGCCTTTACATCGTCTGGCGCGAACAGCAGCTGGCACGCAGACGCGGCACACGCCCGCTGGCTACCGAAGCGGCCCCTTTCGATACACCAGAGTGAGATTGTTCGCGGGCATTTCGTGCAGCGATTCGCGAGTGAAACCATGGTCGGCTGCCACCGCATCGACGGCTTCGAGCGTACGGATACCCCAGCGCGGGTCGCGCGACTTCAGGCTTTCGTCGAATGCAAGGTTGGAGGGCGCAGTCGCGACCTCGGCACGCAGATAGGGGCCATAGAGGATCAGTGGCGCTCCGCTTTGGAGCACGCGTTCGGCGCCCGCGAACAGACCCGGTGTCGTTTCCCACGGGCTGATATGAATCATGTTCGAACAGAAGATCGCATCGGCCGCGACGTCGGGCCAGTCGCCCGCCGCGTCGATCGCGATGGGCGACTGAACATTGGCGCGATCGCTGCACCATGCCGCAATCGACGACAGCGCGTCGGCATCGCCGTCGCTTGGTTGCCAGAGGAGATCGGGAAACCGCCCGGCGAAATAGGCGCAATGTTCGCCGGTGCCGCTGGCGATTTCGAGCACGGTACCGCTGGCGGGCAGAGTTTGGGCAAGCACGTCGGCTATCGCTTCGCGGTTGCGCAGCGTCGCGGGGGCGTGGCGGCGTTCTTCGGTCATACTGCCTCAATCCTCGGTCGGGCGGCGGCTCCACCATGCAGCGAGCAGGCTGCCGATCACGACATGGTAGACTGCCGAGATGGCGCAAGGGACTGGCGCCAGTGCCGCCTGAACCGGGGTGGGAAATTGCGCGGCAAAGCTCTTGGCGGCGGCAAGGCTTGAGCCCAGACCGCTATTCTGCATCCCGACCTCGATGCTGATCGTCCGGCGGACCTTTTCGTCAAAGCCGAGCAGCCGGGTGAGCAGATAGCCGAGGCCGAAGCCGAACAGGTGAAGCAGCAGCACCGCGAGCATCAGCACGCCGAAATGCGCCTCGATCAGCGGCCGGGACTTGGCGATGATCGCCGCGACGATCAGTACCACCGCCAACACCGAAATCAGCGGCGATACTTTCGACACCGCCGCCGTCACTTTCGGAAACAGGCGGTTGAGCAGCACCCCGGCGACCACCGGGATCAGCACCACCGACACCATGTCGAGAAACAGGTTCCACCGATCGATCGCCACGAACTTGTCGGCCAGCCAGCCGGTCAACAGCGGCGTCGCGACGATCGCGATCAGCGTCGATGCGAGCGTCATCGTCACCGACAGCGCCAGATCGGCCCGGGCAAGATAGGCGATGATATTGGAAGCCGTGCCGCCCGGACAGCAGGAAACGAGGATCAGCCCGACCGCCAGCCCCGGCTCGAGATCGAGCGCATAGGCGATGCTGACGCCCGCCAGCGGCATGATGGTGAACTGTCCTGCGACACCCGCCGCCACGGCGCGCGGCATCGTTGCGACACGCGCGAAATCGGCGAAGGAAAGCGTCAGCCCCATGCCCAGCATGACGATGCCGAGCAGCACCGAAACCAGCGGCTGCCCCAACGGACGCACACTGCCGTCGACGACCCACAGGAAATGTTCGGGCACCAGCCACGCCCAGCCGACGCCCAGCAGCGTCCACAGGGCAAATAGCCGCGTTGCGCGTTCGATCATACACCTCTCCCCCGGCAGAGACCTATGCGCCGCGACGGGAGAAAGGCAATGGCGGGATCAGCGCGCCGCTCGGGCTTCCTCCAGCATCCGGCGGGCGCGCAGATACATTTCCAGCCGCTGCAGCGTGAACAGACCGAGCGCGAAGGCGAGCAATATGTCGGTGAGCAACAGGGCGTCGAAACCGCCGCCGCCATTCTTCGCCATCACTGCCCGCGCGACCATCCGGATCGCGATCAGCGCGACGATGAACAGGATCGCCGCCGGGCTTTGCGACTGGTTAAGCGCATGGGTTTCGGGATCGATGTGGATCCGCATCATCTTGCCGCGCTGCCATCCCAGCGCCGCACCGACCAGCAACGCCAGCGTGCAATAGAGCCAGCCAAACCCATGCGGCGGATGCGAGACATAGAGGGTCACTGCGAGTGCCGCATAGATGACAGGAAACAGCCAGAGCCGCTCAAGCCGGAGCGGGCGCACTTTGCGCATCCGGCGGATGCGAAAGAACAGCACGATACCGACGACCACCGCGGTGCTCGCGTAACTGATCCACTGATGAGGCTGAATTGTTTGAAGCTGCACCGACGCGATCCCCTTTTGCCGAGTCGTATTGCACGGCAACATGGGCCGGGAGGCCGCTTCGGGCCACAGATTTTGATATCCCGCGGAAAAATCGGGGAGGAAGCGTCCTCCCCTCCCCGATCCGATTTATTCGGCGGCTTCGGCCTGCGACGGTTCCTTCCACGCCAGCACCGGCTTGCGTGCCGCCAGCGTTTCGTCGAGGCGGCGGCGCGGCGCGAAATGCGGCGCGGATTTCAGCGCCTGATCGCCTGCCTTGGCCCGCTGTGCCACCGATCGCAGCGCGCCGATAAACTGGTCGAGCGTGCCCTTGCTCTCGGTCTCGGTCGGCTCGATCAGCATCGCGCCATGGACGACCAGCGGGAAATACATGGTCATCGGGTGGAAGCCCTCGTCGATCAGCGCCTTGGCGATGTCGATCGTCGAGAAACCCTCGGCCAGCCCGGCGTCGGAGAAGATCGCTTCGTGCATGCACGGGCCGGTTTCGGCGAACGGCGCGTCGAGCACGTCCTCCAGGCTGCGCAGGATGTAATTGGCGTTGAGGACACTGTCCTCCGCCACCTGACGCAGGCCATCCGCTCCGTGGCTGAGGATATAGGTCAGCGCACGCGTGAACATGCCCATCTGGCCGTGAAACGCCGTCATCCGGCCAAAGCTGTCGGGATGGCGGTCGCCCACCGTTTCTTCCTCGACCAGCGTGATGTGCCCATCGGCATAGCGTTCGGTGAAGGGCAGCGGACCGAAGGGCGCAAGCGCTTCGGACAGCACCACCGGACCCGAACCCGGGCCGCCACCGCCATGCGGGGTGGAAAAGGTCTTGTGCAGGTTGATGTGCATCGCATCGATGCCCAGGTCACCCGGACGCACGCGGCCAACAATCGCATTGAAATTGGCGCCGTCGCAATAGACGTAACCACCCGCTGCATGCACCGCGTCCGAAATCGCCTTCATCTCCGGCTCGAACAGGCCGCAGGTGTTGGGATTGGTGATCATCACGCCGGCGACATCCGGCCCCAGCCGTGCTTTCAGTGCCGCGAGATCGACTCGGCCTTCGGGAGTTGCGGGAATATCCTCAACCTTGAAGCCCGCAAACGCCGCGGTCGCCGGATTGGTGCCATGCGCGCTTTCGGGCACTAGCAGCACCTTGCGATCGGTCTCGCCGCGCTTTTCGAGCGCCGCCTTGATGCAGAGAACGCCGCACAGCTCGCCATGTGCACCCGCCTTGGGCGACATCGCAACGCCATACATGCCGGTCAGCTTGATCAGCCAGACCGCGAGTTCGTTAATCACGCCCAGCGCGCCCTGCACCGTATCGACCGGCTGGAGCGGGTGGACATCGGCAAAGCCGGGCATCCGCGCAACGCGTTCGTTGAGCCGCGGATTATGCTTCATCGTGCAGCTTCCCAGCGGGAAGAGGCCGAGGTCGATCGCATAATTCTGGCGAGAAAGCCGCGTATAATGACGCACCGTTTCCGGCTCGGACAGGCCAGGAAGGCCGATGTCGCGGTTACGCTCCAGCCCGCCAAGCCGGCTGCGCACCTTGGGCGCTTCCTCGATATCGACACCGGTCACGTTCACCGAACCGCGTTCGAAAATCAGCGGTTCTTCGAGCATCAGCGCGCGATTGCCGGTATAGGTTGGCATGTCGGTGTTTCCGTCGCTTTCGCCCATGGTCGGGCGCCATCCACCCTGGTTGATGCTCATGCCAGTGCCTCGTACGAAATAAGGGGATTCGTTTGCCCTGAGTAGGCGCTGAGCTTGTCGAAGCGCCGTATCGAAGGGCCGGTGCTTCGATACGCGGCCTTCGCCACGCTCAGTCCGCTACTCAGCACGAACGGGGTTTTGGTCAGAGGCACGATCATGCCAGTGCCTCCTCGAGGCCGCTGACCAGCGCCTCGACATCTTCATCGGTAACGGTTTCGGTAACGGCGATGACCAGCCCGTTGGCCAGTGCCTCGGCATCGGGCCAGAGCCGGCCGAGCGACACGCCCGCCAGCACGCCCTTCTCCGCCATCGCGCGGACGACCGGCCGTGCTTCCTTCGACAGTTTCACGGTGAATTCGTTGAAGAAACTGTCGTTGATCACTTCGACCCCCGGCAGGGCGTCGAGGCGATCGGCAAGCCGGCATGCCTTGGCATGATTGAGCGCCGCAAGATCGCGCAGCCCCTTTTCGCCGAGCAATGTCATGTGCACCGACATGGCGAGCGCACAGAGCACCGAACTGGTGCAGATGTTCGACGTCGCCTTTTCGCGGCGGATATGCTGTTCGCGAGTCGACAGCGTCAGCACGAAGCCGCGCTTGCCCTCGGCATCCACGGTCTCGCCCGTCAGGCGGCCCGGCATCTGGCGCACCAGCTTTTCCGAACAGGCGAACAGGCCGACATAGGGGCCGCCGAACTGCAGCCCGACGCCCAGCGACTGGCCCTCGCCGACCACGATATCCGCGCCCATTTCGCCCGGCGCCTTGATCGCGCCCAGCGCCACCGGTTCGGTGACGACGGCGACCAGCAGCGCCTTTTTGGCGTGGCAGGCATCGGCCAGCGCCGAAAGGTCGCCGATCCGGCCGAGAATATCGGGATATTGCACGACGACGCAGCTGGTGTCGTCATCGATCCGGTCGATCAGGCTGTCGGTATCGGGTGCCGCCTCAAGCGTTGGCAGCCCGGTTTCGAGCACGTCGCCGGTGAACCGCGCCATGGTCCGCGCGACCGAGACATAATGCGGATGCAGCCCGGAGGAGAGGATCGCCTTGGCGCGCCTGGTCACGCGGCGCGCCATCGTGATCGCTTCCCAGCAGGCCGTCGAACCGTCATACATCGAGCCATTGGCGACATCGCAACCGAACAGCCGCGCGACCTGAGACTGGAACTCATAGGTCATCTGCAGCGTGCCCTGCGCGATTTCGGGCTGATAGGGCGTGTAGGCGGTCAGGAACTCGCCGCGCTGGATGATGTGATCGACGCTGGCGGGCACATGGTGACGATAGGCACCGCAACCGAGGAAGAAGGGCGCATCGCCCGCCGACAGATTCTGCCGCGACAGCTTCGCCATATGCCGTTCGACCGCCATTTCGCTGGCATGCAGCGGCAGGTCATGGATCGGCCCGTCGAGCCGCGCGGCTTCGGGCACATCGACGAACAGGTCATCGATGCTCCTGGCGCCGATCCGCGCCAGCATCTCGCCGCGATCGGCGTCAGTAAGGGGTAGGTAGCGCATGATACCTTCTCAAATAAGGGTCGTGGTGAGTCGTAGCGGCGTGTGGTTATCGGCGTCGGTCGGCGCGCCCGCTGCCTTCGTCCAAGCGCGGACGTCTGTGGGCGCTATGCCTTCGACGCGGTCGGTCCCTTCACCTATGCAGGAATCGTCATTTATCCGGCCGGTGAGGATGACGTATCGCTCGCCAAACGCGGAAAGTCGGGGCTCAACCTCTGGCTTAAAGCCAACGCCCATAGGCCAGATTTCATGCAGCCGATCCCAAGCCTCGTCTTCAGGCCCCCGGCCCACTTCTTTCCCAGCCTGTCGCTCTTGCCGGAGCTTGCGCAGCTTTTCCAACAAGGTCACAAAAGCACGCTCATGCGACAGGTCCCGAAACAGGAAGCAGTCGTTGCCACCGCAATCGCCCAAATATCCGGCAACCTGCACGGTCTTTCCCTTGTACGCCGCGCAATGCGCAAGCACCTCAGTGACCGTAGCGGACGGCGTTTGGGCGCACCCAGTTATCAGTGGCAGAGCCAAGGCGGCGACAGGCTTCACAGCTTGCTGACGAAGTCCTGATACTTCGCCTCGTCCATCATCCCTTCGAGCTGGCTCGGATGGGTCAGGCTCATCTTGAAGAACCAGCCTTCGCCTTCGGGATCGCTGTTCACCAGCGCGGGATCGTCGCCCAGCGCGCCATTGGCTTCGGTGACGATCCCGCTGACGGGAGCGTAGACGTCGCTTGCTGCTTTGACGCTTTCGACCACGGCCGCTTCGTCGCCCTTGGCGAATTCGCGGCCTTCCTCAGGCACTTCGACGAATACGATGTCGCCCAGCTGGCTCTGCGCATAATCGGTGATACCGACCGTCGCCGTCTGATTTTCGACTTCGATCCATTCATGGTCTTCGGTGAAGTAACGGCTCATCGCATCAGCCTTTCTTGCGGACATAGCGGTGGGGAATGAAGGGCATCGGCGTAACCGTTGCCCGATGGATCTTGCCGCGCTGGGCAAGCGTGATTTCGGTGCCGGGGCCGGCCATCGCCATCGGCACATAGGCCATGGCGATCGGCGCGCCGACGCTGGGGGCGAAGCCGCCCGACGTGACCTTGCCGACTTCGCTGCCGTCGGCATCGACCACCATCGCGCCTTCGCGGACGGGCTGACGCCCTTCGACCAGCAGGCCGACGCGCTTGGCGATGCTGCCCTGTTCGCGCTCCATCAGGATTCGCTCGGCGCCGGGGAAGCCGCCTTCCTCGCGCCGGCGCTTCGACAGTGCGAAACCGAGATCGGCAGCGATCGGCGTCGTTTCGAGGTCGAGGTCGTGCCCATAGAGCGGCAGTCCCGCCTCAAGCCGCAGCGAATCGCGCGCGCCAAGGCCGATCGGCTTCACTTCGGGCTGTTCCAGCAGCGCGGTCGCAAAGGCTTCCGCCACGTCGCCGGGGATCGAGATTTCGAACCCGTCCTCGCCGGTATAGCCCGAGCGGCTGACCCAGAGCGGATTGCCCTGCCACTCGAATGCGGCGGCAGTCATGAACACCAGATCGGCAACGCCGGGCAGAATGCGATCGAGCGCCGTCACCGCTTCGGGGCCCTGCAGCGCCAGCAGTGCCTGTTCATCGAGATGCGCGATACGAATATCGTCGGACAGATGCTCGCGGAACACGCCGAGATCGTCCCATTTGCACGCGCCGTTGACGACCAGATAGAAAGCGCCGGCCTCCTCTTCGAACGCATTGTCGGCGGGCAGGCGCGTCGCCATCAGATCGTCGTGAATGCCGCCATTTTCGGCGAGCAGCAGCGAATAACGCATCCGCCCCTCGCCCAGCGCCTGCATTTCGCCCGGCAACAATGTTTCGAGCGCGGCATCGACGCCGTCGCCAGAGAAAATCAGCTGGCCCATATGGCTGACATCGAACAGCCCGGCATGTTCGCGCGTCCAGAGATGTTCGGCCATGATGCCTTCATATTGGACGGGCATTTCATAGCCGGCGAACGGCACCATCCGGCCACCGCGCGCGCGATGCCAGGCGTCCAGCGGCAGCTGGCCGAGCGCCACTTCTTCGATCTCGTCCTGGGAAACTTCACGCATCATCCGGTCTCCGTACAGCGAACAGGGGATGGAACCGGGCGGGCCCGGCAGTTTCCATCGCCCCCTCTGTCACGGAACCTGAGAGCTTCTCCCGGCATGCCATGCGGCCCGACCGGACTTACCCCTTCGGTGGCCTCCGCCGAAGCGGACGCGCTTTCCAGAGTGTCGTGCGCACGCGGTCCCGTATGCCTGAGAGTTTCCGGGGCGGTTGCTCCTTCGGCGGTGCCGGTTGCCCGAAGGGCTCCCGTCACGCTCTCCCGCATGCACCTATGACGATCGCTCGCCATCGACGCGTGCGAGATTGGACGCGTGCCGGGATCGAGTCAATCGCGGAACCGTGCCGAACGAAGAAAAGCGTCGCGCGACGCCACCGCCTCAACGCGTGGCGTTATAGCGCAGCTGGTCCTCGGTGAGCTGGAATCCCACCATGGCCTCGAACGTCGCCGAAAGCACCGCCTGACGCACCGATGGATCGCTCAGCGGATCGACTGCCGCTTCGGCATCGCCCGCGCGACGACGCTCCGTCAGCCGCTTGCGCACGTCTTCAGGAAGCGTTGCCGCCGCACGCGATACCGAGCTGGAGGCTGTCCCCTGCGCGCTGGCCCGCTGCTGTCCGGCATCGAAATGAACCGTGACCTGACCGACTCGCTTGGCGATCACCGACTGGCCGCCGCGCACCACCGTGATGAAATAGGGCAGCGTTACGTCGCGCGCGGCGCCGGTATCGCGGCGACGGGCAAAGACATCGAACGTCACATCGGTGACGATCTGATCGCCCGCTTCGACACAGGTCGAGTTGACGTTGGTCAGCACGGCAGTGACGTCGATTGCGCTGGCATCGCGGCTGGTGGCCGGATCGAACAGCGTGATGTCGCCGGTTCCGGCGGGAACGCCAACCACGGGGCAAGCGGAACGAACCGCCGTGATGCCGCCTTCGGCGATCGACCCTTCACGGGCGCAGCCGGTGACGAGGGCAAGGACGATCAACGGCGCGGCAAATTTGCGAAGCGACACGGGGCGGTTCACCTTTCCAACATGAGAAGGGTCGACGCATCCGCAGCGCGGCCCTGAAAACGGCCTGCACCATAGGAAGCGCCTTTGCGCCGCGCAAGCAATCGCGTACAGGCGGGCAGCGATGACGCAAGCGACCAAACCCAGCCTCGAACTGCTGATCGCCGCCCCGCGCGGCTTTTGCGCAGGTGTCGACCGTGCGATCCGGATCGTCGAACTGGCGATCCAGAAATATGGCGCGCCGGTCTATGTCCGACATGAAATCGTCCACAACAAGTACGTGGTCGACGCGCTGAAGGAACAGGGCGCGATTTTCGTCGAGGAACTCGATCAGGTGCCCGACGACGTGCCGGTCGTGTTTTCCGCACACGGCGTGCCCAAGGCGGTTCCGGCAAAGGCCGCAGAACGCGGGCTTTCCTATCTGGACGCGACGTGCCCGCTGGTGTCGAAAGTGCATCGCCAGGCCGAACGGCTGGTGGCTGCGGGCCGCCATATCCTGTTCATTGGTCACGCCGGACATCCCGAAGTGATCGGCACCTTCGGTCAGGTTCCCGAAGGATCGATGACGCTGCTGGAAACCGTCGCCGATGCCGAAGCGCTGGAGCCCGCCGATCCGGACAATCTGGCGTTCCTTACCCAGACGACCTTGTCGGTCGACGATACTGCAGCCGTGCTCGCGGTGCTCAACCGGCGTTTCCCGACCATCGTTGCGCCCAAGGCGGACGACATCTGCTATGCCACGTCGAACCGGCAGTCGGCGGTCAAGGCAATTGCCTCCTCGGTTGATCTGGTGCTGGTGATCGGCGCGCCGAACAGCTCCAATTCGCTGCGGCTGGTCGAAGTCGCCGAGCGCGAAGGCACCGATGCGAAGCTGATCCAGCGGGCCGCCGATATCGACAGCGCATGGTTTGCCGGGGTCGGCAGCGTCGGAATCACCGCCGGAGCATCCGCGCCCGAAATTCTGGTCCGCGAAGTGGTCGACCGGCTGAAGCAGGATTTCGACGTGTCCGAACGCGAGGTCGAAACGACCGAGGAAACCATCGCCTTCAAGCTGCCGCGCGGCCTCGAAGCAGCCTGATCCCATGGCAGTCTATACGCATGTGTCGGCCGAAGCGCTGGCGGATTTTCTGACGCGCTTCGATGTCGGCGAACTGGTTTCGTCCAAGGGGATCGCCGAGGGCGTCGAGAACAGCAATTACCTCGTCGATACGACACAGGGCCGTTTCATCCTGACGCTGTATGAAAAGCGCGTCGCGGCGGACGATCTGCCCTATTTCATGGGTCTGCTCGATCATCTCTCGGCAAAGGGGCTTCCCGTGCCGCGCGCGATCAAGGATCGCGAGGGACGCGAGATTCACGAACTGGAGGGGCGCCCGGCGTGCCTGATCCAGTTCCTCTCGGGCGTTTCCGTGTCGCATCCGACCGCGGCGCAGGCGCGTGCGGCCGGCGAAGCGCTGGGCGACATGCACCGCGCCGTCGCCGATTTTCCGCTCGACCGGCCCAATACGATGGGCGTCGATAGCTGGCTGCCGCTGTTCGAAAAATGCGGCANCAGCCTGAATGACATTGCGCCGGGCCTGTATGACGATCTGGGCTTCGCGCTCGANGAAACGCTCTCCGCATGGCCGGGGGANCAGCTCGATCGCTGCGCGGTGCATGCCGATCTGTTCCCNGATAATGTGCTGATGCTCGGCGATCGCGTGACGGGCCTGATCGANTTTTATTTCGCCTGNACCGATCTGCGCATCTANGACCTTGCAGTCGCGCAGACGGCATGGGCGTTCGACGCNANCGGNCGNNNGTTCGACCGCGCCGTCGCCGATGCGCTGACCGAGGGATATGAGAGCCGCTTTCCGCTTTCCGCCTATGAGCGCACCGAAGTGATGACGTGTGCGGTGGGCTCCTGTATCCGGTTCACGCTCTCGCGCGCATGGGACTGGCTTAATACCCCCGCCGATGCGCTGGTGACGCGCAAGGACCCGCTTGCGTTCTGGCGGCGCGTGAAGGCCTATGACGTCGATCTCGCATCGCGACTGAAGACGCTGGCATGACGTTGATGAGCCATGTCGAAATCGCGACCGACGGCGCGTGCAAGGGCAATCCCGGGCGCGGCGGATGGGGCGTCGTGCTGCGCATGGGCACGACCGAACGGGAACTGTCGGGCGGCGAGCCACACACCACCAACAACCGGATGGAATTGATGGCGGCGATTCAGGGGCTCAATGCACTGAAACGCCCCTGCCGCGTCACGCTGTCCACCGATAGCCGCTATGTCATGGACGGGCTGACAAAGTGGATCCATGGCTGGCAGAAGAACGGTTGGAAAACCGCCGATCGCAAGCCCGTGAAAAATGCCGATCTGTGGCAGCAATTGCTCGATGCGGCCAAGCCGCATCAGGTGCAGTGGAAATGGGTGAAAGGCCATGCCGGCCACCCCGACAATGAACGCGCCGACAAGCTGGCCAGCGACGCCGCGCTGGCAGTACGTTAGGGGACTTGCGGCAATTCCCGTTATCGCTACGCAGGTGCGTAACGAAAATCATGGGGGAGAGCGCAAATGACAACCGAACTGGCCGTTTTGATCTGGGGTTGCGTACTGGCGCTGGTGCATATCTTTGCGGCAGCGACGGCGAAGACGGCGCAATATGGCAGCAAATGGAACATGAGCGCGCGCGATGCGGAACTGCCGCCGCCCAACCCGCTCAATGGCCGGCTGGTCCGCGCGCAGAATAATTTCTTCGAAACCTTCCCGATCGTGATCGCGCTGATCCTGACGCTATCGGCCACGGGAACCGCAAATGGCACGACCGCGACCGGGGCGCTGTTGTGGCTGGGTGCGCGCGTAATCTATCTGCCGCTCTATGCACTGGGCATTCCGGTGGTGCGGACGCTGATCTTCCTCGTCAGCGTGATCGGGATTGCGATGCTTGTGAGCCCGCTGATCGGGCCGGCGCTGGCTGCGTTGTTCTGACGAAAAAAGGCTCGCCCTGCGGCGAGCCCCGTTTCGCGGTTGCCCGGCGGATCAGCTATTGTCTTCGACAGGCGCGTCCGGGCCGTTCTTCTTGATCGAATCGATCGCGTTCTGGGCGCTGGCCTTGCTCGAATAGCCTTCGGTCGAGAACATGATCTCCGAATTATATTTGAAGCGGACGCGGTACTCGCCGGCCTTGTCCTTGTAGATTTCAAATTTGTGCGCCATCGGAGTCTCCTTTGTTTCGCCATCGCAACCATAGCGATGCAGCGACCAAGGCCAAGCCCGAAGCTGCGCTAATCCGCGAAACGACCGGGGCCGTAGATTTCGGAGTCGATCCCCGCGACGCTGCCATGCGGGCTGGTGCGGAGCAGCGCTGCGGCGGCAAGACGCGAGATTGCCGGCGCGGTCTGGATGCCGAACCCGCCCTGCCCCGCGCACCAGAAAAAGCCTTCGCGATTCGCGTCGAAACCGAACACCGGCAGGCGATCGGGCACGAAACTGCGCAATCCAGCCCATTTGCGCTCGACCGCAAGGACGCGCCAGTCGACAGTATGTTCGAGCCGGTCGATCGCCACGGCGACGTCGATCTCCTCCGGCGCGACATCGCCGGGCAGAACCGGAGCCTCGTCATGCGGGCTGAGCCACAGCTTCCCGCCCGCCTCCGGCTTGAAATACATAGCGCCGTCGATGCGCGTGACGTGCGGCATGCCCGCAACGGTCGGCGGGTCGGTGCGCAACTGCACCATCGTCCGGCGATAGGGGGTGATGCCGAGCGTCCGGGCACCCGCCGCGGTGGCCACGACATCGGCCCAGGCCCCCGCCGCATCGACCAGGATATCCGCCGTGAATTCGCCCGCTTTGGTGCCCAGCCGCCACATGCCCTTCTCGCGAACCGCACTGGTCAGCACAGCGTCGAGCACCAGCCGGGCGCCGGCGCGCGTGGCAGCTTTCAGATAATCGCCGTGCAGCCCCCCGACATCGATATAGGCGCAGCTGGGTTCCGAGACACCGAGGCACCATTCGTCACGCAGCCCGGCAAGATGTTCGCGCGGATCGACGGCTTCCAGTGCGACGCCGCTGTCCGCGAACTCCGCAAGCAATGCCGCGACCGCTGCCGCTTCTTCGCGGCGCGCGATGTGCAGTGAACCCAGCGAGTCGAGATAACCGCCATCGCGCAACGCCGCGCCGGAAGCGGTAGTGAGCGGCTGCACCCCCGGACCGCCATAGGTTTCCGACCAGAAGGCCGCCGAACGACCCGTCGCGTGATAGCCGGGCTGATCCTCCGCCTCGAGGATCACCACGCTGGCATGGGGTGCAACTTCGGCGGCAAGGCTGGCGCCGGCTATGCCCGCTCCGACGATGGCGATGTCATAGCGTGTCAACGCCGCTGCGCTCTCGCCGCCAGAAACAGCTCAATCTCGCCGATGGCGCGATTGCGCACCCGATCGCTCTCGCGGAGAATTTCATGCGCGCTTTCCTTGCCGAAGCGCACGATCCGTGCATCGGGCAGCTTGCCCAGCGTCCGGATCGCCGCACGCGAATCGACCAGCTTGTCGGCCAGCGCGATCAGCCCGAGCACCGGCACGTCCATCGTCTTCAGGTCGGGATTGCGGCGCAGCTCGCGCGTCACGCGAAACGCCTCGATCACCCATTGCCAGCTCGGGGCGCCGGTCAGCAGCGCCGGGTCCGACTGTTGCCAGAACAGTTCGTCGGCATAGCGATCCCTTTCATGCGTCAGCAGTTCCTGACGCGTTTCGGTGGCGCGCGGCGTATCCTTGCCGCGCCAGGCGGGACGCGCCGAATTGCCGATTCCGCCCACCATGCGCGACAGCCGCTCGCCCAGCCATGCGCCGAATATCGTGCGAATCCCCAGCATGGGCGCGATCAGCACTGCGGCATCGGGCTGCATCCGCTTCTCGACCAGTGCCTGCAGCAGCAACTGCCCGCCCATCGAATGCCCCATCACGACATGCGGCCCCGGCGTTGCCGCCATCCAGTCGGCGGCAAAAGCGGCAAGATCGTCGACGAAGCGATCGAATCGGTCGATATGCCCGCAGGTGGCGTCATCCGTGCATCGCCCGGAGCCACCCTGCCCGCGCCAGTCGAACGCCGTGATCGTCCAGTTCTGGCCGTGCCAATGATGGAACAGCTCCAGATATTTTTCGAACACGTCGCCCCGTCCGTTGAGGAACAGGATGCTGCCGCGCGGGCGTGCATCCTCCACCGGCCATGCAAAGGAACGCAGCTGCCACCCGTCCGGAGCGGTCCAGTGAGTCACCTGTGCATCGCGCGGATGGGAGCGTCGGATGGATTCGGAAGCGGTCATCGCGGCGTTGGTTACGTTTTGGAAAGCCGTGTCGTCTAGGGATTTGGCACCATGGGGGCATATGTTTGTGCCATATTACTCGTTGCGCTTGCGCTGTTGCTGGTTTCCGCCGGCATCGAAGACGCGCGCAATCGCGAAATCGCCAATTGGAAAAACGCCGCAATCGCGCTGATGGCGCCGCTATGGTGGTGGGCCGCCGGGCTCAGCCTCTGGCCTGATATCGCCTGGCAGATCGGCATCGCGGCGCTGGTGTTCGCATTTTTCGTCGGTGCGTTCGCCCTGGGCCAGATGGGCGGCGGCGACGTCAAGATGATCGGCGCGCTGGCGCTGTGGCTGCCGGTACTGCCGTTGCTGTCGATGCTGGTGCTGATGTCGCTGATCGGCGGCGTGCTGACGCTGGTGCTGATGGTCGAACGCAGGCTGCGCCGGAGCACCAAAGTGCTGGAGATTCCATATGGAATCGCCATCGCCATCGCAGCTCTACTGGTTCTTCGCGAACCGATTTTTAACCAGTTCATGTGAATGCTTAACCCCGGATCAACCCGGCCGGGTACGAGCGAAGAAGGGCCAAGTGCATCATGGATGGCAGGAAGATAATTCTCCTTGTGGGGGCGCTGTTCGTCGCAGCGATCACTGCGTTCATGGCTCGCAACCTGATGGTCGGGTCTTCCGCGCCGTCGGCCAATGCCGTCGCCGTGCAGCCCGGTCAGCCGTCGAAGGAAGTGCTCGTCGCGACTCGCGAACTGCCGGTCGGCACCATTCTCGACACCAGCGCGATGAAGTTCGTCGCCTGGCCCGAGGAGCTGATCGAAGGCGCCTATTATCTTCAGGAAAACACCGATCCCACCTCGCTTCAGGGCACGGTGGTCCGCATGCCGATTCCCGCCGGTCAGCCGATTGCGCAGGGCGCGCTGGTGAAGCCGGGCGATCGCGGCTTCCTGGCCGCCGCACTCGGTCCGGGCATGCGCGCCGTCACGGTGCCGGTGTCCGCGCAATCCTCAGTCGCCGGTTTCGTATTCCCGGGGGACCGGGTCGACCTGATCCTGACGCAGGAAATCGCCGGTGGCGGCGACGGCCCGCCGCTCAAGGCTTCGGAAACGGTGCTGCGCAACCTGCGCGTACTGGCGACCGACCAGCGCACCGACCAGCAGAAGGACGAGGAAGGCAACACCGTCGTCAGCCCCTATTCGACCGTCACGCTGGAAGTCACGCCGCGCATCGCCGAGCAGATTTCGGTAGCCCAGACCGTGGGCACCATCTCGCTTTCGCTGCGCTCGATCGCCGATAATTCGCAGGAGCTTGAGGAAGCGATCGCCAATGGCGATGTCAGCGTTCCGGACGATCCCGCCGCCGAACGCGCGATGCTGACTCGCGTCCAGGCGGCGCCGGTTTCGGGCCGTTCCACCTATTCCACCGGCGCGGACATTTCGCGTTTTCAGCGCTCCACAGTGCCGGGCAAGGCCGAAGAACAGCGCCCCTTCACACCGGCACCCAATATGGCCGGCGTTCCGGGCCAGCAGCCCCAGGTAGCGATGCCGACCGGACCGATGGTCCGCATCGCCCGGGGCAACAACGTCACGATCGTACCGGTCGGACAGTCCGGTGCGGCTTCGGGGGGAAATAACTGACATGTCCCGTTTCACCACCCCGGCAAGGATCGCGATCGCCGCGATGATCGCCACCGGCGCTTCCGCCGGGCTGGCCATCGCGCCCGCCGCCGCGCAGACCGCGCCCGCGCCATCCACCAGCATGGAGCTGGCAACCGGCAGCGGCCGCCTGATCAATGTCGGTTCGCCGATGGCCGAAGTGTTCGTCGCCGACCAGAATGTCGCCGACGTGCATATCAGCTCGTCGCGCCAGCTCTATGTCTTCGGCAAGTCACAGGGCGAGACGACCGTATATGCCACGGGCAGCAACGGCCGTGTCGTCTATTCGGCGACGGTCCGTGTCGGCAACAATATCGATTCGATCGCTTCGATGCTGTCGCTGGCGATGCCCGAAGCCGACATCACTGCCACGCCGATGAACGGGATGATCCTGTTGACCGGTACGGTCGCCAGCCCCGACGACGTCGCTGAGGCCGAACGGCTGGTGCAGGCATTTGTCGGCGAGGAAACCAAGATCATCAGCCGGTTGCGCACCGCAGTGCCGCTGCAGGTCAATTTGCAGGTGCGCTTCGCCGAAGTCAGCCGCAGCTTCGTCAAGAATATCGGCGTCAACCTCGCCTCTTCGGACGCCTCCAGCGGGTTCAAGTTCGGCGTCGGTCAGGGACGCGATTTCTATAGCCAATATACCCCGGGCGGCCCGCTTGGCGTCGGGACCGATGGTTCGACCGGCACGACCGTTGTCACCACTCCGACGACGGGCACCGCGCTGTTCGGCGCGGGTCGGCTGCTCGGGCTCGATCTGCTCGGGTCGCTCGATCTGGGCGAAACGATCGGTCAGGTCACGACGCTGGCCAATCCCAATCTGACGTCGCTTTCGGGCGAGACTGCGAATTTCCTGGCCGGCGGCGAAATTCCGATCCCGATTTCGCAGGGGCTGGGCGCGGTTTCGGTCGAGTATAAGCAATATGGCATCAGCCTGTCCTTCACGCCGACGGTGCTGGCCGATGGCCGCATTTCGCTCCGCGTCCGTCCCGAAGTGTCGCAGCTTTCCTCTGCCGGCGCGGTCCAGCTCGACGGCACCACCATCCCCGCGCTGACGACGCGCCGGGCCGAAACCACCGTCGAACTGGGTTCGGGCCAGAGCTTCATGATCGCGGGTCTGTTGTCGAATACGCAGCAGAATTCGATCGACAAGGCGCCGGGCCTGGGTGACGTGCCGGTGCTGGGCGCGCTGTTCCGTTCGAACGCGTTTCAGCGCAACGAAACCGAGCTGGTGATCGTGATCACCCCCTATCTGGTGCGTCCGGTCAACGCGAGCGACATCCGTCTGCCTACAGATGGTTACCAGGCGCCCAATGATTTTCAGCGGGTTCTCGGCGGTCAGCTGAGCGGTTCCAACAATGCGCCGCCGCCGCGCCCGATGATGGCCCCGCCGCAAGGCGCGGCGCCCGCCATCGGCGCTTCGGAACCGGTTCCGAACCAGCCTGTCCCATCATCGGGCGACGGTTCCCGAAGCCGTGACAATCGCGACTCCGCGGGCGGCGCTGCCCCCGGATTCAACTTCAACTGACGCGCCCGAAGGAGACGATCATGACCATGCGCCTCGCGCTGCCCGCCCTTCTCGTTCCGGCGCTGCTGCTTTCCGCCTGCGGCGGCACCTATAATGGCGGTGTCGAATCGGTTCATCAGCCGGTGGTGACGCGCAGCGACTATGCGCTCGACCTTTCGACCGCAGGTCCCGGCCTCGCCCCCGGCGAAGCCCAGCGGCTCGCCGGCTGGATGGATTCGATGGGCCTCAGCTATGGCGATGTCGTCGCTGTCGATGACGGCGGCGCATATCCCGGCGCGCGCCAGCAGGTTGCGGCGGCGGCGAGCCGCTATGGCCTGCTGCTCAGCAATCAGGTTCCGGTTACGCTCGGCGCGATGGCACCGGGCACCATTCGCGTGGTGATCACGCGGATGACGGCCAGCGTTCCCGGATGCCCGGCCCATTCGCGCGAATATCAGCCCGATTACAGTCAGAGTACCAGCTCCAACTATGGCTGCGCGGTCAATTCCAATCTGGCGGCGATGGTCGCCAATCCCGGTGATCTGGTTCGCGGTCAGCCCGGTTCGCAAGTGAGCGATCCGGCGACCTCGACCCGCGCGATCCAGACCTATCGTCAAAAGGAACCGACCGGTTCCGGCGAATTGCAGGGCGGAGCATCCGCAGGCGGAGGGAACCAGTAAGGTGAACGCACCCTTCAATCCCGCACGCACGAACAATCGCGACCCCTTTGTCGCCTTTGTATGCGATGAATCGACTGCCGAATTGCTGCGGCCGATCGCCGTCGAGCTCGGCTGGGAACCCAGCAAGGTCAACAAGGGCGGCCTTCGCAACGCAGTGCAGACGCTGTCGGTGTCGGCCAGCCCCAACATCCTGTTCGTCGACCTGTCCGAATCGGGCGATCCGCTGAACGACATCAACGCGCTCGCCGAAGTATGCGAGCCGGGCACCGTGGTGATCGCCGCGGGACAAGTGAACGATGTGCGGCTGTACCGCGACCTCGTCGCGTCGGGCATTCAGGACTATCTGCTCAAGCCGCTCAACCCCGACACGCTGCGCGAAGCATTCGTCCAGGCGCAGATCGCGCTCAACGCGCCCAAGGTCGCCGATGCGGACAACGGCCATTTCCATTGCGGCATCGCCGTGATCGGCACGCGCGGCGGCGCAGGCGCATCTACGATCGCGACATCGCTGGCATGGCTGCTGAGCGAACAGAAGATGCATGCGACGGCGCTGCTCGACCTGGACGTGCATTTCGGAACGGGTGCGCTCGCGCTCGACCTGGAGCCGGGACGCGGCCTGACCGACGCCATCGAAAACCCCAGCCGCATCGACGGGCTGTTCATCGAACGCGCGATGGTGCGGGCATCCGAACGGCTTGCGGGGCTGTCCGCCGAAGCGCCGATCCATTCGCCGGTCGTCACCGATGGCGCAGCATTCTTTCAGCTGCAGGAGGAAATCCGCGGCGCATTCGAATGTACTGTGGTCGATCTGCCGCGCTCGATGCTGGTGCAGCATCCGCATCTGATCGCCGACATTCAGGTGGCGGTGCTGGTAACCGAATTCACGCTGGCGGCCGCGCGCGACATGATCCGCCTGCTGTCCTGGTTCAAATCCAATGCGCCGCAGACGCAGCTGATCCTGGTCGCCAATCGCGTGCAACCGGCGGCGCAGCTGGAAATCAGCCGCAAGGATTTCGAAGGTTCGATCGAACGCCGCATCGATTTCGTCGTGCCGTTCGAACCCAGGCTCGCTTCGCAAGCAGCGAAACTGGGCAAGCCGCTGGCGGAAGCGGGCAAGGCCGCCAAGTCGATGTCGGCGCTGTCCGAACTCGCCGAAAAGGTCGCTGCCTGTGCCGAAGCGGGCGACGATCCGGAAGCGCGGGCCAAGGCAGACGCCAAGGGCAGTTCGCTGCTTTCCAAGCTGATGCCGCCCAAAAAGGCCAAACCAGCACCGAAAAAGAAGAAATAGGCCGCCCCATGGGCGGCATGTGACGAAGCGGAGGCGAAGGACAGCGTGGATATGCTGCCATATTTGATGATCGGAGCGGGGGCTTTTGCCGTTCTCGCGATGATGGTCTTTGCCTTTGCCGGCCCCTCGCCGCGCCGCGCCGGAGCCAGGCGGCTGGGCACGGTGCGCCAGCGCCATAGCGGGAACACCATGGCCGCCGCGATGGAAGCGCAGATGCGGCGGATCACGGCCTCGCGCGCAAGCCGCGCCGACGTCGCCACCGCGCGGTTCCTTCCCAACCCGGCATTGCTCGGCAAGCGGCTTGCCGCAACGGGCAAGGGCTGGACGGTCGGGCAATATGGCATGGCGACGCTGGGCCTGTTCGTCGTTACGGTCAGCGCCCTGCTGCTTCAGGGCGCGCCGCTACTGCTCGCGCTGCTGCTGGGCGTGTTCGTCGGCCTCGGCATCCCGCATTTCGTCGTCGGATTCTTCGTCAAGCGCCGGATCAAGAACTTCACCGTGAAATTCCCCGACGCGATCGAGCTCTTGGTACGCGGCTTGCGCTCGGGCCTGCCGATCACCGAGACGATGACCGTGGTGGCTCAGGAAATCGAAGGACCGGTGGGCGATGAATTCCGCGCGGTTTCGGACAAGATGAAGATCGGCCGCACGCTCGACGCCGCGCTTCAGGAGACCGCAGACCGGCTGGGCACGCCCGAATTTCAGTTCTTCACCATCACCATCGCGATCCAGCGGGAAACCGGCGGCAACCTTGCCGAAACGCTGTCCAACCTGGCCGATGTGCTGCGCAAGCGCGCGCAGATGAAGCTGAAGATCAAGGCGCTGTCGTCCGAATCCAAGGCGTCGGCCTATATCGTCGGCGCACTGCCGTTCATCGTGTTCGGGATGATCTGGTTCATCAACAACAGCTATATGATGAACTTCTTCACCGACCAGCGGCTGATGATCACCGGCATCGGCGGTCTGATCTGGATGGGGCTGGGCGCGTTCATCATGGCCAAAATGGTCAATTTCGAGATCTGAGGGGGAGCGAGAGGCATGGAAACCGCCACCGGCCCGACGATCATGGGCATCGATGTACTCTGGGCCGCCACGTTGTTGTCCGCCGTGGCTGCGGCTGCGGTGCTGTTCGCCATCTATACCGTGGTCACTTCGCGCGATCCGATGGCCAAGCGCGTCAAGGCGCTCAACGAACGCCGCGAACAGCTGAAGGCCGGCATCACTGCCTCGACATCGAAGCGGCGCGCCAAGCTTGTCCAGCGCAGCGATGCGAGCGATCGCATGCGCAACCTGCTCTCCTCGCTCAAGGTGCTGCAGGAGGAACAGGTCAAGGCCGCGCAGATCAAGATGGCGCAGGCCGGCATTCGCCGAAAGGAATGGGCTGTCGCCGTGATTTTCGGCCGGCTGGTGCTGCCGATCATCATCGGCGGCATTGCGCTGTTCGTCGTTTATGGCACCGACACGCTCGCCGACTGGAGCGCGCTCAAGAAATATGGCGTCGTCGCGGGTGCCTTCATCCTCGCCTACAAGGCGCCCGATCTGTACCTCAAGAACCGCATCGACAAGCGTTCGGCGGCGATCCGCAAGGGGCTGCCCGACGGGCTCGACTTGCTGGTGATCTGTGCCGAAGCGGGACTCACCGTCGACGCCGCTTTCTCCCGCGTCGCGCGCGAACTGGGCAAGGCCTACCCGGAACTGGGCGAGGAATTTTCGCTCTGCGCGATCGAGCTGGGCTTTCTCACCGAGCGGCGACAGGCGTTCGAGAATCTGGCGTCGCGCGTCGATCTGGATGCCATTCGCGGCGTCGTGACGACGATGGTACAGACCGAAAAATACGGTACGCCGCTGGCGTCGGCACTGCGCGTGCTATCCGCCGAATTCCGCAACGAGCGGATGATGCGCGCCGAGGAAAAGGCCGCGCGACTGCCCGCGATCATGACGGTGCCGCTGATTCTGTTCATCCTGCCGGTGCTGTTCATCGTCATTCTCGGCCCCGCTGCCTGCTCGATCAACGACGCGCTGCTGGCGACCTGAACCTGCGAATCTTGGCGGTGGCGCATCGTTAATGCGCGGGTTAGTCTCTCCCTATTCGACAGGGGAGATCCGCTCATGCAGGGATTGCCGTTCCAGACGATCACCGAATTTGCCGCGCTCGGTCTTACGCTGATCGCGGGCCTGTTCTTCGGGCTCGCGCTTCATCCGGGTGGGCGCAAATGGAAGGATCGCTATCGCGAGCTCGATATTGAGAGCGCCGCCTATCGCCATCAGGCCGAAACCGATCTGCGCGAAGCCCAGGTGCGTGTCCGCGACCTGGAAGCCGAGCGCGACAGGCTGGTCAAGCAGGCCGAAGCACATGAGACGGCGGCAGTTGCCGCCCCTGCCGCTGCGGCGGTTGCCGCGAGCGAGGCCGACGAGACCTCCGGCAGCGGATGGCGTGGCTGGTTCGGCTGGGGCCGCGACAATCTGTCGCGCATCGCCGGAATCGACGAAGCCCGTGAAAAGCGGCTCAACGAACTGGGTATCAAGACCTATCGCGAGATCGAGAAGATGACCGCCGAGGATGAAGCGGCGCTCGAACAGCGGCTGTCGCTGGAAACCGGAACGATCGCGAGCGAGCAATGGCGCGAACAGGCGGTGCTGCTGCGCACTGGCCATGAACAGGAACATGGCTCGCGCTTTGTCGAGAAGCGCGAAGCGGCACCGGCGGAAGCGCCCGCCGAGGAAGCACCTGCGACGGACGCGGAAGCGGAAGCGGAAGCGGAAAAGACCGAACGCGAAAACGCCTGAGGCAACAGGGCCCCGGAGCGGCTATCGCGTTTCGAGCACATCGCGCTGATAGGTTTCGCTGACGAGCGCGAGGGGCAGCCCCTCGCCCGTCTCCACCAGCGCCTCGATGCGCAGCACCGCTTCGGGCGCAGCCCCCTCGCCGTTCCATAGCCGCACCGATGCGATCGGCAGGCGGCGTGGCGAAAGCGCCGCAATCACCGCGCCATAGGGGCGGTCGGTTTCGGCGAGCATGCGCTGCATCTCCGGCGTCAGCCGATCGGGCACGAACCAGTTTTCGGCAACCGACAGCAACCGGTCGCCGCAGACTAGCCGGACGCGGCGATAGCCGACGGCATCGTCGACCCCGACCTTCAGCTTCGCGCGCTGCTCCGCATTGGGAGCAACCGTCACCGTACGATCGACTTCGGCACGCACCGGCACGTCGCCGCAGCGCCGCTGGAGCACGGCAGTCGCCGTCGGCCCCGCCGCCAGTTCGGCAGCGAAGGCGTCGAGCGACGCCGAATCCTGAAGTGTCAGTCGCAGCGCCATGGCCGCCATCGCAAATCCCGGGTTCACTTCACCGCGGTCAGCGCGGCCTGCGCCGCCGCCAGCCGCGCGATCGGCACGCGATAGGGCGAGGCACTCACATAATCGAGCCCGGTCTGTTCGCAGAAGGCGATCGAGGCGGGATCGCCGCCATGTTCGCCGCAAATCCCCAGCTTGATATCCGGACGCGTTGCCCGGCCGCGCTCGGCAGCGATTTCGATCAGTTCGCCGACCCCTTCGACATCGAGGCTGACGAACGGATCGCGCGCATAAATGCCCTTTTCGACATAAGTCGTCAGGAAGCGCGCGGCATCGTCGCGGCTGACCCCGAGCGCAGTCTGCGTCAGATCGTTGGTGCCGAAGCTGAAGAATTCGCCGACCTCGGCGATCTCGCCCGCGCGCAGCGCCGCACGCGGCAGCTCGATCATCGTGCCGACCAGATATTCGATCGTCCGCCCCTTTTCGGCGAAGACCGCCTTGGCGGCCTTTTCGACCACCGCCTTCATCAGCTCGAGCTCCTTGCGCGTGGCGACGAGCGGGATCATCACTTCGGGGATCGGCGCTTCGCCGGTCTTTTCAGCGACTTCGCAGGCAGCCTCGAAAATCGCGCGCGCCTGCATCTCATAGATTTCGGGATAGGTGACGCCGAGGCGGCACCCGCGATGGCCGAGCATCGGATTGAATTCGTGCAGCTCGCTTGCGCGGCGGCGCAGCGTTTCGACATCGACACCCGCCGCGGTCGCAACTTCGGCAAATTCGGCCTCGGCATGAGGCAGGAATTCATGCAGCGGCGGATCGAGCAAACGGATGGTGCAGGGAAGCCCCGCCATCACTTCGAAAATCTCGATGAAATCCTTGCGCTGTTCGGGCAGCAGCTTGTCGAGCGCGACGCGGCGACCCGCCTCATCCTCGGCCAGGATCATCTGGCGCACCGCAGTGATGCGCGCCGCGTCGAAGAACATATGCTCGGTCCGGCACAGGCCGATGCCTTCGGCACCGAATTCGCGCGCAGTGCGGCAATCGTTCGGCGTTTCGGCGTTGGTCCGCACTTTCAGGCGACGTCCCTTGTCCGCCCATTCCATCAGCGTGGCGAAATCGCCCGCCAGTTCGGGCTTCACCGTGGGCACTTCGCCGATCATCACTTCGCCGGTGCCGCCGTCGATGGTGATGATATCGCCCGCTTTCACTTCGCGGGTGCCGACCTTCATCACGCCATCGGCGGCCTTGATCGACAGCGATCCGGCGCCCGAAACGCAGGGGCGGCCCATGCCGCGCGCCACCACGGCGGCGTGGCTGGTCATCCCGCCGCGCGCGGTGAGGATACCCTTCGCCGCGTGCATGCCGTGAATATCCTCGGGGCTGGTTTCGACGCGGACCAGAATCACGTCCTCGCCCGCCGCCGCTTTCTTTTCGGCGGTATCGGCGTCGAACACGACCTTGCCCGACGCGGCGCCCGGCGACGCGGGCAGCCCCTTGGTCAGCACGTCGCGCTTCGCATCGGGATCGAGCGTCGGATGGAGCAGCTGATCGAGCGCCGAAGGATCGACGCGCTTGATCGCTTCCTCTTCGGTGATCAGCCCTTCGGACGCCATTTCGACGGCGATCTTCAGCGCGGCCTTGGCCGTGCGCTTGCCGTTGCGCGTCTGCAGCATCCACAGCTTGCCGCGTTCGACGGTGAACTCGATGTCCTGCATGTCGCGATAATGGGTTTCGAGCGTGTCGAACACCTGGATCAGCTCGCCATAGGTTTCGGCCATCGCCTCTTCCATCGAAGCGGCCTTTGCCCCAGCCTTTTCCCGCGCGGATTTGGTCAGATATTGCGGCGTGCGGATGCCGGCGACGACGTCCTCGCCCTGCGCATTGATCAGGAATTCGCCATAATAAGCGCGTTCGCCGGTCGAAGGATCGCGGGTGAAGGCAACGCCGGTGGCGCTGGTTTCGCCCATATTGCCGAACACCATCGCCTGAACATTGACGGCAGTGCCCCAATCGCCCGGAATGCTGTTGAGCCGGCGATAGACCTTGGCGCGTTCGGACTGCCACGATCCGAACACCGCGCCGATCGCGCCCCACAGCTGATCATGCACGTCCTGCGGGAAGGGCTTGTCCCACAGCTCCTTCACGATCTTCTTATATTCGTCGACCAGCGCCTTCCAGTCGGCGGCGGTCATATCCGTGTCGAGATCGTAGCCGCGATCTTCCTTGGCGATCTCCAGCGCTTCCTCGAACCGGCCATGGTCGAGGCCCAGCACCACGTCGCAATACATCTGGATGAAGCGGCGATAGCTGTCCCATGCGAAACGCTCATCGCCTGCCTTCTCGGCAAGGCCGACGACGGTTTCGTCGTTGAGGCCGAGGTTGAGGACCGTGTCCATCATCCCCGGCATCGAAACGCGCGCGCCCGAACGGACGGACACGAGCAGCGGATCGGCGACGTCGCCGAACGCCTTGCCGGTCACCTTTTCGATATGGGCGATGCCGTCGGCGACTTCGGCGCGCAGGCTGTCGGGGAAACGCGCCCCTTCCTCATAATAGCGGGTGCACATGTCGGTGCTGATCGTGAATCCTGGCGGGACCGGCAGGCCGATCGAAGCCATTTCGGCCAGATTGGCGCCCTTGCCCCCGAGCAGATTCTTGTCCCCGGTACCACCTTCGGAGACGCCGCCCCCGAATCGATAGACGTACCGCACGTCTTCGGCCGTATCGTTGGCAGTCGTCACAGCGCTCATCATGTTTTCCGCCTCCTTGGTGACGGCCAGCCTAGCAATCATTGTGCATTGCAACAAGAATGCGTCTGGGCGAGCCGCCCCAACATTTTATTGTTCGTTCAACCTTGGGATGATTCGTTTCGTACCGGCCCTTAGCCTTCGATCCGCGAAAAGTCCGCAACGCGATGCACTGCGTCGCGCATCCGCGCGAGCAGATCGAGCCGCGCGGCGCGCTTGGCCGGATCGGCATCGTTGACGGTAACCGCATCGAAAAACGCATCGATCGGCGCGCGAAGCGACGCCAGCGCGGCCATCGCGCCTTCGAAGTCTTCTTTTTCAACGGCCTGTTCCGCGCGCGGTTCCGCTTCGTCGAGCGCGGCGATCAGCGCGGCTTCGGCGGGTTCGGGGGTATAGCCCAGGCCGTCGCTCCCGCGCAGGCGGGAGCCTGTCGCTGCAGTTTCAGGCGCATCCCCTTGATTGCCAGAGCCATGGGCCCCTGCCTGCGCAGGGGCGACGGTTTCCCATTCTTCTTTCTTCAGGATATTGGCCGCGCGCTTGTATCCGGCGAGCAGATTGGCGCCTTCGTCGGTTTCGACGAACGCCTGCAACGCCTTCACCCGCGCGAGCAGCCGGACGAGATCGTCCTCGCCGCCCAGCGCAAACACCGCGTCGATCAGATCGTGGCGAACGCCCGCCTCGCGCTGCTGGACCTTGAGGCGGTCGGCTACAAAATTGATTGGGCGGTCATCGACCACAACTGACTCGTAGGTCTGGTTTTTCTCGTCTCCAAACACCCGTCGCGCGATCACCTTAAACGCGCCAAACTGGGATGACGCGGTGTTCTCGACGCGCGCAACAACGTGTTCTCCAACAAGCAAGACCGTGTCTGGCCCCTGCTGGACTTGTCGAACTTTCTCCCCTGATTTCAAGGCAAGCATCGTCGCGTTCATCAAATTAGGGGATGGACTAGAAATGAGCTTGTTGAAGTGCTGGAGGAAAACGTTCTCCCAAACAACTCCAATCGCTTGGCGCAACGGCAATCGGATTCGGTTCTGCAATAGGAGGCTAATAATCGAGATAGCCTGCCGTCGAATAGCAAATGGGTCTCGCGAACCTGAAGGCACCTCATCAACCAAATCAAAAGCCGCCAACGTATCCAGCTTATCCGCCAGCGCCACCGCCACACTCACCGGCGCGGTGGGCACGTCATCGCCCTGCCCGACCGGCTTGTAGTGATCGCGGATCGCTTCGGCGACTTCGATCGGCAGCCCTTCGGCCTTGGCGAGTTCGTAACCGATAATGCCCTGCACTTCGGGGAATTCGCCGACCGTCTGAGTCACCAGATCGGCCTTGCAGAGTTCGCCCGCCCGCTGCGCCATATCGGCAAGGCGCGCCCGATCCTCCCCGGCACGGGGAGGGGGACCGCCAGCCGCAGGCTGGTGGTGGAGGGGGGCTTGCTCGGGCGAAAGCGCTTGCGACTCTCCCCCTCCACCAGCTTCGCTGGTCCCCCTCCCCGTGCCGGGGAGGACGATCCCCTCTTCGACCAGCCAGCGGGCGAGCTTGCCGATGCGCTGTGCCTTGTCGGCAACCGTGCCGAGCTTTTCGTGGAAGACGATGCGGTCGAGCTTTTTCGCCTGATCCGCGAGCGGCACCTTCAGGTCCTGTTCCCAGAAGAAGATCGCGTCGGAAAGCCGCGCTTCGGCGACCTTGCGATTGCCCGCGACGATCCGTTCGCCGCCGTCCGCCGCGTCGATATTGGCAACGCAGACGAAGTTCGGCGCCATATTGCCGTCAGCATCGCGCACCGAGAAATATTTCTGGTTCACCTTGAGCGTGAGTTCCAGAATCTCGCGCGGCGCGGCGAGCAGACGCGGGTCGAAGCTGCCCAGCAACGGCACCGGAAATTCGGTCAGCCCAGCATTTTCGGCGAGCAGCCCGGCATCCTCGACCAGTTCGAGATTGGCCTGTTTCGCCGCCATCTTCGCGCCGAGCGCAATCGTTGCCGCGCGCTCATCCTGATTGACGATGACATGGCAGGCGCGCAGTTTCTCGACATAGTCGGCGGCCGATCCGATGGTGATTTCGCCCGGATGGTGGAAACGATGGCCCAGCGTCGCGGCGCCGGATGTCACTCCGGCAACCTCGAACGGCACCACCGTTTCGCCGAGCAGCGCGACGATGCCGTGCAGCGGGCGCACCCAGCGCAGGCTTTCGGTCGAGAGCGACGCATTGCCCCAGCGCATCGATTTGGGCCAGGGGAAGGCGCGGATCACCGCCGGGATCGTTTCGGCGAGCACATCGGCGGTCGCGCGCCCCGGCTTGTCGATCACCGCGAACCAGGTGTTGCGCCCCTTTACGTCGCGCAGCGTCAGCTGATCGCGGGAGAGGCCGGCCTTGCGNCAAAACCCATCGAGCGCAGCATCGGGCGCGCCTTCGGGNGGCCCTTTCAGTTCTTCGGAAACCGCCTCGGTCGCNTCCGGCANATCGCGCAGGATCAGCGCCAGCCGCCGCGGCGTGGCATAGGTGANGGCTTCGCCAGCCTTCAGCCCCGCCTTTTCCAGCTCGGCACCCAGCAGCTTCGCCAGATCCTCACGCGCCTTGCCCTGCATGCGCGCAGGAATTTCCTCGCAACGGATTTCGAGAAGAAAATCAGCCATCAAAATCCTCCCCGCTCGCGGGGAGGGGGACCATCCGCAGGATGGTGGAGGGGGCTCACCACCAGCGCAGCGACAGCGGCAGCCACCGCATCGACATCCTTCAGCACTTCGCCGGCGGCGAAACGCCGAACCCGATATCCGTTCTCTCGCAAAAATGCGTCGCGAACCGCATCCCGCTCCGGACGCGCAGCACGATCGTGCGCTTCGCCATCAATCTCGACGACCAATCCGGCCTCCGAACAATAAAAGTCCAAAACATAGGGCCCTACGGGGTGCTGCCGACGAAACTTTGCGCCTGCCTTGCCGCCGCGTAACCGTTGCCAAAGCAGCACTTCGGGCAGGCTCATTTCGCGTCGCAGCTTGCGGGCGGTGGCCGTTTCGGGGCGGCGCAACTGGCGCGAGCCCCCTCCACCGCGCTTCGCGCGGTCCCCAGTTTCGGGTTGACCATGCCCCGCATGGTCAAGACCCGTCCGGGGGACGGGTCGACCCGAAACTCCTTGCAGGGGAGGATTTGCCATCGCTATCACAGCGACCACCCCGGAAATTTGGCTTCCCATTCGGGCGTCTTCATTTCGATGAATTTCTGGCAGCTGCCCTTCGCCAGATCGCGGACGCGGCCGATATAGGCCTGACGCTCCGCGACGGAGATCACGCCGCGCGCCTGCAGCAGGTTGAAATAGTGGCTTGCCTCGATCGCCTGTTCATAGGCGGCGATGGGCACATCGTTGGCGAGGCAGTTTTCGCATTCCGCCGTCGCTTTCTTGAACAGGTCGAACAGCGCGTCGGTGTCGGCCACTTCGAAATTCCATTTCGACATCTGCCGCTCGTTTTCGAGGAAGACGTCGCCATAGCTGACCCCGTCGTCGTTGAAGGCGAGCTCGTACACGCTGTCCTTGTTCTGGATATACATGGCGAGCCGCTCGAGCCCGTAGGTCAGCTCGCCCGCCACCGGCTTGCAGTCGAACCCGCCCATTTGCTGGAAATACGTGAACTGCGTGACTTCCATCCCGTCGCACCAGACTTCCCAGCCAAGGCCCCAGGCGCCGAGCGTCGGCGATTCCCAGTCATCCTCGACAAAGCGGATGTCGTGCCGCGTGAAATCGATGCCGATCGCGGCGAGGCTGCCCAGATATAGTTCCTGCAGGTCGGCAGGGCTCGGTTTCAGGATCACCTGATACTGGTAATAATGCTGGAGCCGGTTCGGGTTTTCGCCATAGCGCCCGTCGGTGGGGCGGCGGCACGGCTGAACATAGGCGGCGTTCCACGGTTCGGGACCAAGCGAGCGCAGCGTGGTCGCCGGGTGAAAGGTGCCCGCCCCCATGCGCATGTCATAGGGTTGCAGGATCACGCATCCCCGCGCACTCCAATAATCATGGAGCGTCAGGATCATGCGCTGGAAGCTCAGGGGGCTGGTTTCGGACAAGATTGTGGCTTCGCAACTACGGAGGGTCGAAAATCGCCCCGCTTTGGCGCAGGCGGCATGGGGGGTCAATGCCAGCGTCGTTGACAGCATGCGAAGGCTGAGGCCCATTATGTGCAATGCGGGGAATCAAGCCATCCGCCATCGGTCGCGCGATGGCCCTGTTCGCGGCGGCGATGCTGGCGTTGGCGGCATTGCCTTCGGCGGCGGTGGCGCAATCGGCGTCGCTGCGCATTCCCTATCTCGGCTATCCCGCCGACCAGCAGCTTGCGCTCAACGGCAAGCCGGTGGTTTCGCCCGAAGATGCCGCGATCGACCGCGCGATCCGAACGCAGATCATCCGCGTCCGCAAGGGCCAGAAATATGAGCCGCATCCGGCGATCTGGAAGATATCCGATGCGGATACGACCATCTATCTGTTCGGAACGATCCACAGCCTTCCCTATGGGTTCCGCTGGCGCAATCCGGGGCTGGACGCTGTGATCGCGCGCGCCGACCTGCTGCTGCTCGAATCGCTTTCGGACGATAATGAGCAAGTCAGCTTCGTTGCCGGCGTACAGGGGGGCGAGGCCGGACTGATACCGCTGGCCGACCGGGTGTCGCGCCGCTATCGCCCGCAAATGATCGCGCTGCAGCAGGCCCTGCCCGACGATCTGGTCGCACAGCTCGATGCGATGCCGACCTGGCTCGCGGCGATCACCATCGGATCGATTCGCGACATGCAGGCGGGTGAGATCGAAACTGCGGGGGCGGATGACTGGCTCGAGCGGCATTTCCTGGCGGTGGGACGCCCCGTTGAGGCAATCGAGGACAATCAGCAGGTCGTGATCAACCTGAACGGCATTTCCGAAAAGGCGCAGCGCCAGATGCTCGAGGCCGCGCTCATTTCCCAGCCCAGCGAAGCCGCCGCGATCGACCGCCCTGCCCATGCCTGGGCACAGGGCGAAGTGGGGCCGGATTCGCCGCTGATCATCCACCCACGCGATCTGGACCCCTCTGCGGCGATGGCCGCGCCGCTGCTCGACGATCGCAATGCAGCGTGGACCGACGACCTGATCCGTCGCCTCGACGAGCGGCCCGGCGTGACGCTGTTTGCCGCCGGCGCCGGGCATTTCGTGGGACCCGGATCGGTGATCGAACGACTTGAAGCGCGCGGCATTCGCGTCGAGCGCGTACAATAGCCGCATGACCCTTTTCGGCCGCTCCCTGATCGCGCTCCTGCTGCTCGCTTCGGCGTGCCGCCCCGCGCCTGCACCGTCAACGCAGGATGCTGATCCGGCGCTGTGGGTCGTGCGCGATGCGGACACCACCATCTATCTGTTCGGCACGATCCATGTGCTGAAACCGGGGCTTTCCTGGTTCGATGAGGCAGTGCGCAAGGCATTCGACAAGAGCGACATGCTGGTGCTGGAAACCGTGATCCCCGATCCCGCGACGATGCAGGCGCTGGTGCGCGAGCTGGGCACCGATGCTTCCGCGCCGCCGCTGCGCGAACGCATCCCCGCGGATATGGCGAAGCGGCTGGAAACGACGCTGGCCGAAGAGAAGATGCCCGCGAGCAGCTTTGACACGATGGACCCGTGGCTCGCCGCGACGACGCTGGCGACGCTGGAAGTCTCACGGCTCGGCTATGCGCGCGAACAGGGCGCGGAGGAAACACTGCGCGCCGCCGCTCAGGCCGAGGGGAAGCAGGTCTCCGGGCTGGAAACCCCGCGCCAGCAGCTTGGCTATTTCGACAGCCTGTCGCCCGAGGCGCAACAGGCGATGCTGGCCGCGACGCTGGACGAACGCGGCGACGCCGGGACGATGCTGGGCCGGATCGTCGATGCATGGAGCCGGGGCGATGCAGATGCGCTGGGCGGTCTGGTCAATGCCGATGTGACCGAATCGCCCGAGCTATCCCGAACCTTGCTGGTCAGCCGCAACGCGCGCTGGGCGCAGTGGATCGCTGCCCGGATGCAGCGGCCCGGAACCGTCTTCGTCGCAGTCGGTGCGGGGCATCTGGCGGGTAAAGACAGCGTGCAGACAATGCTGGCGCGCCAGGGGATCACGGTGCAACGCGTCGCCTATTGACGCGACTTGCCCTTTGCCACCCGCTGCACTATAGGCGCGCGCTTGCCGTGGCAGGGTCATCCCTGGAGGCCTGTCCGGTGGAAATGAACTGCAATTTTAGCGCATTCGGAGACTAGCATATGAGCGATCAGCTTACGCTGTCGGCCGAGACGCGCGACCGGGCTGGCAAGGGAGCCTCCCGGGCGCTTCGTCGAGAAGGCCGCGTACCCGCCGTTATTTACGGCAACAAGGAAGACCCCGTCAGCATCCACGTCGAAGAAAAGGCGTTGATGAAGCTGCTGATGACCGGCCATTTCATGAATTCGGTCGTCATGGTCGAAGGCGTCGGCAAGAAGGCCGTCCGCACCCTGCCCAAGGATGTTGCGTTCGACCCCGTTTCCGACCGTCCGGTCCATGTCGATTTCCTGCGCATTTCTGAACACGCCAAGGTTCAGGTCGCGGTGCCGGTCGTGTTCGTCGACGAAGAAGCTTCGCCGGGTCTGAAGCGCGGCGGCGTGCTCAACATGGTCCGTCACGAGCTGGAACTGGCCGTGGACGCGGCTTCGATCCCCGATCAGGTCGAAATCTCGCTCAAGGGCCGCGATGTGGGCGATTCGATCCACATTTCGCATGTGACGCTGCCCAAGGGCGCCGAATCGGTGATCACCGATCGCGACTTCACCATCGCCACCATCGTTGCTCCGTCGGCGCTCAAGTCGAGCGAAGGCGACACCTCCGTTTCGGAAGAAGCGGAAGGCGAAGCAGCAGCCGAGGGCGAAGGCGAATAATTCGCTTCGCATTGCTGATATGGCTATCGCCCCTGCGGAACGCTCCGCGGGGGCGATTTGCTTTTGGGCTTTGGGAGTAACTGGCGATGCAGCTCTGGGTCGGCCTAGGCAACCCCGGACCGCAATATGCGATGCACCGGCACAATGTCGGCTTCATGGCGCTCGACGCAATTGCGGAGGTCCATGGATTTTCGCCTGCGAAGAAGCAGTTTCAGGGCTGGGTGCAGGAAGGTCGAATCGGCAACGACAAGATACTGCTGCTCAAACCGGCGACCTTCATGAACGAAAGCGGACGCGCGGTACGCGCGGCGCTGGATTTCTACAAGCTCGAGCCCGGCGACGTCACTGTCTTCCACGACGAACTCGACCTCGCCCCGTTCAAGGTGAAGGTGAAGACCGGCGGCGGCACCGCCGGGCATAATGGTCTGCGTTCGACCGACAAGCATATCGGCCCCGATTTCCGCCGCGTGCGGATCGGGATCGGCCACCCGGGGCACAAGGACCGCGTTACCGGATATGTCCTGGGTAATTATGCCAAGGCGGAGATCGAAGACCTGACCGACATGCTGGGCGCCATCGCCGCCGAAGCGCCCTGGCTGGCGGCGGGCGACGATGCGCGCTTCATGAGCGATATCGCCCTGCGCCTGTCGCGCTGACGCCGCTCAGCCGTTGATATAGCCGGACGGCGTCGAATAGCCGTCGCAGGTCTGACGCATCCAGGCATAGGCGCGGCGCCCCGCGCTCCCGTCGAAGCGGATATGCGCGGGCTGATAGCCACGGAAATTCTGCGGCAGTTCGATGGTGATGTCGCCCGATGCCATTGCGATCTGGAACATCTCGACATCGGCAAGCTGCACCCGGCAGTCGTGGGGCGCCATCGAAATGCGGTTTCTAGACTCTGTCCTGATTCGCCTGAGCCGTTTGTCCTGAGTAGCCATTGAGCTTGTCGAAATGGCGTATCGAAGGGCCCTTCGATACGGGTCTTCGCCAGGCTCAGCCCCACTCAG